>JBAQKF010000027.1:0-213025 GCA_049300695.1 Usitatibacter sp.
GAGCTTCTCGATCGCAGCGAGCAGGGGACGATCCTCGCCGCAGACCAGGGAAAGCGCTTCGCCCGTGGAGCCGGCGCGGCCCGTGCGCCCGATGCGGTGCACGTAGTCTTCGGGAACGTGGGGCAGGTCGAAGTTCACCACGTGCGGAAGCTCCTCGATGTCGAGGCCACGCGCGGCGATGTCGGTCGCGACCAGGACCTTCACCTTGCCTTCCTTGAAATCCTCCAGCGCGCGAATGCGGGCGTTCTGGCTCTTGTTGCCGTGGATCGCATCGGCGTTGATGTGATCCTTCTGCAGCTGCGAGGCGAGCCGGTTGGCGCCGTGCTTGGTCTTGGTGAATACGAGCACCTGCGCCCAGTCGTTCTTCTTCACGAGGTGGGAGAGGAGCTCGCGCTTGCGGTTCGCGTCGATCATGTGGACGTATTGCGTGACCAGCGCGATCGGCTCGTTGCGCCGTGCCACCTCGACTTTCGCCGGGTCCTTCTGGAACTGCGTGGCGAGCTTGCGGATCTCGTCGGAGAACGTGGCGGAAAAGAGCAGCGTCTGCCGCGCGGCCGGAAGCAGCGCGATGATCCGCTTGATGTCCGGGATGAAGCCCATGTCGAGCATGCGGTCGGCTTCGTCGAGGACCAGGATCTGGACCTTGCCGAGGTTCACCGCCTTCTGGCCCACGAGGTCGAGCAGCCGGCCCGGCGTGGCCACGAGGATCTCGACGCCGCGCTTGAGCTCCTCGATCTGGGGATTGATGTTCACGCCGCCGTACACGCAGAACGAACGGAGCGGCACGTGCTTGCCGTACGTCTTCACGCTGTCGTGCACCTGGATCGCGAGCTCACGCGTGGGCGTGAGGATCAGGCAGCGCACCGGATGCAGCGCGGGCGAAAAGCTCTTCGTGGCGAGGGGTGCCAGGCGCTGCAGCAGGGGAAGGGTGAAGCCCGCGGTCTTGCCGGTGCCGGTCTGCGCGGCGCCGAGAAGGTCGCGGCCCGACAGCACGAGGGGGATGGCTTGCGCCTGGATGGGGGTAGGTTCGGTGTAACCCTGCTCCGCGACAGCGCGAAGCAGCTCGGGCATGAGCCCGAGGCTTTCGAAGGACGTACTGATTGTGATCTCCTGAATGATCGGCCCGCGATGGCTCACGCCCTCGAAACCGGTTCAGGCAGACGAAATTTCTTTGCTTGAAGGATCGGCGGGGATTGTCCCTTCGCCGCTTTGTCGCGCCCCTTGGGGACCGCGCCGGGCATCGATGCCAACCGGATGAGACACCGATATCGCCCAGCCACACATTCTACACGAAAGCACCGTTTCCCGCTCGCGGGCGTGTCTTTCCCTGCAACGTGCCATCAACAAAGGTGAACAACATGTAACAGACGGCAACCCTGCCGAAGCCTTTGCAAGAGACGGCGATGCTAGCCTCGTCCGTGTTCGGCGGCGTAGCCGATTGAAGAGCCGCCGCACATGAGGGATCGAGTTTGGGATGACGTTCGGGGGCAGAAGAATTGAAAGTTCCGAATGCAGGGCCCCGCGGCCAGCGACATCGCCGGAGCCTCTCGGAGAAAATAGCCATCGTCCGCGAGTCGATGATGCCGGGCATGTCCGCCGCGCACGTCGCGAAGCGCCACCAGATCGCGCTGAACGTCCTCTATTACTGGCGCAAGGTGTATCGCGACGTCATCGGCGCGGACCTCACGGCTCCGGCGCAGGCGCGGCCCGAAGAAGGCGAGATCGCGGACCTGAAGCTGCAGGTGCGCAATCTCGAGCGGCTCCTCGGGCAAAGGACGCTCGAGGTCGCCATTCTCAAGGACAAGCTGGGGATCCGCGGAAGCGGAATCGAAATCGATGAATAGGCGCCATCGCCACATTCACCTGGGAGACCGCCTCGACGCGATCGAGCGGATCCGCGCGGGCGAGGCTACGCCCGAGAAGGCCGCCGACGAGCTCGGCGTGCCCGCCGAAGAAGTCCACCTGTGGATGCAGATCCACGGAGACGACCGGATCGTCGCATTGGACGATACGAGGGTCGCTCCCGAGGTGCGCCGCCTGTCGAAGCGCGCCGAGCGGCTGGTCGAGCTGATCGCCGGCGCCGACCTCACCATTCGCGTCCTGAACCGCATGTTGGCGGAGATCAGCACCGGGCGGCCTCCCGCCCGCAACGGATAGCGGATTCCAAGAATCTTGGTGTTGTTTCACCACTAGGAATGGGGCGGTTGCGGATAGGCAACGCCCCGCGGGCCGGTTTGCCGAATTCCGTTGACGGTCCATTTCACGCTGATTACTTTCTCGAAGCCGAAACAAAACACCTGGGGATAAAAAATGAATCGCAGAAAGAACACGCTCGCCATTGCGGTGGCGGGGGCCTTCGCATTTGCGTCGTCCGGATTGACCGTAACGAGCGCACTTGCCCAACAAACCACGGACCCGAACAAGCCCGCCTCCAAGGAGCGCATCGAGGTCACGGGATCGAGCATCAAGCGCGTGGAAGGGGAAACTGCGCTTCCCGTCACCGTGATTTCGCGGGAAGAGATCGACAAGAGCGGCGCCACTTCGCCGATGGAGTTGCTGCAGCTGATTTCGGCCAACGCCTCGCAAGGCAGCGTGGCCCTCACGAGCACCATTGGGGCCACGACGCTGTCGGCGCAGACGGCTAACCTGCGCGGCCTGCAAGGCGGCCGTACGCTGGTGCTGATCAACGGCAAGCGCGTCAACGGATTCGCCGGCGAGATCCAGGGCGTGCAGGGCGTGAACCTCGCGATCATCCCGTTCTCGGCGATCGAGCGCGTGGAAGTGCTGAAGGACGGCGCGTCGGCCGTGTATGGTTCCGATGCCATCGCGGGCGTGATCAACTTCATCCTGCGCTCCGACTACCGTGGTGGCGAGGTGAACGTCTACTACGGCAAGCCGACCCGCAGCGGCGGCGGCGACCAGCAGAAAATCGACGCCTCCCTCGGCTTCGGTGATCTCAACAAGGACCGCTACAACGTCTTCGCGAGCGCGTCCTACACGCACCAGAAATCGCTCGACCAGAGGGATCGCAGCTTCTCCGACGATTCCACCAACAAGTTCCTCCAGCTCGGTGGCTTCGCGGGGTCGTCCAACACCTATCCGGGCAACATCACCACCGGCCACATCGGCATCCTCGGTTCGGTGCCCGGCGTGAGCTGCGGCCCGGTCGACACCAACGTCTTCGTGCCCCTGCTGGGTGGCTGCTTCTTCGATCCGACGCACCAGGCCGGCGTCGAGTCGATCCCCGACGACAAGCTCGCCAACTTCTTCGTGCAGGGCAAGTTCCAGATCAACAGCGACTGGCAGCTCTATGGCACGGGCTTGTACAGCGAAGACAAGAACCAATTCAAGATCCAGGGCACGCCGATCTCGAACGCGATCACCTGGGGCCCGACGGGCACTGACCTCGCCACGGTCCTTCTCCAGCCGACCAGCCAGTACTACCCGCACGCCCAGGCCGCCGCGGCAGGCGTGGACGGCACGCCCCTGAACGTTCGCTGGCGGACCACTCCGCTCGGCCCGCGCGACACGACCGACACCAACACCGGCTACCAGATCACCGGTGGCATCAAGGGCACGATCGCCTCGCGCTGGGATGCGGACCTGTCGTACTCGTACTCCGAAGGCAAGGTGGTCGAGCACACGAACGGCGGCTTCTTCCAGTACTCGAAGCTGCTGCCGCTGCTCAACAGCGGCAACTACAACGTGGTCGGCATCATGCCGGCCGACCAGGTCACGGCCATCAACTCGGCGGCCGAATACGCCCAAGACGTGTTCTCGGGCAAGGCCAAGACGAGCGCGCTCAACGCCAAGCTGTCGGGGGAGCTCTTCGACATGGCCGCCGGTCCGCTGGCCGGTGCCATCGGTGTCGACCTGCGCCGCGAGAACCTGGACGAGACGCCTTCGGCGGCCTACGAGGCGGGTGACATCACCGGCTACGGCGGCAGCTCCGGCCCGGTGCATGGCAGCCGCGACGTGAGCGCGTTCTACGGCGAGGTGAATGTCCCGCTGTTGAAGACCTTGGAGCTGAACGCGGCGATCCGCAGCGACCACTACAGCGACTTCGGCACCACCACCAACCCGAAGGTGAGCCTGCGCTTCCAGCCGTCTCAAAGCGTGCTGCTGCGCGGCTCCTACGGCAAGGGCTTCCTCGCGCCGTCGCTCTACCAACTGTTCTCTCCGCAGACGGCCGGCCTGTCGAGCACGGGCCTGAACGATCCGCTGCGTTGCCCGATCACGCACGACAACACCCTCGACTGCAACGCGCAGTTCCCGGTCACCTTCGGCGGCAACCCGCAGCTGAAGCCCGAGAAGTCGGAGCAGGCGACGTTCGGCATCGTGTTCGAGCCCATCAACGCGCTGTCGATGTCGGCCGACTACTTCAAGATCCGCCTGACCGAAGCCATCACCAACGGCGTCCCGGTCACCACGATCCTGGGAGACCCGCAGTTCTACGGCCTGATCACGCGTGCCCCGACCGAGCCGAGTGGCCTGCCCGGCCGGATCACGACGATCCAGCAGACCTACATCAACCTCGGCGACACGCACATCGAGGGCTGGGACCTCGAGGCGCACTACAAGTGGCCGCGCCAGTCGTGGGGTCGCGTTCGGTTCGACGTGGCGGGCACGTACTACACCCGCTACGACTTCCAGAACCTGGACGGAAGCTACACCGGCAACGTGAGCAATGCCTTCGGCTCAGTGGTCGTTGGCGTGATCCCGCGCTGGAAACACTACGCGGCCGTGTCCCTCGACTCAGGCCCGTGGAGCACCACGCTCGCCAACACCTTCCAGTCGTCATATACGGACTGGCAGACGGACCTGAACAACGACCTGCGCAAGGCGAGCTCCATGAGCCTGTGGGACCTGCAGGGGCAATACACGGGTATCAAGAACGTCACGATCACGTTGGGCGTGAAGAACCTCTTCGATACCAACCCGCCGCAGACCAACCAGCAGAACACGTTCAACGTGGGCTACGACCCGTCGTACTACGACGCGCGCGCGCGCTTCGTGTACGTCCAGCTTGGGTACGGCTGGAAATAACAACCAAGCTGCACGCAACACCGTAAAGGGGCCGCAAGGCCCCTTTTTCTTTTGCCACGCTCCCCGCGCCGCAACCTGCCGCAATTCCCGGAAACGTCCGAAGCGGGTTGCGTAACCCCGAGTAACAGAGTGGGTGCATCTACAACTACAGAAGCGTCGCGCGCTCGCAACGCCATTCCCCGCGGGTAACACAAAGTAACCCTGCCGGTTGTAATTGCAACCATTCGGCCGTCACGGCCCTGCTAGTGTCGATTCACTGTTGCCGCGGCCACACCTGTCGCGGCGTCACGAGATTCGAACGCTGACCAAGATAAAACCAAGGGGAAGAGCACATGAAAAGAGGGAATCGATCCGTCACCATGAGGACCGCGATCGCCGTCGCGACCGCCGGGGCATTCGCAGCGCCGGCCTTCGCGCAGCAGGCCGAGACACCGGCCAGCAAGGAGCGCATCGAGGTCACGGGCTCCAACATCAAGCGCGTCGAGGGCGAGACCGCCCTCCCGGTAACCGTCATTACCAGGGAAGACATCAACCGCTCGGGCGCCACGAACGCGATGGAGCTGCTGCAGCTGGTGGGCGCCAACGCGAGCGTGGGAAGCGTGCTCTCCAGCAGCACGATCGGCGTGACGACCTTCTCGGCGCAGACGGCGAACCTTCGCGGCCTCACCGGTGGGCGCACGCTGGTCCTTATAAATGGCAAGCGCGTGAACGGCTTCGCGGGCGAGGTGAACGGCGTGCAGGGCGTGAACCTGGCCGTGATCCCGTTCGCGGCGATCGAGCGCGTGGAAGTGCTGAAGGACGGCGCGTCGGCCGTGTACGGCTCCGATGCGATCGCAGGCGTGATCAACTTCATCGTGCGGTCCGACTACCGCGGCGCCGAGGCCGACATCTTCGCAGGAACGCCCACCCGCACCGGCGGCGGCAAGCAGGAGAAGTACAGCGGGGCGCTGGGCTTTGGCGACTTGAACAAGGACCGCTACAACGTCTTCATGTCGGCCCAGTACACCGACCAGCACAACCTGCTGCAGAAGGACCGCGATTTTTCCAACACCGCCTATCGCGCGGACCTGGGCCTCAACACGCTTTCCAGCAACACGTTCCCGGGCAACGTAACCACGGGCGGCATCGGCCAGACCGCCGGGACCGCAAACTGCACGGGACCCTACGCGACGTTCTATCCGGACATCAGCCACACGCGTTGCTTCTTCAACCCGTCCGGAGCGCCGGGCGTGGAGAGCATCCCGGATACGAAGAACACCAACTTCTTCGGCCAGGTCAAGTTCCAGATTAGCAGGGACTGGCAGGCCTACGGCACGGCGCTCTATTCGAGGGACGAGAACCACTACATCATCCAGCCGGTCCCGCTCTCGAGCGTCGTCTTCTACGGCGTGAACGGCGACATCCCGGCGAGCGTCACGGTGAGCCCCGGCCAGCCCTTCTATCCGACGGCCGCGGCCATCGCCGCCGGCGTCAACGGCCAGGTGCTGGACGTGCGCTATCGCGCAGTGCTGAGCGGCAATCGCGATACGACCGATACCAACGACGGCTACCAGCTGGTCGGCGGCGTGAAGGGTTCCATCGGCAGCTGGGACATGGACTTCGCCTACAACTATGCCGACGGCAAAGTGAAGGACGTCCTGAACGGCGGCTTCCCGCTGTACTCCCACGTCCTTCCGATCCTGAACAACGGCTCGGTGAACCTCTTCGGGCCCAACACGGATGCCGTCATGCAGGCGGTGCAGGCTGCGAACTTCAATGGCGAGACGTTCCACGGCGAGGCCTCGACGGGCGCCTTCACGGCCCAGGCTTCGAGCGAGATCTGGCAGATGGCCAACGGCCCGCTCGCCCTCGCCCTGGGCGCGGAGTACCGCAAGGAGAAGTTCGACCAGTTCTATAACCCGGTGCTGCGCACGGGTGACGTGTCCGGCTTCGGCGGCGCGTTCAACGACACGCATGCGAGCCGCGACGACACGGCTTTGTATGCGGAGCTGAACATCCCCTTGCTGAAGACCCTGGAAGCCAACATCGCGATCCGCACGGACAACTACAGCGATTTCGGCCGCACCAACAATCCGAAAGCGTCGCTGCGCTTCCAGCCGAGCAAGGAGCTGCTCCTGCGCGCTTCCTACGGCACGGGCTTCCTGGCGCCGACGCTCTACCAGATGTTCGCGCCCCAGGTTGCAAACCTGACCGCGCCAGGCATCTCCGACCCGGTCCGATGCCCGGTGACGAACGACCAGGGCCTCGACTGCAACACGCAGTTCACGACGACTGTGGGTGGCAACCCGCACCTCAAGCCCGAGCAGTCCGAGAACGTCACGGCGGGTTTCGTGTTCGAGCCCACCAACCAGCTGTCGCTGTCCGCGGACTACTTCAAGATCCGCCTGCGCGATGTCATCAATACGGGCATCCCGTACCCGACGATCCTGGGCAACCTGGACCTCTACGGAAACCTGGTGACGCGCGGCCCGGTCGATCCGAATTTTCCCAACTTGCCCGGACGCATCCTGGCGATCGACCAGACCAACATCAACATCGGCGCGGTGCACATCGAGGGCTGGGACCTCGAGGCGCATTACAAGTGGCCTCGCATGACGTGGGGCCGCGTGCGGTTCGACGTCTCCGGGACGTACTACACGCGCAACGACACGCAGAACCCGCCGCCGGACCCGGCATTCACGGGCTTCGTCTCGAACCAGTTCGGCGCCGTGGTTCCGGGTGTGCTGCCCCGCTTCAAGAGCTACGGCGCATTCTCGTGGGATTCGGGATCGTGGGCCGCGACGCTCGCGAACACGTTCATGTCGAGCTACGTCGACGTGAACCCGGGGCCGGACGGCACCAATACGCGCCGCGTGAGCTCGATGTCGCTGTGGGACCTGCAGGGGCAGTACACGGGCTTCAAGAACTGGGCGCTCACGCTCGGCGTGAAGAACCTCCTCGACACGAACCCGCCGGCGACCAACCAGAACGTGAGCTTCCAGGCCGGATTCGACCCCAACAACTACGATGCGCGCGCGCGCTTCGTGTACCTGAATATCCACTTCGGATTCAAGTAACGCGAGACCCCAGGTCGTTACTCGACCTTTCAGGGGCTCCTCGGAGCCCCTTTTTCTTTGGTGGTGTCGATGTCGATGTACATCCAGAAGTTGTCACTGTTGATCGGCGGGCGACGATAGCCCACGACCTGCGGGTACCACATGTCCGTCAGGATGCGGTTGGTGTTGATCCTCCACGGCGCGTAGGCCACGACGATCTTCGCCATTTGCTGGTAGAGCTTCGTACGCTCGGGCGAATCGGGCATCACATGGGACTTCTCGTAGAGGCGGTTGTACTCGGGAAGGTCGAAGTTGGCCTGGTTGCCCTTCTCGCCCGCATTGGGGCCGTAGAGCGACGAGAGCCACGTATCCGCATCGGGCGCCGAGGCGGCGCCTCCCAGTTGCCACATCATGAGCTTGCTTGCGAGGGACTCTTTCATGAGGTCGGGCCACTTGGCCTTGTGGACCTCCATGCGGATGCCGAGGTCGTCGAGGCTTCGCTTCCACAACTCGTCGATCTGGACGTCCGTCGCAGCAGGTGTCGAGCTGAAGACAATCACGAGCGGCTTGCCCTCAGGGGTTTCGCGCCAGCCGTCCCCGTCCCGATCGACATAGCCGAACATGTCGAGCAACGCCCGGGCCTTCGCGATGTTGTACTCGTTGGCCGTGGTGTGGAAATTCGGGTCGTAGCCCGCCACGTCGGGGCTATAGGGCGCCTGCGCCGGGATCGCCTGGTTCTTGCGAACGATCACGATCTCGTCCTGGACCCGGTAAGCGAGAGACATGGCGCGGCGAAGCGCGATCTTATCCGGCGTGTAGCCCCCGACCACGGGGTCCTTCATGTTCCAGTAGGTGTACGTGAGGTCGAGGGCCGGGACCTGCCTCATCTGGATCCCGCGGCGCTCCAGGTTCTTCGCGATCCTGTTGTTGGGCATCGCGATGTTTGCGAACTCGAAGGGGACCTGGAAGATCATGTCCATCTCTTCGTTCTGGAACGAGAGCCAGCGAGGCTGCGATTCCTCGATGATGTAGACCTCGATGCGGTCCACCATCGGCAGGCGCCGGCCCTTGAATCGCGCGAGGAGCGCCTGCCCCTCGGTGTCGTCCGCGTTCGGTTGCGCGTCGTAGTACTCCTCGCGGAATGCCGGGTTCTTCTCGAAGACCATCTTCGACGAGCGCTTCCAGAAGGTAAGTCGGTACGGGCCCGTTCCCACGGGGTGCGCGCCCACGTCGTTGCCATACTTCTCCACGACTTCGCGCGCGACCGCGCAAGCGATGCGGCAGTCGGCCAGGTTGTAGATCCACACGTAGATCGGGCCCGTGAGCTTGATCTGCCACGTGTAGCGGTCGAGCGCCCTCAGCCCCTCGATGGGCTCGTCATAGTCGAGGTGGTTGGCCTTGCGCGCCTTGGCGAGCGCCTCGTCGACGCCCACGATGTAGCCCTCGACTTCAGAAAGCAGGGGCGCGGCGAGCTTGGGATCGAGCAGCCGCTTGATCGAGTACACGTAGTCCTCGGCGACCAGTTCGCGCTTCTTGCCCCCGAACGCCGGATCGTCGGCGAAGTAGATGCCCGGCTTCACGTGCATGGTGAGTGTGCGGCCGCCGTCGGTGATCTCCGGGAGGGCCGTCAGCGTGCTGGGGATGAGCTTGAGCGGCCGCGCGAGATAGTCGTACTTGAGCGGCGTGTCGAACATTGCGTTGTTGGCGATGTTCGAGTAGAGGTCGATGATCTTCTGCGGATCGAAAGTCGTCTCCGCGATGGGCCACGCGTAGCGGAAAGTCTTCAAGGGCTCCGCGGCGTGCGCGGTGACAAACAGTAACGTGGCGAGGCCGAGCGCGATTCGTTTCATCGCGCCGATTTTACTCCGGAGGCGGGCGCTATCCGGCGGCCTTGCGGACCGAGACCGGCAGCGCGTTCAGCGCGGCGTTGCCCGAGAGCGGATCGATCGCCGCCTCGTCCGCGACGTCGTTGTAGCTCGCGCCGTGCAGCGTCGTGGCGATGGACAGGCGCACGCCGTCGCGTTTCTGGCCGAAACCGTGCGGCAGGGATACCGCGCCCGGCATCACGCGGTCCGTGACCTTCGCCGTGACGCGAATCTCGCCCACGCGCGATCCCAGCACCACGTCCTCCCCGTCGGCGATCTCGTGGCGCGACGCGTCGTCGGGATGGATCCACAACTGGTCGCGCCGCGGGCCCTTCACGAGCCGATGGGCGTTGTGCATCCAGGAATTGTTGCTGCGCAGGTGGCGCCGTCCCACGAGCAGCAAGGAGCCCGCCGTGGGCGCCTGCGACACGAGCGCTTTCTCCACGCGCGCGAGGTCGGCGACGAACGCCTCGGGCGCGCAGTGGATCTTCCGATCCGGCGTTTCGAGACGGTCGAGCAGGGAGGGCGCGAGCGGCCCCAGGTCCACGCCGTGCGGCGCGGCCTTCAGCGCGTCCATCGAGAGCGTCTTGCCGTAGGGTCCCATGCGCAGTCCCGCCTCGACGATCGCCATGGGATTTGGCATCGCCTTGTACTCCACTCCGGCGGCTTTCGCGTACGCGGTTGCGATGCCGTTGTAGATCTCCCAGTCGTAGAGCGCGCCTTCGGGCTTGGGGAACACGGCCGGATTGTGGCGCGCGACGTTGCGCACCGCGAACGCATTGAACACCGCGTCGTAGTTTTCGTGCGACAGCATGGAGGCGGGCGGCAGGATCACGTGCGCGTGGCGCGTGGTCTCGTTCACGTAGATGTCGATCGCCACCATGAACTCGAGGCTCGCGAGGGCGCGATCGAGGCGCCGCCCGTTCGGAGTGGACGACACCGGATTGCCCGCGATTGTCAGCATCGCCCGCACCTGGCCTTCGCCGGGCGTCTCGATCTCCTCGGCCATCGAGGCCGCGGGCAGCTCGCCGCTGAAGACGTTGTGCCCCGAGACCCGCGCCTTGAAGGTTCCGAATCCGCCGGGCCTCGTCCCGGGACCGGTCATCGGCACCGCGGGCGCCGTGAGCATCGCTCCGCCCACCGCGTCGAGGTTGCCGGTCACGAGGTTCAGCAATTGGATGAGCCACTGGCACGTCGTGCCGAACGGTTGCGTGCACAGGCCCACGCGTCCGTACGCGACGGCGCCATGCGCGTCGCGAAACTCCTTCGCGATGGTTCGTATGTCCGCCGCGGGAATTCCCGTCGCAGACGCCGCCCGCTCGACTCCGAAAGTACGGAGCGCCGCGATGGCGCGATCGAGGCCCTCCAGCCGGTCGCCGTATCGCTCGACGCGTGGCGGACCCAGCTCGAGCACGGCGTTCACCAGGGCGACGAGGAACGCGGCGTCTGTGCCGGGACGAATGAAGTGATGCCGTGAGGCCGCCTCCGCCGTGTCGGTCCGGCACGGATCGATCACGACGACCTTTCCGCCGCGGTCGCGAATCGCCTTCAGCCGCTTCGCCACGTCGGGCACGGTCATGATGCTGCCGTTCGATGCGATGGGATTCGCGCCGAGGATCAGCCAATACGCGGTGTGGTCCACGTCGGGAATCGGGAACATGAAGAGGTGCCCGTACATCGCGTGGCAGGCGACGTGCTGCGGGAGCTGGTCGACGGAGGTCGCGGAGAATCGGTTGCGCGTGCGCAGCGCGCGAAGGAGCGCCGGTCCGTTCAGGATGCTGCCGACGTGATGCGCGTTGGGATTCCCGAGATAGACGCCCAACGAGTTCGGGCCGTGCGCCTGCTGGACCTCCGCGAATCGTCTTGCGACCAGCTCGAAGGCTTCGTCCCAGGAGATCGATTTCCACTCCGCGCCGACGCGGCGCACGGGGCCTCGCAATCGGTCCGGATCGTTGTGCACGTCGATGAGCGCCACCGCCTTCGGGCAGATGTGGCCGCGGCTGAAGGAATCGCCGGCGTCGCCGCGCACGGAGACGATCTCGTCGCCTTGGGTGCGGATTTCGAGGCCGCAGAGCGCTTCGCAGAGATGGCAGGCGCGGTAGGTAACGCGTTCCATGGTGGCAATATACTGCACCGATGAAGACATTCCTGGCGGGCCTGTGGGGACTCGTGGCGGCTGCGTCGTTCGCCGCCGAGCCGGATTTCGATGCGGTCGTGAAGGAACGCCTCGACGCCTCCGCGACGCCCGCGTGCATCGCCGTCGCCTGGATCTCGGACACGACGCGCGAGGCCGTCGCGTGCACCGAAGGCATCTCGCCGGTTCCGGTCGACCGCAATTCCGCTTTCGAGATCGGATCGATCACCAAGGGCTTCACGGGCCTCCTGCTGGCCGACATGGTGCTCAAGGGCGACGTGTCCCTCGACGATCCGGCGTCGAAGTATTCGCGGCCGGGCGCGAAGCTGCCCACCTACGAGGGCCGCGACATCACGCTGCGTGACCTGGTCACGCAGACTTCGGGGCTGCCGCGCCTTCCGCCGGGCTTCGCGCCGAAGGACTTCCGCAACCCGTACGCCGATTTCGACGCCGACGCGCTCTACGCGGCACTCGCCCGGACCGAGATCAAGCGCCCCATCGGCAAGACGCCGGAGTACTCCAACTTCGGTTTCATGTGGCTCTCCGAGATGCTTGCCCGGCGCAGCGGAAAGCACTTCGACGTCCTGATGAAGGAGCGCGTCCTCGATCCACTGGGAATGACGGACAGCTTCTTCACGCCTTCGGAAGAGCAACGCGCACGCCTGGTGCAACCTCACGCGGTTCCCTACGAACCCACGCCGGTGTGGGACGTGCCGGTGGATCTGGCGGGCGTGGGCATGCTGCGATCGTCGCTCGCCGACATGGAGAAGCTCGCCTCGGCGCTCGCCGGGCGGCGCGATACGCGGCTCAAGGACGCGATCGCGCTCGCGCTCGAGCCGCTGCGCCCCGCGGAGGGCGGCAACTTCACCGGATTCGGCTGGGTCACGTCCTTGCGCGACGGGATGACCATCCGCTGGCACAACGGTGGCACCGGCGGCTCGCGCGCGATGATCGCGGTGAGTCCGCGGACCAGGACCGCGGCGCTCGTCCTCGTGAACAGCGCCGTGTCGTTCGACGACTTGCCGAAGCACCTGCTCGAGCCGAAATACCCGCTCGCGAAGAAGCGTGTCCGGGTCGCGATGGACGCCGCCGCGCGTGAGCAATACGTGGGCCGCTATGATTTCGGTCCGCCTAACGTGCTGGAGGTCTTCGTCGCCGGCGACAAGATGATGACGCGCATGACGGGACAGCCCGCGATCGAGATCGCGCCCGAGGGCAACGACAGCTTCTTCACGATCGGCGTCGACGCGACCCTGGAGTTCAAGCGCAACGCCGCGAACGTGATCGACGCGATGGTGCTGCACCAGGCCGGACGCGAGATCAGGGCCCCACGCCTGCCCTGAAAGCTAGGCGCGCCGTTCCGCCGAAAGGAATTCCCGCAACGCCTTCGCCGTGTGCGTCTTCGTGCCCGCCTTGAGGAATTCCTCCGGCGCCGCCGCCAGCACGACACGCCCGCCCTGGTCGCCGCCCTCGGGCCCAAGGTCGATGATCCAGTCGGCCTCCGCGATCATGTCGAGGTTGTGCTCGATGAGGACCACGGTGTTGCCCGCGTCCACGAGGCGATGGAGCACGCGGACCAGCTTCTCGACGTCGGCCATGTGCAGGCCGACCGTGGGCTCGTCGAGCACGTAGAGCGTGTGCTGCTGCATCGACGCGCGTCCGGGACGCGGCGCCTGGGGGCCGCGAACCTTGGCAAGTTCAGTCACCAGCTTGATGCGCTGCGCCTCGCCGCCGGAGAGTGTCGGGCTCTGTTGGCCCAGCGTGAGGTAGCCCAGGCCCACGTCCTGCAGGATCCGCAGCGAGTGGTGGATCGAGGCATGGTTCTCGAAGTAGCCGACGGCTTCGTCCACGCTCATGGCGAGCACGTCGCCGATGCTCTTGCCGCGCAGCTTCACCGCCAGCGTTTCCGCGTTGAAGCGCGCCCCGTTGCACACCTCGCACATGACCTTCACGTCGGGCAGGAAGCTCATCTCGATCGTCTTCACGCCCTGGCCGTCGCAGCCGTCGCAGCGTCCGCCGGATGTGTTGAACGAGAAGCGGCTCGCGGTGTAGCCACGGATGCGCGATTCCTGCGCATCGGCGAAGAGCTTGCGGATGTTGTCGAAGAAGCCGACGTAAGTCGCGGGGCACGAGCGTGGCGTCTTGCCGATGGGCGTCTGGTCCACTTCAAGGACGCGCGTCACGTACTCCGATCCCTTGATCGCCTTCGTTCCCGTGATCGCGCCCGCCTTCTTGCGATCGCGCGACGCGGCCACGAGCTGCTGCAGGTTCTCGTGCAGCACATCGCGAGCGAGCGTGGACTTTCCGGAGCCCGAAACGCCCGTGACGACGGAGAGCCTTCCCAGCGGGAAGCGCACGTCGATGTCCTTGAGGTTGTGCAGGCGCGCGCCGATCACTTCGACCGAGGGCGTGGATTTCGCAACGGTACGGCGCGGCTGCAACGGATGTTTCAGGGGTTCGCGAAGGAATCGTCCCGTGAGCGATGCGGGATTCGCCTTGAGTTCCTCCGCCGTCCCCTGTGCCACGATCGTGCCGCCCAGCTTCCCGGCGCCGGGACCCAGGTCGATCACGTGCTCGGCGCGGCGAATCGTGTCTTCATCGTGCTCGACCACCACGAGCGTGTTGCCCTTGGCGTTCAACTGCGTGAGAACGTCGAGAAGGATCTGGTTGTCCCGCGGATGCAAGCCGATTGTCGGCTCGTCCAGGATGTAGCAGACGCCGCGCAGGTTCGATCCAAGCTGCGCCGCGAGGCGAATACGCTGCGCCTCGCCGCCGGAGAGTGTCGGCGCGCCGCGATCGAGCGAGAGATAACCGAGCCCCACCTGCTCGAGGAAGCCCAGGCGCGAGACGAGTTCCGCGAGGATGTCGCGCGCGATTTCGCCTTCGCGTCCCGCGACCGCGAGCTTCTCGAAGAACGTCGCCGCCTTCGAGATGGGCTGCGCGCTCATGTCGGCGATGGACTCGCCGCGGAACCTCACGGCGAGCGCCTCGCGGTTCAGGCGCTTGCCCTCGCATTGGGGACAGGCCTCGTCCAACTCGAGCCACTCGACCCACGAATCGAGCACGTGGTCCTCGGTGCCGGTCTTGGAGCGCTCGTCGTCCCACTTCACCTCGTCGATCTTGAGCCCCGTGCCGTAGCAGCCGGCGCACCAGCCATGCTTGGAGTTGTAGGAGAAGAGGCGCGGATCGAGCTCGGCGAAGCTGCGGCCGCACGAAGGGCACGCGCGCTTCACGGAGAAGATCTGGGTCTCGCGCCCGCCCCATCCGGCGCTGACATGCAGCACGCCCTTGCCGAGCTCGAGCGCGGATTCGACGGCCGTCCGCAACGCCTTCTCGTTCTCGGGCTTCAATTCGATCTCGGCCACCGGCAGCTCCAGCGTGTGTTCCCTGAAGCGATCGAGCCGCGGCCAGCCCTTCGTCGGCAGGTACGCGCCATCCACGCGCAAGTGCGAGACGGCCTTGCCGAGCGCCCACTTGGCGAGGTCCGTGTAGAAACCCTTGCGATTCGTGACGAGCGGGGCGAGGAGCGCCACGGATTGCCCGCGCCGTTCCTTCATCAGGCGCGCGACGATCGCATCGACGCTCTGCGGCTCGATGGGCACGTTGCAGTCGGGGCAGTACTGCGTGCCCAGCTTAACGAAGAGCAGGCGCAGGAAGTGGTGGATCTCGGTCTGCGTGGCGACCGTGGACTTGGACCCGCCGCGGCTCGTGCGTTGCTCGATGGCGACCGTCGGCGGAATGCCGAAGATCGCGTCCACGTCGGGCTTGGACGCAGGTTGCACGAACTGGCGCGCGTACGCATTCAGCGACTCGAGATAGCGGCGTTGCCCCTCGGCGAAGAGGATGTCGAATGCGAGCGTCGACTTGCCCGACCCCGAGACGCCGGTGATGACCGTGAATTTTTCTCGCGGGATCTGGACGTCGATGCCCTTCAGGTTGTGCTCGCGGGCGTGACGAACCTCGATGTTCTTGACTGCGCGAAACGGAATGCGAGGTTCCGCGGCCGCGATGTCCTTCGGCGCCCGGGCCGTCAATGCGCCTTCGTATTCGCGCAGCGCCTTGCCCGTGTGCGAAGTCGCGTGCTCCATCACCTGCTTCGGCGTGCCCGTCGCCACGACTTCGCCGCCGGCGTCGCCGCCCTCGGGGCCGAGGTCGATGATCCAGTCGCTCGCGCGAATGACATCGAGGTTGTGCTCGATCACGACGAGCGAGTGACCCGCGGCGAGGAGCTTCCTGAAGGACCTGAGGAGCTTGGACACATCCTCGAAATGAAGGCCCGTCGTGGGTTCGTCGAAAAGAAAGACCCTTGTGGCTTTGGCTGGACCCCCGCCTTCGCGGGGGTGACTCTCGTCACGAGGACGACGGGGAAGCATCGCGATCGATCGCCCTTCGGCCTCGGCCAAATGCCCTGCGAGCTTGAGGCGTTGCGCCTCTCCGCCCGAAAGCGTCGGCACGGGCTGGCCGAGCCGGAGGTAATCGAGCCCCACGTCCACGAGCGGCTGCAGGCAACGGACCACATTCTCGTTGTGCGCGAATGCCGAGAGAGCGCCGGAGATCGTGAGCTCGAGCACTTCGGCGATGCTGCGGCCGTCCACCTTCACCTCGAGCACTTCGTCGCGATAGCGGCTGCCGTTGCAGTCGGGGCAGCGCAGGTAAACATCCGAGAGGAACTGCATCTCCACGTGCTCGAAGCCGTTGCCGCTGCACGTGGGGCAGCGCCCGTTGCCGGAGTTGAACGAGAACGTCCCCGTCGTGTAGCCGCGCGTGCGCGAATCCGGCGCCCTGGCGAAGATCGCGCGGATCTCGTCGAAGGCGCCCACGTAGCTCGCGGGATTCGACCGCGTCGTGCGGCCGATGGGCGACTGGTCGACGAACACGATGTCGTTCACGTGCTTCGTGCCCTCGAGCGAGCGGAAGATGCCGGGCGCCTCCGTGGGCTTGCCCAGGTGCTTGCGCAACGCCGGATGCAGGATGTCCTGGACGAGCGTGGACTTGCCCGAACCCGATACGCCCGTCACGCACACGAAACGGCGGAGCGGGATATCGACGTCGATGTCCTTGAGGTTGTGCTGCGTGGCGCCGCGGATCCCGAGGATCGCCGCGCCGCGCATGGGATCCTTCGCGAGGTTGTTGGGCACCTCGACGCCGGGCACGCGCAGCTCCCCGGAGGGAATCGCGTCGTCGGCGCGCTTGCGTCCCGACAGGTATTCGGCGGTGAGCGTGGAGGCGCCCTTCAGCTCGTCGGGCGAGCCGAAGAAGACGATTTCGCCGCCGCGCTCGCCGGGGCCGGGCCCCATGTCGAGCAGCTTGTCGGCCTCCAGCATGATCTGCGGATCGTGCTCGACCACGACGAGCGAGTTGCCCGCGTCGCGAAGCCGCTTCATCACGCCGATCACGCGACCCATGTCGCGCGGATGCAATCCGATTGAAGGCTCGTCGAGCACGAAGAGCGTATTCACGAGCGAGGTGCCCAGCGCCGTCGTGAGGTTGATGCGCTGCACCTCGCCGCCCGAGAGCGTGCGTGACTGGCGATCGAGCGTGAGATAGCCCAGGCCCACTTGCTGGAGGTAGCCCAGGCGCGAGCGGATTTCGGTCAGCAGCAACTCGGTCGCTTCATCGAGCGGCGCGGGCAACGGCAGCTTCTCGAAGAAGCGCGCGAGATCGTCGATCGAGATGAGCATCAGGTCATGGACCGACTTGCCCTGGACACGCCAGAGCAGCGACTCGGGCTTCAACCTCGCGCCGTTGCACGCGCCGCACGGCGTATAGGCGCGATAGCGCGACAGGAGCACGCGGATGTGCATCTTGTACGCCTTGGTCTCGAGCCAGTCGAAGAAGCGCTTCACGCCGTACCAGTGCGTCTTGCCGGACTTCTTCCAGCTCACCCAGTCGTCGTCGCCCTGCATGACCCAGCGCTTCTGCTCGGCGGTGAGGTCGCGATAAGGCTTGTCGAGGGGAATCGAGCGTTTCGGCGCGAGCTTCACGAGATCCGCCTGGCAATCGTCGTAGCTCTTCGTCTGGAAGGGCTTTACCGCACCCTCGCGAAGGGACTTCGATTCATCGGGAACGATCAGGCCGTAGTCGATGCCGATCACGCGCCCGAAGCCGCGGCACGTGTCGCACGCGCCGATGGGCGAGTTGAACGAGAAGCGTGCGGGCGTGGGATCGGAATAGTGGATGTCGCAGGTGGCGCAGTGAAGGTCCGTGGAGAACCTCCATGTCGTGCGCTCACGCGTTTCGGTTTCGACGAACACGTTCACGCGTCCCTGGCCCACGCGGATCGCGGCCTCGATCGCCTCGACGACACGCGCCTTTTCCGCGCTGCCCATTTTCACGCGATCCTGCGTCACCTCGAGGCGCGTGCCCTCGCGAAGGTGGACGCGCGTGTAGCCCTGGCCCTGCAGGAGCTTGGTGACCTCCTCCTCGGTGAAATTCTTCGGCACGTCGACGGGGAAGGCGATCACGACGCGCGGATCCCCGGCGGCAGCGGCGCGCTCCTGCATCTGCGCGTAGATCGTCTCCGGGCTGTCGCGGCGCACGGGCTGGCCGCACTGGCGGCAGTGCAGGCTCGCGGCGCGCGCGAAGAGCACCTTCAGGTGATCGTTGATCTCCGTCATCGTGCCCACGGTCGAGCGCGACGTGCGTACCGGATTCGTCTGGTCGATGGCGATCGCCGGCGGGATTCCCTCGATCGAATCGACCTGCGGCTTGTCCATGCGGTCGAGGAACTGCCGCGCGTACGGCGAGAAGGTCTCCACGTAGCGACGCTGGCCTTCCGCATAGAGCGTGTCGAACACGAGCGAGGATTTGCCCGAGCCGGAAGGACCGGTGACGACGATCAACTCGCCCGTGGGCAGCGAGACGTCGAGGTTCTTCAGGTTGTTCTGGCGCGCGCCGCGGATGCGGATCTCGTCGCGCCCGTCGTCATCGACGGAGGGCGTTCCTTGTATGCGGGCGGAGGAGAGGTCGTTCATGGGCGAAAACAGCCATTCTAGGCATCATCCGGCGGGCTCACGCCGGAAAAATTCTCATCTAGGACACGCTGTGGATAAGTCCGCCGGTGTCCCCGGTGTCCTTCGTGGGTTATCCCCACACCTTGGGGCGCTGCGCCGCGAGTTCAACTAGAATCGTCGCGTGAAAGTCACTCTCGACAAGGCCTTCCCGATTCCCGCCGCGCCGCAATCCACCTGGGCCGTGCTGAGCGACATCGAGGCGGTGGCTTCGTGCATGCCCGGGGCGAAGATCACCGAGCGCGTCGACGAAACGCACTACAAGGGCGCGGTCACCGTAAAGGTCGGCCCGGCGACGCTTTCCTTCCGGGGCGAGATCGAGGTCGCGGCGAAGGATGCCGCGGCGAAATCGCTGCGCCTGATCGCGAAGGGAACGGACTCCACGGGGTCGTCGGCGGCATCGATGGACCTCACGGCGACCGTCGAGAACGCGGACGGCGGCATGAGCACGCTCAAGGGCGTGTGCGAATCGTCCGTCAGCGGAAAGGCCGCGGCGTTCGGCGGGCGATTGATGAATAGCGTCGCCGACCAGATCCTCGACCGGTTCGCGGCGAATTTCACGGCGAAGGTCGCGGCGGCAGCACCCGGGGCGCAAGCCGCGCCATCGCCACAACCTCCTGGCGGCGCTGCGCAGGGCGCGCCGAGCGCGGAGCTGAACGGCCTTGCACTCGCGTGGGGAGCCTTCAGGAGCTGGTTGCGCGGAATCTTCGGGGGGAAATCGTGAGCGCGCAGATCCAGGTGATGCTGTCGCTCGCTTTCAAGGCGGCCTATCTCGACCTCGTGCCGCGCTTCGAGAGTGAAAGCGGCCTTTCGGTGGCCACGACATTCGTGGGGGGCGCCGAAATCGCCAAGCGGCTGCGCGCCGGGGAAGAAACGGACCTCGTCGTCATGGCGGCCAAGGGCATCGATGACCTCATTGCCGAGGGCCTGCTCGCGAGGGGCAGCCGCGTCGACCTCGTGCGATCGAAGATTGGCGTCGCGGTGAAGGCCGGCGCGCCGCGCCCCGACATCTCGACCGCCCGTGCGCTGAAGCGCGCGCTGGAGTCCGCGAAATCAATCGCATATTCGAGCGGACCCAGCGGCGTCTACCTCGCCGACGTATTCAGGAAATGGGCGCTTCCGCCGGCGAAGCTGCACCAATCGGCGCCCGGAATGCCCGCGGGAGATTTCGTCGCGAGCGGCGAGTGCGAGATCGGCTTCCAGCAGGTGAGCGAGCTGATGCCGGTGAAGGGAATCGACTACATCGGCCCGTTGCCGGAGGAGCTGCAGCTCGTGACGATCTTCTCGGCCGCCACGAGCGCGCGCGCGAGGAACGCGGAGTCCGCACGGGCGCTTACGCGCTACTTCACCTCATCGGGAGTCGTGGCCACGCTCGCGAAGCACGGATTGGATCCGGCTTAAGGGTCGACCCGCGTCCAGACGTGGCGCTCGCGCGACGCGAGCAACGGCACCGCTTCGGCGAGATACGTCTTGAAGGCGGCCGTCTGCTGGTGCGCCTCGAAGGCCTTCGCGTTATCGTAGATCTCGTAGAGCATCACGTGAGTCCGGTCATCGAGATCGACCACGACGTCGAATTGCCTGCAGCCGGGCTCCCTGCGCGCGGCCGCGGCGTTCACGATCACCTTCTGCATGAAGGCCTCGACGTTCCCGGGCTTGATGCGCAGGTCGACCTGGAGGACGTAGCTCATCGCGGCATTCTACCGCCGCCAAGCGGCCGGGCAGGGGATCACCTGGGTAGGGTCCCCTGCCTCGCTACCGCACTCTCCTCCTTCACCAACCCTTCACGCCGCGGCCATCTGCGCCAGGGGGACCGCGGACACCATTTCGTAAGCCGGCTCCGTGAGGAAATCCACGAAGTCGTCGTTGGAGACCAGGCGATCCAGGAGCCACGCCGCCTCGTCGTAGCGCGCCTCCACGGCGCCGCGCAGGGTGTTCACCTTGCGCAGTTCCTCGCCCAGCAGGCGGCGGAACATGTC
Organism: Usitatibacter sp.; assembly: GCA_049300695.1. Lineage (GTDB taxonomy): Bacteria > Pseudomonadota > Gammaproteobacteria > Burkholderiales > Usitatibacteraceae > Usitatibacter. The sequence continues at coordinate 21,067 of JBAQKF010000027.1, forward strand.
GATGGTGACCTTGCGGCCATCGGAAAGTTCGCCCCGGGGATTGCGGATCCACTGCCAGAGCTGCGAACGCGAGATCTCGGCGGTGGCGGCGTCTTCCATCAAATTGTCGATGGGAACGCAGCCCTGGCCCGCGAGCCACGAGCCGATGTATTGCAGGCTCACGTTGATGTTGGTGCGCACGCCCAGCTCGGTGATCGGGGCTTCGGGCCCGAAAGCGAGCAGGTCGGCCGCCTTCACCTTCACGTCGGCGCGTTTGTTCGCGACCTGGTTCGGCTGCGGCATCACGCGATCGAAGACGCCCTTGGCGAGCGACACGAGGCCCGGATGCGCGACCCACGTGCCGTCGAATCCGTCGGCCGCTTCGCGTTCCTTGTCGGCGAGCACCTTGGCCATGGCGGCCTCGTTCGCGGCTTCGTCGTGCTTGATCGGGATCTGTGCCGCCATGCCGCCCATCGCGTGGGCGTTGCGGCGATGGCAGGTCTTCACGAGGAGCTGGCAGTAAGCGCGCAGGAACGGGCTCGTCATCGTGACCAGGGCGCGATCGGCGAACACGAAATCAGAACGACGACTTTTCTTGATGCAGCTGAAGATGTAGTCCCAGCGGCCGCAATTCAGGCCCGCCGAGTGGTCGCGCAGTTCATAGAGGATCTCGTCCATCTCGAACGCGGCGGGCAGCGTCTCGATCAACACGGTCGCCTTGATCGTGCCGCGCGGCAGGTTCATCAGCGCCTCGGCCTCGTTGAACACGTGGTCCCAGAGGCGAGCTTCGAGGTGGCTCTCGATCTTCGGCAGGTAGAAATACGGCCCGCTGCCGCGCTCGACGAGGCGCTCGGCGTTGTGGAAGAAGTACAGGCCGAAATCGAAGAGCGACGCCGAGACCGGATCGCCGTCGACCAGCATGTGGCGCTCGAGCATGTGCCAGCCGCGCGGGCGCACGATGAGGGTCGCGGTCTTCTCGTCGAGCGAGTAGGTCTTGCCGTTGTCGCTCTTGAAACTGATGGTGCGGTCGACCGCCTGGCGGAGGTTGATCTGCCCGCGGACCATGTTGTCCCACGTCGGCGTGCACGAATCCTCGAAGTCCGCCATGAACGTCGATGCGCCGGAGTTCAGCGCGTTGATGACCATCTTGCGTTCGACGGGGCCGGTGATCTCCACGCGGCGGTCCTGGAGGTCGGCGGGAACGCGGGCGATGGTCCAGTCCGCTTCGCGGATGGAGCGCGTCTGGGGCAGGAATCCGAACGTCTCCTTGCCGCTGTCGAGGCGCGCCTGCCGCGCGATGCGAGCGCCCATGAGGTCGCGGCGCCGCTGCTCGTACTTGCGGTGCAGGTGCGCGACGAAGCCGATCGCGTGCGGAGTGAGGATGCGATCGTGCAGGTTCGGCTGCTCGAGGGGCAGCTGGATGCCGGGAACGATGAAGTTGTCGCGTTTCATGCCACGTGCTCTTGTCGAATGGGAGTGGCCTTCACGAAGAACTGCTCGTCCTCCGTCGAGCCGTGGAGCGCCGTCGTCGAGGACTTGCCTGCCTGGATCACCTGCGTGACGTCGTCGAAGTAACCCGTCCCCACTTCACGCTGGTGCTTCACCGCGGTGAATCCCCGCTCCGCGGCGGCGAACTCCTTCTGCTGGAGTTCCACGAAGGCACTCATGTTGTCGCGCGCGTAGTGGTATGCGAGGTCGAACATGCCGTAGTTCAACGCGTGGAAACCGGCGAGCGTGATGAACTGGAACTTGTAGCCCATGGCGCCCAGCTCGCGCTGGAACTTCGCGATCGTCGCGTCGTCGAGGTTCTTCTTCCAGTTGAACGACGGCGAGCAGTTGTAGGCGAGCATCTTGCCGGGATGGACCTTCTGGACGCCCTCGGCGAAGCGGCGCGCGAACTCGAGATCCGGCGTGCCGGTCTCGCACCACACGAGGTCCGCGTACTCGGCATAGGCGATGCCGCGCGAGAGCGCCTGGTCGAAGCCTTTCTTCGTGCGGTGAAAGCCCTCCGGGGTGCGCTCGCCTGTGAGGAACGGTCTGTCGTTCTCATCGACGTCGCTGGTGACGAGGTCGGCGGCTTCCGCGTCGGTGCGCGCGAGGAGGATCGTCGGAACGCCCAGCACGTCGGCCGCGAGGCGCGCCGCGACCAGCTTCTGCACGGCCTCCTGCGTCGGCACGAGCACCTTGCCGCCCATGTGGCCGCACTTCTTCACGCTGGCGAGCTGGTCCTCGAAGTGGACGCCCGCGGCGCCGGCCTCGATCATGGACTTCATGAGCTCGAAGGCATTCAGCACGCCGCCGAAACCGGCTTCCGCGTCGGCCACGATCGGCGCGAACCAATCGATGCCGTCCTTGCCCTCGGCGTGGTCGATCTGGTCGCACCGCTGCAGCGCGGCGTTGATCCGCTTCACGACGGTCGGCACGCTCGTCGTGGCGTAGAGCGACTGGTCGGGATACATGGCGAGGCTGTCGTTCGCGTCGGCCGCGACCTGCCAGCCCGAAAGATAGATCGCCGGGACGCCCGCGCGAACCTGCTGCATCGCCTGGTTGCCCGTGAGCGCGCCCAGGGAATTCACGAAGGGGCGCTCGTGCATCATCCGCCAGAGCTTCTCGGCGCCGCGGCGCGCAAGCGTGTGCTCGACCTGGACGCTGCCCCTCAACCGGTATACGTCTTCGGCCGTGTAGCCGCGCTTCACGCCGTTCCAGCGGGAGTTCTCGGTCCAATCCTTCCTGATGCGGGCGACTTCCAGCTCCTTGCTCATTGCGAGGGTCTCCTTGCCTAGATGCGCCCATGAGACCATCACCGCGGGCGGCGGAGAATCGGAAAATCGGCAAGGGAGCCTTCGCGGAATGCGAAGGCTACGAGCGGGGCATCAGGTGCTCGACCAACTGGCGGGCGGAGGCGGGCAGCGCCGACATGTCCTTCACGCAGATCCACATCCGGCGCTTCGCCCAGCCGTCGGTGAGCGGGACGATCCGCAGCTTCATGGACCTCGAGAAATTGCGCGCGACCACCTCGGGCAGCAGGCCTATGCCCAGCCCCGCCTGGATCATGCGGGCGACGATGGCGAAGCCCTTGACCTGCATGCGAAGCCGCAACGGCCTGCCTTCGGCCGCGGCCGCCGCCGCCATGAGGCGCGAGATGACCGTGTCGTTCTCGAGTCCGACGAAGTCGTAGCCCAGCAGGCGGGAGAACGCCACGCGCTGCCCGCGCTGGGGATGCCTGCGCGGGAGCACCGCCACGAGCGTGTCGGTGCGGTAGTCGAAGGACTGCAAGCCCTCGGTCGAGGCGCCCTCCATCACGATCCCGATGTCGGCGGAACCCGAGCGCAGCGCCTGCACGATGGCGCCGCTGCGGTGCTCCTCGAGGGCGATCTTCACCGCGGGGTGCGCATCGCAGAACGCGGCGATGTCCTCGGGCAGGTGCTGGGCGAGCGCCGAGGCGTTCGCGTGGATGCGGACCAACCCCTTGCCCCCCTTCGTGAAATCCGAAAGCTCGGCGCGCATCTCGTCGGCCTGGCCGAGGAGCTTGTGGGCGTGGGAGAGCAACGCCGTCCCCGCGGGCGTGAGGTCGACGCCGCGCGCGCCGCGATTGAGCAGCTGCACCCCGTACTGCTCCTCGAGCTGGGTGATCCGCCGGCTCGCCGCGGCGAGCGCCATGTGGCTCGCTTCGGCCGCCTTGGTGATGCTGTGGCTCTCGGCGACGCGGACGAATAGCGCGAGGGAAACGAGATCGGGACGCATGGCGCGATTCTACGAAAGAAAGCGCTGAGGCGAGATCGCGCCGGACATGTCGCGCGAGACCGGCAAGGGCTCGTGCTCGAGCATGCACGCGAGAAGCTCGGCGCCGAGCGGCGCCCACAGCAGGCCCCGCGAACCCAGTCCGGTCGCCGTGTAGATCCCGTCCATCGCCGTCGCGCCGTAGACGGGTAACCGATCGGACACAGTCGCGCGAAAGCCGGTCCAGCCCGTGAGCGTCGCGGCGTCGATTCCCGACGTGAATCCCGGGAGCATCGACTCGGCGCGGGCGAGGTTTTCGCGGTGATCGGACTCACGCACGCCCGCGTCCGCGTCATCGTGGTGATAGCTCGCGCCGATGATGAGCCCGGCGTCGGGAACCTGCGCGACGTAACCCGAGCCGCTCACGATCACGTCGAGATTGCGATCGGGCGAGGCCGGGACATAGGTCACCTGGCCGCGAACGGAAGAAAGCGGCAGCCGCGCCTCGGGCAGCAGGCGTTTCGCGTCGGCAGCGCTGGCGACGATGAGCACGGGCGCTTCGGCAATCACGCGATCGCCGGCATCCAGGGCGCGCCACGACGCCCCCTCGCGCTCGAGGCGCGCGACGCTGCGCCCCAACTTGCGGCGAACGCGCGCCCCCGCGCGAGCAAAGCTCGCGACGGCGAGACTCGAGGGCGATACGCGCGCGCCCATGGGAAACCACCAACCCGGTCCGCGCACCGCCCGGCCCGCGATGGAGCGTGCCCGGTCCGCATCGGCGAACTCGAGGAACGACGGCGGAAATCCCTGCGACTGGACGATCGCCGCGAATCGCGCGGCCTCGTCGTCGTCGTCCGCCAGCTGCAGCACGCCGCAGGGGCGCCATTCGAGGTGATAGCCGTCGATGTCGAGACCCTGGTAATGCTGCAGCGCGTAGAGGAACGCGCCGCGCGAGGCTTGCGCGTTCATCGCGTCGCGGAGGTTCGCCACGGGGCGCACGAGACCGATTGACGCCGAGCTTCGATTCTCGCGTGCATCGACGAGATCCACGTCCCAGCCTCGCGCCGCCAATCGCTCGGCGGCGACCGTTCCGGCAAGTCCGGCGCCCACGATCACCGCATGGCGTTCACGCACGGCCGCAGCCGCAACGTCGCCCACGCGATGGCCCACGAGCATCTCGCGCTTCGTGGCGAACCCTTCGCGCTTCTCGATCGAAAATCCCGCGCCGATGAGCGCCGCGCGGACTCCACCCGCCACCGTCCAGGTCGCGAGCGTGGCACCGGGCGTGGCGAGGCGCGCGAGCTCGCGCACGATCTCGGGAGACCATATGGCGGGATTCTTCGCCGGCGAGAATCCGTCGAGGAACAGCGCGTCGGCCCGCGCCACGAGTTGCGGCAGCAGCTCGCGCGCTTCGCCCAGCAGCAGCGTGAGGATCACGTTCCCGCCATCGAAGTGGATGCGATGGAACCCCGAGAGAGGCGGCGGCCAGCGCCCCAGCAACGCGCGCGCCAAGGCTTGCAATTCCGCGAAGGGTGCGAGCGCTGCCGCCAGGTCATCGGCCGCGACGGGACGGCTTTCGACGGAAATGAAATGCAGCCGCGAAGGCCGCGAGGGGTCCGCGCGCCACGCATCCCACGCCGCGAGGAAATTCAATCCGAGGCCGAATCCGGTCTCCAGGATCGTGAACGACGAACGTCCGCGCCAGCGCTCCGGAAGGCCGTTGCCCGAGAGGAATACGTGGCGCGCTTGCGCGAGGCCGCCGCGCTCCGAGTGATAGATGTCCCCGAACTCGCGCGAGAATGGCGTGCCGTCGGCGGTGCGCTCGATGCGGGCGCAGGGCAGGGTGACCATCGAGTCATCTTATACTTGCGCCATGGCCATCACCCTCAACCTTCCCGCGGGCCTCACCGGCATCGCGGAGCTCATCGTCGGCGAGCAGCACACGGCGCCGCGCATCGGCAGCGGCCGCATCCACGTGCTCGCCACGCCCGTCATGATCAACCTCATGGAGTCGGCCGCGCTCGCCGCGGTGGAATCGTCGCTGCCGGAAGAGCACCAGAGCCTGGGCACGCACCTGGATGTCACGCACATCGCCGCCACCCCCGTGGGCATGAAGGTGCGCGCGACAGCCGAGGTGTTGCGGGTGGAGGGAAGGACGATCTACTTCAGGGTCGCTGCCTCCGACGAGCGCGAGCTCATCGGCGAGGGGACCCACGAACGGGTGGTGGTGAACCTTGCCCGTTTCGACAAGAGGATCCAGGACAAGGCTCGAGGAGCTTGAGCGCCTGGTAGAGGATCGGGTCGGCGGGCCCTCCCTGGGGCGCGCCCGGGTCCACCAGCACCTCGGGGATGTACGCCTCGCGGCGCTCGCCGCTCACAAGGTAGACGCGTTCGGCGGGATAGCTCACGACGATGCGGCTGTTGGGCAGGCGGGTTTCGCGAAGCCGTCCGCGCAACCCCGTCATGCGCGTGCCGACGACATGCGCGTTCGCGACGGCGACGAGCCCGGTCGCGACCGCCTCGCCCTCGGCCGCCGTCCAGCGATCGACGAGCACCACGATCTTGCCCTTGTACGGCGTGCCGCGCGGCGCGACTGTATCGAAGATGCGCGGGCCGTCGGGCAGCTCGCGAAGCTCCCACGCCGTCTCCGTCGTCGCGAAGCGCGAAAGGATCGTGCGCGTGACGTCCGCCGTGCCCGGCCCCGGGTGGTCGCGGATGTCGATGATGAGGCCCTTCGTGCCGAGGAGATTTTCCAGGGCGGCATCGAACTGCCCCGGAAGCTTCGCGTCGTCCGCGCCGATGCGCACGCGCAGGTAGCCGATGTCGCGATCGTCGCCCATGCGCCGCGCGAACACGGGGCGGCCCAGGCGCGCCTGCGGTGGCCCGCGCTCGATGCGCAGCGTGCTCGTTTCCTGCCCGTCGCGGACGGTGAGGGTCTCGACGCCGTTCAGGGGGCCCGCGAGCGTGTGGCGAATCGCCCAGCTCATCGCCCGCTTGCTGTGCGTCCCGGGACCGAGGCGGTTGCGAATCACCTGGTCGATGGGCACGTCGTCGATGCGAAGGAGCTCGACCCCCGGGCGGACGCCGGCCACGTCCGCGTCGCCGAACGTGCGCACCGAGTCGAGGTAGGCGGAGTTGTCGCGAAGCACCGCGTAGAGGTCCGTCTCCCAGGGGAGCTTGCGCGGGTTGGCGGGAGACCTCTCCGAGAGCGTCACATTGTCGTCGTGCAGCTCCGAGACGAGGTTCTCGAGGGCGGCGAGGAATTCGCCGCGCGTCGCTGCGCGCACCGCGGCCGGGCGCCACTTCTCGCAGGCGCGCTTCCACTGGGGACGCTCGTTGTCGAAATACGCGTATCCCTCGTCCAACGCCTTGCAAAGCGTGTCGAAGTCCTCGCCCTGCTGGCGCTGGGGCGGCGCGGGCGCCGCGGATGCGGCTCCCGCGAGGAGGAGGAGCGCGAGGGCCCGGGCGAGGGCGCTCGCGATGGCGCTAGACAACTTTGACGTTGATCTCGTAGATGCCGTCGATGTGGCCGGTCATGACGTCGCCGGCGACGACGGGCCCGACATTCTCGGGGGTGCCGCAGTAGATGATGTCGCCCGCCATGAGCTCGTAGTACGTCGAGAGATGCGAGATCATCTCCGCCACGTTCCACGTCATCATGTCGAGGTTGGCGTTCTGCTTCACGTTGCCGTTCACCTTGAGCCAGATGGCGCCCTTGGCGAGGTGCCCCGTCCGGTCCGCGGGATGGATGTGGCTCACCACGGCGGAGTGGTCGAAGCTCTTGCCGACTTCCCAGGGCTTCTTCTGGTCGCCCATGGCGCGCTGCAGGTCGCGGCGGGTCATGTCGAGGCCGACCGCGTATCCGTACACGTTCTCGAGCGCTTTGTCGGCCCGGATGTTCAGGCCGCCGCTTTTCAGCGCCGCCACGAGCTCGACCTCGTAGTGGTAGTTCTTCGTGACCGGCGGATAGGGGTGGTCGATTGTCACGCCGGGGCCGGCCACCTGGATCGCGTCCGTGGGCTTCTGGAAGAAGAACGGCGGCTCGCGCGTGGGATCGGATCCCATCTCGCGGGCGTGCGCGGCGTAGTTGCGGCCGACGCAGTAGATCCGGCGCACGGCGAATTGCTGGTCGCTGCCCACCACGGGGATCGTGGTGGCCGGATGCGTGAACAGGGCGTTGTCGCCCTTGGCTCCGGCCTGCATCGGCGCGGCGCAGGCCGCCACGGTCGCGGCGCCCAGCGCGGCGCCCGCATTCAGGAATTCTCGACGCGGTTTTTCCATGGTTCCCCTCCTCGTAGCCGGTATCCTCCGGCGAGCCGCTATCGTATCCCGAGAACCGGCGTCAGGAACGTTGCAAATTGCAACTTAGTTCGGGGACAGACCCCTAGTCATCGCCCGCTTAGGGGTCTGTCCCCGAAGGAGTCAGGCGGCGATGGAGCGGCCGAGCGACAGCGCGACGACGCGGTTGCGGCCGCGCTGCTTGGCGAGCGCCAGGGCCTGCTCGGCGCGGGCGAGGAGGGTCTCGATGCTCTCGGGGCCCTCGTCCAGGCGGGCGGAGACGCCGACGCTCACGGTGAGCGCGGCGGATCTTCCCTCGACCATGAGGGGTTCGGCTTCCACGGACTTGCGGATGCGGCCGGCGACCACGACGGCGCCGGGGCCGGGCACCTCCGGCAGCAGGACGAGGAATTGCTCTCCGCTGTAGCGCACCAGCATGTCTTCCTTGCGAAGCGCCGTGCGGATGAGGGCCGCGATCTTGCGCAACAATTCGTCGCCCGCGTTGTTGCCGAAGCTTTCGTTCACCGGGCGGAAGTGGTCGATGTCCACCAGGATGATCGATAGGGGCTGCCCGGCGCGCCGCGCCCGCGCGATCTCGCGCTCGGCGATCTCGTGGAACGTGCTGCGGTTGTAGGCGCCGGTGAGCGGATCGATCGTGGCCATGCGCAGGGCCTCGCGATCGGCGCGCTCCTTCTGCAGCAGCATGAACCCGAAAGTGCCCGTGATGGCCGACGCGGCGGCCGCCACGAACATCGCCGATTGCAGCGCCGTGGGAAAGATGAACGCCTGCAGGGGATCGGATGCGAGCATCACGCCCAGGCCCCGGAAGTAGAACGCGACCGATCCGGCCGCGAACGTCGCGAACAGCACGCCGCGCGCGACGCTGCCCGGGCTGGCGCGAAGCTGGTAGGTGATCGCCGCGAGGACGAGCAGGAGCGTTCCGAAGACCACGCCGCCGAAGAGCACGCCGCTCGGCGCGTCGTTGCCCACGAGCGAGAAGGGCACCGCGACCGCGGCGACCATGGCGCTGTGCACCCAGGTCGGCAACTGGCGCGAGTCGTACTTGAGAAGGGAGGCGCCCTGCAGCGTGACGGACAGCGCGAGCAGCGCGCCGGAGAGCGCGAACGCGGTCGCCTGCGGCACCGGCCCCATCGCGAGCACCGCGCAGGCCGCCGCGCGGCAGAAGAGCGACGCGATCCAGCCCGCGACGCCGTGCTTGAGCCTGCGCCCCGCGCCGGCCCAGAGGATCGCCGCCGCGAGCGCATCGGCGACGGCAACGAGGACAAGCAGGGTGCGGACGTCGATCACGGATTCTTGAGGACGTTCATGCCGACCATCTCGGCGAATTTCGGCGGCTTCACGAAGCCGTTGCCATAGGCCGCGTCGTATTCGGCCGTCGGGCTCGCGGCGACGATCTCGTCGATCTTCTTGCCGTCGGCGACCATCCTGTGGATCTTCGCCGAGATCGACGCGAGCATGTCGCGCCAGGCCTTGAGCTCCTTCCGGTTCGAAAGCGGCCCGTGGCCCGGGATGATCTTGGTATCGTCGTTGGCGAGCGCGAGGGCCTTGTCGGCCGCCGCCACCATGCCGTCGATGCGCCCGCCGCTCGAGGTGTCGATGAACGGGTACATGCCGGCGAAGTACGTGTCGCCCATGTGGATCACGTTGTTCCTCGAGAAATACACGATGGAGTCGCCATCCGTGTGGGCGGGCGCGACGTGCATCACCTGGATCTCGTCGCCGTTCAGGTGGAAGGTCACCCCGTCGCCGAACGTCACCACGGGGAGTGCCACGTGCGGCGCCGCCGGCTCCTTCATCTTCATGAACTCGATGAACTGGTCGGTGCTCATGCGCCTGTACACGTTGTCGTGCGCAACTATGACAACGCCGGCCGCCGCAAGGTTCTCGTTGCCGCCGGTGTGGTCGAAGTGCCAGTGCGTATTCACGACGAACTTCACGGGCTTCGGGGTGATCTTGCCGATGGCCGCATTGATCTTCTCGGTGAGGGGCGCGAACTGGTCGTCGATGAGGAACGTGGCGTCGTCGCCCGCCGACAGGCCCATGTTGCCGCCGGCGCCCGTGAGCATCCACGTGGTGGGCGCGAGCTGTGTCGCCTTGATCTCGACCTTCGAGTAATCCTGTTGCGAGAAAGCGGCGGCCGCGGCGAAGGAGGCGGCGATCGCGATGAGCCGTTTCATCCCTTCTTCTCCTTCCGATTCTTCTCGCGCGCGATCCACTCGTCGACGCGCGATTCGAGGATCGTGAGCGGCAGCGCGCCGTCGTCGAGGATCACGTTGTGGAAGCGGCGCAGGTCGAAGCGCTCGCCGAGCGCGGCCCTGGCCTTGGCGCGCAGCGCCTTGATCTTGAGCTCGCCGATCTTGTAGCCCAGCGCCTGGCCGGGCATGACGATGTAGCGGTCCACCTCGGCCTCGACGAAGCCCGCGTTCATGCCGGTGTTCCCGCCCAGGTACTGGATGGACTGTGCCCGCGTCCATCCCATGGTGTGGATGCCCGTGTCGATCACGAGGCGGCACGCCCGCAGCATCTCGTTCTCCAACGCCCCGAAGTGCGAGTAGGGGTCCTTGTAGAAGCCCATCTCGTAACCCAGGCTCTCGGCATAGAGCGCCCAGCCCTCGCCGTAGGCCACGTACCAGCCGGTGCGGCGGAACTGCGGCAGGCCCTCGATCTCGAGCGCGCGCGAGTTCTGGAGGTGGTGGCCGGGCACCGCTTCGTGCAGCAGCGTCGACTCCATGTCGAGCCAGGTCTTCTTCTCGGCGTTGTTCACGTTCGCGTCGAAGAATCCCGCGCGGCTGCCGTCGAGGGCGCCGGGCGAGTAGTGGTCCGCGTTGTCGCCCTCGTACGCTTCCATGGGACGCACGCCGTAGGGCAGGCGCGGCAGCGTGGCGAAGAGCTTGGGCAGCTCTGCGTCGGCGCGCTTGGCCATGTCGCGATACGACATGAGCCGCTCCTGCGAGGACTTCGAGAAGAAGCGCGGGTCGGTCTGCGTGTACTTGATGAATTCCTCGAAGGTGCCCTTGAATCCCGTCGAGGCGATCACCTTGTCCATCTCGCCGCGGATGCGCGCGACTTCGGCAAGCCCCGTCTTGTGGATTTCGGCCGGATCGAGAGGCAGCGTCGTGTTCTCCCGTACGCGCAGCGCGTAGTAGGCCATTCCGCCGGGCAGGGCCGACGAAGCGAGCTCCTTGCGCGTCGCGGGCAGGTATTCCTTCTCGACGAACTGCTGGAACTTCGCGAACGCCGGATGCACCGAGGTCGCGAGCACGCGGCGCCCCTCGGCAGCGAGCCGGTCGCGATCGGCCTCGCCGATGTCCCCGGGAAATTTCGTGAACGGAATCCACATCGGCGAGCGCGTGATGTCGGCGCCGGCGAAGTCGTCGAACATCTTCGGCACGGTGACCATCGCCTCGTGGGGCGGCATCCAGCCGCTGCGGATCCCGGCGCGAAGATTCTGCGTGAGCTGGTCGAGCGAGGCTGGAAACTGCGACAGCCGCTTCAGGTAGTTCTCGTAGTCGGCCACGGTCGCGAAGCGCGTCGCGTTCACGAGGTAGCCCACGCTCAGCTCGGGCCCGTTCATCGTCGAGACGCCGTTCCAGCCGTCGCCGAAATCGGTGCCGAACGGAAGGTCGCGATAGAAGGCGTCCTCGCGGTCCTCGAGCTCGGCCCTCTCGAGGGCGATGTCGCGCGAGATGCGGTCCTGCGTGTCGAGCTTCGCCGGATCGAAGGCCTTCAGCTCCTCGATCACTTCCTTCACGTGCCCCTTGCGCCGCCCGATCGCCGTGGGCGAATGATCCGTGAGCTTGTCGTCATGGCCGGGGATCCCGTAGATCGTGCCCAGCTCCGGGTGCTCCTCGATGGCATGCTTGAACTCGCGATCGAAGAGTGCCGCGAGATCCTTGTTGGGCGCCGGTTCGGCGAGAGCCGTCATGCCCGCGAATGCGGGCAGCCAGGCGAGGGCGCAGGCGATCTTCCTCATTCAACCTTTCCTATCTTCTTCACCACCTCCGCGAGCTTCTGCGCGTCCTTGTCCCAGAAGACGCGGAACTGCGGCTGGTCGAGGTACTGGATCGGGGTTTCCACGTTCGCCATGGCGTGCTGGAACGTCGCGTCGTTCACGGCGGCCTTCGAGGCTTCGCGAAGCTTCGCGATCACCGCGTCGGGCGTTCCCGCGGGCACGAAGAGACCCGTCCACTGCGAGAACTGCGCGTCGTAGCCCAGCTCCTTCAGCGTGGGCACGCCGGGCAACGCGGGATGGCGCGCCTCGCCCCATGTCGCGAGCACGCGGATCTTGCCGGCCTTCAACTGGCCCATGATCGTCGAAGGCCCGGTCGAAAGAGCATCGACCTGCCCGCCGAGGAGCGCCACGACGGCGGGACCCGCGCCGGTGAATGGCACGTGCAGCATCTTCACCCCGGCGACGCTGTCGAGCATCTCCATGGGGACGTGCATCGTGCCGTAGTTGCCCGACGAGCCATAGGGAATCTCGCCCGGCCTCTTCCGCGCCGCCTCGATGAGATCCGCGACCGACTTGTAGGGGCTTTCGGCGCGCACCACGAGCACCGTGGGGTCGGCCGTGAAACGCGCGATGGGCACGAACTGGTTCAGCGTGAACATCGGATCGCGCCCCAGCACCTTGTCGGCCTCGGGAATGATCGAGATCGACGAGAGCGCCATGAGGATCGTGTATCCGTCGGGCTTCGCCCGCGCGACGTATTGCATGCCCACGCCGCCGCCCGCGCCGGAACGGTTCTCGATGACCACGGGTTGCTTCAGGATGCGCGTCAACGCCTCGGCGAGCGGGCGGCCCGTGATGTCTGCAACGCCGCCCGGCGGGAACGGGACAACCATGGCGATGGCCCTGGCCGGATAGTCCTCGGCCCGCGCGAGCCAGGGGAGAAGCGCCGCGATCGAGATCGCAGCGAGGCGGGCGATCTTCATTTCTTCCTGCCCTTCGCCTTCGGGTCTTCGGGCTCCGGCGGCGGCGTCCACTCGACGCAGTTCACGCCGTTGGGCGGCGTGATGTCGTGGCCGTTTCCGCCCATGACGCGAACGACATAGGGAAAGGCACTGCCCTTGCGCGGGTTGGGCTGGATGCGTACCGTGCCCGCGCTGGGAATCTTCATCTGCTTTGCGCCCTCGGGCATCACGCAGGCGTAGGTGGGCGTGCCCTCGATGTGCACGGTGTCGAAGTTCACCGACGAGTTCACCGAGCCTTCCGGGTTGCAGTCGAGCTGCTTCACCTCGCAGCAGATCTTCGTGCCCGGCTTGATCGTCGTGTTCATCTTGCGGTCATCGCGCAGCGCGTCCGGATGCATCTCCTGCAGCAACTTCACGTCGCGGTCCCTGGTGTCGTTGTAGATGCAGTAGGCGTTCGCGCCGTTCGATGCGGCGCCGAGCAGCAGCAGCGTGGCGAGCGGATAAAGCGCTTTCATGGATTTCCTCCGCGTTACTTTCTGAAGTATCGACCTTGCACGTAGGCTCCCAGAGCCATTCCGGCCAGCGCAACCGCGACCGGCCAGTTCCCGACGCCGAGGCCCGCGATGGCGGGGCCCGGACACACGCCGCTCAAGCCCCAGCCGATGCCGAAGATCGCGGCGCCCACGAGGGTGCGCCGATCCATCGCCGAGGAGTGGGTATCGAACTTCACGCCCATGAAGGGCTTCTTCATGGCGCGCGGCGCGAAGCGATAGGCGACGAAGGTGACGGCGACCGCGCCGCCCAGCACGAGCAGCAAACCCATGTCGTGCCACAGGAGGAACGAGAGCACGACCTCGGGCTTCACCATCGTCGAGAGCGCGAGGCCGAAGCCGAAGAGCGCGCCCGAGAGCAGCACGAAGGCGTAGGCGCGCAGGCTCAAGACATCCCCGCCACGAAGCGCGCCGTCAGCATCGCCGTCGCGAGGAACGTGCACACCGCGGCGATCGAGCCTCGCTGGAGCGAGGCCATCCCGCAGATGCCATGGCCCGAAGTGCAGCCGCCCGAGAGCCGCGCGCCGAAGCCCGCGATGAATCCGCCGAGGCCGAGTTGCCAGATCGGCACCGCGGTCACGAAGGGTGTGCCCGCGGTGAGGAGCCAGGCCAGCGCTCCGAGGATCAACCCGGCGGCGTACGCGAGCCTCCACTTGCGGCTCGAGACGAACCGCTCCTCCTGGAAATATGGCGCGTCCGAGAAGAACGACCACACCGCGGTGAACACGGAGCTCATTCCGCCGATCAATCCCGTGGTCACGAAGAGCACGCTCACGCCCACGCCCAACAGCACGCCGCCTGCAAGGTAGTGCTGCCAGCCGAGGGGGAAGAGGTCGGACATCGATCAGCTGGAGGATTTCTCGCGGTACATCGCCTCGTCGGCCGAGGCGAGGAGGGCGGCGGGATCGCGGGCATTGTCCGGGTAGAGCGAGATGCCGATGGAGGCGCCGCAGCGCACGCCCAGGCCCTTCCACTCGAAGTCGTTCGAGAACGCCGAGCGAATCCGCTCGCCGATGATGCCCGGCGTGTCGGGGCGCACGTCCGTCTCGAGCAGCACGACGAACTCGTCGCCCCCGAGGCGCGCCACCGTGTCGATCTCGCGAACGCATGCGCGGATGCGCGCCGCCGCCTGTCGCAACACTTCGTCCCCGGCCGCATGGCCCAGGGTGTCGTTCACCTTCTTGAAACGGTCGAGGTCGATGAAGAGCAGCGCCAGGCGATCGGCGCTGCGGTTCACGCGGGTGATCGCGTGCTCCAGCCGCGCGACGAGCGAGTTGCGATTGGGCAATCCGGTGAGCGCGTCGTGCACCGCGGCCTTCTTCAGGTGCTCCTCCGCATCGACGCGCGCGGTGACGTCCTCGGCGAGCGAGAGGATCGAGGCGATCTTGCCCTGCTCGTCGAACACCGCCGAGTTGTACCACTGGCACCAGATCGCGTTGCCGTCCTTGGTGTTGTTGCGCGCAAGCATGCGGTTGCGCGGCACGACGCCCGAGAGCAGCTCCTTCGTGAGCGCTCGCACGGTTGCAAGCGAGTCCTCGTGGACGAGGTTGATCTGGCTCGATTTCTTTCCGAGCACCTCCTCCGCCGTCCAGCCGAAAATCGCCTGGGCTTGCCGCGACCAGCGCATCGCCCTGATATCCGATGACCACTCGATCACCGCGAGCGGCGTGTTCTCGATGTGGCTCGCCAAATGCTGCAGCGCGCGGGAAAGCGCGTCGTGGGTGCGCTGGAGCTCCTGCACCTCGAGGGCGCACGAGAAGTAGCCCAGTACCCGGCCGTCGGGGCCGCGGTGCGGGCGCAGGTTCACCGAGAGCCAGACGAGCGAGCCATCCCGCGCGCGTCCCTGGCGCTCGTAATGCACGTCCTCTCCGGCGAGCGCGCGCTGGGTCCAGATCTCGAACTGCGAGTAGGTCTGCGGGCCATACAACTCGTAGAGCGTCTTGCCGACCGCTTCTTCCTGCGTGCAACCCAGCCAGTCCGCGAGCGCCTTGGAGACGTAACGCAGGCGCTGGCGCGAATCCACGTAGGAGATGAGCCCGCCCACCTCGTCGGCCATCGCGGCGACGAAGTCCTGCGCCGACCGGAATCCGGCCGGGATGGGAGTCTTCTTTCCGGTGGTCATCGGGCCGCGGACATTTCCAGGTCCTCGCGGATGGGCGGCGCCGGAAAGTGGAAGCGCACCGGGCCATCGGGCTCGGCGTGGAGGAACTGGTGCACGAACGGATCCGTCGACGCGGCCATTTCCTCCGTGGGGCCGTGACCCACGATGCCGCCGTCATTCAGCAGGTAGAGGTACTCGGCGAGCTTCATCGCTTCCTGCACGTCGTAGGTCACGACGATCGAAGTGGCGCCGAGCGCCGCGTTCAGCGTGCTGATCAGGTTGCGGATCACGTCCAGCGTGATGGGATCGAGGCCCGCGAACGGCTCGTCGTAGATGATGAGCTCGGGATCGAGCGCGATGGCGCGCGCGAGCGCCACGCGGCGCGACATGCCGCCGGAGAGCTCGTCGATGCGCAGCCCATGGGCGCCGCGCAAACCCACCGCGTGCAGCTTCATCAGCACGAGGTCGTGGATGATCGCCTCGGGAAGCTTCGTGTGCTCGCGCATCGGGAAGGCGATGTTCTCGAACACCGTGAGGTCGCCGAAGAGGCCGCCCTTCTGGAACATCATTCCCATGCGGCGGCGAAGCAGCAGCAGCTCGGATGTTTCCATCGCGCCGACATCGCGCCCGCAGACGTTCACCTGCCCGGCGGCGGGCTTCAGCAGCCCGCCGATCAGCTGCAACAAAGTGGTCTTGCCGGAGCCGCTGGCGCCGAGGATCGCGACGATCTTCCCGGCGGGGATCTGGACATCGATTCCCAGCAGGACCGGGCGGCGGCCGTAAGCAAAACGCAGGCCCCGGATGTCCACCACCTGGTGCGGAATATTCATGATTGGCGATTATCGCATCTGAAGTACACTCGCGCTTTTAACGCGAGATGCGAGGGGACTGCCCATGAACATCGTAGAACGCGTCAAGAACATACTGCTCAGCCCTGCGACAGAATGGGACACGGTCGCGGCGGAAACGACGGCTCCCAAGGACGTCGTGATCACCTACGTGATCCCCCTGGCGGCCCTCGCGGCGGTTGCCCATTTCGTCAGTTCCGTGGTCATCGGAACCCGCGTGCCCTTCGTCGGCGTCCACCACATGAGCCCGATCTGGGGCCTCGTGCTGGCGGTCTACCACTTCGTGATGGCGATCGTCGCCGTATTCGTGATCGCGTTCATCACCGACGCGCTCGCGCCGTCCTTCGGGGGCACGAAGGACATGAACCAGGCGGTGAAGCTCACCGCCTATACGTTCACCGCCTCGTGGATCGGGTCCGTGTTCGGGATCATCCCCTACCTCGGCTGGCTGATCGCGCTCCTCTTCGCGTTCTACGGCCTGTACCTGCTGTACCTGGGCCTTCCGAAGCTCATGAAGAATCCGGCCGACAAGACGATCGTGTACGAGCTCGTGCTCGTCATCGTGTCGATCGTCGTGCTCGTGGTCGTCAGCACGATCGGAACCATGGTGACGGCGGGCGGGATGATCGGCGCCGGCGCGATGTCGGGCGGCTTCGGCGGATTCGGCTCGCGGAGCGAAGTCACGATCGATCCCAACAGCCCGCTCTCGAGATACTCGAAGAACCTGGACGAGGCGTCCAAGAACATGGAAGCGGCGCAGAAAAGCGGCGACTCCGCCAAGCAGATGGCCGCGGCCATGGGCGCGCTCAGCGCCGCCGTCGGCGGCAAGGGCGTGGAACCGGTCCAGATCGATGCGCTCAAGCCCTTCGTGCCGGACACTTTCGCGGGATTGCCGCGCAAGGACCTGCGCACCGAGCGCGGCGGCGTGCAGGGCATGATGACGGCGAAGGCCGAGGGCATCTACAACGACGGCGCGGGCAAGAACGCCTCGCTCGAGGTGACGGATTCGGGTGGGGCCGCGGCGCTCGTCGGCCTCGCGGGCTGGGCGGGCCTCCAGGCGGAGCGCGAGGACGCCAACCACAAGGAAAGCACCCGAAAGGAAAACGGCCGCCTCGTCCACGAGAGCCTCAACAAGAATTCCAACCACGGCGAGTTCACGATCATCCTCGGCGACCGCTTCATCGTTTCGGCGAAGGGCAACGTGGGCCTGGACGCGCTGAAGTCGGGGGTCGCATCGCTCGATCTCGCGAAGCTCGAGGCGATGAAGTAAGCGCTTGACGCTATCCACCGAGCTTCCGGGAACGTGGTTGCTTCGATCGCGGATCGATGTGACGCGCGACGGGAAGCCGCATCCCGATCCGATGCTGGGAGAAGATCCCGTCGCGCTCCTGATCTACGACCGCACCGGCCATTTTTCCGCGCAGTTCATGAAGAAGGACCGCTCGACCGCCGTGCAGGCGCCCACGGCCGGCGGAAAGAACAACACGCTGGCGCAGAACGGCTACGACGCCTATTTCGGCAAATACAGCGTCGACGACCGGAATGGGACGGTCACACAGGAGTTGATGGGTTCGCTCTCGGCGGCAAACGTCGGCATGGTGCTCACGCGCGCCATGGAAGTCCGGGGCGATACGCTGGTGATCAAGCTCGAAACGACGGCGGTGGACGGGACGCCCATCGTGCGCACCCTGACCTGGAAACGAGCTGCTTGAGGGCGCGGTGACGCCGACGTGGGTGCGCGTCGCGGCCGGGACCGCCATCGCGGCATTCTTCGTGCTCTTCCTGACCGGCGTATTCGGCTACTACGATTGGTGGTTGATCGCGAGCGCGGTGTTCCTGGTCGCGTTCGGCGCCGTTTGGGCCTACAAGCTCCGCCACGATCGCGAGGCCTGACCTGCCCGCGACAGTGTAGATTCCCGTTCCATGCTGATCCGCGGCGGCTGCCACTGCCGGAACATCACCTTCGCGCTCCGCTGGGATCCCGATCCGGCGGAAATCCCGGCGCGCGCCTGCGACTGCACGTTCTGCACGAAGCACGGCGGGGTGTGGACGTCGAACCCGAAGGGATCGCTTTGCGTCTCGATCGACGATCCGGCGCAGGTGAGCGAGTATGTCTTCGGCACGAAGACGGCGAAGTTCCACATCTGCACCCGGTGCGGCATCGTGCCCGTCGTCACGAGCACGATCGGCGATCGTCTCTACGCGGTCGTGAGCGTGAATGCCTTCGAGAACGTCGATGCGGCGCTGGTGAAGCGCGCGCCGGCCACGTTCGACGAGGAGTCGCATGAGGCACGCCTAGCGCGCCGGACCCGCAACTGGATCGGCAACGTAGAATTCGTCAAGGGACAGGGGCATCCATGAAGAGACTCTCGCTTGCATTCCTCCTCGTCGTCGCGCTGTCCACCTTCCCGGAAAAATCGATGGCGCAACTCAGGGTGATGATCTCCGGCGGATTCTCGGGCGCGTACAGGCAGCTCGTGCCGGAATTCGAGAAGGCGACCGGCGTCGGCGTGACGACCTTGTCGGGCGCCTCGCAGGGCAGCGGACCCCTCACGATCGGGGCGCAGTTGCAGCGCGGAGAGCCGGTGGACGTCGTGATCCTGTCGCGCGAAGGCCTCACGGACCTGATCGCCGCCGGGCGGATCGTCGCCGGGAGCGACGTCGACCTCGCGAGCGTTCCGATCGGCGCGGCGGTGCGCGCCGGGTCGCCGAAGCCCGACGTGAGCACCGTGGATGCGTTCCGGAAGACCCTGCTCGGCGCCAGGACCATCGCGGTACCCGCAAGCACGAGCGGCATCTTCCTCGTGAAGGAGGTGTTCCCGAAGCTCGGGATCGCCAACCGGATCAACGTGAAGGTCATGGAGCGCGGATCGCAGACGGGCGAGCTCGTCCGGTCGGGCGGGGCCGACCTCGCGCTATTGCCGGTGAGCGAGCTCGCGCAGGTGCCGGGACTCGACGTCGTGGGCAGGATCCCCGATGAATTCCAGCTGATCCAGGTCTTCTCGGCCGCGATCGTGAAGGGATCGGGCGAGGCGGATGCCGGCCGCAAGTTGATCCAGCTCCTCGCTTCCGAGCGCGCCAGGGCCGCCATCGAGAAAAGCGGCATGGATCCCGTGGGCAAGCGCTGATGGCATTCGATCCGGAATCCTTCGCGCAGCGCCAGCTCGATGCCTACAACGCGCGGGACCTCGCCGGCTTCATCCGCGAATACACCGAGGACGTGGTCGTCTATCGCCTGCCCGACACGAAGCCCGCCATCGTCGGCCGCCACGCGCTCGCCGCCTTCTACCGCGACAACCGCTTCAATCTCGCCGACCTCCACGCGAAGCTCGTCAATCGCATGGTCCTCGGCAACAAGGTGATCGACCAGGAGTCGGTGACGGGCGTGCCCGGCGCTCCACTCGAGGTCGCCGCGATCTACGAGGTCACCGAGCGCGGCATCTCGCGGGTGTGGTTCGTCGCATCCAAGTGAGGAACAGATGACTACTCGTACATCTGCGACGTCGCGGTGCTTCCGGGCTATCAGGGCCGGGGCCTGGGCAAGGCCATTGTTACCAAGCTTGTCGGCCTTTCAAGCGGCCACAAGAAGATTATTCTGTATTCGGTGCCGGGCAAGGAAGGCTTCTACCGCAAGCTCGGCTTCATGCGCCTGCTCACGGCCATGGCCATCTTCGACGACCAGGCGGGTGCGATCGCGCGCGGACATCTGGGAGACGGCTAAAGATGATGACCTTGATCGCAGTTGCGGTTCTGTCGGGCGCACCTTCGGCTGGAGACGTTGTCGCCACGTGGATCCACCGGGACGAGGGCGCGCGCGTCGAGATCACCCTCGACGCCGATGGCGGTTGTTCGATCGTGTCCACCCGTAGGTGGAACGGAGCCACGTACCGCGCGTCGTGCGGCTACGTGGTGACCGGGTCCACCGTGCAGGTGCGAACGGCCAACGTCGATGGGGCTCACTGGGAGTTCTCGCTGGTTCACGACCGCCGGACCGACGAGATGATGCTGGGCGACGACGACGGCGTCAGGTTCTACCGCACGAGCCTCGAAAAGCGATAGAGGGCTGCTTACCGCTGAACGCGGCTAGCTGGGCGCGCAGGTAGGGCGCACTTCTCGCATCGCAGGTTGTAAACGTATCATGGCGAACCTGCCGGTGATCAATCGAGGAGCCATCGTTGTGAAGGGAATCGTTGCTGCTGCCGTGCTCGCGATGCTAGCGGGTTGTGCCGTCCCTCGCCTGTTGGCGCATGACCCGGCGCCGGAAGCGAAGCTCGATCCCGTCACGTGCCCCTACATCGCGATCAACGGCGCGCTGCCGGTGCAGTATCCGGCCCCGGCCTTCGAGAGCGGCCAGGAGGGCTGGGTGCATCTTCGATTCGACATCGATCAGCAAGGCGCGGCCACGAATATCCGGCAGCTCGGCGCGAGCCCGCCCGGCGTCTTCGATGCCGCGGCGCTTTCCACGCTCCGGAAGGCGAGATTCCTCTCGGGTGGAACGCGGGGGTGCGAGTTCGTGCTCGAGTACCACAAGGACTCGCCCAAATGACGCCGCGCGAGCACCGGCTGCGGGCCCAGGAGCTTCGCCTTCGCGAGCGCGACCTGGAGCTTCGCCATTGGCAGGCGCGCCGCGAGTCGCGCTCGAAGATCGCCGACAGCGGGTTCCGCAGCCTCTTCGTCATGAACGGCGTGGGCACGCTGGCGCTCGTGGCGTTCCTTTCGGCGGCCATCACCGAGCCCGAGGCGAACGATTTCCTGGCGTTCCTGCTCGCGGCGATCGCCTGCCACTCGGCGGGACTCATCCTCGCTTCGCTGCTCTACTGGACCCGCTACATGAAGTGGCGCCTCGAGGACGATCGCGGCGACTACGTCACGAGGAACCCGTGGTGGTGGATCACGTGGCTCGTCTCGATCGGCTCGGTGGTCATGTTCGCGGTGGGCATCGGGTTCGTGGTGTACGGCGGCTTCACGTCGCTGGGCGACATCGACGACGATTCGCAGGACGCCCACGTCACTCGCACGTGAGCGGCGCCATGAGGCTCGGCATCCGCGCGGAGACGATCGACCAGGACGATGCGATCGCGCTCGTGGGCGAGCTCGATGCGCATCTCGAGGCGCTCTATCCACCCGAAAGCCGCCACGGCTTGAATCTCGAGGCGCTTCGCGCCGCCAACGTGCGCTTCGTCATCGCGCGTGACGAGGCGGGGCGGGCCCACGGCATCGGCGCGATCGTCTTCAAGGACGGCTTCGCCGAATTGAAGCGCATGTATACGCGGCCTTCCTCGCGCGGCCACGGCATCGGCGCTGCCGTGGTGGGGTTCCTGGAGCAACAGGCGCGCGAGCGCGGCCATTCGATCGTGAGGCTCGAGACGGGCGTGAAGCAGCTCGAAGCGCTCTCGTTCTACGAGGGGCTAGGATATGCGAGGCGCGACGCCTTCGCGGGCTAGCGGGATCGGGTACGCTAGCCGACGATGAGGTCGACCACGTATCCGGCGGCGTAAGCGACGAAGGCCGCGGCGACGAAGATGACGGTCGCGCGCGTGATGCCTCCGGGAATGTCCCACTCCTCGAGCTTTCGCTTGACGAAGTAGCCGGTCACGAAGAATGCGAATGAGGATATGAAGAAGCTCGCCATCGGAAACATCTTAATCGCTGGCGCCGTCCTCGTGGGGCTCGCCGCATCGCCCTCGATCGCCGGCGATCGGAAGAACTATTTCGACGACCCCTTCGTGCGGCTGACGGGCGGGATCGCCGATTGCCCCGTGCCCGAAGGCAACCTGATGACCGAGGCCGAGAGCCGGACCGAGGCCCACGTGAGATCGGAACGCGGCACGCGCTGTTATCTCGAGGGGCGCTGCCGGCTGCCGAACTCGTACCAGTACGACAAGGGCATCATGGCGCTCGTCGAGAAGGCCGTCTCCGCGAACCCGAAATTCCGGGACACGAGTGTCTGGGCGCTCGGACAGCGCCGCTGGATCTACCTGCGCGGCTGCGTTCGCTCGAAGGAGCAATCGGAAGACCTCGAGCGATGGGTGAAGGGCGTGGACGACGTCGAGCGCGTCGTGAACGAGCTCAAGGTCACGAAATCAAGATGAGGAGGAGCTGGAAATGACGTCCTGGCGTTGGATTGCCGCGGTATCGGTTGCCGCGGCGCTTCCCGCGTTCGCGCAGTATCCCGCGCCGAAGGAAGGCGACTGGATCGTGAACGATTTCCGCTTCCACTCGGGCGAAGTGCTGCCGGGACTGCGCGTTCACTACACGACGATCGGCGCGCCCACGGGCGAGCCGGTGCTGGTGCTGCATGGCACCGCGGGTTCGGCCGCGAGCATGCTCACGCCAGCCTTCGCCGGCCAGCTCTTCGGTCCCGGACAACCGCTCGACGCGAGCCGTTATTACCTGATCCTGACGGACGCGTTGGGCACCGGAAAGTCGTCGAAGCCCTCCGAGGGGCTGCGAGCGAAATTTCCGCGCTACGACTACGACGACATGGTCGACGCGCAATACCGGCTGCTCACGGAGCACCTCGGCGTGAAGCACCTGCGCCTGGTGATCGGCAACTCCATGGGCGGCATGCAGGCGTGGATCTGGGCCGAGAAGCATCCGGGCTTCATGGACATCGCGGTGCCGATGGCCTCCCAGCCCACGGGCATGTCGGGGCGCAACTGGATGATGCGAAAGCTCCTCACCGAGTCGATCCGCCGCGATCCGGAGTGGATGGATGGCAACTACACCCGGACGCCGCGGGGATTCCAGGTGGCGCTCGTCACGTTCGGCATGGCTACGAGCGGCGGCAGCCAGGCGCTGTACAAGGCGGCGCCGACGCGCGAGAAGGGCGACGAGGTCGTGACGCAGCGCCTGAACGCGCCCTTCAATGCCGACGCCAACGACAATCTCTACCAGTGGGAATCGTCGTTCGACTACGATCCTTCGCCGGCGCTGGAGCGCATCGAGGCGACTGTGCTCGCGATCAACTCCGCCGACGACGAGCGCAATCCTCCCGAGCTGGGTGTCCTCGACCGGGAGATCAAGCGCGTGAAGAACGGGCGCGTGTACCTGATCCCCGCGAGCCCCGACACGGCAGGCCATGGCACGACCGGGCAGGCGAAGTTCTATAAGGCGCAGCTCGCCGACCTGTTGCAATCGGCGCCGCATCGCGGGCCTTAAGGACTACGCCGGGAACTAGTCAGAGGCTTCGCTAGTCCAGCGAGTCGTCGCCGAAGAGGCCGCCCGAGCCGGGCTCCTTCGCGCGCGCCTGGTCGACCTTCGCCCTCGCGAGCGCCGCATTCTTGAAGAAATCGTCGGCGCTCGCGAGCGGCACGAGGCGGAACTCGGGCGGCCGCAGGTCGCCCAGGGTGGCGCGCTGGCCGATGAGCTTCCGCGATTCCGACTTGCCGAGGATGTGCAGCGCGGCGCCGGTGCAGGTGAGTGCGATGACGAGTCCCATCGCCATTCGCATGTGCCGCGGCCCGATGGATCGCAAGTGCGCCCAGCAGGCGACGGTGAGCAATACCCAGGCGCCCAGGCCCGCGTACTCGGAAATGCCGCGCCATGCGAAAGAGAAGGAGAGCAGCTCGCTCAGCTGGTCCCACAGGACGAGCACGAGGCACGCGGTGAGCGCGATGCGAAGCTGCAGCGAGAATCGCGCCTGGCCCACGAAGATGCGCGAGATGAGCGCCCAGACTCCGGTCCACGCCGCGATCACGGTCATCAGGCCCAGCACCGGCAGCAGGATCAGGTTCGCCGAAGGCTCCTGGGTCGTGTCCAGCCACGCGAGGACGCCCAGCGAGGCGATGAGCCCCGCGCCCAGCCCGGCGGCCCAGAGCGCATGCGCGCGCGGTGGCGTCATCAATTTTTCGGCCGCGACCGGATGCAGCGCATCGTGCACGCGCAGCACCGTGCGGCCGATGCGGATGCCGGGCTCCCTCGCGAGCGGAAGGCGCGGCAGCCGCGCGTTGCCATGCTCGGCGAAGAGGCCGTTCAGCGTGCCGAGGTCCTCGGCGACGAGCTCGCCGTCCCCGCCGCGCGAGATGCGAAGGTGATGGGGGGCGACGTGCGGATCGTCCACCACGACGTCGTTGTCGAACGCGCGGCCGATCGTGGCCACGTCGCCCTCGATGCGGTGGCGCATGCCGGACTCACCGTGGCGCGAGAGCACCTCGATCCACATCATCGCGCCCATTGGATCGCCTCGAGGAAGCGCCGGCCGAGGGCCTCGGCGTTGGCATAGGACACGCCCTGCATGGAAAGCTGCGCGAGGAGCGCTTCACGGTCGCGGTCCTGCGTGAGTGCCAGCAGCGTCACGTTGTACAGGCCTTCGAACTCGCGGTAGGCGCGCATGCACCACGTCGCGCGAAGCGGCGGGCGGGAGCCCGCGCCGGCCGCCACGAAGTCGTCGCGGCACTCCTGCTCCGTGAGGCGCTTGTTGCCGAGGCCATCGAATCCCCACGAGCGTTGCGAGAGTTCCTTCGAGAACTGGAAGGCGTTAAGGTCGATCGCCTTGAAGTACGAGTAGGCGAGATCCACGCGGCCGGTGAGGATGCGGTCGGAGACGAAGATGCCCGTGGCGCTCGAGCAGCGGGTCGTGTTCACGGCGGTGCGCGGTTTCGGGATCGCATCGGCATTGGTGGAGCCCCAGCACGTCATCCACGGCGCGGTGCTCTCGAGGCCGCGATAGGGGCCGAACGAGCCGCTGCGGAAGCCCTGGTCGCGAAGCGTGTTGTAGAACGAGGCTTGCCAGCCGTTCAGCTGGCGGCCCACTTCCTCGCGCGCCTTGTCGACGACGAGCGGCGGGCCGGCGCGCGCGCGCTCGATCAATGCCGAGGCGAATTTCGCCGGCACGAGGAATCCCACGTTCTCGCCGTCGAGGCGCTTGGCGACGTTCACGCCGACGATGCGGCCGTCGCCGGCCGCGACGGGGCCGCCGCTCATGCCGGGATTGATGGCGCCGGAGAAGTGGATGCGCTCGTCGTAGCTCTTGTCCACGAGGCCGTTGTACGTGCCCTCGACGATCGTGAACCCGAGGTCGAGCGGATTGCCCATGGCGTAGATGCGCTCGCCCTTGGGCAGATTGTCCTGCAGCGCGCGCGGATCGAATTCGAAGTAGGGCAGGTCCTTGCGATCGACCTTCACCACGGCGAGGTCGTGCGCCACGTCGAAGGCGAGCAGGGTGAGCCCTCCCTTGCTCCCATCGGGCGCGAGGAATTCGAGGCGGTAGGTCTTCGGATCGAGCGCGTACTGCGACACCACGTGGTAGTTGGTGATCGCGAGGCCCTCGGTCGTGACGAGGAAGCCGGAGCCCAGGGTCGACTGCCGTCCCGTCGATTGCAGGAGCGAGCGGATCTGGAGGATGCGCGGCTTCGCGAACTCATAGACGCGCTCGGCCGCGGTCGAAAGCTGGGGCGGCGGCGCGGCGGGTTCTGCCGAAGCGAACGAGTGGGACGAGATCAGGGCTGCCATCAGCAGCCCCAGGCGCAACATCATTGCGGGAAGAAAGGCGCGGGGGAACGCGCCAATCTTACCGGGAATCCCGCCTATGCGGCGATGGCCACCTGGCTATTGTTACGGGCCGAAATGGCCCCGATCGCGATATCGGCCTTGCGCAGCGCATCGGTCTTGGCCGCCTCACCCATCGCGAGGCCTTCGGCGTACACGAACTCCACGTCGTCGATGCCGAGGAAGCGCAGGAAATCGCGCACGTAGGAGGTTTCCGTGTCGTGCGGCATGCCGGCGTGGACCCCGCCGCGCGTGGCGAGGACGATCGCCTTCTTCCCCGTGAGCAGGCCCTGCGGCCCTTTCTCGGTGTACCTGAACGTCTTCCCGGCGCGGGCGATGTGGTCGAAGTAGGCCTTGAGCGTCGAGGGAACGCCGAAGTTGTACATGGGCAGGCCCAGCACGATCACGTCGGCGGCTTCGAGCTCGGCGATGAGCGCGTCGGAGAAGTCGATCACTTCGCGTTGCGCGGGCGTGCGCTCCCCGGGTTTCGCGAGAAACGACAGGAAGCGCTCCGCCGTGATGTGCGGAATCGGATCCGCGGCGAAGTCGCGCGACACCACGCGGCCGTCCGGATTCGACTGGCGCCATTGCGCCACGAGCTTGCCGGCGAGGCGGCTCGATTCGCCTGCGTTCGAGAAGATGCTTGTGTTGATCTGGAGAAGCGTTTTCATGGTCCTGACTCCCTTCGGTTGGCTGGTTATCCATGGGTCCAATCTAGGCTCCATCGATTCGATAAAAAAGCGCAAAATATCGGCTTTATCGATCGATTCATTCGACCATGTCCACGACCCCCCGGATCACCCTCGAGCAATGGCGCGCCCTCCAGGCCGTGGTGGAGGCCGGCGGCTACGCGCAGGCGGCCGAGGCGATGCACAAGAGCCAGTCCACCATCACCTATGCGGTGCAGAAGATCGAGTCGCTGCTCGAGGTGAAGGTCTTCGAGATCCGCGGGCGCAAGGCCGTGCTCACGGAGGGCGGCCAGGTCCTCTACCGGCGCGCGAGGACGCTCCTCGAAGAGGCCACGATGCTGGAGCGCGGCGCGGCGCAGATGTCGCAGGAGTGGCAGCCCGAGATCCGCCTCGCGGTCGAGATCATCTTTCCCACGTGGCTCCTCCTGGAGTCCCTCGAGGAGTTCGCGCTCGAGCGTCCCGAGACGCGCATCGAGATCTTCGAGACCGTGCTTTCGGGCACGGGGGAGCTGCTCTCGGAAGGGCGCGCGGACATCGCCATCGGGTCGGATTTCTCCGGCGTGAAGGGCGAGTTGCTCATGCCGATGCGCTTCATCGCCGTGGCGAGCCCGAAGCATCCGCTGCACCGCCTGGGCCGGCCCATCACCGAGCGCGACTTGAGGCGCCACCGCCGCATCTTCATCCGCGACACGAGCACGCAACGCAAGAGCGAGGTTTCCGGCGTCGAGCTTCGCTGGACCGTGAGCAACAAGGCGACCTCGATCCGCGCGATCTCCATGGGCCTGGGTTTCGCGTGGCTGCCGGAGGATACGATCACGCCGGAGCTCATCGACGGGACGCTGAAACCCCTTCCGATGAAGCGCGCCCAGCAAATGGCGCAGATCTACATCGGCCACTCGGATCCGGAATTTCCCGGCCGCGACGCCGCGCGCCTGGCCGACATCATCCGCGCGAGGGTGAGCAGGCAATGCTCCCTCGATGCGAAAAAGGCCCGATCGGCGCGCAAGCCCAAGTGACGGCCCGCACGCACGATGCGATCGTGATCGGCGCGGGCGCGGCCGGGATGATGTGCGCCGCGACGGCAGGGCAGCGCGGGCGCCGCGTCGTGCTCGTCGATCACTATCCGGAGCTCGGCGAGAAGATCCGGATCTCGGGCGGAGGGCGCTGCAACTTCACCAACCTGCACGCGACCTGGCGCGACTTCATCTCGGTCAATCCCGACTTCTGCCGATCGGCGCTCGCGCGCTACACGCCGCGGCATTTCCTGGCGCTCGTGGAAAGCCACGGCATCGCCTGGCACGAGAAGACGCTGGGCCAGCTTTTCTGCGACGGCAGCGCGCGCCAGGTGATCGACATGCTCGTCGCGGAATGCGCGAAGGGCGGCGTCGGGTGGCGCAGGCCCTGCGAGGTGCGCTCGGTCGCGCGCGACGACGGCTCGTTTCGCGTGGACGTCGCCGGCGAAGTGCTCGTCGCGCCCTCGCTCGTCATAGCCACGGGCGGCCTCACGGTCCCCAAGATTGGCGCCACGCCTTTCGCATACAAGGTCGCCGAGCAATTCGGCCTCGCCGTGGTGCCGCCGAAGCCCGCGCTCGTGCCGCTCGCTTTCGACCCGGAGCTGCTTTCTCGTTATGGGGATCTCTCGGGCGTTTCGCTCGAGGTCGAGGCGTGGTGTGGCGAGGGACGCTTTCGCGAGGCGATGCTCTTCACGCATCGCGGCCTTTCGGGGCCCGCGATCCTGCAGGTATCGAGTTACTGGCAATCGCTCGACGCGCGGGAGCCGATCCATGTCGACCTGCTTCCGGGGATCAATGCTCGCGCGTGGATGGCCGAGGAGCGGCGATCGAAGGCGAGCCTCGCGACGATTCTTGCGGAGCGGTTACCACGCCGCTTCGCGCAGCAGTGGTGCGAAGCGCGTGAACTCGACAAGCCCGTGGCCCAGCTTTCCGACCGCGCGCTGGAGCAAGCCATCGCGGACCTCACGGATTGGCGCGTCATCCCCTCGGGCACGCTCGGCTACAACAAGGCGGAAGTCACCCTGGGGGGCGTCGACACGCGCTCGCTTTCATCGAAGACGATGGAGGCGCTGGCGGTGCCGGGCCTCTTCTTCATCGGAGAGGGCGTCGATGTGACGGGCCACCTGGGAGGCTTCAATTTCCAGTGGGCCTGGGCCTCGGGACACGCCGCGGGCGAGGCCGCCTGAATCAATCGAATCCGGCCGCCTTGCGCGCCTTGCGCGTCTCGAGCGATCCCAGCCTTCGCACGAACGATTCCGCGCCGAGCCGGTCGAGCGCCTTGGCGTTGACGGCCGCGGCGTAGGTGGTTGCGAGGTCGAAGCCCCGGGGAAGCGGCGCCACGAGGCGAACGGCCGGCACGGCGTGGATCTCGGTGGCTTGCGTGCAGCCGATGGGACGCCCGGATGATTCGCCCATGGCCTTCATCGCGGTCATGCCGTTGGGAAATGTCCGGATGCGCGCGGCGACGATGTCGTGGATGCCGAGCAGCCCCAGCACCTTCGCAAAATGGATCCCCGCGGTCGCCTTCCCCGGGTCCGGGAAGTAGATCGCGTCGGCGGCAAGGAGTGCCTCCCGCAACGTCGTCTCGTCGGACACCTGGGGCAATGGATCGCCGGCGCGCACCGCGATCGACGTCGGTGCACTGCCCAGGTCGACGACCGTAGAAGCGATGACCGAGCCCCTGGCGGCGAGAGCGTCGATCTGCGGGCGCGTGAGGATCACGACGTCGCACTCCTCGCCGGTGCCGAACTTCTCGAGCATGGCGCCGACGGCGCCGAAGTGACCCTCGACCTGCACTCCGCTCGCGGCCGCGATGCCCGTGACGAGCGCGTTCGCGGCGCCCGCGCTCACGAAGCGAAGCTTCACTGGTCCGGCTTCGCGCCCGAGACTTTCACGACATGGGCCCACTTGTCGATGTCGTACCGCATGAAGCGCGAAAATTCGTCGGGCGTCATCGACATGGAGGTGGCGCCTTGGGCTGCCCACGCCTTCTTCACGTCGGGCGATTGGGTCACCTTCGTGATCGCGGCGTTCAGCTTGTCCACGATCGCGTCCGGCGTGCCTGCGGGAACCATGATGCCCAGCCAGATCACCGCTTCGTATCCGGGAACGCCCGCCTCGTCGAGCGTCGGCACTTCGGGAAGGACCGTGGAGCGCGTCTTTCCCGACGTCGCGAGGGCCCGCAATTTCCCGGCGCGCACCATGGGCGCCATCGTCGTGATCGCGTCGAACATCATCTGCACCTGGCCTCCGAGGACGTCGGTGCGCGCGCCGGCGCTTCCCTTGTACGGGACGTGCACGATGTCCACGCCGGCCATCGACTTGAAGAGCTCGCCCGCCATGTGATACGGCGTGCCCGGCCCCGACGATGCGTAGTTCAATTTGCCCGGCTCCGCCTTCGCGAGCGCGATGAACTCCTTCAGGTTCGCGGCCTTCACGGACGGGTGAACGACCATCACGAGGTCCGAGTAGTTCACGGGCGCCACGGGCACGAGGTCGCGCATGAGCACGTAGTGCTTGTCGGGGATGAGCGACTCGTTCACCGTGAGCGTGTTCGACATCATGAGCAGCGTGTAGCCGTCGGGCGCGCTTTGCACGACCGCTTCGGTGCCCACGATGGCGCCGGCGCCGGGGCGGTCCTCGACGACGAACGTCTGGCCGAGCGACGCCTGGAGCTTCTCGGCGATCACCCGCGCGTAGATGTCGGCCGGGCCGCCCGCGGAATACGGCACGATGATGCGGACGGTCTTCGTCGGGTACTGCTGCGCGGAGGCCGCGAGGGCCGCGAGCGCTGCGAGGCATGCTGCGATGGCGCGAATCATGTTCGGCTCACTCCTCCCACTTGAAACATGCCACGGCGATCCCCGCGAATGCAACACTGAATGTCAACATGACGGCGACCGCGGGAAGGGCGGTCTCCAGGCCGAGCCCCCGCCACGTCATCGCCTCGAGGCCGTCCACGGCCCAGCGCGTCGGCATGAAGAGCGTCACGGTCTGCAGCCACTCCGGGAAGATGAAGGTGGGCACCCACGCGCCGCCGAGCATCACCAGGAGCAACGTGGCGAGGATCGCGATGCCGCGCGTGGCCTCGGGCGTGCGGCCCACCGATGCGATGAGCAGGCCGAAGCTCGACGTGAGGCATCCGAACGCGATGATGACGAGTGCCAGGCCCAGCCAGCTTCCGTCGACACGCACGCCGAAGATCGTGATGCCCGCCGCGTAGATGCCCGCCATCAGCACCGAGGCGATGATCGTGCCCGAGAGGACGCGGCTGCCGAGGAGCTGCCTTCGCGAGACGGGCGCCGCGCGAAGCCGTTTCCACAGTCCCATGCGGCGCATCAGCAGCACTCCCACGCCCAGGTCGATCCCCATGAAGAGGATGAACTGCACGCCCATGCCGGCGAATGAATGCGCGTAGGGGTTGTACTTGCGATCGCCCGAGGTGACCTCGCGTTCGGTGGTCTCGAAGGGCATCTTGAAGGAGAAGCCCGCGTTCTCATTGCCGGCGCTGGATTGGGATTGCCGCGCGCGGAGCCGCTCGACGCTGTCGATGAGATTGGCGAGCGCAACCTTGTCCCCGGAGGAGAGCGTCGTGGACTTGTCGATCGCCGTTTTCGCGTCGGCGAGCATCTTCGATCCCTCCGGGCCGCCGCCGAAGGCCGCGCGCGCGACCTCTTCCATCACGTGCTGCGCGAGCAATCCCTTCACCAGCGCCATCGTCACGGTCTGCGACGGATCGAGGTGGATCTCGATCTCGGGCTTCTTCACGTTGGGGCTGAAGAGGGCCCGTGGCGCCGCCTCGCCGAACCCCTTGGGCAACACGATGGCCGCGCGGATCTTGCCCGCGCGAACCTGCTCGATCGCGGACGCGAGCTCGAAATCCTGCAGGCTGAAGTTCTCGTCCTTGCGCATCGAGGCGACGATGGCCTGCGTGACGGTGCTCTTGTCGAGATCGACGACCGCGAGGGGAATGCGGGCCGGGCGCTGGCCCGGATTTCCGCCCAGGGTCGCGCCGAAGAATCCGGCGATGAGGATCGGCGCCACGAAGGAGATGAGAAGCGCGCGGCGATTCGTGAAGTGGAGGGTGAGGTCGGCGCGAACCAGCGCGAGGAGTGCGTTCATCGTCAGTCCCTCAGTCCGCGGCCGGTGAGTTGCAGGAAGACGCCTTCGAGCGACGATCCTTTCCGGAGAAGGTTTTCGCGCGTGTCGGAAGCCACGACCTTGCCGTGGTCCACGATCACGATGTAGTCGCAGAGGCGCTCGGCCTCCTCCATGTAGTGCGTCGTGTACATGAGCGCCTTGCCGCGATCGCGAAGGCTCTCGAGGTTCTCGAAGATGGCGTTGCGGCTCTGCGGATCGACGCCGACCGTGGGCTCGTCGAGGAGCAGGACGTCGGGGTCGTGCACGAGGGCGCAGGCGATGTTGAGGCGCCGCTTCATGCCGCCGCTGAATTTCGCCGGCTTGTCGCGCGCGCGATCGGCGAGGCCCACGAGGGTGAGGGCGGCGTTCACGCGCTCGTCGAGGAGCTTGCCCTCGACGCCGTAGAGCGCGCCCATGAGGCGCAGGTTCGCTTCGGCGCCCAGCTCTTCGTAGAGCGCGATTTCCTGGGGCACGAGCCCCAGCCTTCGTTTCGCATCGTTCGCGGTCTCGGTGAGCGCCATGCCGTCGATGGCGACGCTGCCGCGATCGGGCGCGGTAAGGCCCGCGATCATCGAGACTGTCGTGGTCTTCCCGGCGCCGTTGGGCCCCAGCAGTCCCACGATCTGGCCCGGCTGCACCTTGAGCGAGATCCCGGCGACCGCCTGGAGCTCGCCGTATTTCTTCCACAAGTCCGTTGCTACGAGCATGGTGCCCCCTGTTTGCGCCATGTTACGCAGGCACGGATTCCACGCCCGGGAAATGCGACGAGCTGTCGTTTACGCGGGGTGAGCTGCGCGCAGGTGCGCGAAGACGAATCCCACCGGGACCAGCAGCAACGCCTCGGCGATGATCACCGGCGTTGTACCCAGGCGCTGCACGAGGAAGCCCGCGATGGCCACGCCGACCGATTGCCCGATGAAGAAGAACGAGGCAAAAAGGGCCACGGCCACGCCGCGGCGAGTGGGCGCCATTTGTGTGGCATTGGTCTGCAGCGTGTTGTGGAGCATGTAGAAGCCCAGGCCCGCGAGGAGGCACCCGCCCGCGGCCACGGCGATGTGCGGCGACCACGCCACGAGCAGGATGCCGGCCATGAGGAGCACCGAACCGAAGCGGGCGAGCTTCACCTCGCCCAATACGCGCACGAACCTCGCGGCGAAGATCGCGAAGATGGCGCCCCCGACGGCATAGGGCACGAGCGCGAGGCCGGCCACGCCCAGGTCCGTGCCGCGATCGAGGTGCAGGTGCGTCGGGATGAACGCCGTCGCGCCGAAGACCAGCATGCCCTCGATGAAGACCGTGCCCACGATCACGCGCGCCCAGGGAATTCCGATGATCTCCGCGGCGCCGCGCAGGAAGCTCGCGCCCGGCGCCGTGGGTGGCGCGGGATCGTGGCGCGCGGTAACGAGGATCATCGCGGCGCAGATCGCGAGCCACGCGGCGAGCAGGCCAAAGGGCCAGCGAAACTCGGCCTGCTCGGCCGCGATTCCACCGATCGCGGCCCCCAACGCGAGGCCGGAGATTTGTCCCAGCAGGAAGCGCGCGATGACGGGTTGGCGATCCTTGTAGGGCACCGCATCGCCGATCCACGCGAGCGACAACGGGATGATGCCGGCGCAGAATGCGCCCGCGAGGATGCGTCCCACGAACAGCTGCTGCAGATCGGGCGCGAAGAGACACCATGTCGTCGCGATCGCGGCGATGCCCGTGGCCGAACCGATGACGCGCAGTTTCCCGAAGCGATCGCCGAGCGGCCCGAACAGGATCTGCATCAATCCGTACGCCACCGCGAATCCCGTGATGACGTACGAGGCATGGTCGAGGCCCACGTGGAATTCGCTGGCGAGGCGCGGCAGCATCGCGTCGGTGACGCGCAGCGACGCGGCGCTCGCGAACGAAGCAAGTGCCAGCAGGACGATCGCGAGCCTCATCGCGACCCGGGTCCTAGCGGCCCGAGTAGGTGCAGCTTTGGCCCTGGGAATCGCGGCGCACGGTGATGCGCGCGAGATTCGGGAACCGGGGCTTGAGAGACTTCCAGATCCAGAGGCTCAGGTTCTCGAGGCTCGGGAGCGCGAGCCCGTCGATCTCGTTCAGCATGCGGTGGTCGAGCTGCTCTCGCACGCCACGGCATGCTTTCTCGACCTCGCCCAGGTCGGCCACGAATCCCGTCTTGGGACTCGGCTCGCCCGCGAGTGCCACCTCCACGTGGAACGAGTGGCCATGTACGCCGCGATAGAGGTGGCCGGTGGGATAGTTGTCGAACTGGTGCGCGGCGTCGAAGCCGAATGTGTACGAGACTTCCATGGGTTCTAGCGGATTCCGATGATCTTGTGAGACTGGATCGAGAGGCGCCAGCGCGGATGCGCGAGGCAGTATTCGACGGCGCCCCGCGTGTTGGCTTCGCGCGAGGGGCCATCCATCGGCTGCAGGAAGAAATGATCGAACGCGAGCGACTCGAATCGCTCGGGCAGCGCGTCGGCCTGCGGATAGACGAGCTTCAATTCGTCGCCCGCGTCGATGGCGAGCGCCTCTTTCGCCTTCGGGCTCACGCACACCCAGTCGATGCCCGCAGGCGGCGCTATCGTGCCGTTGGTCTCGATGGCGATGCGAAAGCCGCGCGAATGCAGGGCGTCGATCGCCGCGCGGTCCAGTTGCAGCAGCGGCTCGCCGCCGGTGCACACGACGAAGCGATGCGCCCTCGACGATGCGGGCCAGCGCGCCTCGACCGCGCCGGCGAGCTCGCCGGCCGTCTCGAACCTGCCGCCATCCGGGCCATCCGTCCCGACGAAATCCGTGTCGCAGAAATCGCACGCGGCGGTGTCGCGATCTTCCTCGCGTCCCGACCAAAGGTTGCACCCGGCGAAGCGCAGGAACACGGCGGGCGTCCCGGCGTTGGCGCCTTCGCCCTGCAGCGTGTAGAAGATTTCCTTGACCGAGTACATCAGTCCTCTTGCATGTGGGCGGCCTTGGCGATCTTGCCGAGGCGGTCGCGCTCGTAGGAGATGAACGTGACGTATTCCTTGAGCGTGTACGGCGCGGGTTCGATGCCCTTGGGCACGAGCTTGTCGGCGAACTCCTTGCTCTTCACGACGGCGTAGATCTCCGCGCTCATCCGCTCGATGATGTCCCTGGGCACGTCCTTCGGCGCGAAAAGTCCCGCCCAGTGGCCGATCTCGACTTGCGGATAGCCTTGCTCCTTCGCAGTCGCGAGCTCCGGGTACGCGGTGATGCGTTTCTCGTAGGTGGTCGCGATAGCTTTCAGCTTGCCGCCCTTGATCTGCGGGATCACGACGATGCTCGCCTCGGAAGTCGCATCGACGTTGCCGGCCACGACCGCGGTCACGCTTTCACCGCCGCTCTTGAATGGGACGACGGTCATGTTCGTCACGCCGACGCTCTTCAACATTTCCTCGACGAAGTGCGGCGTACTCGCGGTGCCGGCCGTGGCCCAGTTCACGCCCTTGTCGCCCTTCGACTTCGCCCACGCGATGAACTCCTTCATGTTGTTCGCGGGGTTGGACGGGTTCACCACGATCACCGACGGCGCGTTGGCGATCATGCCCACGGGGACGAGGTCGCCGTCCGCGTAGGGCATCTCCTTGCGCACGAGGCTGTTGGTGATGACGCTCGCCGCGCCGATGAGGAACGTGTAGCCGTCGGGCTTGGCCTTCGCGACGTAATCCGCGCCGACGATCGTGCCCGCGCCCGGCTTGTTGTCGATGATGATCGGCTGGCCGATCCGCTTCGAGACGCCGTCGGCCGCCGCACGCGCGATGAGGTCGTTGGCGCCACCGGGGGCGAAGGGCACGACCCAGTGGATGGGGCGCTCGGGCCACGCGGCGTGGGCGAGGGCGATCGACGAGGCGGCGATGGCCGCGGCAATGCGGAGAGCTGGGCTCATTGAATTCTCCTGTTGTATTTACGCAATTATCGCCGAAGAGGGGTTGACGCTTTTTTTGTTGCATGGCAGCATCGAATCATCACTGGGGCACAGGGGTTTTTCCGAGAGACATGATGAATATCCAAATTCACCAATCGACCGCCGCATGGTCGTGCTTCGAGTCCGGCTACGTGCTGGATTCCAAGCCGCGAGTCATGCGCGCGCTCTCCGGAGGAACCCTGGCCTAGGCATCGAACATCGATCCCGAATCCCAGCGAAGCCCGGAGAGAAAAAACCTCCGGGCTTCGTGCTTTTGCAACCGCGAAAACACTTGGGACGTACGACGATGAGACATGCCAGATTGAAAGTGGAATGGAAATGGCGTGCGCGAAGGCTGCGCCGCGAGCACGAAGCGCGGGTCGCCCTGCGTGAATGGCTGATGGTGTGAGGAATCGGCCCCGTTTAGGGGCCGTCCGGCAACTTCGCGGGTCGTACGCGGCTCGCCTAACGAGGCTTTCGGGTTGCCGCCCGTACGTACTTGTCGAGGGACGCCTCGGAGTGCGGGGACGGGTACGACGACGAAGCGGCCGGCTCGAAAGGGCCGGCCGCGGTCGGAAACTTGTCACCCCGGCGAAGGCCGGGGCCCAATTGCTTCGCGCGTGGCTGGATCCCCGCCTTCGCGGGGATGACCTATTTGAACTTCGCGGCGAGCTTCTCCGCCTCGCGCGCAAGGATCATCGCGTCGAGGCCCACGGCCGTGAAGGTCGTGCCCCATTCGATGTAGCGGCGCGTCGAGGCTTCGTCGGTGGCGAGGATGCCGGCGGGTTTGCCGCAGGCACGGATGCGCTTGATGGCGTCCTGGATCGCCGCCTGCACTTCGGCGTGTGCGATGTCGCCGAGGTGGCCAAGGCCGGCCGCCAAATCCGCGGGGCCGATGAAGACGCCATCGACGCCATCGGTCTTCGCGATCGCCTCGAGGTTTTTCAGGCCTTCGCGCGTTTCGATCTGCACGAGCAGGCACAGCTCATCGGCGGCGTGCTTGAAGTAGTCCTTCACGCGACCGAACCGCGATGCGCGCGTCACGCCCGCCACGCCCCGGACGCCCTTCGTCGGATAGCGGATCGCGGCGACGGCCTTCGCCGCTTCGTCGGCGTTCTGCACGTACGGAATGAGCAGGCTCTGGGCGCCTACGTCGAGATAACGCTTGATGAGTACCGTGTCGTTCCATGCGGGACGCACGATGCACGACGTGGAATACGGGGCCGCGGCCTGGAGTTGCGGCAGGATCGTCGTCGGATCGTTAGGCGAATGCTCGCCGTCGAGCACCATCCAGTCGAAGCCGGCGCCCGCGCAGATTTCCGCGCTGTAGGGATTCGCAAGCGAGACCCACAACCCGATCTGCTGCTTGCCCGCGGCGATCGCGCGCTTGAATTCGTTCTTCGGAAGATCGCTCAAAGCTCAGCCCCTTCCCACGAACGGCATCTTCGTGGCCATGATCGTCATGAACTGCACGTTGGAATCGAGCGGCAGCTTCGACATGAACACGACGGCGTCGGCCACGTCCTGCACGTTCATGCGCGGCTCCACCATGATCTCGCCATTGGCCTGGGCGATGCCCTTGGTCATGCGCTCGGTCATCTCGGTGGCCGCGTTGCCGATATCGATCTGCCCGCATGCGATGTCGTGCTTGCGGTTGTCGAGCGACGTGGATTTCGTGAGGCCGGTGATCGCGTGCTTGGTCGACGTGTAGGCAACACTGTTCGGACGCGGCGCGTGCGCGGATATCGAGCCGTTGTTGATGATGCGGCCGCCCTTCGGCGTTTGCGCCTTCATGATGCGGATGGCTTCCTGCGTGCAGAGGAACGAGCCCGTAAGGTTCGCATTCACGACGTTGGTCCACTGCTCGTAGGTCAGGTCTTCCATCGGCACGGGCGGCGCGCCCATGCCCGCGTTGTTGAAGAGGACGTCGAGGCGCCCCCATTTCGATTTCACCGCGGCGAAGAGCGCCGACACGGACTTGGGATCGCCCACGTCGGTCGGCACGGCGATCGCGTTTGCGGCCTTGCCCGATTCGGCGATCGCCTTCTCGAGCGGTTCCGCCCGCCGTCCCGCGAACGCGACGTTGTAGCCTTCCTTCATGAGCGCGAGCGCCGCGGCCTTGCCGATGCCCGTGCCCGCTCCCGTGACGACTGCGACTTTCATTCTTTCTTCTCCTTGTTTTTGTCCTTCGCGGGGGTGACGACTAGTCAACCGTATTCAATACATCCCGCAGCGTCTGCACGATCTCATCGATCTGCTTCTCCTCGATGATCAGGGCCGGCGCGATCGCCATGACGTCGCCCGTCGAGCGGATCAGCACGTTCTTCTCGTAGCACTTGAGATAGGTCTCGAACCCGCGCGCCCCAGGCGCACCGGCACGGGGTGATAGCTCCACGCCGCCCACGAGCCCCTGGTTGCGGATGTCGATCACGTGCTTGGTACCTTTCAGCGAATGCAGCGCCGCTTCGAATTTGGGAGCCATCTTCGCGGCGCGGGCAAACAGGTCCTCGTCCTTGTAGAGCTGCAGTGTCGCCACACCCGCCGCGCAGGCGAGCGGATGCGCCGAGTACGTGTAGCCGTGGAAGATCTCGATGGCGGACGGCGGCCCGGTCATGTACGCCTGGTAGATGTCGCGCGAGACGATCACGCCACCCATCGGAACCGTGCCGGAAGTCACGCCCTTGGCGAACGTGATCATGTCGGGCTCCACGTCGTAGACGTCCGACGCAAAGTTCGCACCCACGCGGCCGAACGCGGTGATGACCTCGTCGAAGATCAGCAGGATTCCGTGCTTCTTGGTGATCTCGCGGAGGCGCTGCAGGTAGCCCTTCGGCGGAAGGATGACGCCGGTGGATCCCGCAATGGGCTCCACGATGACGGCGGCAATCGTCGACGCGTCGTGCAGCGCGACCAGTTTCTCCATCTCGTCGGCCAGGTGCGCGCCCCACTCGGGCTGCCCCTTCGTGTAGGCGTTCTTCTCGATGTTCAACGTGTGCGGCAGGTGGTCGACGCCCGTGAGCATCGTGCCGAACATCTTGCGGTTGGCGACGATGCCGCCCACGGAGATCCCGCCGAAGCCCACGCCGTGATAGCCGCGCTCCCGACCGATGAAACGGATGCGCGAGCCTTCGCCGCGCAGCCGTTGATAGCCCAGCGCCATCTTCAGCGCCGTATCGACCGCCTCGGAACCGGAGTTGCAGAAGAAGACGTGGTCGAGCTGCCCGGGCGCGAGATCGACGATGCGATTGGCGAGCTCGAAGGCGAGCGGGTGCCCCATCTGGAACGCCGGCGCGTAGTCCATGACGGCGGCCTGCTTCTGGATGGCTTCCGTGATGGGCTTCCTGCAGTGGCCCGCGTTGCAGCACCACAATCCCGCGAATCCATCGAGCACCTTGCGGCCATCGGCGGTCCAGTAGTACATGCCTTCGGCCTTCACGAACAATCGTGGCGAGGCCTTGAACTGGCGGTTCGCCGTGAACGGCATCCAGTAGGAGTCGAGATCGTCGGGAGCGAGCTGTAGGGAGTCGGAAAGGATCGTCATCGGGGAGGTCCTTGACGCAAAGGCCTCCAATTTACCGCAATCGCCTGTGGGCGCGTCGGAGGATGCTGACGGCCGGAAGGGGCGGCGTCCTGCATCGCGGGGCCACGGGGACTTGTAAGGTGGAAGAGCGTCCATTTCTCCCTACTCCAACGGAGGTGAACAATGAAGAAGCTCATCGCTGTGACGCTCGCTGCCGCGTCGATTACCGCTTTTAGCCTGCCGGCCATGGCGAGGACCGAGGTCTACCTCGACTTCGCGCCGCCCCCGCCGGTAGTGGAGGAAGTGCCCGCGCCGCGGATCGGATTCGTTTGGGTCCCGGGCTACTACGAGCACCACAACCACAACTATCGCTGGGTCCACGGCCGCTATGAGCACGAGCGCCATGGCTACGCGTATCACGGCGCCACGTGGGAGCAGCGCAACGGCCACTACTACTACAACGAGCCGGGCTGGCACCGCGAGCATTCGGCGGGCTAGCGGCAACGGCGACACCACGAGAACGCCGGCTCCACCGCCGGCGTTTTCCATTTGGGAGGCCGGAATGCTGTAAAATTGCGGGTTGCACTCTCGATTCACCTCGCTTCCTTAGCGCAACCCAATGGCACAGTTCGTCTACACGATGATCCGCGTGGGCAAGGTTGTTCCGCCCAAGCGCCAGATCCTCAAGAACATCTCGCTCTCCTTCCACCCGGGCGCCAAGATCGGCCTGCTGGGCCTCAACGGCGCCGGCAAGTCGACCGTGCTCAGGATCATGGCGGGCATCGACAAGGACTTCGAGGGCGACGCGATTCCCATGCCCGGCATCCGGATCGGGTACCTGCCCCAGGAGCCGCAGCTCGAGGCCGGCCACACGGTGCGCGAAGCCGTGGAAGAAGGCCTGGGCGAAGTCTTCACGGCAAAGAAACGCCTCGAGCAGGTGTACGCCGAGTACGCGGAGCCGGACGCGGACTTCGACAAGCTCGCCGCCGAGCAGGAGAAGCTCGAGAAGCTGCTTGCCTCGGCGGAATCCGACACGCTCGACACGCAGCTCGAAGTCGCGGCCGATGCGCTGCGCCTTCCGCCCTGGGATGCGAAAGTCGACACGTTGTCCGGTGGCGAGAAGCGCCGCGTGGCGCTGTGTCGATTGCTCCTGTCGAAGCCCGACATGCTGCTCCTGGACGAGCCCACGAACCACCTCGATGCGGAAAGCGTCGAGTGGCTCGAGCAATACCTGGCGCGCTTCCCGGGCACCGTCGTGGCCGTCACGCACGACCGCTACTTCCTCGACAATGCCGCCGAATGGATCCTCGAGCTCGACCGCGGCACGGGCATTCCGTACAAGGGCAACTACAGCGAGTGGCTCGAGCAGAAGCGCGATCGCCTGCAGAAGGAAGAATCCAGCGAGACCGCACGCCAGAAGTCGATCAAGAAGGAACTCGAGTGGGTGCGGCGCAACGCCAAGGGCCAGCAGACCAAGAACGTCGCGCGCCTGAAGCGCTTCGAGGAGTTGAACGACTACGAGTACCAGAAGCGCAACGAGACCGCGGAGATCTTCATCCCCGTGGCCGAGCGCCTGGGCAACGAGGTGATCGAGTTCGAGAACGTCTCGAAGGCCTACGGCGATCGCCTCCTCATCGACAACCTCTCCTTCAAGATTCCGCCGGGCGCCATCGTCGGCATCATCGGGCCCAACGGCGCGGGCAAGTCCACGCTCTTCCGCATGATCACGGGCAAGGAAAAGCCCGATTCCGGGAAGATCACGATCGGCCACACGGTGAAGCTCTCGGTGGTGGACCAGACGCGCAAATTTCCCGACAAGAAGAACGTGTGGGAAACGATCTCCAACGGCCAGGACATCCTCACCATCGGCAAGTTCGAGATCCAGTCGCGCGCGTACCTGGGCCGCTTCAATTTCCGCGGGCAGGACCAGCAGAAGCTCGTGGGCAACCTCTCGGGCGGCGAGCGCGGACGCCTGCACCTCGCCAAGACGCTGTTGGACGGCGGCAACGTGCTGCTGCTGGACGAGCCGTCCAACGACCTCGACGTGGAAACGCTGCGCGCCCTGGAAGATGCGCTCACGGAATTCGCGGGCACCGTGATGGTGATCTCGCACGACCGCTGGTTCCTCGACCGCATCTGCACGCACATCCTGGCGGCGGAAGGCGATTCGCAGTGGTATTTCTACCAGGGCAATTACCACGAGTACGAGGAGAACAAGCTCGAACGCCTCGGCGAAGAAGCCGCGCAGCCCCACCGCATCCGC
This sequence comes from Usitatibacter sp., assembly GCA_049300695.1. Lineage (GTDB taxonomy): Bacteria > Pseudomonadota > Gammaproteobacteria > Burkholderiales > Usitatibacteraceae > Usitatibacter. The sequence continues at coordinate 62,509 of JBAQKF010000027.1, forward strand.
TACAAGGCCCTGAAGTAAGGACGGCAGGGCGATGGCCAACGCCGCCAATCCCGTCTACGCGAACGTCGCCTTCCTGCGCATCCCGCAGTTCGACTCGCGTTCGGTGATTGAACAGGCGGCGCTCAAGGAGAAGCTGGAAGCGCGGGCGCGCGAGGCGATCTCGGGCGTGGCGCGCGTCGATCGCGTCGTGCTCGATGCCGACGATGGCCTTGCGATCGTCCTCTTCGGCGATCCGGAGCGCGCGCTCCGTCTCGCGGAATCGTTCGGCGCCGGTACCGCGGAGTTCGCGCTGCAGACGGGACTCAACCACGGCCCGCTCGCGCTCTCTTCCTCGGGTTCCGACCCGCGCGTCTTCGGTGACGGGCTCATGGCGGCTGCCGCCGCGGCGCGCTTCGCGGAACCGCGCAAGCTTCTCGTCACGCAGGATTTCGCGCGGGCCCTGGAACGCCGCCATCCCGCGCTCGCCGCCGAGCTCGCGACGGCCGGGGATTTCACCGACACGCGAGTGCGCCAACACTCGTTCTATGCGCCCGACAAAAAGAAGGCGGGCGCCTATCGACGCCGCATGGCGACCCTCGCCGTGGTGGGCGTGGCCGCGATCCTCGCCACGGGATTTGCCACGCGCGAAGTGGTGAAGCGTCTCTTCCCGCCGCCGCCAGCCGTCGTCGTGCTCAACATCAAGCCGCGCGGCGATGTGTACGTGGATGGTTTGTACAAGGGCAGCGTGCCGCCGCTTCGCGAGCTGGAGGTCCTTGCGGGCAGGCATGCGTTCGAGGTGCGCAACGCGCGATTCACGCCCTACGGCGTGACGCTCGAGCTCAAGCCCGGCGAGCGCTCGGAGATCGCGTACACGTTCATCCCGCCGAAGGCGCCGGCGAAGCCGCAGCAGCAACCCCAACAGCCGCCGGGATTCTGGGAGAGCCTCAAGCGCAAGTTCGGAGGCGGCGGATGAGCTATTCGAATTCCGGCAGCAATTTCGGGCGCTTCGAGGTGATCGACATCCTCGGCCGCGGCGCCATGGGCGTCGTCTATCGCGCGAAGGATTCTGCGCTCGGCCGCACCGTGGCCATCAAGACGATCTCGCTCACGGGCAGCGCGCAGGAGCGCGACGTGCACGAGGCGCGTTTCATGCAGGAAGCGCGTGCCGCGGGCAGCATCAGCCATCCTTCGATCATCACGATCTACGACGTGGGCCGCGAGGGCGACACGGCGTTCATCGCGATGGAGCTTCTCGAAGGACGGGATCTTCGCGACTTGATCGGCACGGTGAGCCTCACCCCGTCGCAATCGGTGGGAATCGCCGCCGCCGTCGCGGAAGGGCTCGCGTTCGCCCACGAGCGCGGCATCATCCATCGCGACATCAAGCCCGGCAACATCATGGTGCTGCCCGACGGCCGCGTGAAGATCATGGATTTCGGCATTGCGCACGTGCACGAGCCGAGCGTGAAGACTCAGACGGGCGTGCTCCTCGGCTCGCCGCAATACATGTCGCCGGAGCAGATCGCGGGCCAATCCGTCGACCACCGCGCCGACATCTTCTCGCTGGGCCTCGTGCTCTACGAGATGCTCACGGGCGTGAAGCCGTTCCAGGGCGAGGACATCCCCGAGCTCATGTTCAAGGTCGCGAACCTTTCCGCGACGCCGCCCAGCCATCTCGCGCCGGACCTGCCGCCGGTGATCGATTTCATCATCGCGCGAGCCATGAAGAAGAAGGCCGAAGAGCGCTACGCCTCGGCGACGGACATGGCGAAGGATCTGCGCGACGCGATGAAGGACGTCGCCATCGCGCAAACCGGGCGTGCGGAACGCGCCGAGGCGGAGACGCAGCCGAATTCGCCCGTCGCGCCGCCGGCCCACGACAATGCGCCGGGCATGATGCGCGACGAGCCGCTCGAGCTTCGTCCGTCGCCGCGGTTCGATTCCGTCGACGGCCTCGCGCGCCTGTCGCTGCTGCCCACGAAAGCCGACGATACCGCCTCGCGCGCCGGTTGGACCGTGCAGATGAAGCCCGAGCCGCGCAAGACCGACGTCGCGCGCATCGTCGTCGCCGTCTGCTACGTGCTGGCGGCTTTCGCCGCCGCCGCCATCGTCCTGCTATGACTTCGGGGACAGACCCCTAAGATGAGCCGGCTTCGGGGTCTGTCCCCTGCTTTGTTTCTTGCGATCGCGCTCCTCGTCCCCGCGTGCGGCGGATCGAAGGCGAAGCTCGAAAAGCTCGATCGCGGCGCCACGGTGCTCGCGTTCGGCGACAGCCTCACGTTCGGAACGGGCGCGAATCCGGACGAATCGTATCCGGCGGTCCTCGCGCAACTCACGGGACTCAAGGTCGTGAACGCCGGAGTTCCCGGCGAGCTGAGCGCCGAAGGGCTCGAGCGCCTGCCCGGCGCGATCGACGAGGCGCAGCCCAAGCTCCTCATCCTCTGCCACGGGGGCAACGACTTCCTCCAGAAGAAGGACGACGGCGCGGCGGCCAACAATGTGCGCGCCATGATCCAGCTCGCGAAGAGCCGAGGCATCGCCGTCGTGCTGCTCGCCACGCCGAAGCCCGGCATTCCGCCGTCGGTGCCGAAGTTCTACGGGGACATCGCGGCGCAGGAACACATCCCCATCGAGGACAGCGTCCTCAAGGACGTGCTCTTCGACCAGGGCCTCAAGTCCGATTTCGTGCACCCGAACGCGAAGGGCTATGCCCGTGTCGCCGAGGCACTGCAGAAGCTGCTGAAGAAGTCCGGCGCACTCTAGCCCGACGAGCGAATCAGAGTTGTCCTACACGGAAAGTCGGCTTCTTCCGAATGGTCGCCCCGGCGGCGAGGTCTAGATTCGGCATCACTGAAGACCCAACCCGGAAGGGAACCGCCATGACACCCGCCACTGTTGCGCGCCTTACGAGGATCCGACGCCCGGCCATGTTGCCGATCCTGGAGATCGACGACGACGGAGTGCCCGTCTTCGAGACGAGCTTCGATGGACGCCGCTGGAGCGATGGCGATCCGGAGGATGGCCCCGCTTCCGTGACACTCTCCGATTGGCCCGCCGAATTCGAGGACTGAACCCCTCTGAACGTAGGAATCGTCCTACAAAAATAAAGGGACGGTCCTACACCGGGTTGTCCTACACGGCGCGCAATGTTGACGGCATGAGCGCGTCCAACCTGAAATCACAGGCTTCTGAAGAGGCGCCGGGGGTTCCCGCAGAGGAACACATCCCAGGCGCCGGCCGGCGCAACTGGGTCTACCGCGAAATGGCGGTCCTGGGCGGCGAACCGATCTCGGGCATCGAGGCGCTGCTCTACCTCGACGATCCCGACGAAAGCCAATCGAGCGCGAGCGAGGAGAGCGCCGCGAGCCCGACCCGCAAGCAATCCTCGTCGAGGTAGAAACGCGGGCTGTGGCCCGGCGCCGACGAAGCGATGGTGCGACCGGGCGGCGTGCACCCCACGCGAATGAAGAGTCCCGGCACGACCTTCTGGTAGAACGAGAAGTCCTCCGCGCCGCAGACCTTGTCCACGACACCGACGTTTTCCTCGCCCGCCACGCGCCGCAGCGTCGGCAGGGCCCAGGTCGTGAGCGCCGGATCGTTCACAGTCACGTCGTAGCCGCGCTTGATCGTCACCTTGGCTTGCGCACCCCCGGCCGCCGCGATCATCTCGCTGATGCGTTTCACGTGCTCGTGGATGTCCTCGCGCTGCTTCTCGTCGAAGGTGCGGATCGTGCCTTCCATGCGCACTTCGTCGGGGATGATGTTCTTGCGCACGCCGCCGCGCATCACGCCGATCGTGACGACCGACGGCTCCTTCGTGATGTCCATGCGGCGCGAGACGATCGTCTGCAGGCCGGTCACGATCTGCGCGGAGGTCACGATGGGGTCGACGCCGCGCCAGGGCATCGCCGCATGGGTCTGCAATCCGCGCACGAAGATCCGCAGCTCGTCCGACGAAGCCATCATCGGCCCCACGCGATAGCCGATCTTGCCCGTGTGATGGTTCGACGTGACGTGCAGGCCGAAGATCGCCCCCACTTTCGGCGCTTCGAGGCATTGCTCCTCGATCATCATGCGCGCGCCGCCGCTCTCGCCTTCGGGAGCGCCTTCCTCGGCGGGCTGGAAGATGAACTTCACGGTGCCGGGAATCTCGTCGCGAATGCCCGCGAGCAATTCCGCCACGCCCATCAGGATCGCCGTGTGCGCATCGTGGCCGCATGCGTGCATCACGCCGCATTGCATGCCCGACCATTCGGTCTTCACGGTGCTCTTGAAGGGAAGGTCGACGTCTTCGGTGACGGGCAACGCGTCCATGTCGGCGCGAAGCGCCACCACCGGCCCCGGCTTCCCGCCCTTCAGCAATCCCACCACGCCGGTGTGCGCGACCTTCTCCTTCACCTCGATGCCGAGGCCCCGCAGGTGCTCGGCAACGATCTTCGAGGTGCGGAACTCGCGGTTGCCGAGCTCCGGATTCTCGTGGAAGTCGCGGCGCCAGGTAATGACCTTGGACTCGAGGTCGTGGGCCGCTTCGTGGATCGCTTCGTCGTTCATGACTTGAGCAGCGTCGTGAGGAGACCGAAGATGCCGATGCCGAGCGCGGCGATAGCGTCACCTGCGATGAGCCCGCCGCCCACGAGCGAAGTCGTGCTCATGTCCTCGGGCAGCGAATCGTCCTTCGTCTTCTTCGACTTCACCACGGTGTTGAAAAGGCTCGAGGCCACGCCGCCGCCGCCAAACCACATGGAGGTCCAGAAGTTCACGAAGCCTCCGAAGGAGAACGCATACGGCGAGGGCAGCAGGATCGCGTCGACGATGAAGTTCTTCGTGCCGACGATCTTTCGCGCGAGCTGGAATGCGAGGCCCAGGCCCACACCCAACCAGATCGCGGTCAACTGATACGGCTTCGGTTGCGTGAGGCTGCGCAGCACGCCCACGAATTTATAGGTCATCGCCGCGCTCCATTGGGCGGGCTGCTCGGAAGCCTTCATCACGGTCTGGTCCTGCAGCAGGATCGGATAGGCCGCCATGAAGAGCTTGGCGAACACCACGCCCATGATCGCCCCCATCAGGATCCCCGCGGCCTGGTAGCGGAACTGCATCACCCGGTTGGTGCCCAGGCGCCATCCGGTCGAGCGGTCCTGCTGCATGTCCGCGGCGGTATTGGTGGAGATGAGCATGATCGCGCCGGCGAGCAGCCCCACGCCCGGGTCCGTGAGTCCCGCGGTGGCCATCACGAGCACGGACACCACGAACGCCGACGAGATCGGGTTGCTGTCCGTGAGCCCCAGCGAGATGCCGTTCACCATCACGAAGACGAAGACGAGTGCCACCGCGATGCACAGATAAAGCAACGGCTGGTTCAGAACGAAGTGGCCCGTGGCGATGACGCCGATGCCCCACGCGGCGACCCATGCGACGAGCTTGTGCGTGTTCACGCGCTTCCAGTCGGGCTGCTCGACCTGTTGCTTCGGCCCGCCCTTCCTCATCCGTCCCGCGAATTCCCAGAGGATCAGGCTGATGTCGAGCAGCGCCGCGCCCATGATCATGCCGAGCGCGATGAGGAACGTGATCTTGCGGTAGGGATCGCCCTCCTGGAGCCAGCCGATCGAGATGAACCACGGCGTGAGGAGGCTCCCGATGATCGCGGCCGTGATCGCGGGAACGCCGATTCGCGCGCCCACCACCATTCCGGCGCCGAAGGTCGACGCCGAGAACGCGATCTTGTCGATGAACTCCACCTTCAACGCGGCCATCGGGATGAGGAAGCCCGACGCCATGCCGCCGCCCAGCTGTTTCACCGAGCGCTTGAGCAGCACCGGGTCGGTCAATGCGCGAAGGATGTTGGCGACCGCGAGCCCCGACGGAAACTGCAATTGCATGCGGTCCACGAGGATCGGCGTGTAGAGCATCCCCACGCCCGCCGCGAACATGCCAATGCACAGGAAATAGAGAATCATTTGCCACACGGGCGGCTGCGGCAATCCCATCCACACGAGCGCCTGGATCAGCACGCCCATGGCCGAGAGGCTCGCCACCGACGCCGCCGCCGTCTGGATGTAGTTCGCGCCGTGCTTGCCCTCCGCTCCGTAACCGTATGTGACGGTGGAACCGAGGATGCCCGCCAGCACCTGGCCGCCGATGTAGAAGCCCAGCGAGAAGTTCATGTACGAGGCCGTCACGCCGCCGAGCGGGCCCAGCACGAAGATGCCGAGCGAGAGGAGCAGGGCGTGGTACTTCCAGGTATTCGGCGCGGGAAGCCAGGACCAGCGGGGCTCGTTCAAATGCTCCTCCTCCGATGTTTGCTTTGGGCAGGAAAATAGCACGTCTGGCCCCTTGAAATACATTTCCCGCCGCGCCAGGAGTAGGCTTGGCCCGTTGGACTTGTACTGGGGAGCCTGCATGAGAAGAAAACTGCTGGCGTTGGGACTCCTGGCAATTTCGCTCGACCTGGCCGCGGCCGGGATCTACCGGTGCACCTCTCCCTCGGGAGGCGTCACGTACCAGGAGACGGCCTGCGCCGGCAACGATTCCGGTGGCGTCGCGAACATCCCCACGTCCTTCCCGGAAGTAAATACCACCGAGCGCGACAGGCTCCTCCGCGCGGTGGCGCTGCTCGAGCAGCGTGAGCTCCAGCGCTACGAGATCGACAGCCGTGAGCGCGTCGCTTACGCGGAGCTCGCCCAGCGCCAGCGCGAAGCGGAGATGGCGGTGCAATCGCAGGGCGACTACGGTTATCCCGTCGGGTTCTACGTGGCGGGCCGCGGCGCGCATCTCGTGCCGATCGCGAAGCACGTTACCCACGTCCAGCACCACATCGCCAACGGGTTGCACTAGGGAGAAACCGGGGTCTGTCCCCGGTTCGCGGTATCCTCTCGCCATGTCGAAGCGAGACGATCTCAACGCCGAAACGCTTGCGGCCCAGGGGCTCGGGCGCGTCACCGAGACGTATCGCGAGGTCGTCCCGCCGATCCACGTCTCCACGACCTACGAGCGCGGCGCCGACGGCTCCTATCCGGGCGGGCGCATCTATTCGCGCGCCGACAATCCGGGCTATGACCAGGCCGAGGCGCTGATCGCGTCGCTCGAGCGCGCGAAGTCCGCGTTGCTGTTTTCCTCGGGGATGTCGGCATCCGCGGCCATCTTCCAGGCGCTCCTGCCGGGCGACGGCGCGCTGGTGCCGCGCAACATGTACTGGGCGTTTCGCAAGTGGCTGCTGGAATTCGCCGTGCCGCGCGGATTGAATGTCGAGCTCTACGAGAATTCGTCCCTCGACGACCTCGCCTCGAAGGCGCGCGCCAGGAAGCCGCGCGTGATCTGGATCGAAACACCCGCGAATCCCACCTGGGACGTGACCGACATCGCCGCGGCGGCCGCGATCGCGCGCGAGGTGGGCGCGGTGCTCGCCGTCGATTCCACGGCGGCGACGCCGATGCTCACGCGCCCCATCGAGCTCGGGGCGAATCTCGTGATGCATTCGGCCACGAAGTACCTCAACGGCCATTCGGACGTGATCGCGGGCGTGCTCGCCAACGCGGCCGACGACGAATTCTGGCAGCGCATCCGCTACGTGCGCGGCAGCGGCGGCGGCGTGCTGGGCCCGTTCGAGGCGTGGCTGCTGCTTCGCGGGATGCGCACGCTGCACCTTCGCGTGGCGCGCGCCTGTGAGAACGCCATGTCGATCGCTACGCACTTCGAGGGGAATCCGGAGCTCTCGCACGTCCTCTATCCGGGGCTCGCCTCGCACCCGGGCCATGCAGTGGCCGCGAAGCAGATGCAGGGCGGATTCGGCGGGATGATGTCGCTGCGGCTAAGGCACGGCGAAGCGGCGGCCAAGGCGTTCACGGCTAAGCTTCGCGTCTTCAAGCGCGCTACCTCGCTCGGATCGACAGAGAGTCTGGTCGAGCACCGTGCGAGCGTGGAAGGGCCGGGAACGCTCTGCCCCACGGACCTGGTCCGGCTTTCAATCGGCGCCGAGCACGCCGGCGACCTCATCGCCGACATCCAGCAGGCGTTGACATAGATACATAGGTACATGGATAATGGCGGCTTCCCACCGGAGACCGCCATGCCCAAGCGTGCCCCCGCCGCTTCGCCGCCGCCCTCGCTCGAGGTCGAACGCGTGCAGACCGGCGTGAAGATCGAGAAACGCATGCTCAAGGTGCTCAAGGCCCTGGCCGAGTACCACGACATGACGCTGGGAGACCTGCTCGAAGGCATCGTCCTGCACGCCTTCGAGGGAAAGACCCCGTTCGAGCGCGCCACGCTCGATCGCATCGGGCAGCTCCGGAAGATCTACGGGCTCGACCTCGACGCGCGCCACAGCCATCGCCTTCGCGAAAGGAGCGTCCCATGAGCGTCTTCGTCGCCGAGCGCAGCACCCGGTCCTACTCCTTCGTGCTGGAGATGCCGGCGGCGAGGACGTTCCCGCTCTTCGAGCCCGAAGGCGAGCGCGCCTGGGCGAAAGGATGGAATCCGGTCTACGTGCATCCGGCCGGCGGCAAGGCGGAGCAGGGCATGGTCTTCACCACGAGCCACGGCGGCGAGGACACGATCTGGATGGTGATCCGCCACGAACCCGCCGCGCGCATCGTCGAGTACGCACGCGTGACGCCGGGATCGCGCACAGCCACGGTGCTCGTCCAATGCGCGGCGATCGACGCCGGGCGCACACGCGTCACGGTGATCTATGTGTTTACGGGATTGAGCGAAGCGGGCAATGCCGTCGTGCGTAAGATGGACGACGAAGCGTACCGCGCCTACATCGAGTCCTGGCGCGAAGCGATCGCGAACATCGCCTAGTTCGGGGACAGACCCCTAAGTACCGAGGAGATCGGTTTCGATCACCGTTTCCTTAGGGGTCTGTCCCCGAACTAGGCAGCCTAGCGAAAGAGGATCGTCTCGCCGGCCGTGACGCGGTCGCCCGGCTTCACCTTCACGTCGAAGCTTTCACGCCACGGCACGATCAGGTCCACCTGGGATCCGACCCGGATCATGCCGAAGGTGGCGCCGCGCGCCACGTGCGCGCCCGGATTGAAATAGCTGTCGATGCCGTTCACCGTGAGCGCGCCGATCTGCACGACGTAGCACTGCAACGGCGAGCCCGCGTATTCGCCGCGGATCTGCGTGACCGCGCGCTCGTTCTGCACGATGTGCATGCTGCCCTGGTAGCGCGGCTCGAGGTTGAGGAGCGTGCGCCAGTGCATGGTACCCATGTTGAGGTTGCCGCCGTTCATCGCCGGGTAGCGGCGGATGAATCCGATCTCGCCTTCGATCGGCGCGCGGTTGTAGTGCACGTCGAAGGGGCTCATGAAGATCCCGATCACGAGCTTCGCCTGGTCGAAGTCCTCGTGCATGAGGTCCGTGACCTTCGCGCTCACGCCCTGCTTGATCACGATGACGTCGTCGCCGGGCGCGACCTTCTTCACGTACACGACGGTCCCGTCGGCGGGGCTCAGGACGCCGCTCGCGGCCGGCGGCACGCGATGCGGATCACGGAAGAACCAGAACTGGCGCCAGAGGAGATATGCAGCGACTGCGAGGAGCGCGACTGCGACCGTCGCGAGGATCAATTGCCGGGAGGCAGCCAAGGCCCGTCGCGGAGCACGCGGACGAGTGCCACGCCCGAGGCCAGGGGGAAGTCCACGGCCTCGAACCACTCGGTCTCGCGCTGGATCTCGCGCAGCCACTTCTTCACGCCCGCGTGGCCGACGAGCTCGCGCAAGTAGATGTTGGTGTCGTGCAGCAGGATGAAACCGCCCTTGCGCATGTGGCGCATCGCGGCGACGAAGTCGTGGCGCACATCCTCGTAGGAATGGTTGCCGTCGATGAACGCGACGTCGATCGGGGGCCGGTCGCGCAGGTCGTAGGCGCCGAAGAACTCCCCGCTCGTCATCTTGAAGTGCTCGACGCGGTCTTCGACGCCGAAGCGCGAGAAATGCGCGCGAACCTTCGAGGGCTCGTCCCACTGCGACGTGCCGCCCACGGTCTGCAGCGGTCCATTCTTCAGCAGCGAGTAGGACGGGTCGACGAAGCTCAGCATCCCCGCGCCGTTGTCGTTCAGGCCGAGCGCCAGCGTGACCACGCTGAAGCCGAAGCCCGAGCCGATCACGATGACGTGCGCGGGCCGGAGCGTGCGGATGAGCCCGTAGTAGAGGAAGCCGAACCCGATGTTGAGGTTGCCGCGGTCCTCATGGTGGCCGAGGGGCTTTGCGTGCTGGAGGATCGTCTCCAGCATGGGCGCGTCCAGGCTGAACGTCGCGGTCTTTTGCTTCGGAAGCGTAAGCATATTTTGCCGCGAGGTTACAGCGCTCATATTTCGGAAAGATGAAAGCCGCTATCATGGGCGCCCAAACTCGTACGGGAGCCAGGAAAATGGGCCATGTCCTCCGCGCGGTCGCCGCGCTCGCATTGATCGCATCGGGACTCGCGCTCGCCGATGGCGACGGCAAGACACACCTCTTGTGGCTCGCCCAGTCGTGCTTCAGGATCACCACCCCCACGGGCAAGGTGATCGTGATCGATCCCTGGATCAAGGGCAATCCGAAGACGCCCGCCGAGTGGAAGGACCTCGCCAAGCTCGGCAAGGTGGACCTGATCCTCGTCACGCACGCGCACGGCGACCACTTCGGCGACGCGCCCGAGCTCGCGAAGATGAACAACGCGCCGGTGTGGGGGCCCGCGGGCCTGGGCTCGACCCTGGTCACGCTCGGCATCCTTCCGGCCGAGCTCGCGCCGCGCATGGGCAAGGGAGGCACGATCACGCCCTGGGGCCCGGCGGGCGTGAAGATCACCGCGACGCACGCCGAGCACTCGTCGGAGCTCGTCTGGAAGAACGCCGAGGGCAAGGACACCACGTATCCCGGCGGCGAGCCCGTGGGCTACATCATCGAGCTGGAGAACGGTTTCAGGATCTACCACACGGGTGACACGGGGCCCTTCGGCGACATGAAGTATCTCGGCGAGCGCTACAAGCCCGACCTGCTGCTCGTGCCCATCGGCGGCCACTACGTGATGAATCCCCAGGACGCCGCATGGGTCACGCGCGAATGGATCAAGCCCAAGGCCGCGATGCCGATGCACTACGGCACGAATCCCTACCTCAAGGGCACGCCCGAGGAATTCGTGAAGGCCATGGAAGGCTCGGGCATCACGGTCTATCCCATGAAGCCGGGCGAGACGCTCGTCTTCTAGAAAAGCTGTCTCGTAATCGCCTTGGTCGCGGTAACGCCGTTCACGGTGTAGGTGAGCGTTCCGTTGTTGGGGTCGCTGAAGGTGAGCGTCACGGTGCCGGCCGTGAGCACGTGGACACTCGTCGAATCGAACGTCGGACCGAAGGGCGGGCCGGTCGTTCCGTAGAGAGTTCCCGTGCAGGTGCTGCCGTTGACCGCGCAGTTCGGCGCCACGTACCAGACGGGCTTGCCGGCCGAGTCGTACACGTACCACGCGACGAAAATCTCGTTGTACTGCTGCGCGATCGTCATCCCCCAACCCGACTCGTTCGGGTTCCACCAGAGATCCGTGTAGTCCACGGGCGGTGGCGTGTTTCCGCTCGACAACGGCTGGCGGGTGATCGCCACGGTCCTTGTTTGCCCAGCCACCGTGTACGTCATCGTTGCCGTAGCCGCGTTCGCGAAGTTGACCTGCAGCGATCCGGCCGTGGCGACGTGGACGGCCGAGGGGTTGAACGCGCCTGCGAAGAAAGTCGGCCCGCTCACCTCATACAAGGCGCCCGTGCACGTGCCGCTGCTCGCGGCCACCGGCATCGTGCAGTTGGACGCGACGTACCACTTGGGATTGCCGCTCGCATCGTAGGTGTACCAGGCCGCGAATACGATGTTGCGCCGCTGGGTGAAATTGACTCCCCATCCCGACTCGTTGGGGTTCCACCACAGGCCGCTCAGGGAATCGGGCACGTTGGCCACTACCGCGGGAGGAGCGCAGGTCTGGCTGCTCTGTCCGGGCGGCACGCTCGCGACACAGCGGCTGTTGCTGGTGCCCACGGCTTGGGCGCTATTCGTGCCGGTGCCCACGCAGAGAGTGGAGCCCGCGACGTTGGAGGCGGACGTGTTGTTCAAGATGCTCACGGCCTGTCCCTGGCTCGAGGTCACATTGCTCACATACGCCTGGATGTTCGAGGCCGAGGTTGGCGTGGGTGTCCCTGAAGCCGAGACTTGCCCGAGCACGCAGTTGCCGCTGTCCTTCGGCAGCGCCCCGCCCGGAAACAGCGACGCGGGAAAGTAGCCGTAGACGTAGATTGGCTGGCCGATCGCCTGCGCGGGGAACTGGACGTTCGCAGTCACCGTGACGACCGCCGCAGCCGCGTTCCCGGTAGTGTTCGCGAGAAATGAGGGAATGTCGGTGGGGCGAAATGCCTTCGGGTATCCGGGGTCCAGGTCGAGGAACCAGTTGTTCTGGGCGATGCTTCCCGTTCCGCCCAGGTGAGCCACGACCACGGGATAGAGGCGGCTCGCGAATGTGCTGTCTCCCAGGCCGCCGCTGCTATTGAATCCCCAGCACAGCACCTCTCCCACGTTGGTGAGGGCGCAGGTGTGATAGTTGCCGGCGGCGATCGCGATCACGCCTGAAGGAAGGCCGCTCACTTTCACGGGCGCGGAGCGGCTCGTCGTAGTCCCATCGCCGAGCTCGCCGTAGTCGTTGAGTCCCCAGCACAGGACTTCGCCGGCAAAGTTCAATGCGCACGTGTGATACCAGCCGGCCGAAATGGCCGCGACCCCCGATGCGAGCCCGCTCACCTGCACCGGGGCCGACCGGTTGACCGTGGTGGCATCGCCGATCTGCCCGTTGACGTTGTATCCCCAACAGAGCACACCGCTCGACGATGTCAGGGCGCACGCATGCCAGGCGCCCACCGATATCGCGGAGATCGACGACAGGCCGCCGACACTTGCCGGCGCCGACTGGTTCGTCGTCGTGCCGATTCCCAATTGGCCGTAGAGGTTGTAACCCCAGCACGACACCTTCCCCGTGCTGGTGAGGGCGCAAGCATAGTCGGACCCGAGACCGACCTGGACCACTCCGGAACTCATGCCGAGAACGGCAACGGGGGATGAACGATCGATCGTGGTTCCATCGCCCAGGCCGCCATAGGTATTTTCGCCCCAGCACATCACGCCGCCGGCCGTCGTCACGACGCAGTTGCTCTTGAATCCGACGGCGAGGGCCGTCACTCCAACGGGGAAACTCACGGCCGCCCCCGGCAGGGAACTGCCTGCGCTGAACACGCCGTTGCCCAATTGTCCGCTGTCGCCGCCTCCCCAGCAGTAGACCGAACCGGATTGCGTGAGCGCGCAACTGTGGATGTCCCCGCTGCCCATCGCGGCGATCCCGCTCGAGAATCCGGACACCTCCACGGGAGCCGAGCGTCCAACGGCCTCGCCATCGCCGAGCTGGAATTCGGAGTTGTCTCCCCAGCACTGGAGGCCGCCGTTCGATAGCGCACAAACGTACTTGGCGCCGGCGGCGATCTGGCTCACCGGCCCCGGCAACCCGGAGGGCGCGACGGGCACGAGGCTGTTGGCTTGGGACCCATTTCCCAACTGGCCAATGCCGTTCGCTCCCCAGCAAGCGACCCCGGAGGTGGATGTGATCGCGCAGCTGTGCTCGTATCCCAGGGCGAGCGCCTTGACTCCGGCCAATGGCGTGGCAACAGACACGGCGCTGTCGACCGTCGAGCCGTTGCCCAACTGGCCAGATCCATTCCATCCCCAGCAACGCACCGCGCCCGACCCGGCAATCGCGCAGTTGTGATAACCCCCGGCGGCAAGTTGGGTTGCTCCCGAGAGCTGGGCGACCGAGACTGGAACGGCGCTGTTCGTCGTCGTGCCGTTGCCCAACTGTCCATTTCCGTTCAATCCCCAGCACACGACATTGCCCGATGACGTGAGGGCGCACGTGTGAAAGTGGCCCGCCGCGATGGCGACGACGCCGGCAGACAAGCCGCTCACCGGGACCGGGACGCTGCTGGCGGTTGTCGTCCCGTTGCCCAGCTGCCCATACACGTTTTGGCCCCAGCACAGGACGGCGCCCGCGTTGCTGAGGGCGCAGGTGTGGTAAGAGCCTGCCGTGATGGCCTTCAGGCCGGAGGGAAGACCCGTGACCGGAACGGGTGTCCAATAGTTGCCGGTGGATCCGATTCCGAGCTGCCCATAGAAGTTGAAGCCCCAGCACAGCGCGCCCGAGGACACCGTCAATGCGCACGCGTGGTATCCACCGGTCGCGATTGCCGTGACGCCGCTCGTGAGCCCGGTCACCGGCGCCGGGATGGTGCTGGGAAGCACTGTGCCGTTGCCCAGCTGCCCGTTCTGGTTGTTACCCCAGCAAAGCGCCTGGCCCGTGCTCTTCAGCGCGCACGTGAAATAGGAAGATGGCGAGGAGATCACGCTTGCCACGCCCGCGGACAGCCCTGCCGTCTGGACCGGAAGCGTGTACCCGATGAACCTTCCGTCGCCAAGCGCTCCGTTATCGTCGTCGCCCCAGCAGAGGGCTTCGCCGGTCCGGCTGACCGCGCACGTCCTGTCGAAGCCCGCGGCGATGGACGGGTTCACGGTTCCCGCGCCGAATGACGCGTTGACGGCGATGTCGTCGATGAAGAAGTTGGTGATGTTCGTGGAATTGTTGGTGGCGGAGAACGTGACCCGCACAGTCCGCCCCACGTACGCCGATACGTCATAGGAGGCGCTCTGGGCCCACGAGGACGACATGTTCAGGTTCGAAAAGCTCGCGAGGACCGTGGTGGCTCCGCTGGAAACATCCGTGATCGAGACCTGCATCGTGTCGTCGGCGACGCTGGTCGTGGTCTCGGTCGTGGCGATGAAGTACCAGAACTGCACGTTCGCGTGCTGCGCAGTCGAGGGAATGGCCACGACCTGCGAGACTGTGTCAGTCCCGCTCAGGTACCCGCCCAGCCAGGCATAAGCCACGCCCGTGCGGGCAAAATTGCCATCGGTGTAGATGTCGCTGAAGCCGCCCGTGGACGTCTGGTTCCACGAGACGGGACCGCCCTCGAAGCCGCTGTTCAGCAGGAGATTGGTCGATGAACTCGCAGCCGCGCCAAACGAGGCGAGCGCGCCCATCAGCGCGGCCAGCGCGAACTGCAGAATCCCAATGCGCGCCCAGCTTGCAGTCACTAGAGCGGCCTCCCGGCGACTAGTATGCTACTCGCGAGGGCCCCTGTCTCCCACGAGGCGGCAGCCGCGAAGCTGCGCGAGAGCAGCGCGACCCTCGAGCGCCTCGGCCCCGCGACCGCGAAGCGATTCCTGCCCGACTAATAAGTCTTGTAGGGGAGGAATTTCCCGTTGAGCGTCATCAGGACGCGGTCACCCTTCGGGTCGGGCTCGCGGACGATATCCATCTTGAAGTCGATGGCGCTCATGATGCCGTCGCCGAACTCTTCGTGGATGAGCTCCTTGATCGTCGAGCCGTAGACGTTGACGATCTCGTAGAAGCGATAGATCAGCGGATCGGTGGGAATGGCCGTCGGCAGCGATCCCTTGTAGGGGACGACCTGCAACAGCTTCGCCGCCTCGGCGGGCAAGCCGAAGATTTTGCCGACCTTTCCGGCCTGGTCCTTCGTGAGCGTCATCTGCCCGAGGCATGCGGCAGTGACCCATTCCTTCGATTGCCCGACTTTCTTCGCGACATCGGCCCACTTGATGCCCTTCTGGATCTTGAGCGAGTAGATGAGATCGGTCACGTCCTCGCGGGTCATGGGAGTGGCGGGGGTCATGGTTCCTCCTGGGTGGCTGGAACCCAATGGGCAAGCCACAAGCGTGCCAACCTTACTTCGCGGGAGCTGTGGTCCTCTTCACGCAGTTGCACTGCTGGACCAGTGAGCGCATCTCTGCGACGTAGGCTTGGGCGGCCTGCGGGACGCGGTTGCCGCTGCGCGTGGCGACGAGCGCCGCGATCTGGCTCGCGGCCTCGGTCTGCGCGGCCGCGTTTCGACTCCCGGCGCCGGACGTGAGATACGCGAGGGCCGCGTCCACATCCTCTTCCGAGACCAGTGGCGAGTACGCCTTCACGAAGACATCGATGATCTCGAAGGTCGTCCACGTCGGCGCGAGCGCGTTCATGAATTTCCGGTTCGCTTCGTCGAATTTCGGCCGAAACGAAGGGGGCACGTCGAGGTTAGCGTTCACCTGCGACATCATCTCCGATTCGGTCTGGCGCCCCTGGTTGAGCACCTGCCCCACCGCTTCGTCGAGGCGCGAGGTGATCCCGCCGAGGGTGGCGATCTTGCGGATCTTTTCCTCCTTCGTCTTGTTGTCGGCGAAGGCGGGCGAGGCGGCGAGCGCGAGGGCGAGCGCCGCGAGCGCGAAGGATTTGCGATTCATGCGGGTTTTCCTGTCTTTCTCAATCGAAAGCGACGATCTCCACCCAGTTGGCGTCCTTGCCCACGGGATACTTCCCGAGAAGCTTCAGCGCGCCTTGCATGTCGATGGAGTAGAGCGAAACAGTCTCGGATTTCTCGCCGCTTGCGACGAGGAAGCGGCCGCTTGCGTCGATGGCGAAGCCGCGCGGCTGCGTTTCCGTGGACACGCTCCAGAGATACGTGAGCTTGCCCGTGGCCGCGTCCACCGAGAGCACGTTGAGCGTGCCCAGCGTGCGCTCCGAGACGACCACGAATTTTCCGTTGGGCGTGAGATGGATGTCGGCGGCCCAGATGTCGTTGTCGGTATTGCGCGGCGGTGGCGCGTTGGGTCCCGTGATCGGCGCGCGCGGCGCGCCGGGTACGAGCTTGCTGTCGGGTGAAAGCGCCGTGACCGACGAGACTTCCTTGAGCAGCCCCGTGGCGGGATCGATCGCGAACGACGTCACGGTCGCGCGAAGCTCCGAGAGCATGTAGAGGAACCTGTTGTCCGATGACGTCACGAAGTGGCGCGGCCCCGTGAGCGGCGGCATCAGCACGACGGCGGGTGTCTTCGACGTGAGCTTGCCCGTGGCGGCGTCGAAATCGAACATGAAGAGCTCGTCGGTGCCGAGCGTCATCACGTAGGCGTTGCGATTCGTTCCATCCACGCGAATGGAGTGTGCGTGCCGCCCCACGGGAATCACCTGCGAGGGCGTCGCGCCGACCTTGCCGTCCATGCCGACGGGATTCACGCTGATCACGTGCCCGCCGTAGGACGCGCCCAGCAGGTAGCGCCCGGTTCGATCGAGCGAGATGTAGGGAAAGCTCTCGGCGAGCGGTGCCGTGGATAGCGGTACCAGGGCTCCGGTCTTCGCGTCGATCGAATACACGTAGACCGTGTAAGGCTTCGATCGCGCGGCGGCGTAGAGGAAGCGCTTGTCGGGGCTCACCGCCATGGGCATCACGACCGCGGCGGCCTTCACGCGCGGGCCGGCCTCGAGCGCCCCCGATTCGAGCAGGCGATAGGTGCTGATGTCGCCGTCCTCGGCGTTGGATACGTAGACGAACGTTGCCGCCATGACTCCCCAGCTCCCGATGAGCAATGCGAATGCCGTCGATGCGATGCCGACCGCCCGCGATGCGATGTTCATGGTTTTTCCCCCGGTGGAGCCTCCATGATAAGGCCTCGCGACTGTCTTCGAGCTGAATCGCGCTATATTTCCCGCGGTGGACATCGTCGAGCAGGTCTATCGCGCCGAATCGCGCCGCGTCCTCGCCACGCTGATCCGCCAGGTGGGCGATTTCGACGTGGCCGAGGAAGCGATGCACGAGGCGTTCATCGCCGCGGTCGAGCAATGGCCCACGCAGGGCGTGCCGCAGAATCCGCGCGCATGGCTCGTTTCCACGGGGCGCTTCAAGGCGATCGACGTGCTGCGGCGACGCTCGAAGTACGACGTGTCGCTCGAGGACGTGGTCGAGCACGTCGAATCGATCGCCGATGAGTCTTCGACGGCGGATCACGAAGGCGTCGAGGACGATCGCCTGCGACTCATCTTCACGTGCTGCCATCCGGCGCTCGCGCCCGAGGCGCAGGTCGCGCTCACGCTTCGCGAGGTCTGCGGCCTCACGACCGAAGAGATCGCGCGCGCCTTCGTCGTGCCCGCGCCCACGGTGGCGCAACGCATCGTTCGCGCGAAGTCGAAGATCCGCGACGCGCGCATCCCCTACGAAGTCCCGGGGCGCGGCGAGCTCGCGGAGCGCGTGGATAGCGTGTTGCGGGTGATCTACCTCGTGTTCAACGAAGGCTATCTCGCCTCGTCGGGCGAAAGCCTCACGCGGCGCGACCTGTCGGCCGAGGCGATCCGCCTGGGCCGGCTGCTCGTGGAGCTGCTGCCCGAGCCCGACGTGCTGGGGCTTCTCGCGCTGATGCTGCTTCACGAATCGCGGCGCGCGGCGCGCACGTCGCCCGACGGCGAGCTCATCCTGCTCACGGACCAGGACCGGTCTGCCTGGGATCGCGCGCAGATCGCCGATGCGGTGAAGCTGGTCGAGGGCGCGCTCGCCACGCGTAGCTTCGGCCCCTATGCGATCCAGGCAGCGATCGCGGCGGTGCATGCGGAGGCGCCGAGCGCCGAGGAAACCGACTGGGCCGAGATCGTCGCGCTCTACGACGTGCTGCTGGGGTTCGGCGCCAATCCCGTCGTCGAATTGAATCGCGCGGTCGCCGTGGCGATGAAGGATGGACCCGCGAAAGGACTCGATGCCATCGACGCGATCCTTTCGCGCGGCGACCTCGCCGAGTACCACCTGGCCCACGCGGCCCGCGGTGACATGCACCGGCGCCTGGGCCACGCCGGCGAGGCCGCGGCCGCCTATCGCAAGGCCCTCGATCTCACCCGGCAGGCCTCGGAGCGACGGTTCCTCGAAAAGCGCCTGGCCGCGCTCTAGGAATTATTTGTCCGGAAGGTGTCGAAAAGGCCTGGCCCCCAATCGACTAGGGGTAAGGAGGCCGAAAATGGCTTGGAACCTGTTCAGGAGGAAGACGATCGATGAGATACCTGTGCCTTATCTACCTCGACGAAAAGCAGTTCGGGACAGTGCCCGAGGCCGAAGTGAACGCCCTCAACGCGCGCCATCTCGAGTTCAATGAGCAGCTGCTGAAGAGCGGCCACTTCGTCGAGGCCGAGGCATTGGGGCCGGCTTCCGAGACGAGCTGCGTGCGCGTTCGCGAAAAGAAAGTGACCCTGACCGACGGGCCGTTCATGGAGACGAAGGAGGTGGTGGCGGGCTTCTACCTCATCGAGGCGCGGGACCTGAACGAGGCCATCAACATCGCCGCGCGGCTGCCGAGCGCCCCGATGGGCGCGATCGAAGTCCGGCCCTGCCGCAACCTGATCGTGGATGGCGTCGCGCGCAACGCTTCGAGCAAATCCGGGGTCAGAGCCCTTTAGCGCCGAAAAGGGCTCTGACCCCTTTAACTCACGAGGAGACGGACATGAGATTCATTGTGATGGTGCGGGCGACGAAGGCATCGGAGTCCGGGCAGATGCCGGATCCGAAGCTGATCGCCGAGATGGGCCGCTTCAACGAGGAGCTGGTGAAGGCGGGCGTGATGCTCGCGGGCGACGGATTGAAGCCCAGCTCCGCCGGCGCGCGGGTGAAGTTCTCGCGCGACGACAAGCGCATTGTCGTCGATGGGCCGTTCGCGGAGACCAAGGAGCTCGTCGCGGGCTTCTGGCTCTGGAAATGCGATTCGCGCGCCGACGCGATCGGCTGGGCGAAGAAGGCGCCGAGCCCCTTCCCCGGAGAGGATTGCGAGATCGAGGTCCGCCCGCTCTATGAAGCGGAGGACTTCCAATGAGCGCCGTGCATCCGTACATCAACTTCGACGGGCGCTGCGAAGAGGCGCTCGAGCTCTACAAGAAGGCGATCGGCGCGCGCGTCGAGATGTTGATGCGCTGCAAGGAAGCGCCGCTCGAACCCGGCCAGAAACTCTCGCCGGGCAGCGAGGACAAGATCCTGCACGTCGCTTTCTGGGTCGGCGATTCGCTCCTCATGGGCAGCGACGGCTACAACAAGGCAGCGCCGGAATTCAAGGGCATCCTGCTCTCGATCACCGCCCGCGATCCGGCCGAGGCGAAGCGCTTCCACGAGGGCCTCGCGGCCGGCGGCAAGGTCACGATGCCGCTCCAGGAGACGTTCTACTCGCCGTGCTTCGGCATGCTCGAGGACAGGTTCGGCCTGGGATGGATGGTGATCGTCCAGCCGAAGAAGTGACGCCATGAACAGGCTGAGCGCCATGTTGTGGTTCGACAAGGAAGCCGAAGAGGCCATGAATCACTACCTCTCGATCTTTCCCAACTCGAAGCGGCTTGCGGTGACGCGCTACGGCGCCGCGGGGCCCGGGCCCGCGGGCACCGTGATGACGGCCGCCTTCGAGATCGAGGGCTACCAGTTCACGGCATTGAATGGCGGGCCCCTCTTCAAGTTCAACGAGTCGGTGTCGTTCGTGGTGCGTTGCAAGGACCAGGCCGAGGTCGACCACTACTGGGACAAGCTCTCGGCGGGCGGCACCCCGAGCGCCTGCGGATGGCTCAAGGACAAGTTCGGCCTGTCGTGGCAGGTCGTGCCCATTCAATTGATCGAGATGCTGGGCGACAAGGACGCCGTGCGCGCGCAGCGTGTCATGGGCGCCATGCTCAAGATGCACAAGATCGTGATTCTGGATCTGCAGAAGGCATATAGCGGGGATTAGTGAAGAGCGATTTTCAACACAGAGGACACAGAGGCAACACAGAGGAAAAGCAGAACATTGCCGGTTCTTTCGTGACCCCGCGTGCGATATCGAAGAACAGGCCCTGAAGCTTTTGACTTTCCTCTGTGTTGCCTCTGTGTCCTCTGTGTCAAAACAACATCGCTGGCACTCGTGCTATCTCATTCCTTGCTGAGACCCGCAAGCGAAGCGCCGTTCGCCTCCCAGTTGCGTCCATCGAAAGGCTCGATGACCAGCTCGGGTGGCGGCCTGTCGAGGCAGCGCACGTTCACGTCGAACCCGTCGGGATTGGAGCGTGGCACGTAGAACGACTTGATGCCGCACGTCCTGCAGAAGCGATGCTTCGCGATGCCGGTGCCGAACGTGTAGGTCGAAGGGCTCTCTTCGCCCTTCGCGAGGCGGAACTTCGATGCCGGCACGATGAGGTGCAGGAATCCCGTCATCGCGCAGAGCGAGCAGTTGCAGTCGAGCGCCACGACGCGGGCGGGCGCCTCGACCTCGAAGCGCACCGCGCCGCAGTGGCACCCGCCTGCGTGGATCAATGCTCGCGCGCGATCGACGCGAAGACCGTCGCCCACTCCGGCGGCTTGCTGAAGCCTTCGCCGCAATCGTCGCCCACGCTTGTCGACGCGACGCGATCGACGGCATCCCGCATCGATTGCTTGAAAGCCTGCGCGTCGGAAAAGCCCAGCGCGGCCTTCATCGCATGGTTGTCGGCCATCGCGACGCCGGCTTTCGTGAGCACGTATCTGTCGAAATACTGCTTTTGCGGAAGCATCGGGATCTTCTGCGCGTCGAGATACTTCGCGAGCGCCTCGTCCTTGAACGGATAGGGCATCCCACGCCAGAACGGATTGAAGAGGCCGTCCCAGTGGTTCGGGATGTAGGTCTTCGGATGGATCACGGGGACGATCAGCTTCGCCACGGGTTCGCCCCCCGTGCCGATCCACGCATCGACCTGCGTGAGCCCCGCGTCCCTCATCGCCGCCTGGAGATTCGCGAGCGGCGAGCCATAGCTCACGCCGTCCACGACGATGTCCTTGTCGAGGTCGTAGGCGCTCGCCGAATTGTTCACGAAGAACGTGAGCGGGCCGTCGGATCCGTCGATCGTGAAGAGGAAGGCGCGATTGCCGCCGCCATTCGGGTAATCCTCGCCCACGCCGCCGCGCAATCCTCCCGTCGCGGGATCGGGCACCGGAGGCTGGTAGAGCTCGCGCGGGAAATGCTGGATCGGATTCGACGCATCGCCGCTATGGTTGAAGCGCACGACGCGGATCGTGATGCCGTCGCCCAGCACGATCTTCTCGCCGCCGGTCACGCTCATGCACTGCGCCGCGGGCACGCCCTGCGCCGCGGCCTGCATGCACGACGAGGTGCCGCCGATCATCTGGGCGCCCGTCATCTTCGACCAGGTGGGCGAGTCCCAGCTATGGTCGAAGTGGCTGTGGCCCACCAGCATGTAGTCGAGCTTGGCGGGACCGAGCACGGCCTCGCGCACCTTCCTGATCGACTCGACATCGACGCCGTACGGACCCTTCGTGTACGCGTAGAGGTCGTTCGGATAGTTCTTCGGCGGATAGAAGAAGGGCGGCCCGGGCACGCGCGTGATGTACGCGTCCATCATGATTCGCTTGTCGCCGATCTTGAAGTACCAGTTGGCGATTGACATCCACGTCATCTCGACGCTGGCGGGAGCGGCCGGCACGGCCGTCGTCCAGGCGCTCGCGAGGGCGGCGGCTGCAATTGCGAGGAGCTTGCGGTTCATGGGCACCTCCGGGATCGCCCGGTTCGGGCGGGCAACCATCATAGCGGAGCCGCGCCCTCCAGGGCCTTGCAACGGTGCATGCTGCACCGCAGCAGTGCGCGATTCCCTTCGAGTTCCTTCCATGACAGAGGGAAAGCGCGAAGTGGTACGCCTATTGCAGGAAGAAGCCACGGACATTCTTCCGACGGGAGACGTGCATGTACGAGCAGACCATCGAGGGGTTCAGCAAGCTCGCGGACAAGAAGCTCGCGTTGCTGAAGCGGACACCGGTCGGATTCTTCGTCGCATCGATGCTCGCGGGCGCCTACGTCGGGATGGGGATCATCCTCATCTTCACGTTGGGAAGCCAGGTTCCCCCGGATCTGCAGAAGCTCGTGATGGGTGCCACGTTCGGAATCGCGCTCACTCTCGTGGTCATCGCGGGCGCGGAGCTCTTCACGGGGCACACGATGTTCATGGTGCTGCGCGCGTTTTCCGGGAAGGGATCGATGGCCGACATCGGCGCCACGTGGAGCATGACGTGGATCGGCAACCTCGCGGGCGCGGCGGCGCTGGTGGCGCTCTTCGCAGCCGGCGGCGGTGGCGGGCTCCTCTCCGCGCCCGACGCGCTGGTGATGAAGGTCGCGGCGCTCAAGATGAACGCGCCCGCCGTGAGCCTCGTCGCGCGCGCGATCCTCTGCAACTGGCTCGTGTGCCTCGCGATCTGGATGTCGGCGCGAGTCGATTCCGACGCGGCGAAATGCATCGTCATCTTCTGGTGCCTGCTCGCGTTCATCGCCTGCGGCTTCGAGCACAGCGTGGCCAACATGACGCTGTTGGGGCTGGCACTCGCGGGCAACCATCCCGAGGCGGTTTCCCTTTCGGGCTTCGCATGGAACCTGGGCTGGGTCACGCTCGGCAACGTGATCGGCGGCGCGGTCTTCGTCGCGGGTGCGTACTACGTGTCGACCTTCGGGATGCCGACTACGAAATCCCCCGCGGCCGAGGCCGCGGCGACGGGTGATGACTGACGGAAAGGATTTCACCGAGGAGCAGAAGCAGTTCTTCGATGGGCTGGCGCGGGGCGTCGCGGCGGCACGCAGCGCTCCCGGCGCGGCGCCTTCGCTTCCTTCCGGTCCCGAGCGCATCCACTTTGCTGCGCAGGACCGCGTCGTCGCCGCGGGCGGGAAGCTCACGCGCGAGGAGGAAGCGAAGCGCGCCAAGCATCCGTTCGACATGTGGGACGAGATCACGGCCAACGCCGCGAAGGGCGAGTTCCCGAAAGGCACCGACGTCTTCCTCTACAAGTTCCACGGGCTCTTCCACGTGGCGCCCGCGCAGAACGCGTTCATGCTGCGGCTTCGCAATCCGAACGGCATCCTGGATGCACCGAAGCTGCGCGCCGTCGCGGGCATCGCCGAGGATTTCGGCGCGGGCTATGCGCACATCACCACGCGCTCCAACATCCAGGTGCGCGAGATCGCGGCGAAACACGCGAGGAGCGTGCTCGAGCGCCTCGCCGAGTCGGGCATCACCTCGCGTGGCGCCGGCGCCGACAACATCCGCAACATCACCGGCAATCCCACGGCCGGCATCGATCCGCGCGAGCTCTACGACACGCGCCCGCTCGGCACCGCGCTGCACCATGCGATCCTCAACCATCGCGAGCTGTACGGACTGCCGCGCAAGTTCAACATCGCCTTCGACGGCGGCGCGGGCGTGGCATCCCTCGAAGATACCAACGACATCGGCTTCACGGCGGTTCGCGTGCCCGAAGGCAAGCCGGTTCCGGCGGGAATCCACTTTCGCGTCGCGGTGGGTGGCATCACGGGTCACGGCGATTTCGCCGCCGACCTGGGAGTGGCGATCGCACCGGAGGAATGCGTGGCCGTGGCCGAGGCGATCGTGCGCGTCTTCATCGACGAGGGCGATCGCACCGATCGCAAGCGCGCGCGGCTCAAGTACGTCCTCGAACGCATGGGCCTTGCGAATTTCCTGGCCGAGGTCGAGAAGCGACTGCCAGCGCCTTTGCCGCGCCTTGCGTTGGATGACTGCGAGCCGCGCCCAGCGCTGGCGCGCGGCGCGCACGTGGGCTTCCATGCGCAGAAGCAGCCAGGCACGCTCTATTGCGGCGTGGCACTTCCGGTGGGAAAGATGACCGCCGCGCAGATGCGCGGCCTCGCGAAGATCGCCGAGACGTTCGGCAGCGGCACGATTCGCCTCACGCCATGGCAGAACATCATCGTCTCCGACATTCCCGAGGCATCCCGCGACGACGTATCGCGCGCCTTGGACGAGATCGGCCTCACGGCCCAGGTGTCGCAGGTTCGCGCGGGCATCGTCGCCTGCACCGGCAACACGGGCTGCAAGTTTTCCGCGAGCGACACGAAGCGGCATGCACTCGCCATCGCCGATCACCTCGACGCCCGGGTCGCGCTCGACGAACCCATCAACATTCACCTCACGGGTTGTCCCCACTCCTGCGCGCAGCACTACATCGGCGACATCGGGTTGCTGGGCGCGAAGATCGCGCTCGATGCCGACCGCGAGGTCGAGGGCTACCACGTGTACGTGGGAGGCGGCTTCGGTGACCGGCGCGGGCTTGCGCGCGAGATCCTTCGCGACGTCGCCGCCGACGAACTGCCCGCATCGATCGAGCGCCTGCTCAAGGCCTACGTGGCGCAACGCTTGGCCGGCGAGACTTTCCAGGATTTCGCGAAGCGCCATTCCGTCGAGGAGCTCGGCGCGCTCGCTCGCGACGCGTTGAGGCAAGCCGCGTGAAGCAGGTCTTCATCCCGGAATCGGCGCCCTTCACGCAGGAGCAGCGCGCGTGGCTGAACGGCTTCGTCGCCGGAATGCTCGGCATGGAGCGCGCGCTCGCGGCCGGTGAAACGGCTGCAGCCACGTCGATCCCCGCACCGGCTCCCGTGATCGAGGACGATTTCCCCTGGCACGATCCGACGTTGGCGCTCGACGAGCGCATGAAGCTCGCGACCGATCGCGTGTTCCCGCTACGCCTCATGGCGGCGATGGGGCAGCTCGATTGCGGACAATGCGGATACGAGTGCCGGAGCTACGCCTCGGCGATCTCCGATGGCAGCGAGACCGATCTCGGCAAGTGCGTGCCCGGAGGCCGCGAGACCGCGAAGAAGGTGAAGGAGATCGTGGCTCTCGCGCGAGCCGCGGACCCGGCAAGCGTGAAACCCGCGACCCCGGCGTTCGCGAGGGAGCCCGCCGAGCATGGCTATGGACGCGATGCTCCCGTGGCCGCGCGCCTTGTCTCCACGACGCTGCTCACGGCCCGGGGCGCGGACAAGGAAACGCGCCACATCGTGGTCGACCTCGCGGAGTCGGGCCTTCGCTACGAGCCCGGCGATTCCCTGGGCATCTGGCCGCAGAACAATCCCGACGAGGTGGAGCTGCTTGTCGCGATCCTGCGCGCCCGGGGCTCGGAGGCCGTGACGCTTTCGGATGGCGCGGTGATCACGGCGCGCGACGCCCTCACGCGCGAGTGCGACCTTCGCGTGCCGAGCGAGGCGCTTTACGCGCTGCTCGCGCGCGAAGCCACCGACGATGCCGACCGCTCACGCCTTTCGCGCCTGGCCGAGGACGATTCGAATGCGTCCACGTTCGGCGTCCACGATGTCCTCGATGCGCTCCTCGAATTTCAGTCGGCGCGCCCGAAGATTCCCGAATTCGTCGCTTCTCTCGGGCGCATGCAACCGCGCATGTATTCGCTCGCTTCGTCGCAGAAGAAGCATTCCGGCGAAGCGCATCTCACCGTGGGCCTGCTTCGCTACGACTGGAACGACCGCTCGTACCAGGGCACGGGATCGTCGTTTCTCGGCGAGCACCTTTGCGCCGGGCGGCCGCTCTCGGTGTTCGTGCAACGCTCGCACGGATTCAGGCTGCCGGCCGATCCCGACACGCCCGTGATCATGGTCGGGCCCGGCACCGGGGTCGCGCCGTTCCGCGCGTTTCTCGAGGAGCGCGATGCCTCGGGCCACGCGGGGCGCAACTGGCTTTTCTTCGGCAACCAGCGGCGCGACGTCGACTTTCTCTATCGCGAGGAGCTGGAAGACCTCGCCACGCGCCGCGTGCTCACGCGAATGGACCTCGCCTTCTCGCGAGACCAGACGAGCAAGGTGTACGTGCAGCACAAGATGCTCGAGGCCGCGCAGGAGCTGTGGCGGTGGCTCTCGAACGGCGCGCACGTGTACGTCTGTGGCGATGCGAAGCGCATGGCGGGCGATGTGGACATCGCGTTGAAGCAGGTCGCGGCGGACCAGGGCGGCATGGACGCGGCCTCGGCCAAGCGGTACTTCACGGAGCTCGCGCGGCTCGGCCGCTACCAACGCGACGTGTACTAGCGTCACAATAGGGGCATGTCGCTGGCCCTCGGCGCGAGCCGCCACGCCTTCACCGATCCCCGGCCCGGTCCGCTTCGCGAGATCACGGTGCACACGTACCGGCCCGCGTCCTTCACGCGCTCGAGCCCCATCGTGGTCGTGATCGCGGGACGCAATCGCAACGCCGACGAATACCGCGACTTCTGGATCGCCGACGCGGACCGCCGCGGCCTGCTCATCGTCGCGCCCGAGTTCAACGAGGCGCAGTATCCGCACCCCTACACGTACAACTACGGCGCGATGTGCGGCGCGGACGGGCGATTCGCGCCACGCGAGCAATGGGTGTTCCCCGTGATCGAGGGAATCTTCGAGGACGCGAGGCACCGGGCCCAATCGACGCGCGAGCGCTACTTTCTCTTCGGGCATTCGGCCGGCGCGCAGCTCGTGCACCGGCTGGTGATGTTCGGCGGCCCGCTTTCCTACGAGAAGGCCGTCGCGGGAAATGCCGGGAGCTACACGCTGCCTTCGCCGGGCGAAGAATTTCCTTTCGGCTTGCGCGGCGCGCCCATTGCGGACGACGCGCTCGCCTCGATGTTCGCGCGGCCGCTCGTGATCCACCTGGGCGATCGCGACATCGATCCCGACGACCGCCAGCTGCCACGCGAGCCGGGCGCGATGCGCCAGGGGCCGCACCGATTCGCGCGCGGCCGGCATTTCCTCGAGGTCGCGCGCCGCGAGGCCGAGGGCATGGGCGCGCCGCTCGCGTGGCGCGGGGAGATCGCGCCGGGCGTGGCCCACAGCGGGCAACAGATGGCGCCTTTCGCGGCACGGGTGTTCTTCGACTGATGGAACCGGGGGACACGGTCGAGCAAGCGCTCGCCCGCTGCCGGTCGCTCTATGCCGACGGAAAGTCCGTGGAAGCCATCCCGGTGGCTCACGCCGCGCTCACGCAAGCCCGCGAAGGGCGCGACATGGCGCAGCTGCATCGCGCATTGAACGCCTGCGGCATCCTCGCGATGGACACGCTCGATGTCGTGCGCGGAATCGATTTCCACCTGGAGTCGTTGCGCCTCGCGGAGCGCGACGGCCACGCGATCGAGGCGGCGCGCGCGTGGAACAACATCGGGATCGCGTTCACGCTCGCGGGAAGCCCCGCGCTCGCGGTGCCTGCCTATGCGCACGCGATCGAATCGCTCGAGACGACCCGGGAGCCGATCTCCTATCGCTACGGCCCCTATTCGAACACCGCCAACGCGCTCTTCCAGCTCTTCGCGTACGAGGACGGATTGCGATTCGCGCGGCGCGGGTTCCGGGAGTTAAAGCCCGAGCACGTGGCGACGGAGATCCTCGGCGTGACGCTCCTCAACCGGAACATCGTGAACCTGCTCGTCGCGACGGGCCGTGTCGACGAAGCGGCGGCGCACATCGAGGACTTGCCGAAGCTCGAGTCGCAGACGGATTCGCCTCGCGTTCATATCGCGGCGATGATCGCGCGGGCGACCTACGAGCTCGCCACGGGCCGCGCCGAGGTCGCGCTCACGCGCTTCGATGCGGCACTCGCAAGAGCGCGGGAAATGCCGTCGGCGTTGCGCGACACGCTCGCCTGCATCGTGCGCGCGGAGGAGATCGCGGGATCGCCCGAGCGCGCCCTCGCGCGCTTGGACGAGCTCTCGCAGCACGTGTACGCGACCGCGATCGCGCAGGCGCGCCACAACATCGAGCTCGCGGATCTCGACGACGGGATGACTTTCGTCGAGCAGCCCCGGCTCCAGGCGCAGGCGCGATTGCGGTCGCGCCTTTCCCGCCCGGAAGCCCCGGACGGATGGGACGCGCTTCGCCGGCTCGCGGTCACCGCGGGCTTGAAGCTCGACGCCACGGGCTGGCACGGCATTCGTGTGGGAGCGCTAACAAAGGCGCTCGCGCTCGCTTGCGGCGAGGCGCCCTTGCGGGCACTCGAGATCGGGCTTGCCGCGGAATTGCACGACGTGGGAATGCTTTCGGTTCCTGAAGGGGTCCTTGCGAAACACCTGGTAACGGACTGTGAATTTGATCCGTACTATCGCCACACGGACGCCGGAGCGGATATCCTTCGGGAAGAAGTGCATCCCCGCTTCCTCGTCGCAAGGGAAGTCGCTCGATATCACCACGCCTGGTGGGACGGCAACGGATACCCCCGGCGTGTCGGTGGAAAGTCGATTCCGCCTGCGGCGAGGATGTGCGCGGTCGCGGACACCTACGATGAGCTGGTGTGCGGCTTCCGCGCGAAGAAGGGAATGGGCATTGGCAAGGCGCTGTTGGCGCTGCAGAAGAAAGCGGGCACGCAACTCGATCCAGAGCTGGTGCACTGCTTCACCGCGGTCGTCATGCAGGAGGTGCAGGGCCGGGGACTCGATCCAGCTCCCGGTCCGGGCCTCGAAGCCTTCCAGCGGCTGATCGCGGCGTTACAACAGGATCGAGGGGTAATCTGATGAGAGGGGCTCCACTCAGCGAGCGGGACCTTCGCATGCTCGAGCTGCTCGGCAAGGGTGATTCGAGCAAGGCCATCGCGAAGAAGCTTGGCTATCGTCCCGGAACGACACGCGTCTACCTGCACGACCTGTATCGCAAGATCGGCGTGCCCAACAAGACCACCGCGGTGATCTGGTACTTCGACCGCATCAAGGCGAAGAACGCGCCGGCCGAGCCCGAGCCGCCGCCGGCGCCGGAGCTCACGATCGAGGAATCCGCGGGCGACGTGGCGATGCGCACGGACCTTTTCACCGCCCTGGGCGCCATGAGCACGTTGCTGGGCGCCTACGGCAGGACGTGGCAAGTCGCGGCTCGATTGAAGGCCACGCGAGTCGACAAGGCCATGCTGGAGCGTCGCGCCAAGTCGCGTCATCTCTGGGAGGCGCTCCTGAAAGGCGACTTCGCCTACGGAAAGAAACTCTTCGACGCGGGCGGCGCGGGCGCGCTGCTCTTCGATTCGGCGCCCGACGGCGCACTCCTCGCGATGTTGCTGCTGCTCGGCGGCTACTCGAACGCGGCCGACCGCATGATCGCGGAAGTGGGGCGCAAGCGCCGCGCCCCCGGCGGCGTGACCGTGAGGGATCACGACCTGCTGCTCGCGGTGCGGGGCGTCGTGAACAAGGGCGAGCGTGAAGCGCTCGCGCGCGTCAATCGCCTGGCGGGCGAGGCCTCGTCGTCGCCGGAGACGCGGCAGGTCGCGCTCGCGGCGCTGCATCATCTCTGCCGTGCCGACGGCGATCGCAAGGGCGCGGTGGGCGCCGCCGATGCGCTCTGGGGCGAGGCCGACACGTGCCTGCAGCAGCTGCACGCCATGGGCGAGCGGCCGTTCCATCGCGCCGCCGTCAAGGTCACCACATCACGGTATCCTCGCCCCCGCTCGCGAGCGCGAGCTCCTGCTCGGTAAGGGGGCGCAGCTCTTCGTTGCCTTCGTCTTCGTCCATGATGAGTCCTCGTTTTGTGCGAGGACTCATTCAAGGCGCGTGGAGCGCGAAACGCATCCGTTAATCGCGAAAGGCGATTCGCGATTTCTCGTATGATCGGGACATGACGATTCGGTCCCGTTGGCTCGCCGCGGTTTCGCTCGTTCTCGTGTCACCGCTCGGCGACGCGCTCGCCGCGCCCACCGTCGGCGGGTGCCCCGTGTTCCCTTCGAACAACTACTGGAACACGCCCGTCGACACGCTTCCCGTGCACGCGAGCTCGAACACGTGGGTGAGCTCGATCGGCACGAGCACCAAGTTGCATCCCGACTGGGGCAACGTGCTCGCCGACAATTACGGCATTCCGTACATGACGGTGGACGCGAGCCAGGTGCCCGTCGCGATCAATTTCGACCCCAACGGATACGCCGACGAAAGCGATCCGGGGCCGATGCCGATCCCGGTGACGGCGCCCGTCGAAGGCGGAAGCTCGAGCGACGGCGATCGCCACGTGCTCGTGATCGACACGTCGCATTGCATTCTCTACGAGCTCTACAACGCGTTTCCCGTCACGGGATCCTCGCCGGGCTGGAGCGTATATTCGTCGGCGAAGTTCGACCTCAACTCGAACGCGCTGCGCCCCGCGGGATGGACCTCGGCCGACGCGGCGGGCCTCGCGATCTTCCCGGGCCTCGTGCGCTGGGACGAGATCGCCGCGGGCGAGATCGCCCATGCGATCCGCTTCACCGCGAACAACATCTGGGGACGGAGCGCGGGTGCCCAGGAATATCTCTGGCCGGCGCGCCACGCCTCCGGCAGCAGCACCGACTCCACGCGTCCGCCGATGGGTGCCAGGTTCCGGTTGAAGGCGTCGTTCGACATCTCGGGCTTCAGTACCAACACGCAGGTCGTCCTTCGCGCGTTCAAGAAGTACGGCCTCGTGCTCGCCGACGCTGGAAGCAACTGGTACTTCCAGGGCGTGAGCGACACGCGATTCCCCGACACGATGTTCGACGAATTGAAGTCGATCGCCGGCGGCAACTTCGAGGCCGTCGACACCTCCGTGATCGAGGTCGATCCGAACACCGCCGAAGCGAAGCAATCGGGAAGCGCCGCCACCGTGAACGTGCAGGGCCTCTGGTGGAACGCGCCGGCCGGGTCCGAATCGGGATGGGGCATCAACTTGACGCAGCAGGGCGACACGCTCTTCGCGACGTGGTTCACCTACGACAGCGACGGCAGCGGCCTGTGGCTCGTCATGCCCAATGGCGCGAAGACCGCGAGCAACACCTACACCGGCCCGCTCTATCGAACGACGGGCCCTGCGTTCAGCGCGTCGCCGTGGCTCGCGGCGGGCGTAGCCTCGACCGCGGTCGGAACCGCGACCTTCACCTTCATCGACGCGAACACGGGAACATTCGCCTACGCGGTGAACGGTTTCTCGCAGACGAAATCAATCGTTCGCGAGCTCTTCTTCACGACGGCCGCGCCGGTGTGCAGCGAAGGCACGACACCGGGCCAGAACTACCAGGGCCTGTGGTGGAATGCGAACGAATCGGGATGGGGTGTCAACCTCACGCACCAGGCCGACACGCTCTTCGCGACGTGGTTCACGTACGACGCGAGCGGCAAGGGACTCTGGCTCGTGATGTCGAACGGTGCCAAGACCGCGCCGGGCAGCTACACGGGCGCTCTCTATCGCACGACGGGGCCGGCGTACAACGTGCCGTTCAATTCGTCTCCCGTGGTCCCGACACAGGTCGGCACCGCGACCTTCACGTTCAGCGATCCCGGCAACGGCACGTTCACCTACTCCGTGAACGGAACGTCGCAATCGAAGTCCATCACGCGCCAGATCTTCTTCACGGCGGCAAGCGCAACGGCCTGCAACTGATCCGCTATAGTCGCGGCTTGGTCTCGATCTGGCGCAACCGCGACTACATGCTCCTCTGGAGCGGCCAGCTCGCGTCCACGCTAGGCACGGCGGCATCGCAGGTGATCGTGCCGCTGCTGATCCTCGCGATCACGAATTCCGCCGAGGATGCCGGCATCGCCGGGGCGCTCCGCTTTTTCCCATATCTCGTCTTCAGCCTGCCGGTCGGGGCGCTCATCGACCGGTGGGACCGCAAGGCCGTGATGATCCGCTGCGACATCGGCCGCGCGCTCGCCGTGGCGACGATTCCGATCGCGATGGCGTTCGACGCGCTCACGCTCTGGCAGATCTACGCCGTGTCGCTCATCGAAGGCAGCCTCTTCGTCTTCTTCAACATCGCGGAAGTGGCGGCGTTGCCGCGCGTGGTGCCGAAGGAACAGTTGCCGCAGGCCTCGGCGCTCAACGAGGCGGGCTTCGGCATCACGAACATCGTGGGCCCGGCGTTCGGGACGGTGATCTACCAGGCGTTCGGTCGCGCGGTGCCGTTCGTCTCGAACGTCCTCACGTATGCGATCTCGGCGATCGCACTCATGCGTATCAAGGCGCCTTTCCACACGCCGCGCGAAGCGGTCGAGCACGACCTGCCCAAGGAAGTGGCCGAGGGCCTTCGCTGGATGTGGGACAACCCGCTCATTCGCTACATGGCGTTTCTCACCGGTGGCCTCAACCTCATCGCCGCCGCCTCGCCGCTCATCATCATCGTGCTCGCAAAGCAGATGGGTGCGAGCGACGGCGAGATCGGCGTGATCTTCAGCGCCGCGGGCATCGGCGGCGTTGCGGGCTCGCTCGTGGGTGGCAGGCTCCAGCGGCGTTTCACGTTCGGGCAGGTGATCATCGTGGTGGCGTGGCTGGAGGCGCTCTGCTTCCCGCTCTACGTGGTGGTGCCTTCCTATTTCCTGCTCTCGGCGGTCGCGGGCGCCTCCGCGTTCCTCGGTCCCGTGTACAACGTGGTGCAGTTCAGCTATCGCCTCTCGATCATTCCCGACCACCTGCAGGGACGCGTGAACAGCGTCTTCCGCCTGCTCGCATTCGGTTTCATGCCGGTGGGCTCGGCGCTGTCCGGCGTGCTCATCGAGCGGGTTGGAGCCGGCGCGGCTGTGATGGTATTGTCGGGTTGGCTCTTCGTTCTTGCAGTAGCGACGACGTTCAACAGAAACGTCCGCGAAGCGGCGCCGCTTCGACAACCCAAATAAGGGAGTCCCATGTCACGCGTTCTTCACATTGCGTCCGGCCTGCTTGCGCTTCTTCTTGCAAATGTTGCCGTCGCTGCAATAACACTGTCACCATTTCCGGGTTCGACGCCGCAGGTGGCGCATCCGTTCGCGAACTACGGCGTGCCGATCGGAGTGACGGCCACGGATGACACGGGGGCGCCGGTCGCCGGGCTGCCGGTGACGTTCCAGCTGCCGGCGCCCGGCTTCTTCGTCGTCAATGGGGGCGGCAACTTCATCACGGTGACGACGGACGCGCAAGGCGTTGCGCCGATTCCCTATCCGGGCGTCACGGCGTCCAACGTCCTCGGCACATTCACGTGGCCCGCGGTGGCGCCGGGCGCGACGAGCGCGAGCTTCACCCTGACGATCGCCGGAACCTTCCCCAACCAGATGACTGTCGTGTCGGGCGATAACCAGGCGGTGCAAGCAGGTGCAACGCTGCCGCAGCCGTTCGTGGTGCAGGTGACCGATGCTGCGGGCGCGCCGATCCCATATCCGATCGTCTTCTTTTCCGCGGGGAGTCCCGACGTGACCGCGGGCACGTTCAACGGAGCTACGAATGCGGTTGTGGCAGGCGATGCGTCGGGCATCGCGACTTCACCGCCTTTTGTCGTGAACTCCGTCCTGGGGACGAACACCGTCTCGGCAATTACGGAATCGGGCCTCAACGATCCGGTCATCGGTGCCTTCTTCTTCTTCACGATCGCGCCGCCTCCGCCGCCGCCCGTCACGCTCTCGACGGTCGCGGGCAGCACGCCGCAATCGACCTGCCTCGATTGCTTCTTCCCGGTCCCGATCGCGGTCATCGCACGCAATCCCGATGGCTCGCCCGCACCGGGCCTGACGGTGACGTTTAGCGGTGACCCGGCAATCGTGCAGGTTCCCGGCTACAACGGCAGCCCCACACTCGACGTCGTCACGGGTGCCGACGGAATCGCGAGGGCGTCGTCGCAGATTTCCCCCAGCGGATACATCGCATTCGCAACGGGATCCACGACGGTGACCGCGAGTAGTACCGCCGCCACCAATCAAGTGGTGTTCAACCTGAGCGCAGCCGGGACGCCGCAAAACCGCATCGAGCTTCTGTTCGGCAGTAACCAGAGCGCGCCGGCCGGCGGCCAGTTCGCGCCGCTCGTGGTTCGCGCTTCCGACGACTACGGCCCGGTTCCGAATGCCGCGGTGCAGTTCGTTTCGTCGCAGCCTGGAGGCGCTGGTGGCGCGGCCGTGACATTCAATGGATCGGGCGTCGCCTACGTGCCCGCCGATGCCCAGGGGATCGCGAGGTCTCCTGCGCCGGTCGCGAACTCCGTTGCGGGCGCGCCCCTGGTCAACGCATCACTCCAGGAAGATCCGCTCGCCTCGTGGGTTCCGGGTGTGAGCTTCGGATTGCAGACCACGTCGGGGAATCCCGGCTACGGACTGCTGCGCCCCTGGCAAGTCCCGCCGCTTTCGATCGCCGTGGGCTCATCGACCGTGATTCCGTTCGCGATGCAGGCTCTCGATGCGTCGGGGAATCCCGTCGCCAATGCGCCGGTGATCTTCACGACGGATTCGAGTTGCGCCACGTTCAGCGGCTCGAGCACGGTGACGGCGACGTCCGACGCGAATGGCATCGCCACGTCGCCACCCTTGAAGGGAACGCACGCTTCCGTCGCATGCGCCACGTCGGCGCGCGTGCAGGGCCAATCGCGGGACCTCACGATGCACGTCTTCGATCCCGCGAAAGTGCAGGTGACGCTCTCGCCCACCCACGTGATCGTGCACTACCTCACCGGGGTGTATGGCGTGTCGCTCACCTTCACGGATCACGGCCAGCCGGTGCACGTCGCGCAGGTGAGCGTGATCGCGCAGCCCTTGCACGGCGTCTCGTATGCGACGACGCCGGCCATCGACGTGTTCGACGGCAGCCTGTTCATCGGCTTCACGCCGGGCCGGAAGACGGGGCCCTACTCCGTGCTGGTCACGACGATCGCCGGAAAGAAGTTCACCGTGTCCGTGGTGCAGTCGCCGTGATCGCTATCGCGGCGTGACCACCAGGATGCGTCCGTTGACGGGGTCGGCGACGTAGGCGGTTCCCGCGTCGCCGGCCACCACGCTTCGCGCACCGTTCGCAGTTGGAATCACGGCCACGGACGAAAGCCGTCCCGAGTCGTCGACGCTGGCGACGGTGAGCGTCGCGGCCTTCCCTGCAGCGGCGTACAGGAGATGCTTCGACGGCGAATAGTCGATGTTGTCCAAGCCCGCGCCGGTCTCGATGGAGCCGACGACGTTGCCGCTGTGGTTCGCGTCGATCGTGATGACTCGCCCCGCGCACGCATTGAGCAGGAACCCGCGTGCTTCATCGAGCGCCAATCCGTGCGCACCGTCGCAACCGGGCTTCCAGCGCGCCACGATCTTCCTCGTGCGCACGTCGATACCCACGGTCTCCGCCGAATCCTCGAGGTTCGTGTAGAAGATGCCGCCCTTCTCGTCGACCGCGTAGCCTTCGGGTGAGGCGCCAAGGGGAATCGTGCCTTTCTCGCGAGGCGCGCGCGGATCGGAGACATCGAGGATGTCGAGCGTCTTGCCGTGGATCGTGATCCATACCTCTTTCGTCGTTGCGACGTAGACGATCCCGTCGGGCGCGCCGATTGAAAGCTTTACGCAACCCGCGATCTTGAGCGTCGCGGTGTCGATGGCGCAGACGTTGGAATCGGCGCGATTGCCGGCATAGACCACGGCGCTTCCGACTGTGGCCGAGGAGGGTCCCATTCGCAGGCGCCGGGTTCCGCGCGTGACCTCCCGGGTCTGGAAGCCGGTGACGACGGTAAGCTCCTTGCTTGCACCTTGCAGCGCGAAGACGTTCCCGGTATTTCCGCCGGGCACCCAGAGCCGCGCAGAGGCCGAGTCCCACGCGAAATAATCGAGAGTCATGGGGATCTCGCCCGGCAGCTTGACCTGGTGGACGTCGAATTCGGCCGGCTGGGCCAGCCCGGCGGTCGAAAACAGCACGAGGATCGCGGCGAAATATTTCATGGGCGTCTTTAAAATAAGTTCCGGGCTCATACGTCTACACCACCATGGGCCCTGCTGCAACGGTGCGGTGGATGACGGCTGAGGAAGAACGGCGGATCACCGCCGAGATCGAGCAGCGAAGGCCCCGCCTGCGGAGCTTCATCCGCGGGCGCGTGCCCGATGTCGCCGACGCCGAGGACATCCTCCAGGACGTGCTCTTCGAGCTCGTGGAGTCCTACCGCGCGCCGCAACCCGTCGAGCAGGTGGGCGCCTGGCTTTTCCGCGTCGCTCGCAATCGGATCACGGATTTCTTCCGCAAGAAGAAGCCCGAGTCGTTCGCGGATGAGGGCATCGAGGACCTGTTGCCTTCGCCGGAGGCCGGGCCCGAGGCGGCGTACGCGAGGAGCGTGCTGCTCGAGGAATTGGAAGTGGCGCTGGGCGAGCTTCCGCCCGCGCAACGCGACGCCTTCATCGCCACGGAAATCGAAGGACGCAGTTTCAAGGAGCTCGCCGCGGAAACCGGCGAGAGCGTGAACACATTGTTGTCCCGAAAGCGCTACGCGGTGCTGCACCTTCGCGAGCGGCTGAGGGATATCTACGAAGAGATCATCGAAGGAGAATGAGATGAGAGTCGGTCGCTGGATCTTGAAGGGAATCGCCGGCGTGCTGCTGGCGATCGTCGTGCTCGCGGTAGTGAGCTACGTCGTGATGTCGCTGTGGAACTGGTTCATACCCGCGGTGATCGGCTGGAAGGCGATCGACTTCTGGCAGGCGATGGGCTTGCTCGTGCTCACGCGGCTGCTGGTGGGATTCCGCGGCTTTGGCGGCTGGCACCATCACCACCATGGCGGATGGCGCGGCCGCATGCGCGAGAAATGGGCCGCCATGTCGCCCGAGGAACGCGAGAATTTCCGCAACACGATGAAGGAGCGTTGTGGCCGTGGGTAGTGCGGCGATGATGATCGGCACTATGATGGCGAGGGTCATCCCCGCGATCGCCGTCACCCCCGCGAAGGCGGGGGCCCAGCCAATGACGCAAGCTCTCAATCCAACACTTGCCGCCGTCGTCCGCGAAAAAACCGGCGCGACCTGGTCGCGCGCCCGGCAGCTTTGCGCCGACGGGCGCGTCACGGTCGATGGCGAGCGGATGCTTGATCCCGCGGAGCGGATTCCCCCCGGCGCGATGGTGGTCGTTGATGAACGCGGCCCCAAGGTCGATCGCGGGCCGCTTGCCAAGGAAGCCGTCGTCTTCGCCGACCGCGATCTGGTCGTGGTCGACAAGCCCGCGGGAATGCTGACCGTGGCCGACGAAGAGGGCAACAAGGAGACGCTCGCCGAATACACGCGAATCCTTCTTCGTCGCGCCGAGAAGCGAAGCGGCGATTCGGGCCTCGGCGTCGTCCATCGCCTGGACCGGGACACGAGCGGCCTCGTGCTCTTCACGCGAACGGCGGACGCGAAGCGCAAGCTCGCGGTGCAGTTCCGCGACCACACGATCGAGCGCGTCTACCACGCGATTGCTTCGGGGTCTGTCCCCGAAGGACGAATCGAGACGGATCTCGTCATGGACCGCGGGGATGGATTGCGCGGATCGCACGGGCACTACCGTCGCGCGAAGGGAGCGCCGCCGGCCGATGCGAAGCATTCGGTGACCTTCGTGAAGCCGATCGCAACGCTACGGGGTGCCACGCTGGTCGAGTGCCGGCTTGCGACCGGGCGCCAGCACCAGATCCGCATCCATCTTTCAGAGCTGGGCTATCCGCTGCTCGGCGAGCGCGTCTACATTCGCGACTACGAGGGCCCGAAGATCGAGGCGCCGCGCGTGATGCTGCATGCACGAACGCTTGGATTCATGCATCCGCGCAACGGAAAACGGCTAACGTTCGAGCGCGAGGCGCCGGAGGATTTCCGCCAGGCGGTGGAGTCGCTTCGCGGCTAGAGCTTCAGCAACCACGTGGCGAGCACGGCGCCCCACAACAACGTCGTGATCGTGACGGCGAACAATACCGCGGCGCTCCCGGCGTCCTTGGATTTCTTCGCGAGCGGATGCTGCTCGAGCGAGATCAGGTCGATGGCCGATTCGATGCTGGAGTTGAGGAGCTCGATCACCAGCACGAACATGATGCCGCCCACGAGCAACGCGCGGTGCAGCACGGGCACCGGAAGGACGCAGGCAATGGGGATCAGCACGACCGCGAAGAGGATTTCAAGGCGGAACGAGGCCTCGGTGCTCCACGCCGTGGCGATCCCTTCGATCGAATAGCCGAGCGCTTTCACGAGGCGGCTGCTCATCGGGTGTCTCCCGGCCGGATCACGAGGCGCCCCAACGCCGGCATGGGCGGCTTTCCTCCATTGGGAATCGGCGTGCGGTCGACGTTCACCGTGAGCGCGACGAGCATGTATTGGCCCGTCACGGCGATCAGGTCCGCGACGCCGCGCTCGCCGAACTCGGCCACCGCCCTCGCGAAGAGCGCATCGCTCACGGCGTGACGCTCGATGAGCTCCAGGGTGAAGTCATAGACGACCTGCTCGTCGGGTTTCATGTTGGCGGGCGTGCGGCCCTGCACGAGGTCTTCCGCGACCGCGGGATCGAGCCCGGCGGCCATCGCGAGGCGGTGATGCGCGAACCACTCGTACTGCGCATTCCATTTGCGGGCCACGATGAGGATCGCGAACTCGTTCAATCGCGGCGGGAGCGACGTCTTGAAGCGCACATACTCGCCGACCCTCTGCAGGCGATCGGCCAACTCGGGGCTGCGGTTCCAGACATTGAAGGGGCTCGCGAGGCTCGTCGCGCCGGGCGTGGTCGCGGGGCTCCCCACCGCCACGCGCGGGCCTTTCATGATCGCGTCGGCGACGGCCCGCTGCTCGGGCGTCATCTCCGCGAGCGGCGTGAGCGCGAAGCGGCGCGGGCCTTCGAATCGCGTGTCGGCGAGCGACTGCGGGGAAGGGCCTTCGGGAGTCACGCAGCCCGCCATGGCGGCGGCGAGCAACGCGGCGTGGATGAGGCGGGGCTTCATCGGCATGTCTCCTCACGGGGCATGCCGCGAATACTAACGCACGACCTTCTCCGTGAACGTCCTCTCCTCGGAGAGGATGAAGCGCTTCTGCTGCGCGACGGCGAAGTTCTCGCGGGCGGCGGGATCGGCCTTGAGCCGTGCGCGATACGCCTCGTACGCCGCGAGGCTCGGGAAGGAGATGAGTCCCCAGGCGACGTCGTTGGTGCCCTCGTGCGGCAGGAAGTAGCCCACGAGGTCGCCGCCGCAGGCGGGGATGATCTCGAGCCACCTGCGCGCATAGGCCTCGAACTCGGCGCGCTGGAAGGGATCGATGCGGTAACGGATGAAGCAGGTGATCGTCATGCCTGCATTGTCCGGCCTTCCGGCGCTAGAATGGTTCGTTGCAGCACGAACCATGCGAGCGCCATTCGAGAGCACCCTGACAGCATGAAAGAAGGCCCGAACATTGCCGGAATCGCGGCCCTGATCGGCGATCGCGCGCGCTCCGAGATGCTGACGGCGCTGCTCGGCGGCCAGGCGCTCACGGCCACGGAGCTCGCGGAAGTCGCCGAGGTGAACAAGGCGACTGCGAGCGTGCACCTCGCGCGCCTTGTCGATGCCAAGCTACTCGCGGTCGAGAAACAGGGGCGCCATCGCTACTTCCGCCTGGCCGACGACGACGTCGCGCAGTTGATGGAGAGCCTGCTCGGCGTCGCCTATCGCGCCGGGGCGCTACGGCTGCGATCGAGCCCGCGGGAGCCCGACCTTCGCAAGGCGCGCGTCTGCTACGACCATCTCGCCGGCGATCTCGGCGTGCTCATGTTCGATGCGTTCAAGAAGCACCGCTGGATCGCGCACGACGAATCGGGGCTGGCCCTTTCGCGCGCGGGGAGCGAGTTCTGTCGCGAGATGGGCATCGACCTCAGTGCCGCACGGGATAGCCGCCGTCCCATGTGCCGCACCTGCCTCGACTGGAGCGCGCGGCGCCACCATCTCGCGGGGCAGGTCGGCGCGCACCTGCTGCAGCGGTGCTACGACCTGGGGTGGGCGAAGCGAAGGCGCGGCACGCGCATCGTGGATTTCTCCCCGCGCGGAGAGCGCGAGTTCCGGCGGCTCTTCGAGGCCTGACGAGCCTCTATTTCCCGCTCCACCTCGCGAGGAAGTCATGGACCGACTTGGGCTCCATCGATCGCATGGACTCGAACTCGCCGGCCTTCTGCGCATAGAGAAGCCTTCCATCGGAGTCGAGCACCGACATCGCCGGGACGCCCTTCTCGAGCGGGACGCCGTAACGCCGCGCCACGTCGAAGTTGGTGTCGATTCCCTTGTCGCCCACGTTCACGCGCACGATGACGAACCGGGCCAGCAGCGCCTCGTTTTCCGGGCGGTGGAGGTAGAGGTCGAGCACTTTGCAGTCGGTGCACCAATTGCCCCCGAAGTCGATGAGGACGCGCTTGTGCGACGCGGCAGCTTCCTTGATGGCGGCATCGACGTCCATGCTCGCGCTCGTGGCCGCGGGATAGGGGCCGGCCGCGAGGGCCGACGTCGAAAGCAGGGCTGCGGCAAGACCTTGCAGGAATCTCATGGCAACCGGTAGATCTTGCGCACGTTCTCGAGTCCGAAGCTGCGCCGCAGGGTTTCGGGTAACAAGTTGAAGAGTGCGACGATGCCCTGCCAGCGCTGCACCGCGTCGTTGGGGTTGGGATAGTGCTGGTCCGAACCCATCACGAATCGATCCGGGAAATCCTGGAAGAGCGCGAGCCACACGGGCTTCACCTTCCCGCTGGCGCCGCCCTCGAGCGGTGAGTTCTGCCCGGGTTTCTTCGGGTCGATCTTGAGCTCCATGTAGAGATTCGGATGCGCGCTGAGGAGGAGCCGGCATAGCTGCGGCGTGCGAAGGCCCGTGTTGTCCCAGCCGCCGTGCGCCCACACGATCTTCGCGCGCCCGTCGAACGCGAGCAGGTTCTCGAATTGCGAGATGTTGGTGTGTGTCGCCTCCATGTGAAGCGTGATCGGCATCCCCGCGCCGACCGCGATCCCGGCGAGCATCGTGAGCAGCGGATTATCGGGCGCGATCGACTGGTACGACGGCGTCGATTCCGACGGCAGGTGCTCCGCCGCGAGCTCGCCGAATCCCACGGCGCCCAACGCGATGATCTTGTGCGCGCGCTCGCTGAAACGCTTTTCCAGTGCGGAACTGACGCTCCCCGCCTTCACGGCCTCCTGCAGCATCGGATTCAGCGTCCCGCCGCCGCCCAGCACCGCGACCTTGCCCGGGAATCCTCGCGCCGCGGCCTGGATCTCCTCGATATCGAAGGATTTGGCGCTGCGCTCGGGGAAGGGCGACGGCAGGAAGAGATACAACTCGGAGTTCTCGAGGGGCATCGCGCTCACCGCGGCCTCGATGGATCTCGCGCCGGCGGCCTTGTCCATGTGGACGTGGACGTCGATGAACGGCGAGATCGCCCCTTGCGGCCGCTGCAGCAGGGGGCGGAGCGCGCGTACGTCCTTCAACGACTCGATGGACAGCACGGCCTCGATCAGTCGGTGGCCCTGGTCTGCGCCGATGACAGGCTCGATCAAGTCGCGGCACTTGCCGATCACTTCGTCGCGCGACATGGGATTGCGCACCGTGCCTCGAACCGCCTCGACGCGCTCGGTGAGGGTCGTGCCATCCGTGAGGGTGATATCGACCACCGCGACCCGCACCGGGAGGAACTTCGCGAGCTCCTCGTCGCGAACCAGCCGCACCTTCGCGCGCTCGTGCAATACCGTGAGATCCTTCATGCGTGCCTTGTCGTGCGCGGCCTGGAACGAAGCCGTCTTGTCGACGAGCATCACCGCGACCATGTGCTGGAGGCAGATGTCGGGGATGTCGCGATTGTCCACGACCGCGGCGATGCTGGGTGCCAGCCGCACCGTGACGCTTTCCACCTGGAAAATCTCGAAGGGATGGCGCCTGCGCATCGCTTCGACGGCGTCGAGCGGCGCCTGGATCGGCGAGCCCACGGTCCACTTCTTGATGTCGGTGTGCGCGATCTCGTAGCGCTCGCCCAGGCCTTCGGCGATCTTCGAGAGGTCGGCGTTCGGCGCATAGGCGGCGAAGAAATTGTCGGCGCCGGTGAAGATGTCGTTCACGCCATTCCAGCCGTCGTGGACGAGCAGGGCGGCGGTCACGCCGTTGCGCGCAGGCATCCCCGCGAACACGAACGCCTTCTCGATGTGGTCCTTGTCGCGCTGCCACGCGGTGATTCCCGCGGACTGCTGCGCCGTGTAGTCGAGCACCCAGCGCATCTGTTGCGCATCGAGGCTCGCGGCGCACGCAGCCGCCGAAGCGGCCCCGAACACTCCGGCGATGGCATGGGTGCTCTTGTGGCTTTCGTAGCTGAATGCCGGTCCGCCCATCGCGATCGTGATGCGCGGGCCCACGTCGTAGCCGAGCGCCACGGCCCGCAGGAGATGCGCGCCGCTGATGCCGAATTCCTCTCCCGCCGCCAAGGCCGCCGGCACCACCGCGCAACCCGGGTGCGAGCGCGAGCGCTCGTGGGAATCGTCGGTCTCGTCCGCGTGCGCCATCACGCCGTTGGCGAGCGCGGCGTTGGCCGGGTCGGACGTGAGGGTCGACGCGACGATTGTCGCATTGCCGCTACCCAGCCGCGAATGCGCGAATCGCAGCGACGCCTGGCCCGGCGCGAGCTGCGACCCGGAGATCATGGCCGCGAGCGTATCGAGGAGGTGGTGCTTCGCGGCTTCTTCGACGTCGGGCGGCAAGGCCGCCTCGGCGGCTTTGCCCATGTACGTGCTCAACGCCGTCGTCTCCGGACTCGCGGGCGTTTCCTGGGCGCCGGCGCGAAG
Source organism: Usitatibacter sp. (assembly GCA_049300695.1). Lineage (GTDB taxonomy): Bacteria > Pseudomonadota > Gammaproteobacteria > Burkholderiales > Usitatibacteraceae > Usitatibacter. The sequence goes on from JBAQKF010000027.1 coordinate 105,646, forward strand.
CGGAAGCCAACCGATACCGGCGAGGGAGGAGAGGCGGAGAAGGGCGCGGCGGTTCATGGGTGAATCATATAATGCCCGCATGACCGATTCACCGCGCGACTCCGCCCGCATCATCGTCACCGGCGGCACCTTCGACAAGCGCTACGACGCGATCAAGGGCGAGCTCACGTTCTCGGAGACGCATCTGCCCGCGCTGCTGGCGCAGGCGCGCGTGAAGCTGCCGCTCGCGGTGGACATCCGCTTGCTCATCGACAGCCTGCAGATGACCGACGCGCATCGCCAGAGCGTGCTCGAGGCGTGCCGCGAATCGCCGGAGCGCTCGATCGTCGTGGTGCACGGCACCGACACGATGGTGGAGACGGCGAATGTCGTGGGCCGTGCGGCGCTCGACAAGACCGTCGTCTTCACCGGCGCGATGGTGCCGTATTCCGTGCAGGACTCGGACGCGCCCTTCAACCTGGGATTCGCGCTCGCCGCGTCGCTCACGCTGCCTTCGGGCGCCTACGTCGCGATGAACGCGCGGATCTTTCCCTGGGACGACGTGATGAAGGACAAGGCCGAGGGTGCCTTCAGGCCGGCTCGCCCTTCCCGGTCGTGATGAGCTTCTTCAGGCTCTTGTCGATGAAGAAGCCCCAGCCCTCGGAGCACTGGTCGAAACACTGAAACGCCGGCACGAGCCCCTCGTGCGTGAAGCGAAGCTCGGTCTTCCCGCCCTTCTTCGAGATGTCGAAGACGACCTTCGTTCCCTTCCACTCGCCCTTGTCCTCGACGAAGTTGAGCGACGCGTCCCGGATGAGCCATACGACGCGCTTCCCGGGCACGACCTCGATCAGCTCCTGCCTGCTCTCGTGGATGTCCTCGTAGCGGAACGTGAACACGTCGCCCACCTTCGCGGACTTGCCGACGAGCGACGTCGACCACCAGCCGCGGACGTTGTTGACGGCGTCGAAGACTTCCATCGGCGATTGATCGACGAGGAAAGCGGTCGTGAAGCTCTCGTTCTTCGCGATCTTGCGGGTTGCGACTTTCATGATCGATCTCCTATTTTTTCAGGAAACGTTGTTCAAGCAATCCGGTGAGCTGCGCCCACCCGCCTTCGTGCGCGCGGCCCAGGTCGTCATCCGGGATGTTCGCGTGCTTGAGCGTCATGAGCGTCTCGTCGCCCTTGGGATGCAGAGTCACCGTGACGACCGATTCGAGGCCGCGCGTGTTGTACGACATCCAGTCGAGCTGGATCTTCTTCGCGCGCTCGAGGACCGCGAATCGCCCGAAGTGCGGGCGCTCGGGGGGATTTCCCTTGCCGGTGAGCACGTGCAGGAAGTACCAGAGGCCGCCCTCGCGCGGATTCCAGTCGAGGCGCTTCGATCCATGCCACGGGTTGCAGGGCAGGTTCGGATCCAGCCAGGCGTCGTAGACCTCCTCGGGCGTGGCGGCGATGGTGCGGTTCAGCGTGATTTCGTAGGTGCGGATGGTTTCGGTCATTTTTTCCCCTTCGCCTTGAAGTAGAGCTGCAGTTTGTCGAGTTCCCGTGTCCAGAAGCGTTCGTAGTGGCGCACCCACGTCGAGACTTCACGCAGTGGCGCGCCGCGGAATTCGATGAAGTGCTCGCGGCCGACCACCTCGCGCCTGATGAGCCCCGCTTCCTCGAGGACCTTCAGGTGCTTGGAGACGGCGTTGAGCGACATGTCGAAAGGTTCGGCGATCTCCGTCACGCGTTGCGGCCCCTTCGCCAGGCGATCGAGGATGGCCCGCCGCGAGGGGTGGGAGATGGCGCCAAGTACGCTCGTCAAGTTGTCCATGGGAGATAGTCAACCAGATGGTTGAATGATTGTCAAGTGGAAAATGTCATCCCTGGCGCCGGGTTTGTCGTCCCCGCGAAGGCGGGGACCCAGCCCAATCAACTCAGGGTTTCGCGTCGCACGTCTTGGCCAGGGGCCCGTCGATGTACTCGTTCAGCTCACGGCCTTCCTTGATCGTGAGCTTCGGGCCGAGCTCGCGCAGGTGCTCGGTCTCTTCGGCCTTCAACTGCTGGAGGCTCTTGCTTTCCTCGTCGATCTGCGTGCGGAGATACTCGTATTCGGGCGAATCGGGCTTCGCCTTGGCGAGTTTCGAGAGCATGCGGATGAGCGGGCAGGTGGATTCGGCGACCTTGCGGGCGGAAGCCTTGGCGAGCTCGAGGCTCTGGGGATCGGCGGCAGCGTTGGTTGATGCAAGTGCGGCGAAAAGGAAGGCGGGAAGGAAGAGTCGGCTCATGGTGTGCCAATGATACGATGCCCCATGAGCGCGAAACCCGCCAAAGGTCCCCCGACCCGCAAATCCCAACTGGACGCGATCCTCCTCGCGATACCCGGCGTGGTCTCGAAGAAGATCGGCGGCCTCGACGGCTACTTCGTGAACGACCGCATGTTCGCCTGCATCAGTGGCAGCGGCGTGGGTCTTCGCCTCCCCACGGCCGCGGCGCGCGACCTGCAATTCTCGAGGGAGAACGTGACGGCGTTCCAGCCCGGCGGAATGAGCAGCACGAAGGAGTGGATCCAGATCGATCGCGCAGACGCCGCCGAGTACGAGAAGGACCTCGAGCTCTTCCAGGCGTCGATCGACTTCGTGAAGGCGGTGAGGTAGCCGTGAGGCGCAGCATCAAGGAAAAGCGCGCCGACTTCCAGGCACTGCACGACCAGGGCTGCTTCGTGATCCCCAATCCATGGGACGTCGGCAGCGCGAAGATGCTCGCGTCGATGGGGTTCAAGGCGCTCGCATCGACGAGCTCGGGCTTCGCGTGGACGCAGGGCAAGGCGGATAGCCGCGTCTCGCGTGACGACGTGCTCGCACACCTGCGTGCGATCGTCGCGGCGACCGACCTTCCCGTGAACGCCGATTTCGAAGCGGGCTACGCATCGACGCCGCAGGGTGTGGCGCAGAGCGTGCGCCTGGCCATCGAAGCCGGAGTGGCGGGGCTTTCAATCGAGGACGCGACCTACGACGAGAGGAATCCCGTGCGAGCGATCGACGACGCGGTGTCTCGCCTTCGCGCGGCCCGCGTCGCCATCGACGAAAGCCGCAGCGGCGTGCTCCTGGTCGGCCGCGCCGAGAACTTCATCTGCAATCGCCCCGACCTGGACGACACGATCGCGCGATTGAAGGCCTATTCGAATGCGGGCGCCGACTGCCTCTACGCGCCGGGCATCCGAACGAAGGCAGAGATCAGTGCGGTCGTGAAGGCCGTCGCGCCGAAGCCCGTGAATCTCCTCATCGGCTGGCCGAGCGATCTCACGGTGAGCGAGGTCGCGACGCTGGGCGTGCGGCGGATCAGCGTGGGTGGGGCGCTCGCGCGGTCCGCGTGGGGCGGCTTCATCAAGACGGCGAAACTGATCGCCGATGAAGGGCGATTCGATGGCTTCGCGGGCGCCGCGTCCGGCAACGAGCTGAACGGCCTGTTCGAGAGATGACCCTAGGCGGGAGACCTGGCGATCCTTCGCACCGCCTGCGGCGGCTGCCCGTAGAGAAGGCCTACAAGGGAAGTTGTTTCTGCGGCACGGTCCAGTTCACGGTGAGCGGCGATCCCGCCGGCATGGGTTATTGCCATTGCGAGTCGTGCCGGAAGTGGTCGGCCGGCCCGGTCAATGCATTCACGCTCTGGAAACCCGGCGCGCTGAAGGTCACGAGCGGAGCGGACAGGATCGGCACGTACAACAAGACGCCGAATAGCTTCCGCAAGTGGTGCAAGGAGTGCGGCGGCCACGTCTTCACGGACCATCCGGGCATGGGCCTCGTCGACATCTACGCCGCGGTCATCGACGATTTTCCGTTCCAGGCCGGTGTCCACGTCAACTACCAGGAGACGGAACTCGCGATGAAGGACGGATTGCCGAAGATGAAGGACCTGCCCAAGGAAATGGGCGGATCCGGTTTGATGATGGCGGATTGATGAACATGTTTTCGTTCCTGTACGGACTCGTGGCGTACCTGCTGTTCCTGTTCACGTTCGTCTACGTGGCGGCGTTCTCGGGAAACCTCTACGTGTCCAAGACGATCGACAGCGGCGCGGCAGGCCCGGTCGTGAGCGCCATCGCCGTGGACGTGATCCTGCTCGGCATCTTCGCAGTGCAGCACAGCGTGATGGCGCGCCGCGGATTCAAGCGTTGGTGGACGAAATTCGTTCCCGAGGCGATCGAACGCAGCACCTTCGTGCTCGCCGCGACCCTCACGCTCGCGCTGATGGTGTGGCAATGGCAGCCGATCCCGGAGCCCATCTTGTGGAAGGTCGAGAACGGCGCGGCCGTGACGGCGATGTGGGCCGTGTTCTGGATGGGCTGGTGCGTGCTGTTGTTCAGCACCTTCCTCATGAATCACTTCGAGCTCTTCGGGTTGCGGCAGTCCGCCTCGGGCCTCATGGGCGATACGCTCCCGGACCCCACGTTCCGCACGCCCGTCCTTTACCGCTACGTGCGCCACCCGATCTACCTCGGATTCGTCCTCGCGTTCTGGTCCGTGCCCACCATGTCGGCGGGACACCTGCTGTTCAGCATCGGCGGGACCGGCTACATCCTCGTCGGCATCTGGTTCGAGGAGCGCGACCTCGTGCACCAGTTCGGAGACCAATACCGGCGATATCGCGAGCAGGTGGGGATGTTGATGCCTTGGCGGAAGGCTTCATAGACTCCCTTTTCATGTGCGCAAGTGAACATCCGCCATCGCCTGGCGTCCGTACAATCGGGAAGCTCACCCCGATCGGAACATGTGAACTACTCCACAGTCCAGCCCAACAGGCCCGGCGTCGCCGGCCTCATGCTCTCGTCACCCGAGGATGAGCGTCTCTTCTGCGAGTCTATCCGGTCCCAGGGAGTAAACGCGCAGCCTGTGCAGGCGAATGATAGGGGCCTCATCGCATCGATCGCGGCGACCATCGGGAGTGCGAAGCCCGCCGCGGTCGTGGCGGACGTCACATTCCTCGAGTCCCAGGGTTTGAGCGCGGCGATGTTCTCGTCGCGGCTTGTGCAAAGCCTTCCGCACGTGCACGTGTTCCTGCGCTTGCCGTCGCGAACCGGCATCACGCGTTCGGAGCGGGCGTGGGCATCGGGCGCGGGCATCGCCTCGCTCCTGCCCGGCGGGTCCGCATCCGCCGTGAAGAGCTCTCTCGCCCCGGTCGTCGCACGTATCGTATCGGCGCTCGACGTCGAGGCGCTCGATGCGGCGCCGCTCGATGCCGCGGTCAATCGCCTCGTGAAAAGCGGGGTCGAGCCCCGTCCCGGAATCGTGAAGGACATCTACGCACTCGCCTGGCAGCTCGAGCGGGACGGCGTGGATATCGCGGCGGCTTTCGAAGCCCTGCGCAGCGCGCCGGGACTTGTCGCCGATCGCCGTTATCGCGGCAAGGTGTATCCCGAATGCTTCGTTGCCTCCGAGGCGATCGATTTCATGGCATCGCAGCTCGGAATGACACGTGCGACGGCTCTGGCCATGGGCACGTTCCTTTGGCGCACGGGACGCATCCATCACGTCCTGCGCGACGCAGCGTTCGATGACGGATTCTTCTTCTTTCGCATCGGGGGAACGCCGCGCGTACTCCAGGAGATCGATCTTCGCGACGTCGAGGCGGCGATGCATGCCCTTCACGGCGTGCAGATCGTCGATCGCTCCTACATGGGCAAGACCTACCCGCACTGCTTCGTCGGAGGCGAAGCGGTGGAATGGATGCGCCGCCGGTATCGACTCACGACGGGCGAAGCCGAGGCCGTGGGCCAGGCCCTGCTCGAGCTGGGCGAGCTGCATCACGTGCTCGACGAGCACGGATTCGTGGCTGAGGGTTACTTCTACCGCTTTCGGGCGGACGAGGTGAATCTCGGCACGGCCTAGCGCGCCGCGGGGATTGGAGAAGGTGCCGGTCGCGGCAAACTCCAGCTGAGCCCGGTCGCCATCGCGAATGCATTCGATGCACCGAAGACCACCTGGCTTGCCGCGACGATCCAGAAGAGCCCGGTGAGCGAGCCGCCGCCCGCATTCACGCAGTAGCCGCCAACGATCAGCACCGTCGCGAGCCGGCCCACTCCGGCAGCGAAAGGCCATGCGATGCGCCCTGCGCCCTGGCTCGCGAAGTAGAGCGCCATGCCCACGCCGATGAACGCGTAGAAAGGGGCGACGCGAACCAGGTACTCGCTGCCCACGCGAACGACCTCGGGCTCATGAGAGAAGATTCCGATCCACGCTCCGGGAAAGGTCGCGGCGGCGAGGCCGATGGATCCGGCGATCGCCCCGGAGATCATCGCGCCGGTCCACGCCGCTCGCTTGGCGCGTGCGTGCCGCCCCGCGCCGATGCTCGTGCCCACGATGGTGACTGATGCGGTGCCGATGGCGAACATGATGGGGATGAGAAGGTAGTCGAGCCGTGATGCGAGTCCGTATCCCGCGATCGCATCGCGTCCGAACGGTCCGACGAATGCGGTGGTCATCACGACCGTGAGATTCGAAACGACCGTTCCGATCGCCGAGAGGAGACCCACCCTCAGGACGTCGGCGAAGAGCCGCCATTCGAGGCGGGTCGCGCGCAATCGCAGCGGCGACTTTGCGGAGCGCAGATATGCGGCCAGCACGGCAGCCGCGCCGACGTTGAAGAGGATCATCGCGACGCCGGCACCCGCCACGCCCATGCCGGGAATGAATCCCCATCCGAAGATGAGCAATGGCGAGACGGCGAGCGTGAATGCCGCGCCCGCTGCCGACACGACGGCGGGGAAGCGCACGTTGCCCGCGCCGCGCAGCACGGAACTCAGCAGGTTCGCGATCCACGCGGGGATGGCGGCGGCGAAGGTGACGTTCGAATAGAGAAGGGCATTCGCGAGCGTTTTGTCTTTCGCGCCGAGGGCACGGAATAGCGCCGGACCGCCAATCCACGCGCCGGCCATGAAGAGCGCGCCGAACACGATGGCGATAACCGCGGCGTGCATCACGAGCGCATCGGCGTCTTCGCGGCGCCCGGCGCCGATGGCGCGAGCGACAGCCGACGAGACCCCACCGCCGATGCCGCCATTGGACATCATCGTCATCAGCATGAAGAGCGGGAACACGAGGGCCACCCCTGCGATGGCGCTCGTGCCGAGGAAACTCACGAACCAGGTCTCCGCCACGCCTACCAGGGTCTGGAGCGCGAGGACCGCCAGTACGGGCCCGGCGAGCGCGAGAAGCGTTCGGGTGAGCGGTCCTTCGAGGATGACGGCGCGGTCCACGGGCTTCTCCGGGGGCGGGGTTATAGTGACTTGTGGGATTGTAGTCACTTGCAAATAACAAGTCAAGGTGCTAGCATTCATCCATGGCGAAGACCTACGACATTCCCCGCTGTCCCGTCGCGCGGACGCTCGACCTCATCGGCGAGCGCTGGACCGTGCTCATACTGCGCGACCTCTTCCTGCAGGGCCCGCGCCGTTTCCAGGACTTCCAGGAATCGCTCGTGGGCATCGCGCCCAACATCCTCTCGGCGCGATTGAAGGATCTCGAAGCCAATGGCATCGTCGTACGCCAGGCCTACAGCCAGCATCCCCCGCGGCTCGAGTATCACCTGAGCGAGAAGGGACGCAGCCTGCGTCCGGTGCTCAGGGCACTGAGGAAGTGGGGCGAAGCGAATACCTGAGGCGAGCTAAGATGCGCGCTGGAACTTCCCGGCGAGCGATCGATGGACGACTTGGGGGATTGGCTCAAGACCCTGGGTCTTGAGAGATACGCGCAAGCCTTCGCCGACAACGACGTTGACTTCGACGTTCTCGCCCTTCTCAGCGAAGCCGACCTCGAGAAGCTCGGCCTTTCCCTGGGCCATAGGCGCAAGGTGCTTCGTGCCCTGGCCGAGCGAATGCCTGCGACGGCACCGGATGCGGAGCGGCGTCAGGTCACGGTGATGTTCTGCGACCTGGTCGGTTCCACGCAGCTTGCGACCGCGCTCGATCCCGAAGACATGGGCATGCTCGTTCGCCGCTTCAAGAACGCCTGCACCGACACCATCACGCGCTTCGAAGGATTCGTCGCGAGGTTCATGGGTGACGGCGCCATGGCGTACTTCGGCTATCCGCGCGCCCACGAGGATGCGGCCGAGCAGGCCGTGCGCGCGGCGCTCGCCCTGGTCGAGGAGATCTCGCGGATTCCGCGGCAGGACGGCGGCATGCTGCAGACGCGCATCGGCATCGCGACGGGAACCGTATTCATCGGGGATGTCGTCGGCGAAGGACCCGCGCGCGAGCTGACCGTTGTCGGTGAGACGCCGAACCTCGCCGCGCGCCTGCAGGGGTTGGCCGAGCCCAACACGATCATCATCGGAAACAGGACCCACCAGCTCCTGGGGAAGCGATTCGAATATCGCAATCTCGGAGAACACTCGCTGAAGGGTTTCCCCGTGCCGATGCTGGCCTGGCGCGTGATGGGCGAGATTTCCGCTGAAAGCCGATTCGCCGCGTCGCGCACGGCCGTCGATGGCGCATTCGTCGGCCGCGGCGACGAGCTCGAGACACTTCTCGATCGCTGGCAGTTGGCTTCGACCGGGCGCGGGCGAGCGGTCGTCGTGACTGCGGACGCGGGCATGGGTAAATCGCGGCTCGTCGAAACCTTCATCGAAGGACTCGGCGGGGCGCGGCGCCATGTCGTGACTTGCCAGTGTTCGCCCTATCACACCAACAGCGCGCTATATCCCGTGTTGCGCAATATCGAGCGTGCCGCCCGATTCGAGGTGGACGATGGCGACGATGCGAAGCTCGTGAAGCTGGAAGCGTTTCTCGGCCCCCTGGCGGGCGAGAGCTCGATGAGCCTGCTCGCAAGCGCCCTCTCCCTGCCCACGGGCCGCTATGCGCCGCTCGACGTGTCGCCGGCCCAGCGAAAGACCGCCACTCTCGCGGCGCTGGTCGACATCATCCTGCGGCGCGCCGACGATGCGCCGGTGCTCCTGCTCCTGGAGGATGCGCACTGGATCGACCCGACGACCCGCGACCTTTGGACATGCATGATCGACGCGATGGCCGCGGCACGCGTGATGCTGATCGTCACGGCGCGCCCCGAGTTCCATTCCCCATGGGCGGATCGCGGGCGAGTCGATTCGATCGAGCTCGTGCGACTCCCGCCCGCGCACTGCGCCAAGCTTGCAGCCGATGTCGCCTCGCCACAGTCGCTGCGCCCCGAACTCATCGACGACATTGTCGCGAAGGCGGACGGCGTGCCGCTGTACGTCGAGGAACTCACCAAGGCGGCGCGCGAGGCGATGGCCGATCACCTGACGGTTCCGGCCACGCTGCATGATTCGTTGATGGCTCGTCTCGACCGCCTGGGGCCGGCCAAGGAGATCGCGTACATCGCGGCGGTGATCGGCTTGCAGTTCCCGCTCGCCCTGCTCGCCGATGTGAGTGGACTCTCCCGCCCGGAGTTGGAGGCGGAGTTGCAGCGCCTGGTGGATGCGGGCCTCGCGTTCCGGGTGGGGCGAGCGAGCGAGCCGACCTACAGTTTCAAGCACGCCCTGCTTTGCGACGTCGCATACGAGAATCTCCTGCGCGGCCGCCGGCAGCAGCTGCACGAGGCGATCGCGAACTCGCTTGTCACGACCTTTCCCGCGTTGGCCGAGCAGGAGCCGGAGGTAGTGGCGCATCATTTCGGCAGTGCCGGCAATTTCGAATTGGCGCTCACCTACCGGGAGCGAGCCGCAGACCGCGCCGTGGCGAAGTTCTCGTACGCTGAAGCGGTCGCGCACTTCAGCGCCGCGCTCGCCGATGCTGCAAAGCTCGAGGCCGGGGAGGAGCGCATGCGACGCGAGCTCGCCCTCCTGCTCAAGGCGGGCCCACCACTTGCCATCCTGAAGGGCGAGCGCGCCGTCGAGGTCGGCGAGCTTTACGAGCGCGCCCACGGTCATGCGATCCTGCTGCAGGACGAGAGCGCGACGTTCAAGACGACCTGGGGACTCTGGTTCAACGCCCTTACAGGGCGCCGGCTCGACCACGCGGCAAGCCACGCCGATACGCTTGTGACCCTCGCGCACAAGTCCGGCGATGGTGACCTGGTGCTGGAGGGCCTGCACTGCCGCTGGTCGACGGCCTATTTCCGGGGAGAGACGGCGAAAGCGCTGGAAGCCAGCGAAGATGGCCTGCGCCGCTACGATCGCGAGAAACACGCATGGATGGGACCCGTGTTCGGTGGGCACGATCCGGGCGTGTGCGCATTCGGGGTCCACTCCGTGCTTCTCGCGTACCGCGGTCGCCACGACGAAGCGCGTCGCCATCTGGAGCGTGGCCTCGAGCTCGCGGAAACGCTGAGGCAACCCATGAGCATTGCCCACGCGCTGATGAATCTGACCATGGTCGACCAGGTTGCCCACGACTATGGCGCCGTCGAGGAACATTCGCGGCGCCTTCTCGAGGTCGCCGAAAAGTACAACATGCTGCCGCAGCGGGCCCATGCACTCTTCCTCCTCGGCTGGAAGCACGCATATTCCGTGGATCTCGGCGCGGGTATATCGGCGATGCAGGCAGCCACGGCGATCGGCCCCTACTTTCGCGTTTACGCCGCACTTCTCGCCGAATGCCATGAGAAGTCCGGTGCGATCCCCCTAGCGCTCGCGACGATCCAACCGGCGCTCGAAAGCGTGACCGAGGCGGGAGTGGGCCTGGGCATCTCCGAGCTCTATCGCCTGCGGGGCCTGTGTTTATTGCCGGCCGGAGCGCTGGACGGGCAGGAAGGGATGAAAGACTTGCGCCTCGCAGTGGAAATCGCGAATCGACACGGCGAGACGATACTCGAGCTCAAGGCCGCGACGAGCCTCGCTCGCACCCTGGCCGGAATGGGCCGGCCGGCCGAGGGGCTGGAGCGCATGCGCGAGCTCTGCGAATCGGTGCGCAAGGAACGCGTAACGCCCCCGATTACCGAGGCACTGGCGGTCATTTCCGCGCGCTAACCATGGCTCATCCGATCGATATCGAATTGTTGTGGCAGTTGGAGCGCATCGGCGGCCTCGCCATCGCGCCCGATGGATCGGCGGCGGTGTGCACGGTCACCGCCTACTCCATGGAGAAGAACAAGGGCAACACGAGCCTGTGGTTGTTGCCTTGCGCTTCTCCAGATCCTCGCCGCCTCACCACTTGCGGAGACAAGGACGGCAATCCCGCGTGGTCTCCGCAAGGCGATCGAATCGCGTTCCTCGCCAAGCGTGAGCAGGAAGGCCACAAGGACAACGAGCGACAGCTCTACGTGATTCCGGCGAAGGGCGGAGAGGCGGAACGCAAGAGTGACTTCGCTCCCGGCATCGAGGATTTCAAATGGATGCCCGACGGCCGCCGCGTCGTGTTCATCTCATGGGTGTGGCCCGACCTGAAGGGCGCCCGCGCGCAAGCGAAACAACATAAGGCGTTCACTGAGCGCAAGGAGGGCGCCTACGTCACATCCGAAGGTCTCTACCGATTCTGGGATCGCAACCTGCCGATGGGCCGCGTGCCGCACCTGCTCATGCTGGATCTCGAAAGCGGGCGCATCACCGACCTCTTCGAATCTACGCGATACGAGCTTCCCCGGTTCGATCCCGGCGCGTCGCACTTCGACATCTCACCCGACGGCCGGCGCATCGCCTTCGTGCACGATCCCGCGGCGAAGAAGCGCACGAACAATCCTCTCGCGATTGCGGAGATCGACATCCGCAGCCGTCGAATCACGCAGCTCACATCGGGCAGGGCGTGGGACTATGACGCGCCGCGCTACAACCCGGACGGCTCCCGGATCGCCTGCATCGCGAAGAACGTCGGCAAGCGCCACACGATGCCGGGACGCCTCACATTCCTTCAGCGAGGCAAGCGGCCGCGCGTCGCGGGCGAGCGATGGATCATCGACGTCGACAAGCCCCTGCGCTGGGCGCCGGACGGAAAGAGCGTGCTCTTCGCCGCAGACGAGCGCGGGCGTCGCCACCTTTGGCGCTGCCAGGTCGCGAACGAATCACTCACGATGGCTGTGCAGGGCGGATCGGTCCAGGGCTTCGATGTCGGTGGCGCGATTGGCGACGAGACAATCGCCGTGGCCATGGATTGCGCCCAGCATCCCGTGCAGGTTCATGCGACACGTTCGGGCAACTCCTTGCGCCTCGAAAGTTTCAACGACGATCGCATGGCGAAGATCAGGCTGGGGGAAACTCGCGAGGTCACCCTGCGCGGCGCCCGCGGCGATCCCGTGCAGATGATCCTCACGTTTCCGCCGCGCTTCGATCCGCGGAAAAAGTATCCGGTCCTGCAGATGATCCACGGCGGTCCGTACGCGGCATCGGGCGACGCGTTCAGCTATCGATGGAACACGCACGTGTTCGCTTCGCGCGGATACGTCGTGGCGGCGGTGAACTATCACGGGTCGAGCGGGTTCGGCCACGCGTTCTTCGACAGCATCATGGGGCGCCAGGGGCAGCTCGAGACGCAGGACATCGAAGCGGGGACCCGTTGGCTATCGAGGCAGAAGTGGGTCGATCGCAAGCGCGTCTTCGCGGCGGGCGGAAGCTACGGCGGATTCCTCGTCGCGTGGATGAACGGCCACATTCCCGCGGGTCGTTATCGCGCGTACGTTTGCCACGCCGGAGTGTTCGATCGCATCGCGAGCTTCAGCGCCGATTCCTACACCGAGCGGCCCAGGGACCTTCACGCTCTCTACTACGAGAATCCCGCAAAGGTGCTCGCGCAGAGTCCCCACAACTTCGCGCATCGCATGGACACACCCACGCTCATCATCCACGGCGCGAACGACTATCGCGTGCCCGATACGAATGGCCTTGCGTACTACAACACGCTCCAGTCGCGTGGCGTGAAGTCGCGGCTGGTCTGGTTTCCGGATGAGAATCACTGGGTACTGAAGCCACGGAACTCGCGCCTTTGGTATAACGAGATCTTCGGGTGGTTGAAAACAACTGAGAGGTAGCACCATGGCCAAGACTTACTGGGTCGCAACGTATCGCGCTATCCACGATCCGGACAAGTTCGCGGCCTACGCGAAGCTCGCCGCTCCCGCGCTCACCGCCGCCGGAGGTCGCTTTCTCGCGCGAGGCAACCCGGCGCAGGTCTATGACAACGCCGTGAACCAACGCGTCGTGCTCATCGAGTTCGATAGTGTCGCGCAGGCTCGCGCGGCGCACGATAGTCCAGCGTATGCGGAGGCGCTACGCGCGTTGGGCGATGGGGTGGATCGGGATATACGGATCGTGGAGGGGGTTTAACTACTTCCACGAGTCCCGTAGCGTGACCGTGCGGTTGAAAACGCCCGCATTCCGGCTGTCGGCTACAAAGTAGCCGTGCCGCTCGAATTGAATTCTCTCTTCCGTCTTCGCGTCCTTCAGTGATGGTTCGAGCATCGCCCGAATCACCTTCCGTGCATTCGGATTGATGTCATCCAGGTACGAATGCGTCCCCGTCCCCGGCGCCGGCTCGATGAACAGGCGATCGTAGAGCCTCACCTCACACTCGTAAGCATGCGCCGCAGAAACCCAGTGAATCGTCCCCTTCACCTTGACGGCCTCAGCCCCCGGCGTCCCTGACCGCGTCTCCGGCAAGTACTCGCAGTGCACTTCATCCACGCGGCCATCAGCGCCCTTGGAGAATCCCGTGCAGCGGACAACGAAGCCGTACTTCAGCCGCACCTGGTTGCCGGGGAACAGGCGGAAGTAACCCTTCGAAGGTATTTCCATGAAATCCTCGCGCTCGATCCAGAGCTCGTTGGTCATCGGGACCATGCGCTTGCCCCAGTCGGGCTTCTGCGGGTGATTGGGCGCGAAGCACTCCTCGACGAGACCCTTCGGCCAGTTGTCGATCACGAGCTTCAGGGGGTCGAGCACTGCAATGCGCCGCGGGGCGATCTCGTTCAACACTTCGCGCTGGCAATCCTCGAGGAGCGCGTAATCGATCATCGAGTCTGACTTCGACACGCCCACGCGCTCCATGAAAAGCTTGAGCCCCTCGGGCGTGTAGCCGCGGCGACGAACGCCCACGAGCGTCGGCATGCGCGGATCGTCCCATCCGTCCACGTGTCCTTCCTTCACCAACTGGATGAGGAACCGCTTGCTCATCACGGTGTACGTGAGATTCAGCCGCGAGAACTCGATCTGCTGTGGTAATGGCCGCTGCAGCAGACCAAACGACGCGATCTTCTCCAGCACCCAATCGTAGAAAGGCCGCTGGTCCTCGAACTCCAGCGTGCAGAGCGAGTGCGTGATGTTCTCCAGCGCGTCCTCGATCGGGTGCGCGTAGGTGTACATCGGGTAGATGTGCCACTTGTCGCCGGTGCGGTGGTGCTCGGCGTTCCGGATGCGATAGATCGCCGGGTCGCGCATGTTGATGTTGGGCGACTTCATGTCGATCTTCGCGCGCAGCACGTGAACACCGTCGGGATGCTTGCCGTCGCGCATTTCCTCGAAGAGCTTCAGGTTCTGCTCGACGGTGCGCTTGCGATACTGCGACTCCATGCCGTGCTCGGTGAGCGACCCGCGAGTGGCACGCATCTCGTCGGCGGTCTGCGAATCGACGTACGCGTCGCCGTGCTTGATCAGCTCGACCGCGAACTCGTACATCCAGCCGAAATAGTCCGATGCGTGATAGAGGTTCTCGTCGTTCCTGCCCCAGTGGAATCCGAGCCAATGCACGGAGTCGAGGATCGCATCGACGTACTCCTGCTCCTCCTTCTCCGGATTGGTGTCGTCGAAGCGCATGTGGCACGCGCCGTCGTACTCCTGCGCCAATCCGAAATTGAGGTAGATCGATTTCGCGTGCCCGATGTGCAGATAGCCGTTGGGCTCGGGCGGGAAGCGCGTGCGGATCTTCGCCGGATCGATGGGCGCCTTGGCGTGCGTCGCCGCGGGCCCGGGCTCGCCGCCCCAATGGCGTTGAGAGTACTTCCCCGTAGCGAGATCTTCGTCGATCCGCTGGCGGATGAAATTTGTGATGTGGGCGCTCTCGGCGGGCGTCTTGGGGGCGGTCATCCCTCTATTTTGCCGTGAATGTTAAGCTTTCGTGATGTTTCGAGCGTTAATCGGCACTTTCCTGTTCGCCTTTGCGGTGGTTCACCCCGCGGGCGCGGCCGTCCCGACGTGGACCGGCGCCGGTGCGACCAACCATTGGTCGGACGCGGGGAACTGGCAGGGCGGGGTCGTTCCAACCTCGGCCGATCGCGCCGCGTTCACGGGTTTGGGGTCGTCGTCCTTCGTGGTCGTCGACACTCCCGTCACCATTGTCGGCATCGATTTCTCGGGAGAGATTACCTATTCCCTCTCCGGAAACCTGGTCACCCTGACCGGGGCTTCGCCCGCCACCGTCACGTCTTCCACGGGCGGGAACTTCACGCTCTCGACCGGCGTGACGTTCGCCGCGGCGAGCGCCGTCATCTCGGTCGCGGCGACGCAGTCCCCGGGGCCGCAGCTCAAGTTCCTGCAGGGACTCACCACCTTCTCCGGCGGCAGCGTGCAGATCCAGGCGGGCACCGCTCCGTTCGGGCAGGTCATCCTCGACAACGTGCGGCAGACGGCCGCGACGTCGATCGTCGTGAGCGGAAATGCCGCGTTCTTCAACGGCAACAACGTCCTCACAGGCCCCGTCACGAGCAACGCGAGGTCCCTCGGCGGCAGCGGCGTGAAGCCGTTCGGAGCGGCCCCGGTCGTGATGCAACAGGGAGCGCTCAGCATCTTCTCCGCATCGAGCGGCACGACGATCGGGCCTCTCACGCTCCATGCTCCGCTGGTATCGACCAACGTCACTCCGGGCAGCCTCCTCAATGCGAACGGCGCGCTCCGCATTCAAGGCGCGGCCGACATTTCGAGCCAGCAGGTCGTCAATGCGCAGGCGAACATCACGGTGACGGGCAAGCTCACCGGCGGCGGCGCGATCGAGATCACGGGGCCGGGTACGGTCGAGCTCGACGGCTCGAGCGGAAGCTTCAACGGATCGCTCGTCGTGGATTCTCCCGCGACGTTGCTGTTCGCTGCCAACAGCGCCATCGATTCCAGCGCGCGTCTCGGCTCGACGGGCGGATCGATCGTCATCGATTCGACGACGCAGAACGTCTCTTCGCTTTCCTGCGCAGGCCCCCTCGAGATCGCGCTCGCGCAGGGCAGCCTCAATGTGCAGGGCGCCGTATCCGCCGATGGATGCGCGCTGACGCTCGACGTTCCGGCGACCTTGTCGCCCGTCGTCGGCACCACGTATCCCCTGATCACGAACGGAAGCCAGAATCCGCTTCCGACGTTCGCGGGCGTGCCCGATGGGGCGGTGGTGAACGCGAACGGCACCGCGATGACGGTGAGCTATCACGGCGGGCGAAGCGGCCGCGACCTCGTCGTCGTCGCAACGGGTTCGTCGCAACCGCCGCCGCTCGTCGGGCAACTCACCGACATGTGGTGGGGCGGGCCCGTGGAGAACGGCTGGGGATTGAGCATCATCCAACACGTGGACACGTTGTTCGGCGCGCTCTACATCTACGACGCCAACGGCAATCCGGTGTGGCTCGTGATGCCGGGTGGGCATTGGGATGCCACGCACGTGAGCTACACCGGCGCGCTCTATGAGCCGATCAGCTCGCCATACTTCGCATACGATCCTTCGCGATTCGTGGTGGGCAGCGTGCGCGGCTCGCTGACGATCACGTTCATCGACGCGAGCAACGCGACACTCGACTACGCGATCGACGGGAACCCGGGGCACAAGGTGATCGAGCGCGAGATCTTCGGCAACGGAGCGCCGAGCGCCGTCGATTACTCGGATCTGTGGTGGGGCGGCACTTCGCAGAACGGCTGGGGCATGACGATCCTCCAGCAGGGCACGACGCTCTTCCCGGTCTGGTACACGTACGACGCGAACGGCAATCCGTTCTGGTACGTCATGCCCGGCGGAACGTGGAACGCAGCGGGCGACACGTACTCCGGCAACATGTATCGCACCACCAGTTCGCCATGGATCGTCGGCCGCTACGATGCCACGCAGCTCGATGTGATTTCCGCGGGAACCTACAGCCTCAGGTTCAGTGGAACGGGCGCGACGTTCTCGTACACCGCCGATGGGCATAGCGGGTCGATGGCGCTGGTACGGGAGCCTTTCTGATTCGCGCCTTTCGTATCGCCTTCGCCCTGCTGCTCCTCGCGCTGTCCTTCGGCGCCGTGGCGCAAGCCTTCCCCGAGCTCGACGGGCTCGAGGCGAAGCTGCACATCCGTCCCGACCAGAAGAAGCAGTACGACCTCGCGATCGGAGCGACGAAGCGCGCGTTGCTGGGCGTGGGACTCGCAGCGGTGCAGGTGAAGGATGCGCTCGCGAAGGAGCTCGCCAAGGACTATCCGGACTTCGAGGCGCTCGTTCGCAAGCAGAACGAGATCTTCGACCAGACGAGGCCGCTCTTCGAAGAGGCGGCGCGTGAGTGGAACAAGCTCAGCAAGCTGCTCGACCATCGCCAGGCGAAGATCGCGCAGGCGTGGCTGCACGACAACCTGGGGCGCTTCCTTCCCTAGTTCGGGGACAGACCCCTTGTCACAAGATTACAAGGGGTCTGTCCCCGAAGTAATCTTCTTGTCGCGGTATTTTTCCACGGCCCAGACGACCAGGCCGATCACGAGGACCGCGGCGAAGCCCCATTTCTCCCAGCGGCGGAAGTCGTGGAGCACGGCTTCGAGCGCCTGTCCGAAGAGGAAGCCCAGTCCGGCGATGAGATTGGCCCAGAGGAGCGCGCCGATCGCGTTGTAGAGGGCGAACGTGCTGTGCTTCACGCGGCCCATGCCGAGCAGCACGGGGCCGATGATGCGGAAGCCGTACATGAACCGTATGCCGACGATGAGCGGCGCGTGCCACCGGCTGAGCATCTCGTCGAATCTCTGCGCGTGCCTGGCGATTTCGGGAAAGCGCCTGAGCATGGCCGCGCCGTGATAGCGGCCCAAAAGAAAATACAGCTGGTCGCCGGCGAATCCCGAGAGCGCCGCGATCAGGATCACGATCCAAAGCTCGAGATAACCACGATGGGCCGCCAGCCCCGCGAGGGCGAGGATCGTCTCGCCTTCCAGGAACGCCCCGGCCGCAACGGTGATGTACCCATACGTGTCGATCAGGTACGGAAGGTCGAGGTGCATCCCCCTAGTCTAGGGGATGAAGGGGGGAGACAGCAGCCGAAGCCCGATCGAGAACCAGCGGTCCCCGGTACTGGTGTCGAGGCGGTTGCCCACGGTCGCGTCCATCTGCACGCGGTCCTTCACGATCCAGTAGCGCATGCCCACCTGCACGAACGGCCGCCCGCGGTCGTTCGCGTAGATCTCGGGGATGAAGAAGAGGTCGTCGCGAACCTGGATCTCGCTTCCGATTCCCCAGGTGCCCACGACCTTGTCGATGTCGCGGCGGTTGACGAAGCCCGCATTGAAATGCACCACCTGCGCGTCGTCGTTGAACGAGATGCTCAACGGAACGTACGCATAGGCGTCGCCGGGCCATCCATTGGCGGTGTCGCGATGCAGGTGGCGGTCGGTGCCCACGGCGATTCCCCAACCCCATCCGTTCGGCTCGAGCGGCTTGAAGAGCGTCTTGCCTTGGAGGATGTTGTCGGTGAACACCATCGACTCGCCGTTGAAGCGCGTGCCGGCGCCGCCATACGTGAGCTCGAAGAAGCCGAAGGGATTGCACGCGGGCAGCGCCCAGTATTCGGTCGAATCGCGGTTGTCGCGGATCCAGCTTTCGACCTGGCAGCTTTTCGGATCGACGATGCGCGCGTCGTCCGTGTACATCGGGCGCGCGGCCCCGGCGGGCGCGGCATGCAGCGCCACGCTCGCAGCGAAAATTGCGATAGCCTCCCTGCGCATACCTCTTCTCGTTCTTGTCGGACTCGCCGGCTCCCCCGGCGGAAGCGCAAGCAAACCCTAACGCCGTGACGATTCCAAGACAACTAGTTCGGGGACAGACCCCTAAGGCTCATCGGCTTAGGGGTCTGTCCCCTAAGTAATTCGTCACGCCGCCGCGGGGAAGGAGACGCTCACCCGCGCGCCCTTGCCCTCGTCGCCGTCGTTCACGGCGATCTTGGCGCGGTGGCGCTGCGCGATCTCGTTCACGATGGCGAGGCCGAGCCCGCTTCCTTCGGTGCTTTCGTTGTCGAGGCGACGGAAGCGCTCGAAGATCCGTGCGCGCGCTTCGACTGGAATGCCGGGGCCGTCGTCGACCACCTCGAGCACGGAGCCGCCATCCCCATTGCGCGTCACCACGCGCACCGTCTTCGCGCCGTAGCGCGCGGCATTGTCGACCAAGTTCGAAGCGAGCTCGCCCACGAGCATGGCGTTGCCCTTGATGCGCGCGGGCGCGAGGTCGAATTCAAGCTCGACGTTGCGCGGCCTCACGCGCCGCAGCCACACGTCGGCATTGTCCTTCACGATGTCGGCGAGGTCGCAGCGGTTCTCGGGGACCTCGGGATTCGAGACCGGGTCGGCCGCGGCGAGCGAAAGGATCTGCTGCGCGAGGCGCGCGAGCCGCGCGGCACTCTCCCGTGCATGGGTGAGGTGCGCGTTACGTTGCTCGGCGTCGCTGTGCCTCACAAGATCCAGTTGCGTCACGAGGCCCGCGATCGGCGTGCGCAGCTGGTGTGCCGCGTTGGCGATGAAGCGCGTTTGCGCCTTTTGCGCGGCATCGAGGCGCGAGAGCATCCCGTTCAGCTCGTGCACGAGCGGGCGAAGCTCGTCGGCGGTGTCGGTCTCGGTGACCGGGCTCAAGTCCACGTGCGAACGCGATTGCACCTCGCGGCGCAGGCGCTCGACGGGACCCAGACCCGCGCGAACGCCGAGCACCACGGCGAAGATCGCCGCGAGCGAGAGCAGCGTCGTCGGGATCGCCGCCGAGAGCAGGATTTCGTGGCGCGCGATGTCGCGCTTGCGCGTGGTCTCCGCCGCGACGATCTGCACCGACTGGCCCTCGATGATCGCCGTGAGCGTAACTGCGCGGATGTTCTGGCCCAGGTGCACGTCGTCCCAGAATCTCAGCGCGCTGCCGGCGGCGATCGGTGGATGGGGCAGATCGTGCTCGCCGGCGATCAGCTTGCCGCCGCGGTCGAGCACGGAGTAGTAGATCTGGTCCGTGCTGTCGGCACGCAGCACCGCATCGGCCTGCCGGTCGAAATTGAGCACGGGCCTGCCGTCGGACATGTGGACGTACGGGACGATCGTGCGCGCGATGTCGCCGAGGTCCAGGTCATAGGCCGCGGTAAGCCGGCTTTCCATGAAGAAGTACGCGCCGGTCGTGGCTACCGCGCCGACGGTGAGCAGCGGCGGCAGCAGCCACAGCAGCAGGTGCTGCCTAAGGCTTCTCACCCTTCCAGGCCTCGACCAGGTAGCCGAGCCCGCGGATCGTGCGGATCTTGATCCCCGCGGGCTCCAGCTTCGCGCGCAACCGCGAGATGTGGACCTCGATCGCGTTCGCGGACATGTGCTCGTCCCAGGATGCGATCGCGCTCGCGATCTTGTCCTTGGCGACGATGGCCTCGATGTTCGAGAAGAGGTGCGTGAGGATCGAGAACTCGCGCTGCGAAAGGTCGAGCGGCGCGCCGTTCACCAGGGCGCGCTTCCTCGCGAGATCGACGGTGAGCGGTCCGTGCTCGATCAGCCGCGCCTTCACCGCGCGGCCGCGGCGCGCCAATGCGCCGACGCGCGCGATCAGCTCCTCCGTCGCGAAGGGCTTCACGAGATAGTCGTCGGCGCCGAGCGTGAGCCCGTGCACGCGATCGCCTACGGCGTCGCGCGCGGTGAGCACCAGGACCGATTGCTCGCCGCCGTGCGCGCGGTGGCGCTTCAGCCACGTGAAGCCGTCGATGCGCGGCAGGCCGATGTCGAGGATCACGAGGTCGATGTCGGTGACCTTGAGCGCGGCATCGGCCGCCTCCGCGCTCGTCACCGCGTCGGCCACGAAGCCTTCGCGCCTCAGCGTTTCGGTGAGGCCGTTGGCCAGGATGGGGTCGTCTTCAACGATGAGCACTCTCATGGTTTGCAAATCATACGGCTAAGTCCGCAAGAATGGGGAAGGCTTCACGCAAGGTTGATGGTGCATATTCCGTTTCCGTTTCCCCGTTTCTCCGCCATGCATGAGATGCATCATCCTTTGGCTGGCGGTGGGAGTCCTCGTCTGGTGCGCGGAATCCTCCCCCGCGCACGCTGCTGATGGCGAGTGCGCACTGCCCCCGCCGCCACCGCTGTCCCTCCTCGTGGCGGAGAAACGGCTTTCCGATTGCAATCGCGACGTCATCGCCGCGCGGCTCGCGGTCGCCGCAGCCGAAGCCGACTTGCGAACGGCGTCGCAGCGTCCCAACCCGACGCTGACACTGGAAGCCTCGAACGTGAATCCCTCCGCCGGCGTCGGTGCCGGCCCCCTCCGCGGGAAGACATTCGACAGCGCCGCGCGCATCGACCAGTTGATCGAGCGCGGCAACAAGGCGGAGCTGCGCATGGCGCAGGCGCAGGCCTCGCTCGACGCGGCGAAGGCAGACGTGGCCGAGCAGGTGCGGCAACAACGCCTCGCGATGCGCACCGCGTTCTTCGACTTGTCGGCCGCCCAGGAGCGCGTGCGACTGCAGCTCGACTTCCGCGATCTCTCGGCGCAATCGGCCGATGCGTCGTCGCAGCGAATGAAAGCGGGCGAGGTCTCGCGCGCCGAAGCCAATCGCTTTCGCCTCGACGCTGCGCGCGCCGCCAACGATGCGCGCCAGGCGCAATCGGATCGCGAGCGCTCCCGCCTCGACCTGGCGAAGTCGCTGGGCATGGAATCGGCCGCATCGACGCTCGACGTTCGCATCGAATGGCCCAAGGGCGAGGAATCCCCCACGCTGAAAGGCGATCGTCCCGACGTGGCGGCCGCGAGGCTGCGCGTGGATGCGGCGCTCGCGGGTCGGGAGCTCGCGCGGAGCATCGCCACGCGTGACGTGACGTTGGGGCTCCAGGCCGATCATTGGCCGACGTCGGAAACGAACATGCAGGGAACGGGGATCTCGTACATGTTCTCCGTCTCGGTGCCGCTGCACGTGCGCCACGCGAACGAGGGCGAGGCCGAGCGCGCGGCTGCCGATTTCGAGACCGCGAAGGCCGCATTCGCGCGCGCGCAGGCGTCATCGGAGGCCGAGGCGAAGCTTGCCGAGACCGATTGGCGCGCGGCCCGGGAACGTCTCGAGCGCGTCGAGGCCGAGGTGCGGCCCCTCGCGCGCGATGTCGCCGAGGGCGCCGAATTCGCCTACGCGCGCGGCGCCACGAGCGTGCTGGATCTCCTCGATGCGCGCCGTTCGCTCAAGGCCGTGGAGCTCGACGAAGTGCAGGCGAGCGCCGATTCCGCGAAGGCGTGGGCGCGGCGCGAAGCGGCACGCGAGACGTTCGAGGCGCCGCGATGAGCGCGAAGACCCACGCTTCCCTCGGCGCGCTCTACGCGCTGGTCTTCGCCGTTTGCGTGCTGGCCTCGTTGTTCCTCCTCATCGGTTGCGGCCACGGGGAAACGCCCGCCGAGGCGAGCCCCACGGTGCGCGGCGATTCGGTCGTCTTCCCGAAGGAAGCGGCATCCGCCGTGGCACGCCTTGCGACCGAGAAAGTCGAGGCGCCGGTCGATCAGGACCTCGTGCTGCCCGCCCGCCTCACGTGGGACGAGGAGCGCACGGTGCGCGTGTTCCCGCCGTTCGCCGGCCGAGTCACGCGAATGATGGCGCGGCCGGATGACGCCGTGTCGCCCGGTTCGCCGCTCGCGGAGTTGAGCTCTCCCGATTTCGGGCAGGCGCAGGCCGATGCGCGAAAGGCGCAGGCGGCGATGGCGTTGGCCACGCAGGCTCTCGAGCGCCAGAAGGAATTGAATGCCCATGGCGTGACGAGCGCGAAGGATCTGGAGCAGGCGCAGGCCGACGAGCAGAGCGCGCGCGCCGAAGCCGATCGCGCTGTCGGGCGCCTCTCGGCCTACGGACACGGGGTCTCGGGCGGCAACATGTTCATCCTGAAAAGCCCCACCGCCGGCGTGGTGGTCGAGCGAAACTTGAATCCCGGCCAGGAGCTTCGTCCCGACCAGCCCGGCGCGCCGCTCTTCGTGATCACCGATCCCACGCGCCTCTGGGTCTCGATCGACGCGGGTGAGGCGGATCTCGCGAGCCTCAAGGCCGGAATGCCGCTCGTGATCTCGAGCAACCAGTTTCCCGACGAATCGTTCCCGGGCGAGCTTCGCCAGATATCCGACTTCGTCGATCCGAACACGCGCACGCTCAAGCTGCGCGGCAGCGTGCCGAATCCGAATCGCGCGCTGAAGGGCGAGATGTACGTGCAGGCGCGCATCCGCATCCCGAAGGGTGAATTTCCCACGGTGAGTACCAAGGCCGTGTACTTGTCCGGAGTGAGGAGCTATGTGTTCGTGCGCACGGCGCCGGACACGTTCACGCGGCGCGCCGTCAAGGTCGGCCGCGAGGTCGACGGTCGCGTCACGGTGCATGCGGGCCTCAAGGAAGGCGAGGAGGTCGTTGTCGCCGGCAACCTCCTCCTCGACCAGATCCTCGCCAACGCGCCGCCCCAGGGCGAAAAGACCGCGAACCAGTAGATGATCCGCCGCATCGTCTCGTTTTCGCTGCGGCAGCCGCTCTTCGTCTTCCTCGGCATCGCGATCTTCGTGGTGGGCGGCATCATCGCCTTCTACGCCTTGCCCGTGGAAGCTTTCCCCGACGTCTCCGACACGCAGGTGAACGTGATCGCGCTCTATCCGGGGCGCGCGGCGGAGGAAGTCGAGAAGCAGGTCACGATCCCCATCGAGACCGCGCTCTCGTCGGTGCCGAACGTGGTGCGCTCGTTCTCGCACACGCAGTTCGGGCTCTCGTTCATCATCCTCACGTTCAACGACAAGCCGACCGACCAGGTCGTGCGCCAGCAGGTGATCGAGCGGATGCGCAACGTCGATCTGCCGCCGGGCGTAACACCCGATATCGCGCCGCTTTCGACGGCGATCGGCGAGATCTTCCGCTTCCGCCTGCGTGGCGATGCGCTCACGCCGCAACAACTGCGCACCCTCCAGGATTGGGTCGTGGAGAAACAGCTTCGCCTCGTGCAGGGCGTGGCCGACATCGTCACCATGGGCGGCACCGAGAAGCAGTACGAGGTCAATCCCGATCTCGCCAAGCTTCGCGACTACAAGATCACGCTCTCGCAGCTTTTCACGGCACTGTCGCGCGCCAACGCCAACGCGGGCGGCGGCTCCGTCACGCAGGGGCGCCAGCAGTTCCTCGTGCGAAGCCTCGGCAGCTTCCGCACGCCCGCGGACATCGGCCAGGTCGTGGTGGCCGAGAACAAGGGCACACCGATCCTCGTGAAGGACATCGCCGAGGTCCGCGTGGGCTCCGCGCCGCCGCAGGGCCTGTGCGGACAGGACGACGCCGACGACATCGTGAACGGCATCGTGATCATGCGGAAGGGCGAGAACCCGTCGCGCGTGCTCGAGGGACTGAAGGAAAAGATCGCCTACGTGAACGAGAAAGTGCTTCCGAAGGGTGTGGCGATCGTTCCCTACTACGACCGCTCGTGGCTCATCGCGAAGACGCTGAAGACTGTGTTCACGAACCTCACCGAGGGCGCGATGCTGGTGATGCTCGTGCTGTTCATCTTCCTCGGCAACCTGCGCGCGGCATTGATCGTCGCCGCCGTGATCCCGCTCTCGCTCGTCGGCACGTTCCTCGGCCTCACGTTGGTGGGCATCCCCGCGAACCTCCTCTCGCTGGGCGCCATGGACTTCGGGATCATCGTGGACGGCGCGGTGATCGTCGTGGAGAACATCGTGCGGCGGCTGGGGCAGCTCGATCCGGAGAAACTGGAGAAAGCGCCCATCCGCTATCGCGAGGTGATCGAGGCGGCCTACGAGGTGGGGCGGCCGACTGTGTTCTCCATGATCATCATCATTGCCGCGCACATTCCCATCTTCACGCTGCAGCGCCACGAGGGACGCATCTTCTCGCCCATGGCGTGGACCGTGACCTCGGCGCTGGTGGGCTCGCTCATCGTGTCGCTCACGCTCGTGCCGCTGCTTTGCGCGCGGCTGCTGAAGAAGAACGTTCCGCACGGCGACAACCGCCTCGTGGAGTGGCTCAAATCCCGCTACGAGCCGCTGCTTCGCAAGGCGGTCGCGCATCCCAAGCGCGTGCTCACGGTGGCCCTCGTCTCGCTCGCCGTCGCGCTCGCCATGAGCACGCGGCTGGGAAGCGAGTTCCTCCCGGAGCTCAACGAAGGCACGACGTGGGTGAACCTGATGCTGCCGCCGTCGGTCTCGCCCGACGAGGCGATGGAGCAAATGCATGCCGTGCGCAAGGCCCTGCACACCGTGCCCGAGGTGAACACGGTGATCTCCAAGGTGGGCCGTCCCGACGACGGAACCGATCCGAAGATCTTCAATTCCAGCGAGCTCTACGTGGACTTCGTCCCGGAATCGCAATGGCGGCCGGGCAAGACGAAGGACGACCTCGTCGAGGAAATGGACGCCGCCGTCTCGGCGATCCCGGGCATGGAGCCTTCGTTCGACCAGCCCATCCGCGACAACGTGCTGGAAAGCATCTCGCAGGTGGACGGCCAGATCGTGATCAAGGTGCGCGGCGACGACCTGGACCAGATCAACGCCGAGGGCCACGAGATCCTGAAGGCGATCGGCGACGTGCCGGGCGTGGCGCGCGCGTTCATCGATCGCGACGGCACGCTGCCGCAATACATCGTGGACATCGATCGGGCCGCCGCATCGCGCTACGGCATCAACGTGGGCGACGTGCAGGACCTGATCGAGACAGCTCTCGCTGGAAAATCCACTTCCGAGCTCTGGGAGGGCGAGCGGCACTTCAGCGTCGTCGTGCGCTTGAAGCCCGCCGAGCGGGAGCTCGCGAACCTTCCGAAGCTGCTGGTCGCTTCTCCCGACGGCGCGCAGGTCCCGCTTCAGCAGCTCGCGCGCTTCCGCATGATCTCGGGGGCGCAGGACATCGCGCGCGAGAACGGGCGGCGCGTGATCTCGATCGGCGTATTCATCCGCGATCGCGACATGGGCAGCGTCGTGAAGGACATGAAGGAGCGCGTGGACGCGCGGGTGAAGCTCGCGGTGGGCGACGAGATCGGCTGGTCGGGAGAGTTCGAGAACCAGGAGCGCGCGATGAAGCGCCTGTCGTGGATCGTGCCGCTGTCGATCGGGCTCATCTTCCTGCTGCTCGTCGATGCGTTCGGCTCGTTCCGCAGCGCGCTCCTCATCATCTGCAACATCCCGTTCGCGCTGATCGGCGGCATCCTCGCGCTCTGGATCACGGGAATCCCGCTTTCGGTTTCGGCGGCGATCGGCTTCATCGCGCTCTTCGGCCAGGCGGTGCTGAATGGAGTGGTGATGGTGACCCATTTCAACCAGCTCCAGGTGGAGGGCCTTTCGCCGGAAGAGGCGGTGATCAAGGGCTCGCTGGTCCGGCTTCGCACGGTGCTCATGACGGCGATGCTCGCGATGCTGGGCCTGTTGCCCATGGCGCTTTCACGAGCCATCGGCTCGGAGACGCAACGCCCGCTCGCGATCGTCGTGATCGGCGGCCTCATCACCGCGACGGGGCTCACGCTCTTCGTGCTGCCGACGCTTTATCGGTTCGCGGCCTCGCGCGCCGAGATCCCTGGCGGAGACTTGGGGACAGACCCCTAACGCGCGACGCGCTCGGGGTCTGTCCCCGAAGGAATTATTTCGCCGCTGCGTTGCGCGTGCGCATCTGCGCGAGCCACGAGGCGGGCATCGCGACGTTGAGGCCGTTGCCGTACTTGTGCGGCGTGGTCGTGATGCCCACGAGGCGGCCGAACGTGTCGAGCACGGCGCCGCCGCTCTGGCCTTGGGCCACGGGTGTGGAGAGCTCGAGCACCTTGCCGCCCGGCGTCGCGACGAGATTCTTCACGGTGGATTGGGTGATGGCGAGGTCTCCTGCTGCGTTGGCCCCGACCACGAAGACCGCGTCGCCCGCCCTGGGCTCCTCGGGTGCAATCGCGAACGGCGGACCCGCGAGTCCCGCCACCATGAAGCGGCAAAGATCGAGGATCTCGTCGGTCACGTCGAGCGTGGCCGAGTGCGATTCGGGGCCCATCTTCACGACGATCTGCGAACCGGCGGGAATGCCGTGGCACGTGGTCACCATCGTGCCGGGCTCCACGGACAGTGCCAGCCCGAGCGGCGCCGCGGTCCCGGACATCGTGTAGCTCATGACGCGGCCGGCCGATTTCATCGCGAGCGGAATCACCTGCGCGACGGTGAGCGGCTTGGGAGCCGGAGGTGGCGGCGGCGGTGGAGGCGCCTGCACGACGGGCGGAGGCGGCGGAACGTCATGGCCGCGCATCAGGAAGTATCCGATCACCACGATGGCGAGCACGGCGCCGATCGCGGGACCGATCCATTTCTTCGCGGGATTCCCGGTCTCCTCGTCGGTTTCGAGCACGAGGTCCGGCGACTGCGCCTGCTCCTTGGCCGCGGCCTTCTCCGCCGCGGTGAGGAGCGATGCGTCATAGGCGGCGCGCCTCTTCGCATTCGAGAGGACCTCGAAGGCTTCGTGGAGCAGCACCTGCGCGCCCGGGTCCGGCGGCACCGCGCGCTGCAGCTCCTTCACCCGGTTCGCGTGGGCGAGGCCGATGTCCAGGTCCATCGCGTCGCGCGGGACCCCCAGGATCTCGTACAGGCTCTTCTTGGACGTTGCCATGGGCGCCAATGATCCGGCTTTGCGGCGGATCGCGCAATAATGCGCCGATGACCCGGATTCTCCTACCACTGGCGCTCGCGGCGGTCCTCGCCGGCTGCGCGACACGCTTCGACCTCGAGGGCCACCGCGGAACGCGCGGCCTGGCGCCGGAAAACACGCTCCCCGCGTTCGCGAAGGCGCTCGAAATCGGCGTCGACACGCTCGAGCTCGACACCAACGTCACGCGCGACGGGGTCGTGGTGATCTCGCACAACACGTCACTGAATCCCGACATCACGCGCGGCCCCGACGGGCGCTGGATCGCCAAGGCCGGGCCGCCGATCCATGCCCTCACGTTCGAGGAGCTCTCCCGCTACGACGTGGGACGCATCGACCCGGCGAGCAAGTACGCGAAGCAATTCCCCGACCAGGTGCCCATGGACGGCACGCACATGCCGCGGCTTGCCGATCTCTTCGCGATGGTGCGGCGCGCGGGCGATCGCCGGGTGCGCTTCAACATCGAGACCAAGATTTCGCCGCTCGCTCCCGATGAGACGCCCGGGCCCGAGGAGCTCACGCGCCTCGTGATCGAGGAGATCCGTGCCGGAGGAATGGCCCGCCGCTCGACGCTGCAGTCGTTCGATTGGCGAACGCTCGCGATCGCGCAAGCCATGGCGCCCGGGATTCCCACCGTGTACCTCACGTCGCAGCAGAAGTGGGGCGACAACGTCTGCACCGGTCCCGCCGCAGGTTCTCCGGCCGTGGACCCCGCGCAGTGCCAGGACTCGCCGTGGACCGCGGGTGTGCAGCTGCGCGAGACTGGTTCCGTGCCGCGCATGGTGAAGGCCGCGGGCGGCGCGATCTGGTCGCCGTTCTACCGCGACATCGACGAAGCGAAGGTGAAGGAAGCGCACGCCCTCGGGATCGCCGTCGTCGTGTGGACCGTGAACGACCCGAAGGAAATGAAGCGAATGGTCGAGCTCGGAGTCGACGGGCTCATCACCGACCGGCCGGATTTGTTCAAAGCGTCATTCCCGTGAAGACGGGAATCCGGCCAAAAGAGCTCACGCGTTCCGGCTGGGCCCCGCCTTCGCGGGGGCGACGAATCACCCGAACAAATACCCGTCCATCCCCAGGGTCCCCATGGTGATTCCAAGCTCGATGCGCTTGGCGGGGAAGCCGCCGGCGCCCAGGCCGACGAAGATGGGCTCGAGGTGCTCGTCGGTGGGATGGGCGCGCTCCGCGGTGGGCGCGAGGCTGCGGTAATCGAGCAGCTCCTCGATCCTTCCACCCGCGAGGCGCTCGGCCATCCAGTCGTTGAAATCGCGCGCCCACGGCACGACAGTGTTGCCGTTCCACTGGATCTCGCGAAGGTTGTGCACGATGCCGCCCGAGGCGAAGATGAGAACGCCGTCGTCGCGAAGCGGCGCGAGCGCCTGGCCCACTGCGTAGTTGTGGCGCGGCCCACGCGTCGATTGCACCGCGAGCTGCGTGACGGGAATGTCGGCCGCGGGATACATCCACTTGAGCGGAACCCACGCGCCATGGTCGAGCCCGCGTTTGCGATCGACGTCGCAGCCGATTCCCGCGTCCGTGAGCAGCTTCGCGGCGCGCTCGCCCAAGTGCGGCGCGCCGGGCGCGGGGTAGCGCTGCTGGTAGAGCTCGCGCGGGAATCCATAGAAGTCGTGGATGGTGCCGGGCCGTGCCGCGGTACTCACCGCGGGGGAATCCGTGTCCCAGTGCGCCGAGATCACGAGGATTTCGCGAGGCCTCGGCAACTCGCGCGCGAGCGCCGCCCAGGCGCGCGTCTCGGCCGTCTCCTGGACTGCCAATGTCGGTGCGCCGTGCGAAAGAAAGAGTGCCGGAATCTTCATCGTCATTCGACTTGCGAGCGCCCGCGCTGTTCGTCCATGAACGCGAGGATCGCGAGCGCCACGAGGAAGAATACGCCCGTGAGCAGGATCGCCAGGCGATGGTTGCCCGAGGTGATCCACGTGACGGCGCCATAGGTGAGGGGACCCAGGATCGCCGCAAGGCGCACCGCGACACCCCACAGCCCGAAGAACTCGGCGCTCCGACCGGCGGGCGACAGATACGCGACGAGCGCGCGCCCCGCCGACTGGCTCGATCCCATGCACAGCCCCGCGAGGTTCGCCGCGATCCAGAACGACGCGCGCGTCTCGGAGAAATACGCGATCACCACCATTCCGACCCAGCCCACGATTGTCACGCGAAGCGCCATGGTCTTGCCGATGTGATCCTGCGCGTAGCCGAACCCGAAGGCGCCCACGGCCGCGGTCACGTTCACGACGAGAATGAGCACGATCGTGTCCTGCGTCTTGAATCCCATCACCTGCTCGGCGTAGATCGCGGCGAGCGCGATGACCGTGGCGACGCCCGCCTGGTAGAAGACGCCGCACGCGAAGACGAGGAGGAGGTCCGTGTAGCGCCGCGCGTCGCGCGCCGTCTGCATCAACCGCTCGAGCGCGACACCGGTACCCGGCGCGCCGCTGGGCTTGGCGCGCTCCTTCAGCCACAGGAACGTGGGCAAAGCGGCAAGACCATAGATGGCCGACGTGATGATCAGCGTGCCCGCCACCGCGTCGCTCGGCGTGGAGCCGCGCGCATCGGCCGTCATCACCCAGGCGAGGCAGGCCCCGAGCGCCGCGATGCCGCCGAAGTATCCCCAGCTCCATCCCCATCCCGACACGCGCCCCAGCGCTTCGGGACGCGCGAGCTCGGGAAGGAACGCCGCCGTGAGGTTCTCGCCCATCGAATAGGCGACGTTGGAGATCACGATGCACACGACGGCGAACGCGACGGTGCCGGGGCCTGTCCATGCGAGCGCAATCGTCCCGACGATGCAGACGATGGTCGAGATCGCGAGCTGCCGTTTCTTCGAGGCGTGCGCATCGGCGGACGCGCCCAGCACCGGACCGATCACCATCACGACCGCATACGAGATCGAGAGCGCCGCGGTCCACGCGAACGTGGCCCACTCGGCATTGCCCGCGATCACCGAGACGAAGTACGCGTTGAAGACGGCCGTGAGCACGACCGTCGTGTAGCCCGAGTTCGCGAAGTCGTACATCGCCCACGCGAACACTTCGCGGCGCGCGACACCGGGGTTGAGCGAAGGCGACTCAGCGATCTCGGCCAATCACCGGTCCCAGGGCTTCATCGTGGCGATGAGGGCCTGCGCTTCCTCGAGCGGGCGATCGCGGCCGAGTTGCAGGTCGCTCAAGGTGAGCGGCACGACGAGGTCGGGAGTCACGCCCTCGCCCTCCACGCGGCTGCCGTTGGCCGTCGTGAAGCCGACTTCGCTGTAGGCGAGCTCGCCGCCGCCGGGGATGTGCGCGTAGCCGAGGAACCCGAGCAGGCAGCCGCAGCTTTGCTGGCCGACGATCCGGGCGCGCCCCACGGCCTGCATCGCGGAAGCGAAGAGCTCGCTCGCACTCGCGCTGCCGGCGTTCATGAGGATCACGACCGGACCCGTGTATGCATCGCTCTCGCCCTCGGCCACCCGGTTGAGCCTCACGATCGGGACCGCGCCGAAGAAAAGCGACACGGGCCGGCCGTCGCGCGTGATCACGTGGCCCAGCTCCGTGCGATGGGGAAAGAAGCGCTGCAGCAACTCGTTCACGGATTCCGCATTGCCGCCGGGGTTGCTCCTCAAGTCGATGATGAGGCCCGGCGTGTCCTTGAGCTTCCTCACCGCCTCGTCGGCGCGAAGGCCCAGCGAGAAGGTCCACTGCGTGAAGTGGATGTACCCGTATCCCGACGGCAGGACGCGATGCTCTCCGTGCGGAGGGAACTGGAGCGTGCCTCGCGCGAGGGTCACCTCGAGGGGGCTGCCGTCGCCGCGTTGGAACGCGAGCGCCACTTTCGTTCCCGCTTCTCCCGCGACGATCTTGCGCACGACGCGGAAGTGGCGCGAGCGCTCGGTGGAATCGTTGCGCGTTTCGGCCATCGCTTTCGCATAGGCGCTCATCGCGGGCTCGCCGGCAATCGAGACGAGCGTCATGCCCGGCCGCACTCCGGCCCACCAGGCATCGGACTCGGGGTACACCGAGGAGACGATGAGCCTGTCGCCGATCTTCACGAACGAGAATCCCAGCGTGACCGCCTCGTCACGCAAGCGAAGGGCGACGCGCTTGGGCGACTCGACCCGCGTATGGGCGTCCCTCAGCTCGCCCGTCATGCGATCGAGCACGTCCCAGAACGCTTCATCGTCGGGTGCAGCGATCGCGAGGGGCCGGTACTTCTCGCGCACCGCGTTCCAGTCCAGGCCCTTGAGCGCCGGATCCACGTAGTGGTCGCGGATCGTCTTCCACACGAAATCGAGCGCGCGTTCGCGCGCCCCGGTCCCCAGCTTCGGTTGCGATCCGGGAGGATCGAACGGAGACACTGACGGAGAAGCCTCGCCCAGCTGGCGCCCGATGAGGTTGTGCGGATCGAGGACGGAGCAGCCGGCGCAAATCGCGAGGAGCGCGGCGAGCGCGCCGCCCAAGGCCGCGCGCTGGAACGTCATTTCTGCGGCTTGGCCGGTCGACCCAGGACGACGAGCATCACGACGGCGAAGACGACGAGCGCGATCATCAACGGCAAGCGCCACTGCATGAGGCCCTCGAGCATGTCCTTGTGCTCGACGCCCGGCCCGAAGCCGAGCGACTCCGTATCGTTGGGCAGCGCGCCGAGATTGGTGATCTTGCCGGTCTGCGGATCGATCGTGATGAGATTCGCCTGCACGCCGCGCCCGAGGCTCGAGTTGATCGCGTAGAGCACGCCCTTGGGCGAGAACGCGAGGCCGCCGACGAAATCGGGGAAGGGCGCGCCCGTGAGCGCCGGGCCCACGGTGACCTTGCCGTTCACGAGATCGATCGTATCGAGGGTGCCGTTGCCGCCCGTGCCGGCGACGAGCGCGTGCGCCTTGTCGACGAAGGCGACGCTGCCCTTCAACGCGCCGCGCTCCAGCGGCTGCCCCACGAGCGTGATCGCGCCCGTGTCGAGGTTCACGGTTCCCACCTGGCGAGTCTCGGGCACCCATGCGTAAAGTGTTCCGTCGGCGTTGAAGTCGAGGTCCGAGGCCCCGTAGCCCATGTCGCCCACGGGCGTGACGCTGCCCGTCTGCGGATCGACCGTGACCAGCGAGCGCGGGCTGTTCGAGGCGTTGGGAGAGGTGATCCCGTAGAAGATGCCGGTACGCGGGTGGATCGCGAGGCCTCGCAACCCGATGGGCGTCTTGCCCGCGATCATGAGCGGGGCCACGAGCGTGCTGGCCGCGGTTTCGGGATCCACGATGTAGAGGTTGCCCTCGACCCCGTGGTAGCCCGGATCCGAGTACGTGCGCACGCTCACTGCGTAGAGGATCTCCGCCGTCGCCGACGCCGCGAAGAGTGCAGCCAGGGCTGCGAAGATGATTTGTGCCGCGTATCTCATGCGTTATCTCTTGCCGGAGAGCCTCATGGCCACCACGATGACGATCATCGCGAAGACGAACAGGGCGACCAGCGCGGGAATGCGCCACTCCATGAGGCTCGCCGCCATGTCCTTGGGTTCGGTCGAAGGTCCGAAGGTGAGCGCGTCCGTGTCGTTGGGGAGCGCGCCGATATTGGTGACCTTTCCCGTGACGGGGTCGATCGTGATGAGGTCCGCCTGCGTCGAGCGGCCGAAGCTCGTGTTGATGCCGTAGAGCACGCCCTTGGAGTATGCGAGGCCGTTGATGAGATCGGGAAAGGGCGCGCCCGTGATGGCGGGACCGATCGCGATCGTACCGGTAGTCATGTCGATGACGTCGAGCGTTCCCGCGCCGCCCGTGCCCGCGACGTAGGCCTTTCCGCCGCCGGTCAGCGCGAATCCGCCCTTGGCGGCGCCGCGCTCGATGGGAGCGCCGCGCGGCGTCACCTGCCCGTTGTCGAGGTTCACGGTCCCGAGCTGGCGTGTCTGGGGAAGCCACATGTAGAGCGTGCCGTCGGGATCGAAGCCGATGTCGGAGCCGATCTGACTCAACTCCCCGACCGGCGTCACGTTGCCCGTGGCGGGATCGAGGATCACGAGCGTGCGCGGGATCACCGCGGACGTGGGCGCCGTGATGCCGTAGAAGACCCCGGTGCGCGGATGGATCGCGAGGCCGTCCAGGCCCACCGGGGTCTTGCCCGAGACGTTGAGCGATGTCACGAGGTTCGTGGACGCCGTCTCCGGATCGACCGTGTAGAGGTTGCCCTCGACACCGTGGTATCCCGGGTCGGAATACGTGCGTACGCTGACCGCATAGAGCGTCTGGGCGGCCGCGGGCATCGCGAGGGCGATCGCGATGCCGGCAGCGAACAGAAGCAGGATGCGTCTCATGGGCGGCGGCGCGGGCCAAAAAGAGGCCATTTTACAGGGTAAGTCTTGCGTCATTGTTTCGCGGGTGCCGCGGGTGCCGGAATTGGTGCCGGGCACGGCACCGCGCGCAGGTTCGTGCCCGGGTAGTCCCGCTGCAGGATCGTGAGGCGAGCCACGGTCTCGGTGTCGGGATCGCGCACGATCATCGCGATCTCGCGAAGCTCGCGCACGAAGGGTCCGGCCTCGGCGTTCTTCACGCCCTTGGCCTGTACCGACGTGAGGAAGCGCGCCGCGGCATCCTCGGTGGAGAAGACGCCGAGCGAGATGGAGTTGTCGGGCCGCATCGAGACGTCGCTCACGCCCTGGCGCTTCAGTTGCGCCATGGTGTTCTCCGCGGCCTTGCGGTCGCTCACCGGCGCAATGAAGACCCAGTGCCGCGAGATCTCCTCGACGCGGCGCTCCGAGAGCCGGTCGCCCAGGGCGAGCGCGGCGAACGCGGTGCGCGCACGCGGCGCATCGGCCGCGGCGATGCCCGCGAATTCCACGCACGCGGCGCCCGCGAGGTCCTGCATCGCGCGTTGGGCTTCCGCGTTGTCGCGTGCCGCGTCGGGCGGAGGCGTGACTGCCACGATGCGAACCTCGTCGCGATTCTTCTCGCGCGTGGAGAAATCGGGCTTCTCGGTGGAAGCCGTGAGCCAGAGGTGGGCCGCAAGACCGCCCGCGGCGAGCAGCAGGAGAAAAAAGAGGAAGCGGAACATTGGTGGGGTCAGAGCCCTTTTTCGACTTAAAGGGCTCTGACCCCTCGGGCGATGGCGATGAGTCCGTCGAGCACGAGGTTGTCCTGGAGGATCGCGGGGTACGGGAGCCACGCGGCGATCTCCCCCGCGGCGCCCCCGGACAGGATGATACGGCTCACGGGGCAGTCGCGGGCGGACATCTCGAAGCCCAGGCGCGCGATCGCCCCGATGCTCGCCTGGATCGAGCCGCTCGTGATCGCATCGGCCGTGTCCTGGGGAAACTCGCGCATGTGGCCGTCGGCGAGGCGCAGTCCCGCGGTTCCCAGGTCGAGCGAGCGGCGCATGAGCGCGGGCCCCGGCACGATGAGGCCGCCCATGAAATATCCGTCGGCGGCGAGCGCGTCGATCGTGAGCGCGGTGCCCGCGTTCACCACGAGCTTGTGCCCCGGGTATCCGCGATGCGCGGCGACGAGCGCGGCCCACCGGTCGGCGCCGAGCTGCGAGGGTTCGCGATAGCCGCTCGTCACGCCGAGCTGCGAGTGCTGCGAGGCGATCACGTCGACTTCGATGCCAGCGCTCCGGCAGGCATCCTCGATGCGCGCGCGCACCTCGGCGCCCGCCACGTTGCAGGCGACCGCGCGATCCACGGGCAACGCCGGTCGCATGGACTCGTAGAGCGACGCGGATTCGCTCGTGGCGATGGCACCCGGGGCGCTCCACGCATGGCCGTCGTGCACGGCCCACTTGATGCGCGTATTGCCGGCGTCGATCGCGAGGATGGCGTCGTCGGCGTCGCTCATCGAGTGCGCAACGAGATCTCTGCGGAAGCGAGGTTCACCGTGCGCCCCTCGGAAGTCGAGACCACGAGCGCGCCGTCGGGAGCGACATCGACCACCTCGCCGTCGAAGGCGGCCTCGTGGGCCGGGAAGACGCGCACGCGCCGCCCCTGGTACGCGTGCAGCGCCCGCCACGCCTCGCGCGAGGCGGCAAAGCCGCTGCGATCGAATTGGTCGAGGGTCACCGCGAGCGTGGCGAGGATCTCGGCGAGGACGTCGCTCCGCGACGGGACCTCCTTCGCGCAGTGCGCCACGTCGGTCACGGGCTGGTCGATGTGCTCGAGCGTGCGTTCGCCCAGGCGGTAGTTGACGCCTACACCCACCACCGCGACGCTCGGACCCTGCATCTCGCCGCTCGTTTCCACGAGGATCCCAGCGAGTTTTCGGAAATCGGCGACCACGTCGTTGGGCCACTTCACCTGGACGCGCTGCACGCCGCATTGCTTGAGCGCCCGCGCTACCGCTTCGCCCACGGCGAGGGAAAGCCCCGCGAGATGGCCCGCGCCGCGCTCGAAGCGCCAGAGGAGCGAGAACGTGAGCGAGCCGCCGAGGCTCGAGATCCACGTGCGCCCGCGCCGGCCGCGCCCGCTGTTCTGCCATTCCGCCGCGAGCGCCGTGCCCGACGGCGCGCCATCGGCGGCGAGGGCGAGGAGCCGCGTGCTCGTCGAATCGATCTCGTCCACGATCTCGAGGGTCACGCGGGGCTCGACCATGGCGAGGCGCCGGGCGATGGCCTTCGCATCGAGGAACTCGATGGGTTCGGCCAGGCGATAGCCCTTGCCGGGGACGCTGAAGAGCTCCACGCCCAGGTCGGGCACGCGCTTGAGGGCCTCGGACAGCGTGGCGCGCGAGCGATTGAGCGATCGCGCGATGTCCTCCCCCGAGTGGAAGCGCCCATCGGCGAGCGAGCGAAGCGCCTGGAAGGTGAGCGCGCTCACTTCGCCTTCTTGCGCAGTTGCGCGCTTTCTTCGAGGCGGCACTCGAACGCCTCGCGGCGATAGGCGATGTCCGCGACGATCGCATCGAGGAGCAGCTCCACGCGGCGCGAAAGCTTGGATCCGGGGCGGTAATCGGCTTCGGCCACGAAGTCCACGCGGCCCGCGTCCAGCAGCTTCACGCCCGTGGCGCGCCCCTTGTCGCCCTTCGGGTCGTACACAGCGACCGTGTGGCCGCCGTTCTTCTTCGTGACGGTCATCGAGGGCACGTCGGTCATCCCGTCGCCCACGTAGATCATGTTCTGGAAGGGGATCGCGCGATCGGCCTCGGGCATGTGCTCGTTGATGGATTCCGTGACGGCTTCCAGGCCCTTGTTGATGCGGAACAGGAATTGCGTCTTCAGCGTGTCGGTCACGAGGAACTTCGGAAAGGTCGCTACACCGTGATGGTTGAAGTGATACTCCGATGCGTAGATGCGCTTGAAGTGCTTGCGGATGGGGACGCCGTCGAGGATCTCCTTCTGCCCGGCCGAGATGAGATAGTGCTGGAGCGTGACACGGCTCTTCGAGCGCCTCTTCACGTAGGCGTTCATGCGGCCGAACCACGATGTCACGCCGGGGAAATACTCGATGGCGCGCGCCATGGCCGCGAAGTCCTCGCGCTTCACGTCCACCTTCTCGCGCTCGAGCGCTTCGAGGATGTGGCGCATGTACACGAGCATCGGATCGGATTCGGTTTCGCGCGCTTCCCGGTTTACCATTGACCAGAATTGCGCGGGCTCGACCCCGATCTTGGGCAGCACCGTATATTCCTGCATCGGCTGCGGCGATAGCGTGCCGTCAAAATCGTAGACGAGCGCAATCGTATTTTGGAAGAAACTCTGGGGCACGAGCATTGCCTAAGGCCGGGACTCGCGCCAATTCTACTGAACAACGCACAAATGAACCTCACATTCCTTCCGGCGCTACCTTTCGAACTGAGCTACCCGCTGCTCTTCGGCGCGCTGCTGGTGGCGGGCATGCTGGGCGGCGAGATCGCCCGCACCCTCCGCGTGCCCCGCGTCCTGGGCTACGTCGCGGTGGGATTCGCGGCGGCGCCGCTCGCCCAGGCCCTCAACATGCGGCCCTTGCTCGAGGAGGCCCGCGTCTTCGTGGACCTCGCGCTGGGCCTGGTGCTCTTCGACCTGGGCCGTCGCATGGACCTCAACTGGATGCGGCGCGACTGGACGCTCGCCGCCGCGGGCCTCGCGGAGAGCCTGCTCACGTTCGTGGCGGTATTCGCGGTCCTCATGGCGTTCGACTACAACGCGGTCGTGGCGGGCATCACGGCCTCGATCGCCATGGCGACCTCCCCGGCCGTGGTACTCCTCATCGTGCAGGACGCGAAGGCCGAGGGCCAGGTGACGGAGCGCGCGCTGAACCTCGTCGCGCTGAACAGCCTCTTCGCCTCGATCCTCACGACGATCCTGCTCACCTCGGCGCACATCGAGACGAAAGTCGCGGTGGAAAACGCGCTGCTGCACCCGGCGTACCTCTTCGCGGGCTCCGTGTTCCTGGGCTGGCTCGTGGCGAGCGTGGCGCGCGGCATCGCCCGGATGGTCGACAAGACGCAGGAGCTGCACTTCACGCTGATCGCGGGCATGGTGTTCGGAGCCGTGGGGCTCGCGGTGCTGCTGAAGCTCTCGGTGATCCTGTCGCTCCTGGCGTTCGGCCTCTTCACGCGCAACGACGCGCGCAACTTCGACCTCCTCAACGTGAACCTCGCCCCTGCCAGCCGCCCGCTCTACGTCGTGCTCTTCGTGATCACGGGAGCGAGCCTGCCGCTCGATACGCTACTGCAGGCGGGCATCATCGGGGCGGCCCTGGCCCTCGCGCGCCTCGTGGGCAAGTTCACAGGCGTGATCGCGTTCTCTTCAATCGGCGGATTGCGAGTTCGCCAATCCGTCGGCCTCGCCTGCTCGCTGCTGCCCATGTCCACGCTCGCCCTCATGCTCCATCACGAGGTCGCGCGGCAGTTTCCGGCGTTCGGCACGCAGGTGGGCGCCGCGTTCCTCGCCATGCTCATCATGATGGAGGTGGTGGGCCCCATTTCAGTTCAATGGGGACTCGGGTTCGCCGGCGAAACCGCCAAGGAGCAATGACGTGCCTCTTGAATTCACCCACTCGAAGGCGCTCACGTTCGGCGTGGAGCTCGAGCTCATGCTGCTCAACACGCACGACTACGACCTCGTGCGCGGCGCGCCCGACCTGCTCGCGCGCCTGGAGAAGCAGGAGCTCGGCGGCGAGGTGAAGCCCGAGCTCACCGAGAGCATGATCGAGGTGAACTCGTCGGTGCACACACGCTACGACGAGCTCCTCGCGGAGCTGGTACGGATTCGCGACGCCATCGTCACGGCAGCGGACAAGTTGAACATCCAGGTGGCAGGTGGCGGCACGCACCCGTTCCACCACTGGAAGGAGCGGCGCATCTTCCCGACGGAGCGCTTCCAGCGCGTCTCCGAGCTCTACGGCTACCTCGCCAAGCAGTTCACGGTCTTCGGCCAGCACATCCACATCGGCGTGGAAAGCGGCGACGATGCCGTCTACCTGACCCATCAACTGGCTCCGTACATCCCTCACTTCATCGCGCTGTCGGCTTCATCGCCGTTTTCGCAGGGCGAGGACACGTCGTTCGAGACCTCGCGCCTGCACGCCGTGTCGTCGTTTCCGCTCGCCGGGCAACTGCCTCCCGTCGGCACGTGGGCGGAATTCAACGCGTACTTCGACGCGATGCTGGGCTACGGCATCGTCGCGAGCATGAAGGATTTCTACTGGGACATCCGGCCGAAGCCCGAGTACGGCACGGTGGAAATCCGCATCTGCGACACGCCGCTCACGGTGGAGGTGGCCGCGCAGCTCGCGGCGTATGCGCAAACGCTTTCGGCGGACCTGCTTCGCAACCGGCGCACGACGCCGGTCGTGCCGATGTATCGCGTGTACGGATACAACCGGTTCCAGGCCTGCCGCTTCGGTTTCGAAGGCGAGCTCGTGAGCCCCTTCAAGCAAGGGCGGGTGCGAGTGGCCGACGACATCGTGGAGACCCTGAAGCGCCTCGAGCCGGTCGCGCCCGGCCTGGGCACGCAGGCGGCTCTTGCCACGCTCGCCAAGCGCGTCACTTTCAGCGCGAACGATAGCTTCTGGCTTCGCGAGCGGTATCGCGAAACCAAGTCGCTGCCGGACGTGGTGCGATTGCAGGCGCAACGCTGGCGGGGCGACCCCGCTCCGCAGTAACGTTCGATGATGCTCCGCATCCTGCTCGCGGGCCTCGCCCTCGCGGCTTGCCTCGCGCAAGGGGCCGATCGCCTCGTCAACATCGAGACGCGGCCGGGCGTGAAGGTGGGGTACTACTGGATGGAGCGCCCCGGCGCGAAAGCGACGATCGTGTTGTTGCCGGGGGGCGAGGGCGGTATCGGAATGAAGGACGGCACTCCGCACTCCGAAAACTTCCTGGTCCGCTCGCGGGACTATTTCGCGGAGGCGGGCTTCAACGTGGCGGTGGTCGGCAAGCCCAGCGATCGCAACGATCTGGACGCGCGGTTCCGCTCGACCGACGAGCACGTGGCGGACCTGCGCGCCGTCGTGCAGAAGCTTTCGGGATTCGGCCAGCCCATCTGGCTGGTGGGCACGAGCCTTGGAACGATTTCCGCGGCCGCTGCCGCCAGCGCGCAGCCGCCGTTGCCGATCGCCGGCATCGTGCTCACCTCGAGCGTGACCGGCACCAATCGATACACGGGCTTTTCGGTGCCGATGCTCGACCTCGCGCAAGTGCGGGTGCCCGTGCTCGTGATGCACCACAAGGACGATTCCTGCGACGTGTGCGAGCCCGGCCAGGCGCACCGCATCGTCGAGGCGCTCACGAATGCGCCCGTGAAGAAGCTCCTGCTGGTGAGCGGCGGCAGCATGTTCCCGACAGGGCCGCCCTGCCAGGCGCATCACCACCACGGCTACATCGGGATGGAGAAGGAAGCGGCCGGCTACATCACGAGCTGGATCGCGAACCCTACGCCGTAAGCACCTTGCCCGGGTTCATGATGCCGTGCGGGTCGAGCGTGCGCTTGATCGCGCGCATCATCTCGAGCTCGGTCGCGCTCTTGTATCGCTTGATTTCCTCGGCCTTGAGCACGCCCAGGCCATGTTCGGCGCTGATGGAGCCGCCGAGGGACTTCACCACCTCGTACACGATGTGGTTCACCGCCGCCGACTCGGCGAAGAACTGCCTGGCTTCCTGGCGCTCGCTCTTCGAGCAGTTGTAGTGGATGTTGCCGTCGCCCAGGTGGCCGAACGCGACGATACGGATGTCCGGGAACGTGCGCGCGAGCTCGGCGCCGGCGCGCGTGATCAATTCGGGCACGCGGCTCACGGGCACGGAGACGTCGTGCTTGATGGAGACGCCCTCCACCTTCTGCGCTTCCGAGATGCTTTCGCGCAGCTTCCAGAATTGGGCGCGCTGCGTGCCCGAAGCGGCGATCACGCCGTCGTCGATCTTGCCCGCTTCGGTCGCCTCGCCGAGCGCCTGCTCGAACAACGTCGAGAGCGCATCGCCCGCAGTGCTGTCGGATAGCTCGACCAGCACGTACCAGCGATGGGGCTTCGCGAACGGATCGCGGGTGCCGGGAATGTGCCTGAAGACGAGGTCCAGGCAGATGCGCGAGATGAGCTCGAAGCCGGTGACGCGTTCTCCCACGCGGTCGCGGAGGAAGGCGAGGAGTGTGAGCGCCGCGTGCGGATCGGCCACAGCGACGAACGCGGTCGCCTGCGAGCGCGGCTTCGGGAAGAGCTTCACCACCGCGGCGGTGATGATGCCGAGCGTGCCTTCGGCGCCGACGAAGAGTTGCTTCAGGTCGTAGCCGGTGTTGTCCTTCCTCAATGCGCGAAGGCCGTCCCATACGGTGCCGTCGGGCAATACCACTTCGAGTCCCATCACCAGCTCGCGCGTGTTGCCATAGCGAAGCACCCCGGTACCGCCCGCGTTGGTGGAGAGGTTGCCGCCGATCTCGCAGCTTCCTTCGGCGCCGAGAGAGAGCGGGAACAGGCGATCGGCCTTGTCGGCGGTCTCCTGGAGTGTAGCGAGCACGCAACCGGCCTCGACCGTCATCGTGTTGTTGGCGGGATCGACGTTGCGCACGCGGTTCATTCGCGAGAGGTTCACGACGACCTGCGTGCCCGACCCATCGGGGACGCTGCCGCCGCACATGCTGGTGTTGCCGCCCTGGGGGACGATGGCGATGCGCCGCTCGGCCAGGAACTTGACGACGCGCGAGACTTCCTCCGTATTGCCCGGCTTCACGACGGCGGCGGCGCGGCCGTGGTACTGGTCGCGCCAATCGCTCTCGTAGGGCGCGCGCTCGCGATCGTCGGCGATCACCGCGCCGGTGCCGGCGATGGCCTTCAGCCCGTCGACGAGGCCGCTGAGATCGGCGCGATCGTTCACGTACGGATCTTCGCGAGGAGCTTCGTGGTCGAGAGGTCGTGCCGGAACGGGATCGAGTGCACCTTGCCGCCCCAACCGGCGACTTCCTTTGCGCCCACGATCTTGTCCACGCTCCAGTCG
This sequence comes from Usitatibacter sp., assembly GCA_049300695.1. GTDB lineage: Bacteria > Pseudomonadota > Gammaproteobacteria > Burkholderiales > Usitatibacteraceae > Usitatibacter. The sequence continues at coordinate 147,707 of JBAQKF010000027.1, forward strand.
CCGCCCTTCACGAGATGGTCGGGCTTGCAAGCGAGGATGCGCTGGATCGGGGTGTCTTCGTCGAACCAGGTGACGAGCGCCACGCTCTCGAGGGCGGCGACAACCGCCATGCGGTCCTCGAGCGTGTTCACGGGCCGGTCGTCGCCCTTGCCCAGCCGCTTCGCCGACGCGTCGGAGTTGAGCGCCACCGCGAGCGAGGCGCCCAACGCTCGCGCTTCTGCGAGGTACGTCACGTGCCCACGATGCAGGATGTCGAAGACGCCGTTGGTGAAGACGAGCGGGCGCTTGAGCGCGCCGGCGCGATCCGCGAGTTGCGCGGGATCGCAGAGCTTGGCTTCGAATGCGGGCATGCCTGCATTCTACTTCGGGGACAGACCCCTAAGCCGACCGGCCTTAGGGGTCTGTCCCCGAACTAATCGTCTACGGCGGCAACGACCTTGTTCCTGCCTGCCTGCTTGGCGGTATAGAGGGCCTTGTCGGCCTGCTGCATGGTGAAGGCCCAGTCCTGGCCGTGGGGCGGCATGGCCGCCACTCCGCAGGAGACGGTGAGCCGGCCGAGCGGGTGGCCGTCGAATTCGATCTTGAGGGACTCGAGCGCGGCGCGGATGGATTCGGCGCGGTTGCGCGCGACGAGGAGCGTGGCGCCCGGCAGGATGACCGCGAACTCCTCGCCGCCGAACCGGCAGGCGATGTCGCTGTTGCGCGTGGCCGCGCGCAGGACCTCGCCCGTGCGCTCGAGGACATAGTCGCCGGCGTCATGCCCGTACGTGTCGTTCAGCACCTTGAAGTGGTCGATGTCGATCACGATCACGCCGACGCTTTCGCCAGCGCGCTTGGCGCGCGGCAGCTCGCGAGCGATCGTCTCCTCGAGGTAGCGGCGGTTGAACAAGCCCGTGAGCGGGTCGCGCATCGACAGCTGGTGCGCGCGATTCCAGGCAGCGACGAGCTCGATCGTGAGCAGGAAGAGCACGATGCTCGCGAAGATGCCCGCGGCGAGCACGCCCCACGGGCGCTCGGAGTCGAGGATCGCGTCGAACTCGGGCCGCGAGACGAACTGGATCGTCCACATGCGCCCCGGCATCTGGAATCCCACCTGGCGCGAGAAGGTCGGCGGGCGCAATGACGGCGTGACGCGCCAGGCATTGCGCGTATCGATGAGCTCCGAATCGAGTCTCGCGTCGGACGAGTCGTAAACGCGCATGTCGAGCACCTGGAGCACGCCCTCGTCGAGGATGCCGCGCAGCAGGTCGTGCATGCGGAAGGAGCCCACGATGTACCCGTTGAGCTCGCCGTCGCGCTCGGCGGGTGAGAGCGTGCGCGCATCCCTCCGGAACACGGGCACGAACATCTGGAAGCCGGGCTGCTGGGCCTGGGAGCCGCGGAAGGCGTCGCCGGCGAGGACCACTTTCGCGGAGATGGCCACGTCGGCGATGTCGCGCGCCCTTTGCATCGCTTTGACGCGCAAGGGATCCTTGGCGAGGTCGACGCCGATCATGCGGGCGTTGTGCCCCGTGAGCGGCTCGTTGAAGACCAGCACGAACGCCTCGCCGTCGGCCGTCTTGCTGCGTGGCGCGTATCCGATCGCCTGGATTCCCGGAAAGCGCTCGTCCAACTGCAGGCGGGCGATGAAGTCGCGGAATTCCGAGGCTGAGACCACCGGCGACGATGAGATGCGCGCCGAGGCCGAGCGCAGGATCTGCTCGTACGCGACCATTCGCGAGCGAATGGCGGCATCGGCCGTTTCCGTGCGGCGCTCGAATTGCGAGCGAGCGTCCTCGTGGCGGCTACGCTCGAGGGCGACCCACCCGGCGGCCGTGAGCGCGAGCGCGGCCGACAGCGCCACCCAGGGAACGGGTGATCGCAACGCCTCCGCCGCACCGTCCAGCCGCCAACGCATCGTTCCCCCACCGGCCCATCAGATGAGAGGGATTCTCCAAGGCGGGCGCGAGACCCGAAGTGATGCGAATCACTCCGTGAAATACAGCTGCAACCGCCCCGGAACGAGCGGCTGCCGCGGGCCGATGAACGGCGGAATTACTTGCTGATGTATTCGAAGACCTTCACCACGCGGGAAACGCCGCTCGTGGTGCGGGCGATTTCGACGGCCGCATCGCCTTCCTCGGGCGTGACGAGCCCCATGAGGTAGACGGTGCCGGCCTCGGTGACGACCTTGATATGCAGGACGTTGAACTTCGGATTGTTCACCATGCGCGTCTTCACGTTCGAGGTGACGAGCGTGTCGTTGCTGCGCGAGGCATAGGAGGAGTTGCCCGCAATCTGGAGCTCGTTCACCACTTCCTTCACGCTCTCGACCTTGCGGACCTTTTCCTCGATCGCGGTGCGCTGCGCCTCGTCGTAGGCCTCGCCGGTAAGCAGCACCCTGCGGTTGTAGCTCGTCGCGTTCACGTGGGCCTTGCCGAAGTCGAGCTGCGCGACCTTCAACTCGATGTTCCCGTCCTCGACCTGGTTGCCGGTGGTGCGGCGGTCGTAGGCCATCACGGCGGCGGTGCCCGCGCCCGCGACCACCATGGGGAAGCAGCCGGGAAGCGTGGCGGCGCATGCGCCGAGGAAGAGCAGGGCCGTTATCTTGTTCCTCATCACTTTTTTTCTCCGAAGATTACGTTGTCGACGACCTCGCACAGGCAGTGGACGACGAGCAGGTGGACTTCCTGGACGCGCATGGTGCGCGGGTGGGCCACGTTCAGGTGGAAATCGCCGGCGCGCACCATGCGGCCCATCTCGCCGCCGTCACGCCCGGTGAGGGCGATCACGCGCATCTCGCGCGAGTGCGCCGCCTTGATCGCCTCGACCACATTCTTCGAGTTGCCGGAGGTCGAGATGCCCAGCAGGAAATCGCCGGCCTGCCCGAGCGCCAGGACCTGCTTCGAGAATACCTGGTCGAAGTGGTAGTCGTTGGCGATGGCGGTCAGGGCCGACGTGTCCGTGGTGAGCGCGATGCCCGCGAGCCCCGGCCGCTCGCGCTCGAAGCGCCCGACCAACTCCGCGGCGAAATGCTGGCTGTCGGCGGCCGAACCGCCGTTGCCGCAGGAAAGCACCTTGCGGCCCGCCTTCAACGCCGCGGCGAGGGATTCACCGGCTTTCGCGATTTCGGCCGGCATCGTCTCGGACATCTTCTTGCGCAGCTCGATGCCTTCCTCGAAATGCTTTTTCAGGTTTTCCGCTTGGTTCATTCTTTACGCGAGGCTCTCGTCAAGGCGTGATCCGCAGATGAACGCAGATGAACGCGGATAAAACGCTTCAGGCTTGGTTCGCGGGCCATCAAACGTAGGCACGAAACGCCATCAATGATTTGGGGGTTATCTGCGTTCATCTGCGTTTATCTGCGGATCCAACATACTACTTCACGACACTTCGAACGCGGCGCGCATCCAGGTGGGAGAGCCGCCGTCGACCGTTACGACATCGAAGCGGCATGGCGGGTTCCGCCCGAGGCGGGAAAGGAATTGGTGCGCGGCCGAGACGATGCGCGAGCGCTTGCGCGAATCGATGCTCGCCGCGGCGCCGCCGAAGCGATCGCTCGAGCGCATGCGCACCTCCACGAACACGAGCGTCTCGCCGTCGCGGGCCACGAGGTCGATTTCGCCGAAGCGCGTGCGGTAGTTGCGCGCCACGATCTCCAGGCCCGCGCGCACGAGGCAGTTCTCGGCGGATTGCTCCGCACTCGCTCCGCTCGACTGGGCGGCGGTGCGGCGGCCGCTCGCGATCACGGCGAGCGGAGCGGAATGGCGCGCCCGCCGTCGATCTCCGCGGGCGTGAGGGTGCGCGCGAATTGCGACGGCGCCTCGAGGGTGAGCTTGCCCGTGACCCCGTCGATTGTCGCGCTCCTGTCGCCGCGCAGCAACTGCACCGCGATGCGATAGGCGTCGATGCCGAAGGCGTACAGCCGCTCCTCCTCGATGGGCATGCCCTTGGGCACGGGATAGACCATGACGGCGGGATGATCGGGTTGGACGAACCAGGGCATTTCCATGTAACGCATGCCCTGCAGGTCCAGGTTGACGATGGCCTCGGCGCGCGGGTTCACGCTCATCGAGGTCGCATAGAGGGGCAGCATCGCCGAAACGTAGGGCCTCACGATGCGCGCCTCGGGTGGGTCGAGCGCCATGAAGACCATGTCGGCATTCACGCCGGACAGTTTTTCGCGGATGAGCGGCGCATCGTCGGGCCCGCCGGTGAACGTGAGGCGCCCCACGATCTGACCCGCGTCGCGGGTCCATTCGCGCTCGAACGCTTCCTGCACGCGCTTGGCGAGCGGCGATCCCGAAGACAGGAGCACCGCCGAGTGCAACCCGTCGGCCACCGCCATGAGTGCCACCTGGCGCGCCTCGTTCTCGAGCGAGAGCGAAGCCATGTAGAGGTTGGGCGGCAGTTCGGCGGGCGCGGCCTGCGGCTCGTTCAGCGCGAGCACCGGCTGGCGCGTGCAATCGCTCTTCGCGAGCGTGGTCGCGCCGTCGCGCGTGATTCCGCCCACGATGAGCACGGCGCCCGCGGCCTGGGCCGCGTGGCAGGCTTCGACGAGGCCTGCCGTCTCGTTGTCGATCGCCGTCACGTTGACCGGGGGGCCTTCCCGCCCGGCGACTTCGGCCGCCGCGGAAAATCCCTGGCGCATCGCATCGGCCAGGCGGCCGAGGGCCGGCGACAACGTGGGAAGGATGAGCGCGATGTGGGCGCGCGGCGCGAGAGGCGTGCGCGGCGCGGGCGCGTTGACGGGCGGGGCGTCCACGAGCGGCTTCACGACGGTCGTGCGCGCGAGTCCCGTCGCCGGATCGATGTCGGCGACATCGGTTGCGGAAGGCTGCGGCGCCGTGGTTGTGCCCGTGGGCGGGTCGGCCGAGAATGCGGGCACGACCAGCAGGGCGAGCACGGCGAGGAGGATCGCGTTGAAGCGCGACATGGAAGCGGGATTATATGTGGTGGCGACTCCCATAGGGAACCTGGGTGACATCACCACGCGCGCGCTCGAGGTGCTTTCGCAGGCCGACATCGTCGCGGCGGAAGACACGCGCAACACGAGATCGCTGCTGCAGCACTTCGGCATTCCGGCGAAGCTTGTCGCGGTCCACCAGCACAACGAGCGCAAATCCGCCTCCGAGATCGCGCGCTGGATCGGCGAAGGCAAGTCCGTGGCACTCGTGAGCGATGCCGGCACGCCTGCGGTGAGCGATCCGGGAAGCGTCATCGTCGCCGCCGTGCGCGAGGCGGGCGGCCGCGTGATCCCCGTGCCGGGCGCGAGCGCGTTGACGGCCGCGTTGTCGGTGAGCGGATTCGAGTTCGAGGGCGCCGTGTTCGCCGGATTCCTTCCCGTGAAGGGCACGGAGCGGCGCTTGAAGCTCGAGGCGCTCGCCGCGGGTCCCTGGGCGATCGTGCTCTTCGAGGCGCCGCATCGCATCTCGAAGACGCTCGCGGACCTGCACGAGGCGCTCGGCGATCGCGACGTGGTCATCGCGCGCGAGATCACCAAGCGCTTCGAGACGATCGCGAAGGTCCCGCTTTCCGGCGCAAGCGCATGGGTCGATGCGCACGACGACCGGCGCCGCGGCGAATTCGTGCTCGTGGTCGAGGCTCGAGCCCCGGCGGCCCGCGAATCGTTCGACCCGAAGGCCGTGCTCGAAGCGCTGCTCGCCGAGCTACCCGTGAAACAGGCCGTCGCGCTCGCGGTGAAGATCACCGGCGGCAAGCGCAACGCGCTCTACGCGATGGCGCTCGGGATGAAGGGGGATTGACCGATATAATTCGCCTTCGATGGCCGAGACGCTTTCCATCACCCGCCCGGACGACTGGCACGCGCATTTCCGCGACGGCGAGGCGTTGAAGTCGGTGGCCGGCGCCACGGCGCGCCAGTTCGCGCGCGCCATCGTGATGCCGAACCTGGTCCCGCCGGTCACGACGACGCGCCAGGCCAAGGCCTACCGCGACCGCATCCTGGAAGCGCTTCCCAAGGGCAGCACGTTCGAGCCGCTGATGACGCTCTATCTCACGGACGAGACACCCGCCTCGGAGATCGAGCGTGCGAAGGAATCCGGTTTCGTGAAAGCGGTGAAGTACTACCCCGCGGGCGCGACGACGAACTCCGCGTCGGGCGTGACCGATATCCGCAAGTGCGATCCCGTGCTCGATGCGATGCAATCGGCGGGGATGCCGCTCCTCATCCACGGCGAGGTGACGGATCCCGAGGTGGACATCTTCGATCGCGAGACCGTGTTCCTCGAGCGCCAGCTCGCGGTCGTGGTCAAGCGTTTCCCGGCGTTGAAGATCGTGCTCGAGCACATCACCACGCACGATGCGGCGGCGTTCGTGGAGCGGGCGCCCGCCAACATCGCTGCGACGATCACGGCGCATCACCTGTTGCTCAACCGCAACGCGATCTTCTCGGGCGGCATCCAGCCCCATCACTATTGCCTGCCGGTCCTGAAGCGTGAACCGCACCGGCGCGCGCTGGTGAAGGCCGCGATCTCCGGCAATCCGAAATTCTTCCTCGGAACCGACAGCGCCCCGCACTCGCGTGCCGGCAAGGAATCGGCGTGCGGGCACGCGGGAATCTACACGGCTCACGCGGCGCTGGAGCTTTATGCGGAGGCGTTCGAGGCCGCCGGCGCGCTGGACAAGCTCGAGGGATTCGCGAGCCATTTCGGCGCGGACTTCTACGGGCTGCCGCGCAACAAGGGCAAGGTGAAGCTCGAGAAGTCCGAGTGGCAGGTGCCCACCGAATATCCCTTGGGCGAAAAAACGGTGGTCCCGCTGCGCGCCGGGCTGACCATCGGCTGGCGCCTCGCCGCCTAGGGGAGCCTCGCGCCGTGGATTGGTCCGCCGCCCGCGGGCGGCTCGCGTCGCCGCCTTTCGCTCCCCTGGCTCCCGCGCTTTCGGGCCTCGGCGCCCATCGGTGGCCCACGCACGAAGAGATCACCGCCGTCGCTTCGCAGGTCGTGACCTCACGCGGAAAGACGGTGCGTTTCGTGAAGCCGCGGGAGCACACCGATCGCGAGCGCCGCTATTACGAATTGCACATCGCGGCCACGGGGGAGATCGAGACGCGCCCGGAGAATTGGCACGACCTCTTCAACGCGCTCGCGTGGGTCGCTTTTCCTCGCGCGAAGTCGGCGATCAACGCGCAGCACGCGGCGATCCTCGAGGAACGCGGCGAGGCCGAGGCCAAGCGGCGAAGCCCGGAGCGCGACGCGCTCACGGTGTTCGACGAGGGCGGAGTGGTTGTCGCTTCGAGCTCGCCCGACCTCGCCCGGCTGATCGTCGATTTCGAGTGGAAGGAGCTCTTCTGGCGCCGCCGCCGCGAGCTCGAGGCCACGACCCGCTTCCTCGCCTTCGGCCACTCGCTGCACGAGAAATTCCTCGATCCCTTCATCGGCATGATCGCGAAGACCGTGTTCGTTCCCGTCGACGCGGGCTTCGTCTCGCTCGATGCGCGAGAGCAGGTGCGACACGCCGATGACTGGCTCGCCTCGCACTTTTCGAGCCGCGCGAATTTCGCGTCCGCGAAATCCATGGCGCCGATGCCCGTCCTCGGCGTGCCGGGCTGGCATCCATCGACGGCCGACGAATCGTTCTACGACGACCCGGTGCACTTCCGAAAAGCCCGGCCCAAGGCGCCAGGGCGGTAAAATGCGTCGGTGAAGCAAGCCAGGCGGTCGCTGTGCCACGTTAAGTCGCACAGAGGAAAGTCGGGACTCCAGAGGGCAGCGTAGCGGGTAACTCCCGTCCGCCGTAAGGCGAGGATCAGAGGAACAGAGACGAGTCCAGGAGGGCCACCGCGGCTGTCTTGCGGTTGGCGATCCTGGGGTGAAACGGCCAATCTCTACGCGGAGCAACACCAAGTAGGCAGACGATGACGTGGCCCACCGAGTCTGCGGGTAGGTGGCTCGAGCCGTGCGGTAACGCATGGCCCAGAGGAATGACCGTCACACTCCGGCGAAAGCCGGGGCGACAGAATCCCGCTTACCGGCTTGCTTCACACTTCTTCGCATTTCGTGACGCCATTTGCGCGTTTCGTCGCAAAATCCTCGCGGCGGCGGTGGGCCCCCGATAACTTGTCCTCACGGCCGGTCCACTTTCAGCGATGCGTCGCGGTTCGGCCTCGGAGGGACGTTCTACTCCCGTGGCGTCCCTCCGTTTTCTTTTCTCGGTGAGTGCCTGCTCACCTCGCTGAATCTCCTCCCAGTTTACTTTCATTGCGCCTCGTAAGCCATTGATTTGGCTTACATTCATTCTCGCAGAATTGGCTCGAAAAAGCGACGCTAACCCTTTGTAGAACAAGAAAAAATTGCCGTCCTCGCCTCTTGACTCCCTGTGGACGCTTCTCTACAGTGGCGGAAAGTGGGAAAACGTGGGGGAGGAGCGGTGTTCCAGGGAGCGTCTCAAGTCAGTCTCGATGCGAAAGGCCGGATGGCGGTCCCGGCGCGTACGCGCGAGCCCCTGACGCTGGGCGGGACCGTGAAGCTTGTCGTCACGGCCCATCCGGACGGTTGCCTGCTGCTCTATCCGGCTCCCGCATGGGATCCGATTCGCACGCAGGTCATGTCGTTTCCTTCCCTCGATCGCCAATTCAGCTTGTGGAAGCGATTGCTCGTGGGCTTCGCGCAGGACGTGGAGCTCGACGGGGTCGGACGCCTTCTCGTCCCGCCGGAGCTTCGCGATTTCGCGCACCTCGCGCGCGACGTGATGTTCGTCGGCCAGGGCAGCCACTACGAAATCTGGGACCTCGAGCTGTGGAACCAGCAGCTCGCGGCGCTTAGGTCCGGAGGCAGTACGAATTTGCCTCCGGGGATGGAGAACTTCTCTCTGTGACGGCGACGGACACCCAAGGTCCCCAGCCGCTCCGAGAGACCCCGGTGTCCACCCCCTTCCCCCGTGAGTGAGGCCTCCCATGTCCCGGTCCTTCTCGAAGAAGCAATCTCTTCCCTCGATATCCGTGAAAGCAAGACCTACGTCGATGGCACCTTTGGCCGCGGCGGGCACAGCGCGGCCATCCTCGCCCGTCTCGGTGTTCGCGGAAGACTTCTCGCTTTTGATCAGGACCCCGCGGCGCTTTCGCCTGGTGCGCTCGAAGATCCGCGTCTTGAGCTGATCCACGCGCGCTTCTCGAACATGAAACAGGCACTGGCCGATCGCGGCATTCGACACGTCGCGGGAGTGCTGCTCGACATAGGCGTGAGCTCTCCGCAACTCGACGACGCTTCGCGCGGCTTTTCCTTCGTGCGCGACGGGCCGCTCGACATGCGGATGGACACGACGCGCGGCGAGACGGCGGCCCAGTGGCTCGCCCGCGCCACAGAACAAGAAATCAGGGAGGTTGTTTCGACATATGGGGAAGAACGGTTTGCTAAATCGGTTGCAGCAGCGATTGTTGATGCACGGGGCCGCGAGCCTCTCGTCGCCACCCGGCAACTTGCCGAGGTCGTGGGTCGCGCGGTTCGCACGCGCGAGCCGGGGCAACACCCGGCGACCCGCACCTTTCAAGCTCTACGGATTCACGTCAATCAGGAGCTTGAAGAGCTGGAGGTGACGTTGCCCCAGGCGGCCGATCTCCTCGAAAGCGGCGGCCGGCTCGCGGTGGTGAGCTTCCATTCGCTGGAAGACCGCATCGTCAAGAACTTCATCCGCGCGCGCTCCACGGGCGACAACCTCCCGCGCGGGGTGCCGGTGCGTGCCTCGGAAATTCCTCCCGCGCAGCTGAAGCCCATCGGCCGCGCCGTGAAGGCCTCGCCCGCGGAGGTCGCACGCAACCCCCGCTCGCGAAGCGCCGTCCTGCGCGTGGCCGAGAAGAACTGAAATGGGCCGCGTGAACCTGCTGCTCCTTGCCCTCGTGATGGTTTGCGCCGTCGGCGTCATCACGTCGCAGCACCGCGGGCGCAAGGTGTTCGTGGAGCTCGAAGCCGAACAGGCGACCGCGAGGAAGCTCGACGAGGAATTCACGCAGCTCCAGCTCGAGCAGAGCACCTGGGCCACCAACAAGCGTGTCGAGGCGCTCGCGGCGAAGAACCTCGGCATGCGGCTCCCGGAGCCCGACACCACGGTCATCGTGACGCTCGACAGCCGCACGCAGGCGCCGCGATGAAATTCGAGAAGCGCGCCCCGCAACTGAGGTTGAAGCTCGAGGGCTGGCGCTCGCGCTTCGTGCTCGTGCTGATCGTCGCGGGCTTCGTGACCCTCGCCTGCCGCGCGTTCTACCTGCAGGCGATGCAGACCGACTTCCTCCAGGCCAAGGGCGAGGCGCGCTACGGCCGCGTGATCGACCTTCCCGCATCGCGCGGGGCCGTGATGGACCGCAACGGCAAGCCGCTCGCGATTTCCACGCCGGTGGAGTCCATCTGCGCCACGCCCGACGACCTCGACGAAGTCGAAGACACAAGGCTCCGCACGCTCGCCCAGGTGCTGGGCGTGCCCGCCGAGGAGATCCGCCAGAAAATTGCCCGAAAGGATCGCCAGTTCGTCTACCTCAAGCGCCAGATCTCGCCCGAGCAGGCGGCGAAAGTGATGGCGTTGGGAATCCCGGGAGTCTTCCAGCAGCGCGAATTCCGCCGCTACTACCCGGCAGGCGAAGTGATGGCGCACGTGGTGGGTTTCACCGGCATCGAGGACAACGGCCAGGAAGGCATCGAGCTCGCCGCGGACGCGCGCCTTGCCGGCACGCCGGGAAGCCGCAAGGTGATCAAGGACCGCAAGGGCCGCGTGGTCGAGGACGTGGAAAGCGTGCGCCCGCCGCGAGACGGCGAGTCGGTCACGGTTTCGATCGACGAGCGCCTGCAGTTCCTCGCGCACCGGGAGCTCAAGGCGGCCGTCGAGCAGGCCCATGCGCGCGGAGGCTCGCTCGCCATCGTCGATGCGCGCACCGGTGAAGTCCTCGCGCTCGTGAACCAGCCCGACTACAACCCGAACAACCGCACCAACGTGACGGGCGCGCAGACGCGCAACCGCTCGGTCACGGACCTCTTCGAGCCGGGCTCGACGATGAAGCCCTTCACCGTGGCGGCGGCGCTCGATGCGGGCATCGTCACGCCCGGCACGATGATCGCCACGGGCCCGGGCGCCATGCGGTTCGCCGGCTGGACCATCACCGACACGCACGCGAACGGCACGATCTCGGTCGCGCAGGTGATCCAGAAGTCGTCGAACATCGGCGCGGCCAAGATCATGATGCAGATGTCGCCGGAGCGCGTGGGCACTCTCTTTCACGACCTGGGCTTCGGCACGGCGCCGCAGACGGGATTCCCCGGCGAGGCGAAAGGGGTGCTGCGCCCATGGGCGAAGTGGCGCCCCATCGAGCAGGCGACGATGTCCTACGGGCACGGCATCTCGGTGTCGCTGCTTCAGCTCGCGCGCGCCTACACGATCTTCACCAACGGCGGCGAACTCCTGCCGCTCACGCTGCTTCGCCGCGACGTGCATCCCATCGGCAAGCACGTGATCACGAAGGAAACCGCGCTCGAGGTCACCCGCATGATGGAGATGGCCGTGATGCCGGGCGGCACGGCGCCGCGCGCGCAGGTGCCCGGCTACCGCGTCGCGGGCAAGACCGGCACGGCGCACAAGGCCGAGATGGGCGGCTACGCCGAGAACAAGTACCGCGCCTCGTTCGTGGGATTCGGCCCCGTCAGCGACCCGCGCTTCATCGTCGCGGTGATGATCGACGAGCCCCAGGGCGCGAAGTACTACGGCGGCGACGTGGGCGCGCCGGTGTTCTCGAACGTGATGGGCGCGGCGCTGCGGATGATGTCGGTGCCGCCGGATGCGCCCGGCACGCTGAACGTGCAGGCCCCCACCGACAGGAGCGAGGGATGATCGCGGCCGCCGAGTTCCCGCGTCCCGAGGGCCATCCGTTGCTCGACCGCCTCGCGCAGCTGGGCGTGCCGCTCATGGATCTCACGGCCGACTCGCGCACCGTGAAGCTCGCCTCCATCTTCGTCGCGTACCCGGGCACGTCGCAGGACGGCCGCATGTACATCGCCGATGCGATCTCGCGCGGCGCGGCCGCCGTGCTGTGGGAGCGCGAAGGCTTCACCTGGAACGAGGACTGGGAGATCCCGAACCTCGGCGTGGAGGGCCTGCGCGCGAAGATCTCCGGCATCGCGGGCGAGATCTACGGCAATCCGTCGCAGACGCTGTGGATGGCGGGCGTGACGGGCACCAACGGCAAGACCTCGGTTTCGCAATGGATCGCCGCCTCGCTCGATGCGCTGGGGCGGCGCTCGGCCGTCATCGGAACGCTGGGCAACGGCCTCGTGGGCGAGCGGGTCGAGGCGAAGAACACCACGCCCGATCCCATCGTGCTGCAGCGCCTGCTCGCCGATTATCTGCGCCGCGGCGCGCGCAACGTCGCGATGGAAGTCTCGAGCCACGGCATGGACCAGGGGCGCGTCGCGGGCATCAAGTTCGACGTCGCGGTGTTCACGAACCTCACGCGCGACCACCTCGACTACCACGGCACGATGGAGTCCTACGCCGAGGCCAAGTTCAAGCTCTTCGCGGCGCGCGGCCTTACGCATCGCGTCGTGAACATCGACGACAGCTGGGGTGTGGCGCTCGCGTCGCGCCTCGGGCCCGACGTGATCACCTTCGGCATGACGGGCAACCCGCACCTTCGCGCGAGCCGCGTGGGGCTTTCGGAGGCGGGCGTGCGTTTCCATGTCGATTCCGAATGGGGCGACGGCGAAGTGCATGCCGCGGTGCTGGGCGCCTTCAACGTGTCGAACCTCCTCGCGGTGATGGGGGCGCTGCTCGCCGCGGGCGTGAGCTTCGACGACGCCGTCGCCGCGGTGAGCTCGTTGAAGCCCGTGCCCGGCCGCCTCGAGCGCCTGGGCGGCGGCGCGGCGCCCCTCGTCGTCGTCGACTACGCACACACGCCCGATGCGCTCGAGAAAGCGCTCGAGGCCCTGCGCCCGACGCTGGCGGCGGGCCATCGCCTCTTCTGCGTATTCGGCTGCGGCGGGGATCGCGACCCGGGCAAGCGTCCGCTCATGGGGCAGGCGGCGGCGAGGCTCGCCGATCATGTGATCGTCACGAGCGACAACCCGCGCAGCGAAGACCCGAAAGCCATCATGGCCCAGGTGCTCGCGGGAATCTCGGTGCCCGCGGAGGCCATCGAGGATCGCCAGGTCGCGATCTTCGCGGCCGTGCACCAGGCGAAGCCCGGCGACGTGGTGCTGCTCGCTGGAAAAGGACACGAGACATACCAGGAGATCGCGGGCGTGCGGCACGCATTCGACGATCGGGAAGTGGCGCGCGCGGCGTTGCACGATTGGGAGCGCTCGGCGGGATGAACGGAGGCGAGTACGTGGGCCGGTCGCCGATGATGGGACTCGACGAGGCGGCGGGGGCGGTGGGCGGCGAAGCCCATGGCACCGCGCGCTTTGCCGGCGTGACCACCGACAGCCGCGCGGTCGACGCGGGCGATCTGTTCGTCGCATTGAAGGGCGAGACCTTCGACGGCCACGAATACATCGCCGAGGCCATTCGCCGTGGCGCCGTGGCGGCGATCGTGTCGCGCCGCATCGATTCGCAGCCCGCGATACCGCAGGTCGTCGTACCCGACACCCGCATCGCCCTGGGACGGCTCGCGGCGCACTGGCGCGGAAAGTTCGCGCTGCCGCTCGCGGCGCTCACGGGCAGCAACGGGAAGACCACCGTGAAGGAAATGCTCACCTCGATCCTCGCCGCCCGCTGCGGATCGCGCGATGCCGTCCTCGCCACCGAGGGCAACCTCAACAACGACATCGGCATGCCGCTCACCCTGCTGAAGCTTCGCGAGCGCCATCGCTTCGCCGTGATCGAGATGGGAATGAACCACGAGGGCGAGATCGACCACCTCACGAAGATCGCGCGCCCGACCGTGGCCCTCGTGAACAACGCCCAGCGCGCCCACGTGGGAATCCTGGGAAGCGTGGAGGCGATCGCCCGGGCCAAGGGCGAGATCTATGGCGGCCTTCAGGGCGCGGGAATCGCCGTCGTGAATGCCGACGACCCATTCGCCGCCTACTGGAAGGAACTCAATGCATCGCGGCGCACCGTGACCTTCGGCCTGGCCGAGGGAGCGGACGTGCGCGCCCAGCGAGCCGGCGCCCAGGCGCGGTTCGTAACCCCCACGGACGCTTTCGCCGCAGCGCTCCAGGTGCGGGGCGAGCACAACCTTCGCAACGCTGCGGCCGCATGCGCGGTGGCGTACGCGCTCGAGATCCCGTTCGCCGCGATGCAGGCCGGCCTCACGGCCTTCGCCGGCGTGCCGGGACGCTTGCAGCGCCGCAAGGCGCCGTCGGGCGCCGTCGTGATCGACGACAGCTACAACGCCAATCCCGAGTCGATGAAGGCCGCGCTTCGCGTGCTCGCCGAAGAGCACGGCCGCAAGGTCTTCGTGATGGGCGACATGGGCGAGCTGGGCGGCGAATCGGCCGCGATGCACGCCGAGGTCGGATCGTTCGCGAAGCAATCCGGCATCGATGCGCTGATGGCGATGGGAGAAGCGAGCCGCCATGCGGTGCAGGCCTTCGGGCGCGGCGCGATGCACTTCGACGACGCCGACGCGCTCGCGCGCGCCGCGGTCAACGAGTCGGCCCACGGGGCGACGGTCCTCGTGAAGGGCTCGCGGTTCATGCGCATGGAACGAATCGCGGACGCGCTCGCGGGAAAGGGGGCCGGCCATGCTGTATGAAGCCGCGCAGTGGATCGCTCGCAATCCCGAGCTGCACCTCTTCAATGTGCTCACGTACATCACGCTTCGCGTGGTGCTCGCAGCGCTCACCGCCCTCGCCATCTCGTTCATCGTGGGCCCCGCGATGATCCGCAAGCTCACGACCTACAAGATCGGGCAGGCGGTGCGCGACGACGGACCCCGGACGCACCTCGTGAAGACCGGGACGCCGACCATGGGCGGGGCGTTGATATTGGTGTCTGTCGCCATCACGACGCTGCTTTGGGCGGACCTCGCCAACCGCTACGTGTGGATCGTGCTCCTCACGACGCTCGGCTTCGGGATCGTGGGCTGGGTGGACGACTGGCGCAAGGTCGTGCACCGCAACCCGAAGGGGCTCCCGGCGAGGACCAAGTTCTTCTGGCAATCGGTGATCGCGATCGCGTCGGTCACCTATCTCGCCTACAGCGCGAAGCTCCCGCAACAGACCGAGCTCATCGTGCCGTTCTTCAAGACGATCGCGATCCCGCTGGGCGCCGTGGGCTTCGTGATCCTCGGCTACTTCGTCGTCGTGGGCAGCTCGAACGCGGTGAACCTGACCGATGGCCTGGATGGCCTGGCGATCATGCCCACGGTGATGATCGCCTCGGCGCTCGCGGTCTTCGCCTACGTCTCGGGCAACGCGGTGTTCGCGAAGTACCTGGGCTTCCCGCTCATCCCGGGCGCGGGGGAGCTCGCCGTCGTGTGCGGCGCGATGGCCGGCGCGGGCCTCGCGTTCCTCTGGTTCAACGCCTATCCGGCCGAAGTGTTCATGGGCGACGTGGGCGCGCTCGCGCTGGGCGCCGCCCTGGGCACGGTGGCGCTCGTGGTGCGCCAGGAGATCGTGCTCCTGATCATGGGCGGTGTCTTCGTGGTCGAGACGCTCTCCGTGATCATCCAGGTCGCGTCGTTCAAGTTGACCGGCAAGCGCGTCTTCCGCATGGCGCCGCTGCACCACCACTACGAATTGAAGGGCTGGAAGGAGAACCAGGTCGTCGTGAGGTTCTGGATCATCACGATGATGCTGGTGCTCTTCGGCCTGTCCACGTTGAAGCTGAGATGAACCGCGGATGCCGAGGGAGATGACCCATGAGTGGAAGGGAAAAAGTGTTCTCGTTCTCGGGTTGGGTGACACGGGGCTTTCGAGCGTTCGATGGCTCGCGCGGCATGGTGCTCGGCTGCGTGCTGCCGATACGCGAGCGGCGCCTCCGGCCCTGGGAACGCTCAGCTCGGAGCACCCCGAGGTTCGCGTTTCCCTCGGAGCCCTCGACCCGTCGCTCCTGGAGGGCGTGGATGCGGTCGTTGCGAGTCCGGGCCTTGCGCTCCGCGAACCGGTCCTTGCTGCCGCGATCGGCCGCGGGATTGAAGTGGTTGGCGATGTCGAGGTCGCTGCCCGCGCGCTCGCGCGCGATGCACCGGGAGTTCGAGTGCTCGGAGTGACCGGCACCAACGGCAAGTCCACCGTGACCGCGCTCGCCGCGGCCATGGGCGCTCGCGCGGGCGTGAAATCCGTCGCGGCGGGCAACATCGGCTTGCCGATCCTCGATGCGCTCACCGAATTCGAGCGCGCGGGATACCCGGAGCTGCTCGTGGTCGAGCTCTCCAGCTACCAGCTCGAGACGACCTCGTCGCTGCACCTCACCGCCGCGACGATGTTGAACCTCACGCAGGATCACCTCGATCGCTACGGCTCCATGGCCGACTACGGCCGCGCGAAGGAACGCATCTTCATGCATTGCGACACGCGCGTCGTGAATCGCGACGATGCGGCGAGCTCCGCCATGGGTCATGGCGACGGTGTCCTTTCATTCGGGCTGGGCGTGCCGGAAGGCGCGACGCAATGGGGACTGGACTCGAAGCGGGCGTCGCTGATGCATGGCGACGAGAAGATCATCGATGCGCGCGCGATGGCGATGCCGGGCCTGCACAACGCCGCGAACGGTCTCGCGTCGCATGCGCTGTGCACCGCCGCCGGCATCGCATCCGCGCCGCTCGCGCTGGCACTTGCCGAATTCAGGGGATTGCCCCATCGCGTGCAGGAAGTGGCCGCGACGGGCGGCGTGCGCTTCTACGACGACTCCAAGGGCACGAACGTCGGCGCGAGCGTGGCGGCACTCGAGGGGTTCGCCGATCCGGTCGTGCTGATCGCAGGTGGCGACGGCAAGGGACAGGATTTCGCGCCGCTCGCGCCCGCGGTGAAGAAACATGCGCGCGCCGTGGTGCTCATCGGCCGCGATGCCGCGCGCATCGAGGCGGCGCTGCGGCCGACGGGAATCGCGCTGCATCGCGCGGCCACGCTCGAGGAAGCCGTGCAGGCCGCATTCCATCTCGCGCGGGAAGGCGATGCCGTGCTCCTGTCGCCTGCGTGCGCGAGCTTCGACATGTTCCGCAACTACGGCCATCGGGGCGACGTGTTCGCCCAGGCGGCCCGCGCACTGGCCCAGGGCCGTGACACCTGATGCTCTACAACCCCGCGCGCCGCGAATCCAGCCTCGATCAGGCCCTCATCTGGTCGGCGCTGCTGCTCGCCTCGATCGGGCTGGTGATGGTCTATTCGGCTTCAATCGCGATGGCGGAGGCCGAACGCTTCACGGGGTTCCGCCCCAGCTACTTTCTCGTGCGCCACTCGATCTATCTTCTTGTCGGGTTGGCGTTTGCCGCGGCGCTGTTTCGAGTCCCCCTCTGGCTATGGCAGAGGGCGTCGCCGTGGCTCTTTATGCTGGGCACCGCCTTCCTGGTCGCGTTGCTCATCCCCGGTGTCGGGCGCGAGGTGAACGGCGCGCGGCGCTGGCTCCCCCTGGGATTCGCCACGTTCCAGCCCTCGGAGCTGATGAAGCTCTTCGTGGTGCTCTATGCGGCGGACTACACCGTGCGCAAGGCCGCGTTCATGGATGACGTGCGCAAGGGCTTCCTGCCCATGTTCTCCGTGATGACGTTCATCGCGGCGCTGATGCTGCGCGAGCCCGACTTCGGCGCGCTCGTGGTGGTGACGACGATCGCGATGGCCGTGCTCTTCCTCGGCGGATTGAACTGGCGGCTCTTCGCGGGCCTCGCGGTGCTGCTCTCGGGCGCGTTCGCGCTTCTCATCGTGTCGTCGCCGTACCGGCTGCAGCGGATCCTGGGCTTCATGGACCCGTGGTCCGATTCCATGGGCAAGGGCTACCAGCTCTCGCACTCGCTCATCGCGTTCGGCCGCGGCGAGCTCTTCGGCGTGGGGCTGGGCGCGAGCGTCGAGAAGCTTTTCTATTTGCCCGAGGCGCACACGGATTTCCTGCTGGCCGTGATCGCCGAGGAGCTGGGATTCGCCGGCGTCTTCGCCGTGATCATGCTCTTCCTCTTCCTCGTGCACCGCGCCTTCGCGGTGGGACGCCAGGCGGCGAGCCTCGAGCGCTACTACGCGGCGTTGGTGGCGCAGGGCATCGGCGTGTGGTTGGGCGCCCAGGCCTTCATCAACATGGGCGTGAACATGGGGCTCCTGCCGACCAAGGGCCTCACGCTGCCGCTTCTTTCCTTCGGAGGCACGGGCATCGTCGTCTCGTGCATGGCCTTGGGAATTCTCCTCAGGATCGATTGGGAGAACCGCTACCTCATGCGTGGGGGATCGCTGTGAGTGAGAATGTGCCCCCGCTTCGTGGAGGGATCTCCTGACATGGCAAGGACGATCTTGATCATGGCAGCGGGTACCGGCGGGCACATTTTTCCGGGCCTCGCGATCGCGACGGAGCTGGAGCTGCGCGGCTGGAACGTGCACTGGATGGGCACGCCCTGGGGGATGGAAAACAGGATCGTCGGCGAAGCCGGCTATCCGATGGTGAACATCAACATCAGCGGCGTGCGCGGAAAAGGGCCCGCGGCCTGGGTGATGTTGCCGTTGCGCCTCCTCATCGCCTTCATTCAATCGACATTCGCGATCTTCCGCATTCGCGCCGACGTCGTGCTCTCGCTCGGCGGCTACGTGGCGTTTCCCGGCGGGATGATGGCCGCGCTCTGGGGCCGCCCGCTCGTCGTGCACGAGCCCGGCGCCGTGGCGGGCATCGCCAATCGTTTCCTCGCCGTGGTGGCCGATCGCGTGATCGTCGGCATGGAGGGCGCTTTCGATCGCAAGGTCGCGACGCGGTGGGCCAATCGCATCCCGAAGCCCCGGCGCGTCGAATGGCTCGGCACGCCGGTGCGCAAGGAGATCGCCGATGTGCCTCCTCCCGGCGAGCGCCGGGTCGGGCGGACGGGCCCGATCCGCCTGCTCGTGATCGGGGGCAGCCTCGGCGCGCAGACGATGAACGACCTCGTGCTCGCGGCGCTCGCGTCGATCCCGGCGGACAAGCGCCCGCAGGTCGTGCACCAGTCGGGCCAGAAGCTCTACGAACACCTGCAGCACTCCTACCGGCACGCGCACGTCGAGGCGGAAGTGGTCCCCTTCATCGACGACATGGCGCGCCGCTATGCGTGGTGCGACCTGCTGATCTGCCGCTCGGGCGCCGTCACGGTGGCCGAGATCGCGTCGGCGGGCGTGGCCTCGATCCTTTTCCCGCTGCCGTGGTTCGTGGTCGACGAGCAGACCGCGAACGCGCGCTTCCTCGCCGATCGCGGGGCCGGCATGGCGCTGGACCAGCTCGCAACGAAACCCGAACAACTCGCGGAGATCCTGCTTGGCCTTGATCGAGATCGACTCGCCGAAATGGCGCGAAATGCGCGCGCCCTCGGCAAACCCGACGCGACGAAGCGATGCGCCGACGTGTGCGTGGAGCTTGCCCATGCGGCATAAGGTGAAGCGCATCCATTTCGTGGGCATCGGCGGCTCGGGCATGTCGGGGATCGCCGAGGTGTTCGCGAACCTGGGCTACGAGGTCACCGGCTCCGACATCGCGGAGAACGCCGCCGTGCGCCGCTTGAGGCAGGCGGGAATCAGGATCGTGATCGGCCACGCCGCGGCCAACGTCTCGGCCACCGATGCCGTCGTCGTGTCCTCGGCCGTGACCGCCGACAATCCGGAGATCGTCCGCGCGAGGCAAGCCCGCATTCCCGTCGTGCCGCGCGCAATGATGCTGGCCGAGCTCATGCGCTTCAAGCAGGGCATCGCGATCGCCGGCACGCACGGCAAGACGACGACGACATCGCTCGTCTCCGCGATCCTGGGCGAAGCGGGGCTCGATCCCACGGTAGTGATCGGCGGGCGCCTCAATTCAATCGGCACCAACGCGCGCCTGGGCAAGGGCGAGTTCCTCGTCGCGGAGGCCGACGAGTCCGACGCGTCGTTCCTGTACCTGCAGCCGGTGATCTCGGTGGTCACGAACATCGACGCGGACCACATGGAGAACTACGGCCACGACTTCGAGAAGCTCAAGTCCACGTTCGTGGAGTTCGTGGGGCACCTGCCGTTCTACGGCCTCGCGGTGCTCTGCAAGGACGATGCGCACGTGCGCGAGATCATGCCGTCGGTGCCGCGCCCGATGCTCACCTACGGAACGAGCGAAGACGCGGACCTGCGCGCCACCGACGTGCGCTGGGACGCGGGCCGCATGCGCTTTCGCGCCGTGTCGGTGCGCAGGGACATCGCGCCGATCGAAGTCCTGCTCAACCTGCCCGGCGAGCACAACGTGCTCAATGCGCTCGCGGCCATCGCCGTGGGACGCGAAGTGGGCGCCCCCGAGGCGGCCATCGTGAAGGCGCTCGCGGAATTCACCGGCGTGGGCCGGCGCTTCCAGCGCTACGGAGACGTGCCGCTCGCCGGCGGCGGGCACTTCACCGTCGTGGACGACTATGGCCACCATCCCGCCGAGATGGCGGCCACGCTCGCGGCCGCGCGCGGCGCCTTCCCGGGCCGCCGCATCGTCCTCGCATTCCAGCCCCATCGCTTCACGCGCACACGCGACCTCTTCGAGGACTTCGTGAAGGTGCTCGCCACAGTCGACGAACTGGTGCTGGCCGACGTCTATCCGGCGGGCGAGCCGCCGATCGTGGGCGCCGACGGCCGGTCGCTCGCACGCTCCGTGCGCCTCACCGGAAAGGTCGAACCCCTGTTCGTCGAGACCGCCGGCGAGATGCGCGAGGCGGTCCTGGAGCGCGTCCGCGATGGCGACGTCGTGGTCACCATGGGAGCCGGTTCCATCGCGAACCTCGCGCCCGAGCTGGCGCTCCCCAAGGGCCAGAGGACCTGATGGACATGAGCGAGCGCGCCCACATCAACCCGGCCCTGCGTGGAGAAATGCGCGTGGACGAGCCGATGTCGCGCCATGTGAGCTGGCGCGCCGGCGGGAGCGCGCGCACCTTCTACCAACCCGCCGACCCGCTCGACCTCGCCGCGTTCATGCGCTCGCGCGATGCCGGGGAGCCGATCCTTTTCGTGGGGCTCGGCAGCAACCTGCTCGTGCGCGACGGCGGCTTCCCGGGTTCGGTCGTGTTCACGCACCACGCCCTCATCGGGATCGAGGTGGAAAGCGAGATCGCCACGCCGCACGGCACGCTCGCGTTTCGCGCCGGCTGCGGCGTGCCCGCGCCCCACCTCGCGCGCTTCGTCGCCAAGCACGGCGCCGCGGGAGCCGAGTGGATGGCGGGCGTTCCCGGCACGGTGGGCGGAGCGCTTGCCATGAACGCGGGCTGCTACGGCGGCGAGACGTGGAACCACGTGGTCTCCGTGGAAACCGTCGATCGCGCGGGGACGCTGCGCCATCGCGAGCCGGCCGACTACGAGATCGGATATCGCCACGTCCACCTGAAGCAAGGCGCCGAGGAGTGGTTCGTCGCGGGTGTCTTCGGTTTCCAGCCCGGCGAGGAGAAGGCGGCGATGCGCCACATCAAGGAGCTGCTGGAAAAGCGCGTGGCCTCGCAGCCGTTGAATCTTCCGAATGCGGGCAGCGTGTTCCGCAATCCGCCCGGGGACCACGCGGCGCGCCTCATCGAGTCCGCGGGGCTCAAGGGCTTCGCGGTCGGCGGCGCCCAGGTCTCGCCCAAGCACGCGAACTTCGTCGTGAACGTCGATCGCGCGAGCGCGACCGACATCGAGACGCTTGTCGATCACGTGCACGCCACCGTGCTCGCGAAGACCGGCGTGGACCTCGTTCGCGAAGTGAGAATCGTGGGGGACCGCGGATGAGCCTCGGACGCGTCGCCGTGCTGATGGGCGGGCCTTCGGCCGAACGCGAGATCTCGCTCATCTCGGGCCGGGCCGTGCTCGAGGCGCTGCGCAGCAAGAAGGTCGACGCGCATCCGTTCGATCCGGCCGAGCGCGAGCTCTTCGACCTGAAGCGCGAGGGATTCCAGCGCGTGTTCATCGCGCTGCACGGGCGTTTCGGCGAGGACGGCACGGTGCAAGGCGCCCTCGAGGTGCTGCGCATCCCGTACACCGGCAGCGGCGTCATGGGCTCGGCGTTGTCCATGGACAAGTGGCGCACGAAGCTCGTGTGGGACGCCTCGGGCATCCCCACGCCGCGCTTCGCGATCGTGAAGTCCACGACCGACTGGGAGAAGGTGATCGATCTGCTCGGGATGCCGGTCATCGTGAAGCCCGCGCGCGAGGGTTCGACGATCGGCCTCACGAAGGTCTCGACGCCTTCGGATTTCCCGGCGGCGTTCAAGCTCGCGGCGCAGTACGACGACCTGGTCATCGCCGAGGAATTCATCGCCGGCCAGGAGCTCACCGCGTCGGTCTTCACGGACCCGAAGCGAGGCGAGCTCGTGGCGCTTCCGCTCGTGCGCATCGTGGCGCCCCAGGGCAACTACGATTACCAGAACAAGTACTTCACCGACGATACGAAGTATTTCTGCCCTTCGGGCATCCGCGCGGAGGTGGAGGACGAGATCCGCGCCGTCACGCTCAAGTGCTTCCGCGTGCTGGGCTGCCGCGGCTGGGGGCGCGCCGACGTGATGCTGCGTCCCGACGGCACCTACTCGTTCCTCGAGATGAACACCTCGCCGGGGATGACGGGGCACAGCCTCGTGCCGATCGCGGCCAAGGCCGCCGGATTGTCGTACGCGGACCTGTGCGTGCGCATCCTCGAAGATGCGCGCCTCGACGGCGGGAGGATGCAATGAAGGGCGCGCCCGTCTCGCTTCGCCGCCGCATCATGACGGCCGCCACTGCGACGGTCGCCGCGGCCGCGCTCGCGGGTGGGGCGTGGTATGGGTTCAACGCGATCTCGTCGCAGCCGATCGAGCGCGTCGCCTTCGCCGGCGACATGAATCGCATCGCGCCGCAGGATTTGGAGAATTTCGCGCGCGCCGTGGTGGGCGGCAGCGCGAGCGGCGCCTCGCTCGAAGCGGTGCGCGAAGCCGCGCGAAAGATTCCCTGGGTGCGCGATGCCACGGTGCGCCGACGCTTCCCCGACGCGGTCGAGATCACGTTCCAGGTGCACGAGCCGCTTGCGCGCTGGAACGATGCGGCGCTCGTGAGCACGCGCGGCGACGTTTTCTCCGCCGACTACGAAGGCGCGCTCCCGCGCTTCCACGGCCGCGACGGCTCCGCCGCCCTCATGGCGGGCGAGTACCCGGCACTCGTGAAGGCGGTGGCGCCGCTCGCAGCCAAAGTCACCGAGCTCACGCTGTCGCCGCGCGGCGCGTGGGAGGTCGTCCTCGATTCGGGCCTGGTGCTCGAGCTGGGACGCGACGACGTCGATTCGCGGCTCGCGCGCTTCGCGCAGGCTTGGCCTTTCGTGTCCGCCCGCGCGCTCGAATCCAGGCACGCCGACCTTCGCTACGCAAACGGCTTCGCGCTCACTCGCGTGGCCGAGGTGAAGGCCGTCTCCAAACCCGTCTCCAAACGCGCCTCCAAACCCATCGCCAAAGCCGGAAAGAACAAGACGCAACGATGATCGCCACCCGTCCCCGTGATGCACGCAACCTCCTCGTCGCCCTCGACATCGGGACCTCGAAGATCGTGACGCTCGTCGCCGAGATCACGCCGGAGGACACCCTGCAGCTGATCGGCATGGGCAGCCACCCGTCGCGCGGCCTCAAGAAGGGCGTGGTGGTGAACATCGAGTCCACGGTGAACGCGATCCAGCGTTCGCTCGAGGAGGCCGAGCTCATGGCCGACGCGAAGATCAAGGACGTCATCACGGGCATCGCCGGCAGCCACATCAGGAGCTTCAACTCCCACGGCATGGTGGCGATCAAGGACAAGGAGGTCCAGCAGTACGACATCGACCGCGTGATCGAGACCGCCCGCGCCGTGAACATCCCGATGGAGCAGCAGGTGCTCCACATCCTCGAGCAGGAATTCATCATCGACGGGCAAGGCGGCGTGCGCCAGCCCCTGGGCATGAGCGGGATGCGCCTCGAGGTGAAGGTCCACATCGTCACCGGCGCGGTCTCGGCCGCGCAGAACATCATGAAGTGCGTGCGCCGCTGCGGGCTCGAGGTGACCGACCTCATGCTGCAGCCGCTCGCATCCGCCGACGCGGTGCTCCTCGACGACGAGCGGGACCTGGGCGTATGCCTCGTCGACATCGGCGGCGGCACGACCGACATCGCGGTCTTCACCGACGGCGCGATCAAGCACACGTCGGTGATCCCGATCGCCGGCGACCAGATCACCAACGACATCGCGATGGCGCTTCGCACGCCGACCAAGGACGCGGAGGAATTGAAGATCACGCACGGCGTGGCGCTACGCCAGCTTGCGAGCGCCGCCGACATGATCGAGGTGCCCGGCGTGGGCGAGCGCGGCGCCCGGGAGCTGTCGCGCCAGACGCTCGCCGAAGTGATCGAGCCCCGCGTCGAGGAGCTCTATTCGCTCATCCAGCGCGAGCTTCGCTCCTCGGGCCTCGAGGAGCTGCTGTCGTCGGGAATCGTGATCACGGGCGGCTCGGCGCTCATGAAGGGAATGGTCGAGCTGGGCGAGGAAGTTTTCCACATGCCGGTGCGCGTGGGCATGCCGCAATACAACGGCGCGCTCTCGGAGGTGGTGCGCAACCCGCGCTACTCCACGGGCATGGGCTTGTTGATGGCCGGACTGGAAGAGGTCAAGCGCGACCGGCACGCAAAGATGCAGGGCGCGGGATTCAAGGAAGTATTCGAGAAGATGAAGGGATGGTTCAAGGGGAATTTCTAGACGAGGGGCAGCGATGAAGCACACAACAAAGGAGACGAAGATGATCGAGCTGTTGGAAACCACGACACCGGACGCGGTGATCAAGGTAGTGGGCGTGGGCGGCTGCGGGGGCAATGCGGTCGACCACATGATCAACAACGGGGTCTCGGGCGTGGAGTTCATCACGATGAACACCGACGCGCAGGCCCTGAAACGCAACCTCGCCAAGACGCAGCTGCAGCTGGGCACGGGCGTGACCAAGGGGCTCGGCGCGGGCGCCAATCCCGAGGTCGGGCGCCTCGCGGCCGAGGAAGACCGCGAGCGCATCACCGACATGATCACGGGCGCCGACATGCTCTTCATCACGGCGGGCATGGGCGGCGGCACGGGAACGGGCGCCGCGCCGGTGGTCGCGGAGATCGCGCGCTCCATGGGCATCCTCACGGTCGCCGTCGTGACCAAGCCCTTCGCGTTCGAGGGCAAGCGCCAGAAGGTGGCGGCGGTGGGCATCGACCAGCTCAAGCAACACGTCGACTCCCTCATCATCATCCCCAACGATCGGCTCATGCAGGTCCTCGGGGAGGATGTGACCTACGAAGACGCATTCCGCGCCTCGAACGACGTGCTGAACGGCGCCGTCGCGGGCATCGCCGAGGTGATCAACTGCCCCGGCATGGTGAACGTGGACTTCGCCGACGTGCGCACCGTGATGAGCGAGAACGGCGTGGCGATGATGGGCTCGGCCACGGCCTCGGGTCCGGAGCGCGCGCAGATGGCGGCGGAGCAGGCCGTCCATTCGCCGCTGCTCGAGGACATCCACCTGTCGGGCGCGCGCGGCGTGCTCGTGAACATCACCGCGAGCCGTTCGATGAAGCTGAAGGAAGTCCACGAGGTGATGAACACGATCCGCTCGTTCACGGCCGAAGACGCGACCGTGATCTACGGCAGCGTGGTGGACGAGGCGATCGGCGATGCGCTGCGCGTCACGATCGTCGCGACGGGGCTGGGCGGCGCGGCCGCGCAGCGCAACCCCGTGATGCAGGTTGTCACGCGCACCGGCACGGACGATGCCGTCGGTGGATCGGGCGTGAATTACGAAGAGCTGGACCAGCCGACCGCGTTGCGGCGCCGGCGTGACACCACGGTGGAAGCCATGCGTCATTCGGGAGTCGAGATGCTCGATATCCCGGCGTTCCTGCGGAAACAGGCGGACTAGGTCGCGTCCGCGGCAACGAGCCTGCCGGCGAGTCTCCCGCCGGCAGGACGGTCGTACTCGCTCGGGCCCGGTCGCGGGCCCGTTTTTTTTTTTCGGATCAGGGCGGGACGATCTTGCCCTCGTCCACGCGAACGCGGTCGCCCTTGGCTATGTTCGGTTGCGCGTCGAGGACCACCACGCGATAGCGCCCGTCGTCGAGGCGCACGATCACTTCCCAGCTCTGCGTCACGGACGGCACGTCGCGCCCGAGCTTCGTCGAGGAGCCCACGTGGGCCGAGCCCGAGCCCAGCGGGATCGTGGCCACGAGGCCCGACGGCTTGGATTCGTTCTGGACGACCGGCGGCGCCTGCTTGGTGACGGAACGGATCGAGGTGACGACTCCGCATTCGCTGCAGGTCACCGCGGGCGGCGCCGGCGGCGGCGGCGGCTTGCTGGGATCGGGCAGCGGCTGCGCCCACGCAACGGGCACGCCGACCACGATCAGTACGGTCAGCCAGGACTTCATCTCCCCTCCCAAGTGTTCACGCGTACGGAATCGATTATCCCCGATTCGGAGCAGAATGAGGTGATGGGCATGGCTTTGTCGGGCGGGGAAACTTCACTCGTCGTCCCGGGCTATTTCGTCTGCACCGGAATCCTCTTCTACACCGCGATCATCGCGGCGGTGATGGGGATGTATCGCACGCGGGCGCCCCTGTACATCGCGTTCGCGTCGATCTGCTTCTGGTCGGCCGCCTTCTGCGCCGCTACCGCGATCTATTACGTCTCGGGCACGGCCGCGAGCGGGATCGAGGCGCTTCGCTGGCAGTTCGCCAGCGGGGCGCTGCTCGTGTTCTCGACCTTCGTCTTCATCGCGCATTACACCGAGGCGCCGCGCATGGGGCGCTGGTTCGCGGTGGGCGCCGCCGTCACGATCGCCTACCTGGTCGCGGACCTCGTCATGCCGTTCGGCCTGCGCTATTCCGCGATCACCTCCACGCGCTGGATCCACTTGCCCTGGGGCGAGGCGATCTTCCACGTCGAGGGGAAGGTGAGCGCATGGAACGTCGTCTACAGGCTCATCCTCATCGTGCTGATCGTCTGGGCGATGCGCCGCTTCATCGTGCAGTACCGCGCGGCGCGTGAGCGCGAAGCGATCTTCCTCGCGGTGTACATCCTGGGCCTGTTCGGCGCGTCGATCCAGAGCGCGCTCATCGACTGGGGTGTCCTGGAGACGTTCAACTGGATCGGGTTCGCGTTCACGGGCTTCGCGCTGATCATGGGCATCAACCTGCTCATGAGCCTTCGGGAGCAGAACCTCGAGGCGGTGCGCATCGCCCAGGAGCTGCGGATCGAGAACGAGCGGCGCCGCGAGGCCGAGGCGGAGATCTGGCGCCGCGCCTATCGCGACCCGCTCACGGGACTCGCCAATCGCATGCTCATCACCGAGCAGCTGGGGCTCATGTGCGACGGGAGCGAGCACGCGTTCAGCGCGGTGCTGCACCTGAACATCGATCACTTCAAGGTGATCAACGATGGATTGAGCCATGCCGTGGGCGATGCGGTCCTGAAGGAGGTGGCGCGCCTCGTCGTCGATGCGGCCGGCGACCGGGCGCTCGCGGCGCGCGTGGGCGGCGACGAGTTCGTCGCGGTGCTGCATCCGCTCGTGCCCGACGAGGCGGCGGCGCACGCGGCCATGGAGCGCCTCGCGGTCGAGCTCACGAGCCGCCTCGCCGAGCCGCTGAGGCTCGACGAGCAGGTGCTCACGGTGTCGGCGAGCATGGGCATCGCGACCTTCTCGGCCGCCGAGAAATCGCCGCAGGACATCCTTTCGTTGGCCGACATGGCGCTGAACGAGGCCAAGCGCCGCGGGCGCAACAACGTGCAGTCGTTCGTGCCACGCCTGCGCGAGAACGCCGAAGCGCGCTACCGCATGGTGGAGGGGCTGCGCCGCGCGATCGAGCAAGGCGAGCTGGCGCTCCACTACCAGCCCCAGGTCGGACGCGACAGCACGATCGTAGGCGCCGAGGCGCTCGCGCGTTGGCATTCGCCGCAGGCGGGCGAGGTCCTGCCCGCGGCATTCATTCCCCTCGCAGAGGAGACCGGCCTCATCCATCCCCTCGGGGAATGGACGCTTCGCCGGGGCTGCGAGCAGCTCGCCGCCTGGGAGCGCGAGGGCGTTCCGTTCCGCGGGCACCTGTCGATCAACGTGAGTCCATGGCAGCTCGCGCGGCCCAACTTCGTCTCGCGGCTTCGCGACATCGTCGTGGCGAGCGGCGTCGATGCGCACCGCGTGATGCTCGAAATCACCGAGAGCGCCGTGCTCTACGACGTGGGCGAGACGGTCGCGAAGCTGAAGGAGATCCGCCCGCTGGGCGTGCGCATCGCGCTGGACGATTTCGGGACGGGCTACTCGTCGCTGTCGATCATCAAGGACCTGCCGCTCGATGCGATCAAGATCGACCAGTCGTTCGTGCGCAACCTGGGCGACGGCGCGACCAAGCACCTGATCCGCGTGATCGTCGCGATCGGCGAGGAACTCGGGCTGGACGTGGTGGCCGAGGGCGTCGAAACGCAAGCCGACCTGGAAGCGCTGCAGGCGCTCGGCTGCGGGACCGTGCAGGGATACCTTTTTTGCCGGCCGCTCGCGGCGGCGCAATTCGCCGAGTGGATCCGCGCCCGCGAGAAAAGCGGGCCTGACTTCTCGTTGCATTCGGCGGTCGGCTAGGATGGGCCAATGAACCGTTCGACGATGCGTCACGTCGCCCGCCTGTTGGCTGCACTCCTCGCGCTCGTCCCCACGCTGGAAGCGGCGGCCCAGCAAGCGCCCGCGCATCGCCCGAAAGTGGGGCTGGTCCTCGGGGGCGGCGGCGCTCGCGGCGGCGCGCACATCGGCGTGCTCGAAGTGCTCGAGCAGCTGCATGTTCCGTTCGATTGCGTCGCCGGCACGAGCATGGGCGCCCTGATGAGCGGCGCCTACCTGTCGGGTGTTTCGCCCGATGAGATGCGGGCGAAGATCAAGGCCACCGACTGGTCGGGCATGTTCGACGACACGGCCGGGCGCGCGGAGTTGAGCAAGCGCAACAAGGGGTACGACGACCGGTTCTTCTCGGCGCTGGAATTCGGCGTGAGCTCGAGCGGACTCAAGTATCGCGAAGGCGCGGTTGCCGGAACGAAGATAAAGCTCTTCTTCAATTCCCTCGTGGGCGCCGATGCGGGGCAGCTCATGATCGAAGACATGCCCTTGCCGCTCACGCTGATGGCAACCGACATCGGCACGGGCGAGCGCGTCGCCATGCGAAGCGGAGACCTCACGACCGCGATGCGCGCGAGCATGTCGGTGCCCGGAGCTGTAGCGCCCGTGCTGCGCGAGGGGCACAAGCTCGTGGACGGCGGCCTCGTGGACAACGTCCCGATCCAGGAAGTGAAGGACCG
This sequence comes from Usitatibacter sp., assembly GCA_049300695.1. Taxonomy (GTDB): domain Bacteria; phylum Pseudomonadota; class Gammaproteobacteria; order Burkholderiales; family Usitatibacteraceae; genus Usitatibacter. Next base: position 177,053 of record JBAQKF010000027.1, read on the forward strand.
TTGCGGCGCCGAGGTCGTCATCGTGGTGAACGTGGGCTCTCCGCTCACGAAGCCCGAGGACGTGACGGGGCTCGTGTCCATCGTGGGCCAGATGGTGAACCTGCTCACCGAGCAGAACGTCTCCCGCTCGCTGGCACTCCTCACCCCGCGTGACGTCTACATGCGCCCGGAGCTGGGCAACATCACCGCCGCGAGCTTCGACAGGCAGATCGAGGCTGCCGAGATCGGCCGCAAGACCGCGCTCGCCTCGGCGGATTCGCTCAAGCGCTACTCCGTCTCGCCCGAGGAGTACGCCAAGTGGCTCGCGCACCTGCGCGCCGGGAGGCCTGTTCCGCACACGATCGACGAGATCCAGATCGCCCAGACGCGCTACGTGAATCCCGAGACGCTTCGCGCGGGCCTCAGCCAGAAGGAAGGCGAGCCGCTCGACACAGTGAAGCTCGACCAGGACCTCATCAGGATCCGCAGCGCCGGCGACCTCCAGACCATCGACTACAGCGTCGTGAACGAGCGCGGCAAGACGATCCTGCGCGTGACGCCCGTCGAGAAATCGCTGGGCCCGGATTACCTGCGCTTCGGCATGAACCTGTACTCGGACTTCCGGGGCGATTCGAGCTACAACATTCGAGCCCTGCACCGGCGTACCTGGATCAACCCCCTGGGCGGGGAGTTCGTCGTCGCCGCCCAGGTCGGGACGACCCAGGCCCTCTACGCCGAGTTCTACCAGCCCCTGGAGCCCACGCAGATGTGGTTCGTGCGCACCTTCGCGAATGGTAGTTCGAGCAATGCGCCCTTGTTCTCCGGCGGACAGCAGCTCGCGGTGTACCGGACTTACTCCGGCAAGGCGGGCGCCAGTGGCGGCGCGAACCTGGGCACCTGGGGACAGGTATCGTTGGGATACCGCGCGGAGAACGCGCACGCAGCCGTCGTGACCGGCCCGAGCCTCCTGCCGGCAGTGCGGGAACGTTTTGGCGGCGTCGCCGCGGACCTCAACATCGATACGCTCGACTACGCGTTCTTTCCCACGAAGGGCGTGAAGATCGACGCGGATGTATTCGAAGCGACGAACACCGGCGACAACCTCGCGAAGTACGGGACCGCCGAACTGAAGTTCAACGGCGCGCTGACCGCGGGAGACTTCATCTTCCTCGCTTCGGCCGAGCACGGGCAATCGACGCACGGCGTGCTGCCACTCGCCGATGTCTATTCGCTCGGCGGGCCGCGCCACCTCGCCGGATTCGCGCAGGGACAATTTCTCGGCGACGACTATTCCTACGGCAGCCTCGAAGCGCAATACAAGCTCACGCGGCCGATTCCGTTGCTCGGGCTTTCGCTCATCGCGGGCCTGCAGGCGGAGACCGGGAAGATGGGCAAGCCCTACACCGAGCAGAACCTCACGGGGTGGCAGAACTCCTTTGGCGCCTATCTCGCGGCCAACAGCACGTTCGGACCGTTCTATTTCGGCTACGCGAAGGCCAAGAACGGCGGCAGCGGGCGGTGGTACTTCTTCCTGGGAACACCGTGAGGCTGGACGATATCGCAAGTCCCTGATATAATGGGCGAATTATGATTCGCCAAAGAACGCTCAAGACGGTGGTGCGAGCCACCGGCGTCGGGGTCCACACCGGCAGCAAGGTGGCCATGGTGTTGCGTCCCGCCCCCATCGACACGGGCATCGTGTTTTGCCGCAGCGACATGCCCGGCAATCCCGCGATTCCGGCGCGCGCGACGAACGTGACCAACACGACGATGGCGACCGTCATCGAGAAGGATGGCGCGCGCGTGTCGACGGTCGAGCACCTCATGTCCGCTTTCGCGGGGCTGGGCATCGACAACGCGTTCGTCGACGTGTCGGCCGAAGAAGTCCCGATCATGGATGGCAGCGCCGGAACGTTCGTGTTCCTGATCCAGCAGGCCGGCATCGAGGAGCAGGCGGCGCCCAAGCGTTACATCCGCGTGCTGAAGCGCGTCGAGGTGGAGGAAGGCGACCGGAAGGTCGCGCTCGAGCCCTTCGAGGGATTCAAGATTGCCTTCTCGATCGAGTTCAACCATCCGGTGTTCGACGAGCAGAGCTCCGATGTCGAGATCGACTTCGCCGACGTTTCCTTCATCCGGGATGTGTCGCGCGCCCGCACGTTCGGTTTCACCCAGGACGTGGAAGCGCTTCGGGCCAAAGGCCTGGGCCGCGGCGGCTCGCTGGACAACGTCGTCGTGATCGACGACTTCCGCGTGTTGAACGCCGACGGCCTGCGCATGGACGACGAGTTCGTGAAGCACAAGGCCCTGGACGCGGTGGGCGACCTCTACATGCTCGGGCACCCGCTCATCGGCGCGTTCCGCGGGCGCAAGTCGGGGCACGCGTTGAACAACCTGCTCCTGCGCAAGCTCCTCTCCGACGCGAGCGCCTGGGAAGAAGTCACGTTCGATCGCGTCGAGGCGCTGCCGCAGGCTTTCGCCAAGCTGCAGCTGCAGTAGGCGGCGCCCGGCCCTAGGTCTTGGGGCGCGCCTTCCTCGCCTGCTCACGGGCCGCGATCTCTTCCAGCGCCTTCTTCAGCGGCGAGTCGCCGAGCTTCTCCGCAAGCGCCGTGAGCTTCGCGGCGGGAAGTTCACCCCTCGCGCGCACCGGCAGGGGCTTCCTTGCGACCGAAACTTGAACTTCGACCCGGATTGAAGTAAGCTCCTGATCTCTCGGATGTTTTGAGGATTTTCGCGCGGCTTCGCGCAACTCCTCTAGCATGCGGGGCGCCAAGTGGCGAAGGATCGAAGCCACGGTCCCGTTATCGGCGCAGATGACAACAGTCGTTCCATCAATGGCGCACACCCGGCTCGCTTCAGCGAGTTCGTGGGGTGCGATATTTCGGTAGCGGCGCTGCAGGTGCCGGATGCGTGCGAGCTGCGAGGCAAAGGGCCTCAGCTCGGCGCTTTCGTCGAGGAGTCGCTTGACGGTTTCGGTGGCCATTGGGGAACGAAGGGAGGGAAGGTTGAACATTATTCTCGTTTCGGACAGCCTCGCGAAGAGCCGCTCGGTCGCGCTCTCGCAAACGCAGGTCCTGCTCATCGCTTTCGGCATTCTCGTTTCCGGATTCGTGCTCGCGATGGCCACCTACGTGGTCACGATGAAGTTCGCCGTGGACCTTCGCAATCCGTACCTGCGCACGCTGCTTGCGACGCTGCACGAGGACGACCAGAAGAAGAGCGAAGCCGAGATGAAGGAAAACCTGAGCGCGCTCGCGGTGAAAGTGGGCGAGTTGCAGGCCCGCATCCTCCGGCTCGACGCGTTCGGCGAGCGCCTCGCGAAGGCCGCGGGCGTGAAGCATGACGAATTCCGCTTCGACGAGAAACCCGGCCAGGGCGGCCCGGCTCCGGCGGGCGGCGGGCGCGAGCTCAGCATGAGCGAGTTCAACGAAATGCTCGCCGAGATCGCCCGCGTGCTCGACGATCGCAGCGACAAGCTGGGCGTGCTCGATTCGCTCCTCATGGACGACCGCCTCGCCCGCAAGACGATTCCCACGACGATGCCGGTGGAAGGCGGGTATTACTCTTCCAACTACGGCTATCGCCTCGATCCGATCACGGGCCGGTCCACGTTCCACACGGGCGTGGACATCATCGCGGCCCCGGGCACGCCGGTGATGGCCGCGGCGGGCGGCGTGGTTTCCGCGGTGGAGTTTCTGCCGGAATACGGAAACATCGTCGACGTCGATCACGACAACGGGCTTACCACGCGCTACGCGCACCTGTCGCGGCAGCTCGTGAAGGTGGGCGACGTGGTCATGAAGGGCCAGAAGATCGCGCTCGTGGGCGCCACGGGCCGCGTGACCGGGCCCCACCTGCATTTCGAGGTGCGGGAGAAAGGCATCCCGCTGAATCCCAATAAGTTCCTGTCCATGGGGACCAACGACGTCCTGCGCAACACGACGGCGCCCGCCCACTGAGAGGGGTTGCGCCCCCCCGGGGGCGGCCCCATATGTCCCGTATAATTGACGTTCGCCGGCCCTCCTGGGGCCGGTTTTCGCATTTCAGAATCCAAGTCACGTGCTCACCAACGCCCTCAAGGCCATCTTCGGCAGTCGCAACGATCGCCTCCTCAAGCAGTACCGCAAGTCGGTCGAGCAGGTCAACGCGCTCGAGCCGGCCATGCAGAAGCTTTCCGACGAGCAGCTCGCCGCCAAGACTCCGGAGCTGAAGAGGAAGGTCGCCGAAGGCGCCGACCTCGATTCGATCCTTCCCGAGGCCTTCGCGGTCGTTCGCGAGGCGTCCAGGCGCGTGCTCGGCATGCGCCACTTCGACGTGCAGCTCGTGGGCGGCATCGCGCTGCACCAGGGCAAGATCGCGGAGATGCGGACGGGCGAAGGCAAGACGCTCGTGGCGACCCTGCCGTCGTACCTCAACGCGCTCTCGGGCAAGGGCGTGCACATCGTGACCGTGAACGATTACCTCGCCCGCCGCGATGCGGAGTGGATGGGCCGCATCCATCGCTTCCTCGGCCTCACCGTGGGCGTGGTCGTGCCGCAGATGGATCCGGGCGAGAAGCAGCAGTCCTACCTCGCCGACATCACCTACGGCACCAACAACGAGTTCGGCTTCGACTACCTGCGCGACAACATGGCGACCACGATCGGCGATCGCTTCCAGCGCGGGCTCAACTTCGCGATCGTCGACGAGGTCGACTCGATCCTCATCGACGAGGCGCGCACGCCGCTCATCATCTCGGGTCAGGCCGAGGATTCCACGGCGCTTTACCGCGCGATCAACGGGCTCATCCCGCAGTTGACCGCGCAGCCGGACGAGAAGGGCGAGGGCGATTTCTGGGTCGACCTGAAGCAGCACTCCGTGATGCTCTCGGAGCAGGGCCACGAGCATGCCGAGGAGATCATGACGCGCGCGGGGCTCCTCGCCGAAGGCGCGAGCCTCTACGACCCCTCGAACATCGTGCTGATGCATCACCTGTATGCCGGCCTCAAGGCGCACGGCCTCTACCACCGCGACCAGCACTACGTCGTGCAGGACGACGAGGTGGTGATCGTGGACGAATTCACCGGCCGCATGATGCAGGGCCGGCGCTGGTCCGACGGCCTGCACCAGGCCGTGGAGGCGAAGGAAGACGTCTCGATCAAGAACGAGAGCCAGACGCTCGCCACGATCACGTTCCAGAATTATTTCCGCCTCTACAAGAAGCTCGCGGGCATGACGGGCACGGCGGACACGGAAGCCTTCGAGTTCTCGACGATCTACAACCTCGAGACGGTCCTCATCCCGACGCACCGCCCGATGGTCCGCAAGGACCTGAACGACCAGGTCTTCATCACGGAGAAGGAGAAGTACCAGGCGATCCTCACCGACGTGCAGGAGCGCAGCGCCAAGGGACAGCCGATCCTCGTCGGCACGACCTCGGTGGAGAACTCCGAGCGCCTCTCGGCGATGCTGCAGCGGGAGAAAATCCCGCACAACGTCCTCAACGCGAAGCAGCACGCGCGAGAGGCCGAGATCGTCGCCCAGGCCGGGCGCCCGGCGCAGGTCACAATCGCCACGAACATGGCCGGACGCGGCACGGACATCGTGCTGGGCGGCAATCCCGATCCCGAGATCAACGCGCTGAAGGACGACGCGGCGCTCTCCGATTCGGACAAGGAACGCCGTGTGGCCGCGGTCCGCGAGTCGTGGCAGAAGCTGCACAACGACGTCGTGGCCGCGGGCGGGTTGCACATCATCGGCTCCGAGCGGCACGAGTCGCGCCGCATCGACAACCAGCTGCGCGGCCGTTCCGGGCGCCAGGGCGACCCGGGCAGCTCGCGATTCTTCCTCGCGTTCGAGGATCCGCTGCTCAAGATCTTCGCCGGCGAGCGGCTGCAGGCGATCATGCGCTCGCTCAAGATCCCCGAGGGCGAGGCCATCGAGGCGCGCATGGTCACGCGCTCGATCGAGAATGCCCAGCGCAAGGTCGAGGCGCGCAACTTCGACATCCGCAAGCAGCTGCTCGAATACGACGACGTCGCCAACGACCAGCGCAAGGTGATCTACCACCAGCGTAACGAGCTGCTCGAGGCCCACGAGATCACCGACACGATCGGCTCGATCCGCCGCGACGTGCTCGCTTCCACGGTCAACGAATTCATCCCGCCCGAGAGCGTCGAGGAGCAGTGGGACATGCCCGGCCTCGAGCGCAAGCTCGAGTCGGACTACTTCATCAAGGCGCCCGTCGCGAAATGGGCCGCCGACGATTCCGAGATCGACGGCGCCGGGATCTCGGAGAAGGTCACCGCGCTGGCGGCGGTCGAATACGACTCGAAGTTCTCGCGCATCGAGGACCGGGAGGTCATTCGCAACTACGAGCGCGCGGTGATGCTGCAGTCCATCGATACGCACTGGCGGGAGCACCTCGCGGCGCTCGACTACCTCCGCCAGGGCATTCATCTGCGCGGCTACGCGCAGAAGCAACCCAAGCAGGAATACAAACGCGAGGCCTTCGAGCTCTTCGGCTCGATGCTCGACTCGATCAAGCGCGAGGTGACGCGGCATCTGCTCGCCGTGCAGGTGCGCTCCGAAGAGCAGGTGCGCGAAGCCGAGCGGCAAGCCGAAGAAGCCGCGCGCGCGCTGAAGAACGTGCAATACAAGCACGACGAGTTCGGCCAGGGACTCGCGCCCGAGGCGGGTGAAGTGCCGCCGACGGCGGGTAACCTCGGCACGGTCGACTTCGGCACGCCGGCGGCGGCCGCTGCGGGCGCCGTCGACGGATTGCAGCCCTTCGTGCGCTCGACCCAGAAGGTCGGCCGCAACGACCCGTGTCCTTGCGGGTCGGGCAAGAAATTCAAGCAGTGCCACGGCAGGCTCGCCTGACGCTCGCGCTTTTTTGATACCGTTGGGCGGATGGACATCGTCATCCGCCGCGCCGAACCCTCCGACTACGAAGCCGTCGCATCGAACCTGGGCGATCCGCTCGCCTATCCGGGCACGCTCCAGCTTCCATACCCCTCCCGGGAGATGTGGCGAAAGCGCCTTGCCGAGTTGCCCGAGGGTGACGTGCTGCTCGTGGCCGCCGTGAATGGCGAAGTCGTGGGACACGCGGGCCTGCATTCCGTGGGCAAGTCGCAACGCCGCTCCCACGCGATGATGCTGGGCATCACCGTGGATGCGGCCTGGCAGGGCAAGGGCGTGGGCCGCGCGCTCATGAAGGCGCTCCTCGACGTGGCCGACGGCTGGCTGAACATCTTTCGCATCGAGCTCAACGTGTTCTCCGACAACGAGCGCGCGATCGCGCTGTATCGCGAGTTCGGCTTCCAGATCGAGGGGACCCATCGCGCCTACGCGCTTCGCGACGGGCGTTACGTCGACAGTAACTCGATGGCGCGGGTGAAGCCCAAGCCCGGTCCGGGTCGCGTGTAGAATTCCGCCACACCCGGAAGAACCCCATGGCCGTCAATCTCGAGCCACCGCGCCCGCAAGACCTGCTCGCCGTTCCCGGGGTCCGCCTCGGCATCGCGCGCGCGACAATCCGCAAGCCCAACCGCAAGGACCTGCTGCTCGTGGCGCTGGACGAGGGCAGCCGTGTAGCCGGCGTGTTCACGCGAAACCGCTTCGCCGCCGCCCCGGTCCTCGTGTGCCGCGACCATCTCGGCGACAAGGACCCGATCCGGGCGATCGTCGTGAACACGGGTGTCGCGAACGCCGGCACGGGAATTCCGGGCATCGAGGCGGCGAAGGCCACGTGTGCCGCCGCCGCATCGCTGCTCGACATCGGGAATTCGCAGGTCCTGCCGCTTTCCACCGGCGTGATCATGGAGCCCCTGCCCGTCGATCGCATCAAGGCCGGCTTGCCTGCTTGCGTGGCCGACCTGTCGCCGGACAATTGGGCCTCGGCGGCCGAGGCGATCATGACGACAGACACGGTGCCCAAGGCCGTATCGCGCCAGGTGGTGATCGACGGACGCACCGTCACCGTGACGGGGATTTCCAAGGGCGCGGGAATGATCCAGCCCAACATGGCGACGATGCTGGGCATCGTGGCGACCGACGCGGCCGTGGGCCCCGACGCGCTGAAGTACCTCGCAGGGCACGCCGCGAACCGCTCCTTCAACGCGATCACGGTCGACGGCGATACCTCGACCAACGACACGTTCCTGTTGGTCGCCACGGGAAAGGCCGGCAATCCGGAGATGGTGGGCGAGGGCACGGCCGAATTCGGCCAGCTCCAGGAGGCCGTCATGGAGGTCGCCCGGGTGCTCGCGCAGGCGATCGTGCGCGACGGCGAGGGCGCCACGAAATTCATCACGATCACAGTCGAGGGCGGCGCCAGCGCGCGGGAGTGCCTGCGGGTGGCCAAGTCGATCGCGCACTCCCCGCTCGTGAAGACCGCGTTCTTCGCGTCCGACCCGAACCTCGGCCGCATCCTCGCGGCCATCGGGAATGCTGGAATCGATGACCTCGATCCGGCGCACGTCGGGCTGTCCCTGGGCGGAGTCACGGTCGTCGAGAACGGCGGGCGCGCGGCCACGTACACCGAGGAGCAGGGAAAGCGAGTGATGAAGGAAGCGGAAATCGAGATGATCGTCACGCTCGGCCGCGGAGTGGACACCGCGACCGTGTGGACCTGCGACTTCTCGTACGACTACGTGAAGATCAATGCCGACTATCGAAGCTGACAATAACGAGGCCACGACGCCCATGAACCAACCGCGCGGCGCAACCCCGCATCTCGAGCACTACTACTCCAAACGCGCCAGGGAATACGAGAAGATCTACGACAAGCCCGAACGCCAGCAGGAGCTCGAATGGCTCCGGGGACGGATCCCGAAGCTCTATGCCGGCCGCACCGTGCTGGAAGTGGCTTGCGGCACCGGCTACTGGACCCAGCACATCGCGAGGACCGCGAAGCGGGTGTACGCCTGCGACATCAACGAGCCGGTGCTGGAGATCGCGCGCGAGAAACCCATCGCGCCCGGCAAGGCGACCTTCTTCAAGGCGGACGCCGTCTCCCTCGAGGGCGTCCCCTCGGGATGCAACGCCGCGTTCGCCGGATTCTGGTGGTCGCACGTGAAGAAGAGCGGCATCACCCAGTTCGCCGCGAACCTCTCGACGAAGCTGGTACCCGGCTCGGTCGTCGGCATCCTCGACAACCAGTACGCCGAGGGCAGCTCCTCGCCCGTCACGCGCAAGGACGCCGAGGGCAACACCTACCAGATGAGGAAGCTCGCCAACGGCGAGGAGTTCGAGGTGCTGAAGAACTTTCCGACGGCCGACGAGCTTCGCGCGGCCGTGCTGCCCGTCGCGCGCGAAGCGCACCTCGAGTCGTTGAAGTACTACTGGCTCCTCGTATTCACGCTCAAATGACCGACGAGTGGAAACGCGTCGCCGACCGGATGGACCGGCTGCTCGAGCGCTTCGAGCGGCTGCTACCGCCCGCGGCGGGTGAACCCGACTGGAAGGCGACCGCCTTCCGGTGGCGCAAGCTCGCGCGCGGCGGTTACCTCGAGGCGGTGCGCCATCCGCACACGATCCGCTTCTCGGACCTGAAGGACGTGGAAGAGCAGAAGCGGCGCCTGCGCGACAACACCGCGCAGTTCGTCGCGAAGCGTCCGGCCAACAACGTGCTGCTCACCGGCGCGCGCGGAACGGGCAAGAGCTCGCTCGTGAAAGCGGCGCTGGCCGAATTCGCATCGAAGGGCTTGCGGTTGATCGAGGTGGACAAGCGCGACCTCGTGGATCTTCCGGACATCGTCGACCTCGTGGGCGATCGCAGGGAACGTTTCGTGGTCTTCTGCGACGACCTCTCGTTCGAGGCTTCAGACCCGGGATTCAAGTCGCTCAAGGTCGCGCTCGACGGCTCCATCGCGGGATCGGCGGAAAACGTCCTCATCTACGCGACCTCGAACCGCCGGCACCTGATGCCGGAATTCATGGGCGAGAACCTCGAAGCGAAGCACATCGACGGCGAGATCCACCCCGGCGAGACCACGGAAGAGAAGATCTCGCTCTCGGAACGCTTCGGCGTGTGGCTCTCGTTCTATCCGTTCGACCAGGAGCAGTACCTGGAGATCGCCGACCACTGGGTGGGCGCACTGGGCGGCAAGGCGAATGACGAATCGCGCAAGGCCGCGCTCGTCTGGGCGCTGGAGCGCGGTTCGCGGAGCGGGCGCGTCGCGTGGCAATTCGCGCGAGACTGGGTGGGCAGGAAAGCATCCGCGGATAAACGCAGGTAAACGCGGATGACAAAGATCACTGAGGTTGCGGCGGCGGTGATCGAACGGCCCGGCGAGTTCCTCCTCGCCCAGCGTCCCGAGGGAAAGCCCTATCCCGGCTACTGGGAATTTCCGGGCGGCAAGATCGAGGCCGGCGAGGATGCGCGCTCGGCGCTCGCGCGGGAGCTGAAGGAAGAGCTCGACATCGACGTGCGCGAATCGTCGCCCTGGATCACTCGCATGTACGAGTACACGCATGCGACCGTGCGGCTGCATTTCTTCCGCGTGACGAAGTGGAGCGGGGAGCCGAAACCGCTCGAAGACCAGGACATCCGCTGGCAACGCCTGGGAGCGACCGACGTTTCGCCCATGCTCCCCGCGAACACCCCGGTGCTCGCGGCGCTTGCATTACCGGCAGTGATGATCGTCTCGAACGCCCACGAGATGGGCGTCGAGCGCTGGATCGCGAAGCTGGCCGAACGCGGGGGCGACGAGAAGGTGCTGGTGCAGATCCGGGAGAAGTCGGCGAACGCGCAGCAGGTCCAGCACATCCTCTCGAGGGCGCTCGCCCACACGGAGCCCTTCGGATCGCGCGTCGTTGTGAACAGCGCGAGCGGCCGGTTTCCGCAATGCGACGGGGTCCACCTCACGTCGAAGGCATTGATTGAAGCGACGGGGCGTCCCGCGGGAACGCTCGTGGGCGCGTCGTGCCACGACGAGGAGGAGCTCGCGAAGGCCGAGCAAATCGGCGTGGACTATGCGGTGCTGGGCCCGGTGAAGCGCACCGACTCGCATCCGGGGGCCGCGCCGCTCGGGTGGGATCGCTTCGCGGCGCGCGCGCGCGATCGCGCGATGCCCATCTACGCGATCGGCGGCCTCGCGAGGGGCGACGTGGCCGACGCGCGGCGCAACGGCGCTCACGGCGTCGCGTTGCTGGGCGCCGCGTTCGACTGATCAGAGGGATAACAGCGGTGCCACGTCGAGGCGAGTGGCGAGCGACAGCGCGTCGGGCGGAGATCCGTAGGGCAGGCGACCGAGCAGCGGCGCGGACAACCATTCACGCAATGTCGCCACGTTCTCGTCGCGCACGGGCATGTCGCGATCGATGGCGTTGGCAATCCAGCCGGCCAAGGGAAGGCCCGCCGCCTCGATCGCCCGCGCCGTGAGCAGCGCGTGATTGAGGCAGCCCAGCCGAAGTCCCACCACCATCACGACAGGAAGCGCCAAGGCGCGGGCGAGATCCACGGTATCGAGGCCCTCGTCGAGTGGCACGGCGAATCCCCCCACGCCTTCGACCACGAGAAAGTCGCTCGCCGATGCGAGACGGGCAAACGACGCGAGGATCGGATCGAGCGAGATGCGACGGCCCTCGCGCGCGGCGGCGATGTGCGGGGCCATGGGCTCGCGCAGCAGCACCGGCGTCACGTCGGGCATCAGGGACATTTCGCGCGATGCGGCGCGAACCAGCGCGATGCTGTCCTCGTTCGCGAGCACTCCATCGTGCATCGACGCGCCGGCCGCGACCGGCTTCATGGGCATCGGCGCCACGCCCTGGCGCTTGAGCGCATGGATCAGCGCGCACGTCGCGAGCGTCTTTCCGACGCCCGTATCCGTGCCGGTGACGAAGATGCCGCGGCTCATGGCCCGCGGTGGAACTCGACGACCTGGCGGCCGTCGGCGATGCGCCTGGGCGCAACCTTCCACGCGTGGCCGTAGACGACCTCGTAAGTGGCCGGGAGCGCGCCGTCGCGCCGGAACGATTCGTAGCGCTCGGCCATCCGCTTCCAGCGCGAGCGTCCCATGAGTCCGCGTCCGCGCGCGGGCACGGCGGTCGCGCCGACCGACTTGAGGTCGCGCGCAAGGGCTTCGACGTTCGAGTATTCCAGCGTGACGACCTCCATCTCCATCACCGGGTCGGCGAATCCCGCGTGCACGAGCGCGTCGCCCAAATCGTGCATGTCCACGAAGGAGTTTACGTGCGCTCCCGGGTCCGCGGCGGCGAACGATGAGCGTAGCTCACGCAGCGTGTCGGGACCGAACGTCGAAAAGAGGAAAAGGCCTCCCGCCGGAAGGATGCGCGCCGCCTCCGCGAAGAATGCCTCGGGCCGGCACCATTGGAGCGCGAGGTTGGAGACGACGAGGCCCGCGGCTGCCGCGGCGAGCGGCAATCGTTCGGCGTCCGCGCACGCGAGGCAGGGCGCGCGCAAGCGGATGGCGCGGTGCCACCACGGCGTGCGCGAGCGTGCGCGCGCAAGCATCCCATGGGCAAGATCGAATCCGGCAAGCGCCGCGCGCGGGTAGCGCTGCGCCAATGACGCAAGCGCCGCGCCGGTGCCGCACCCGATGTCGACGATGAGCGACGGATCGATGCGAATCGGTTCGAGGTGCTCGAGGAGGCGCGCACCGACCTCGCGATGGATCACGGCGGCCGCGTCGTAGCTCGCCGCGGCACGCTCGAACGCGCGGCGCACGGCCCGCTTCTCGGGAAACGCGATGGGCTTCACGGCAGATATCCGCCTAGCGCCGCGGCGAGTGCCTCGATGTCATCCGCGCCATGCGCCGCGCAAAGCGAGATCCGTAGCCGCGACGTCCCCTCCGGAACCGTCGGTGGGCGAATCGCCGGCACGAGGAAGCCTTGCGACGCGAGCCTCGTGGAAGCCTCGACCGCACGCCCTGCGGTGCCGAGAATGACGGGCTGGATCGCCGTCGGCGTGAGCTCGCCGTGAAAGCCGATCCGTCGCAATGCGGCGTGCAGCTCGTCGATGCGCGCGCGCAGATTCGCCAAGAGCGATGGATCTTCGTCGACCAATTCGAGCGCGCGCATTGCCACTGCGGCCGCCATCGGCGGGAGCGCGGTCGAGTAGATGTACGTCCGTGCGCGCTGCACGAGCCACTCGACGACCTGTGCCTCGCCGGCGACGAACGCGCCGTATCCGCCGAGCGCCTTGCCGAGCGTGGCCATGTAAACGATGCGCGGCGAGCGCGAACCGAAGTGCTCGAGGGTTCCGCGTCCCGTCGCTCCCAGCACTCCGATGCCGTGGGCGTCGTCGAGCACGAGCCACGCGTCGTGGCGCTCGCACAACTCGACCAACTGCGGCACCGGCGCGACGTCCCCGTCCATGCTGAAGACCGAATCGGTGGCGACGATGCGCACGGGCGCTTTCGATGTCGCAAGCCCTTCGGCCAGTGCCCCGAGGTCGCGATGCGGATAGACGGTGACCTGCGCTCGCGAAAGACGCGCGCCGTCGATGAGGCAGGCATGGTTGAGCGCGTCCGAGAAGACGTGCGCCTCGCGATCCGCGAGTGCCGCGAGGATCCCGAGGTTTGCGAGATAACCGTTCCCGAACAGCAGCGCCCGGGGAAGGCCCGCGAAGGCCGCGAAACGCCCTTCGGCTTCGTGATGCACGCGGAGGTGGCCGGAGACGAGCGGCGAGGCGCCGGCGCCCACGCCGTATTCGTCGATGGCGCGCAGGGCCGCTTCGCGAAGCCGAGCGTCGTTCGCGAGGCCCAGGTAATCGTTGCTGGAAAAATTCAGCAGGGCGCGCCCTTCGACACGAACGCGCGTGCCCTGCGGGGAATCGAGCACGCGGCGCGTGCGGCGAAGCTCGCGGCGCTCGAGGTCGGCGAGGCCCAGGGCCAGGCGCTCGGCCGCGGCGCTCATGGAGCCGTCAGGCGGGTGCCACGCCGAGGGCGGCGAAGAGCGCGTCGTCGCGCGCAACGTCCGGGTTGCCCGTGGTGAGCAGCTTCTCGCCGTAGAAGATGGAGTTGGCGCCCGCGAAGAAGCACATCGCCTGGACTGCGTCGCTCATGCGCGTGCGGCCCGCCGAGAGGCGAACCATGCTCCTGGGCATGAGGACGCGCGCCACGGCGATGGTGCGCACGAATTCAATCCACGGGAGCTCTTCCGTGCCCGAAAGGGGCGTGCCCTCGACCTGCACGAGGTCGTTGATCGGCACGGATTCGGGCTGCGGGTCGAGGCTCGCGAGCTGCGCGAGGAGCCCCGCGCGTTGCGCACGCGATTCCCCGAGGCCCACGATGCCGCCGCAGCAAACCTTGAGGCCCGCCTCGCGCACCCGGTCGAGCGTGTCGAGGCGTTCCTTGTATTCGCGCGTCGTGATGATCGACGCGTAGTGCTCGGGCGCTGTGTCGAGGTTGTGGTTGTAGTAGTCGAGGCCCGCGTCCCGGAGCTGCTCGGCCTGGCCGTCCTTCAGCATCCCGAGCGTGCAGCAGGTCTCGAGGCCGAGGGCCTTCACTTCGCGCACCATGTCCAGCACCGGTTCGAGGTCGCGCGCCTTCGGCCCGCGCCACGCGGCACCCATGCAAAAACGCGTGGCGCCGTGGGCCTTCGCGGCACGCGCCGCGTCCACGACATCGCCGAGCGCCAGCAGCTTCTCGTTTTCCACGCCGGTGTGATAGCGGGCGGCCTGCGGACAGTAGCCGCAATCCTCGGGACATCCGCCGGTCTTGATCGACAGCAGCGTCGAGCGCTGCACGCGATTCGGATCGAAGTGCTCGCGATGCACGGTATGCGCTTCGAAGAGCAGGTCGTTGAGAGGAAGCGCGTACAGCGAAAGCGCGCGCTCCCGCAGCGATGCCATCGCCGGGTCCGCCGGTTTCGCCGGGGCTTGAAACGTGATCGGAGTATCCATGAGCCTTCCCTAAGGCTCTGATAATTGAGGTTTTTCGGGACGATGTCAAATGCGGCGATGACTCTGGCCAGACGAGTGATGAAATTTTCATCAGCGCTCGTCGAGCAGGACTGCGCGCTCTGTGGATGCCGCTCCGGCGAATCGCTCATGTGCCGGGCCTGCGTCGGGACATTGCCCCGTATCGTTCGCGCGTGCACGCGCTGCGCGATTCCGCTCGCCTCCGAGGCGACGTTGTGCGGTGAATGCGTGAGGGCACGCCACCACGCGTTCGACGATTCGCTCGCGGTCTTCGAGTACCGCTTCCCCGTCGATCGCCTCGTGCAGCGCTTCAAGTACGCCGGCGACCTCGCGCTCGGCCGGTGGCTCGCGGAAAGGCTCGCCGAAGGCGCGGCGAAGCGCCCGCGCCCCGATCTCATCGTCGCGGTGCCGCTTGCGAATCGCAGCCTTCGCCGGCGCGGATTCAACCAGGCGCTCGTGCTGGCGAGGCATGTCGCGGCCGCGCTGGTACTTCGCTGCGAGATCGATGCGGTGTCCAGGGTGCGCGAGACGGCGAAGCAGGAGGGGCTCGGTCGCCGCCAGCGCATCGAGAACCTTCGCGATGCATTCCGCTGCGATCTTCGGCTCGCCGGCGAGCACGTCGCCGTGGTCGACGATGTCGTCACGACGGGAGCCACGGCGAGCGCCCTGGCGCGCGTGCTGCGCGAAGGAGGCGCCGGACGCGTGAGCGTCTGGGCCGTGGCGCGCACACCGGATCCCGCGTTACGCTGACGCGATGTTCGACGTGGTCCTCGTGCATCCCGAGATTCCGCCCAACACGGGCAACGCGATTCGCCTCTGCGCGAACACGGGCGCGTGCCTGCACCTGGTCGAACCGCTCGGATTCTCGATCGACGACAAGCAGCTCAAGCGCGCGGGTCTCGACTACCACGAGTACGCCGACATGCGCGTGCACGTGAGCTGGGAGGCGTGCGCGGCGTCGCTCGCGGGGCGCCGAATGTTCGCGTTCTCGCGGCGCGCGTCACGCCGCTATGACGAGGTGGCATTTGCCGAGGCCGACGTGTTCGTTTTCGGCGGCGAGACGAGTGGATTGCCCGGTCCGCTCCTCGAATCATTCCCTCCCGAAAACCGTTTGCGCCTCCCGATGCGCCCGCGCAACCGGTCGCTCAACCTCTCGAACACAGTTGCAGTCGTAGTTTTCGAGGCCTGGCGCCAGCACGCCTTCCGCGGCGCGAACGGGGTTGAAACAGCTGTTTAAAACGTTGTATTTGCAAGCAAATATCCGGATCAGGAATGGCGGTTCCTATCCCCATAGGTAGGGATTTCCGGCGCCCCGGAATACCAGTAACAGACGCTAATTCATGATTTTGCTGGCTTTTTTCCCGGCCGGCTGACACAATTTCACTACCGTTGTAAACGGCTGACGCTTGGGCTTGTGACGTCCTGCACAGAATTCCCGGGTTCACGGGGCTCTAATGACCCATAGCAGCACGTACGCAACTTTTTTTGACCATCCTTGAGAGGGGATAAACGAAATGAAGCGTTTCCTTATTGGCGCCGCAGTCGGGCTTGCCCTGGCCTCGACGGCCCAGGCCGGTACGACCAACAACAACTTCAACGTATCCACGACGCTCTCGTCGCAATGCGCCGCGACGAACTCGGGCGGAACCACAGTCGATTTCGGGACCTATACGGCCTTCCAGGCCGCGCCCCTGTCGAGCACCTCGGTGAACCTGCAGTTCCAATGCACGCGCGGCTTCGCGCCGACCTCGGTCGCCTTCGACACCGTGAACGGTACGGCGGCGGGCGTGGGCGTGTTGGTGGGCCTTCAGTACACGCTCACGGCGGGCGCCCCGAGCACGGTTGCGGGCACCGCGGCGACCACGGCCTCGATCGGTACCGGCGATGCCGTGACCTACGCGGTCTCGGGCTCGATGCCGGCGAACCAGGCGGGTGCTTGTGCGACGGCGAGCTGCGGCCCGACGTCCCACGTGCGTACGCTGATCGTCACGTTCTAAACGCGATCGACCGATCCGGACGGCTAACTTGAAAAAAGCCCTGCGCGCGGCAGCTGCGGCTGCCGCGCTTGGCTTGCTGTTGCCCGCCGCGCAGGCGGCGACCACCAGCAACAACTTCAACGTCACGGTGACGCTTACGTCACAGTGCGCGGCGACGAACTCGGGTGGAACGACTGTCGCCTTCGGCACGTATACGGCCTTCCAGGCCGCGGCGGCGACCGGCACTGCGGTGAACCTCACGTTCCAGTGCACGCGTGGCTTTTCGCCGGTATCGGCCGCTTTCGATACGGTGAACGGCACCGCCGCGGGCGTGGGCGTGATCCAGGGCCTGCAGTACACGCTCACGGCGGCGGCTCCGACGTCGGCGGCCGGCACGGCGGCGACGACGGCCACCATCGGCACCGGCGACATCAAGACCTACGCGATCTCGGGCACGATGCCGGGCCTCCAGGCAGGCACGTGCGCCACGGCCTCGTGCGGACCCACCACCGTCGTTCGCACGCTGATCGTGACGTTCTGACGTGAGCCGCTCCGGCACAGCCTTTCGTGCCCGCGCCTTCGCGGCGGCATTGATGGCCGCCGGGGCAGCGAACGCGGGGCAAGCCACGTCGAAGTTCATGGTGGAGGTGACGCTGGAGAACGGGCTGCCCCCGGTCCCCAGCGAATCGGCTTTCTGCCGCGTGCGCAACATGCCCGGAGCCTATGGCGCGGTCGTCACGGTCGTGTGCTCCACGGGTGTCGTCGTCGAAATCGGGCCCCCGGCGAACCAGGCGTCCTGGCTGCCGATCCATGGCGGTTCCTATCGTTTCTTGCCGCCGGTCTCGTTGGCTGGTGTAATGTCCTCCGGTTCGGACATGGACACCGGCCTCGGCACCGTCACTTCCTGGCGCGTGTTCAAGGTAGCGGACCGCGACTTCCTGGAAATGACCGTGCGCTGGTAGACCGATGAGCCCAATACGAGCTGAACAAAAACGCCATACGAGAAATCTCCCGCTGATCGCCTCGGCTGTCCTTGCAGGCTTTCTCGCGGCATCCGCTTCCGCAGGGCAGTTCTCCGTGAGTCCCGTGCGCATCTACATGACCCCGCAGGATCGTGCGACGGCGGTCACCGTGGTGAACGAGAGCAACGAGGAGCTGGTCATGCAGGCCGATATCTTCACCTGGGCGCAGAAGCCGGGCGGAGAGGACGAGCTCGTGCCCTCGGACGACCTCTTCCTCGCGCCGCCGATCCTCAAGCTCCCTCCCAACGGGCGCCAGGTCGTGCGCCTCGCGATGGTGAAGCCGGTGAAGAGCGCCTCCCAGGTGACCTACCGCATGATCCTTCGCGAGGTGACGGAAGCAAGGCCGCCCGAGAAGGGCGTCGATGTCACGATCGCGCTCGCGTTCTCCCTGCCCGTCTTCATCACGCCGGCGAACGCGAAGAGCGAGCTTGCGTGCAGCGCGAAGCGCTCCGCCCCCGACGCGATCGTGGCCGAGTGCGAGAACACCGGTACTGCGTACGCCAACCCGCGCGGATTCGCGCTGGACGGTGCCGCGGGAGAAAAACTCGCCTCGCGCGATTCGGGCGGATACATCCTTCCCGGAATCAGGCGGCAGTTCGACATCAAGCGTGCCGAAGGCCCCATCCCCGCCGGCAAGGCGAAACTCGCGGTGTCGCTCGACGACGGGTCCATCAAGACCTTCGACGTCCAGCTCGCCGACTAGCCTCGCTCCCCTCGCGACTCGCCGCCGCGCTCGCGGTGGCCCTGCTCGCTGTCGCCGCGCCGGCGGCACGGGCGCAGGTCGGAAGCTCCGCGGTCGCGCCTTCGGCCTCCCAGGACAAGATCTTCCCGCTCGACGTGACCGTGAACGGCGCCAAGGGCGGCACGTGGGTCTTCATCGAGCGCAACTCCGTCCTCTATGCCCCGCGCGATGCATTCGACGAGTGGCGCATCCAGTTGAAGACCGGCGTCGTTCCCATCGACTTCAAGGGCGAGACCTACTGGCCGCTTTCGGCGGTGCCGGGGTTCAAGGCCAAGATCGACTATGGAACCCAATCGGCCACTTTGCTGTTCGATCCGCAATCGTTCACGGCGTTGAAGCTGGACAAGGAAATCGTGAAGCGCCCCGTGGCGAGCGCTCCGCTGCCCAGCGTCTTCCTCAACTACGATTTCAACTACACGGGCCAGGTGCTGCGCGACGCGCCGACCGTGAACGACGTGGGCCTGCTCACGGAAGTGGGCGTCACGGGCCCGTGGGGGGTGCTCACGAGCAGCCAGGTGGCGCGCCACGTCACCGCGGGCGTGGAGGATGCCTCGCCCCACCCGGTGCTCCGGCTCGAGACCACGCTCACCCGCGATTTCCCGGAAACCAACCGGACGCTTCGCGTGGGCGATGCGACGACGCGCTCGGGCACCTGGGCGCGAGCCGTGTACTTCGGCGGCGTGCAATTCGGGACGAACTTCGCCCTCACGCCCGGCTTCATCTCGCAGCCGATTCCATCGGTGCGCGGATTGTCGACGGCGCCCTCCACGGTGGAGCTCTACGTGAATGACGTACTGAGGCAGGTATCGAACGTGCCCACGGGGCCGTTCGCCATCGACAACTTCCCGATCGTGAGCGGCAGCGGCGAGGCCCGCGTGGTGGTGCGCGACCTTTTGGGCCGCGAGACCGTCGTGGTGCAGCCGTTCTTCGCGAGCTCGCAGCTCCTCGCCATCGGGCTCAACGACTGGAGCGTCGAAGCCGGCAAGGTGCGCCGCGACCTGGGCCTCGTGAGCGACGATTACGGCGAGGCCTTCGTGACCGGCACGTTGCGGCGCGGCATCACGGAGCAGCTCACGCTCGAGGCACACTCGGAGCTCACGCCCCACATGAAGAACGCGGGAGTCTCCGCGATCACGGTGCTTCCGTTCCACTTCCTCGGCACCTTCGCGGCTGCGGGCAGCCAGATGAGCGGCGTCGGCAGCGGCTCGAGCTGGCTCTTCGGCCTCGAGCGCAATTCGCTCACCAGTTCCTTCACGTTCCAGGCGCTCGGCAACAGCTCGCACTTCCGCATGCTGGGCCAGGACGATTTCGTGCCACCCAACCGGTTGCAGGTCGCCGGCAGCTACACGTGGTATGCCGACAAGTGGGGCTCCTTCGGGCTGGGCTACGCGAAGATCGAACCGGTGGACCAGGCGGAAGTGACCACGGTCTCGGCCAACTATTCGGTCACGCTGTTCAAGCGCGCGAGCCTCAATTTCTCCGCCACTCGCGCCGTCGCCGGACCGACGGGCACCTCAATCGGCATGACACTTACGCTGCCGCTCGACAATTCGCGCACGCTCACGGCATCGACCACGAGCCGCTCGGGCCTGAACGATTTCTACCTCGCGGCCTCGCGCACGCCGGGGCTGGACCAGACGCTCGGCTGGCGCGCGCTCGCCGGCACGCAGGATGAAAGGCCGCACGCGGAAGGTGGCCTCTACTACCTGGGCAACAAGGGAACGCTCTCGGGCGACGCGAGCTACGACGCCGACCGCAGCGCGCTGCGCGTGGGCGCCAGCGGTGGCGTGGTCGCCGCCGCGGGCAGCGTCTTCGCCACGCGCCGCCTCGACCAGAGCTTCGCCATCGCACAGGTGGAGGGCTACCCGAACGTGGGCGTGGGCCTGGGCAGCACGGTGCTCACCAAGACCGATTCCGGCGGCACGGCACTCGTCCCGAACCTCTGGCCATACCAGGTGAACTCCGTGCGCCTCGACCCGAAGGACCTGCCCATCAGCGCCGAGATCGATTCCATCGAACTGCCGGCGATTCCCGCATGGCGAAGCGGTGTGCTCGTGAAGTTCCCGGTGCGCGGAGGCCGCGGGGCGCTCATCCGGATCCGGCTGGACGACGGCGAGCCCGCGCCGGCCGGCGCGACCGTTCACATCGAGGGCGACAAGGAACAGTTCTACGTGGCGCGTCGCGGCGAAGCGTTCGTGACGGGCCTCAAGGACCACGACCGCATCCAGCTCGATTGGCAGGGCCAGCATTGCCTGCTCGATATCGCGCTGCCGCCGATTTCGCCCGACGAAGTGCCGCGCATCGGGCCGCTCGCATGCAAGGAGGTCAAGCGATGACGCGTATGACACTGCGGACCTTGCTTGCGATGCTGCTGGCCGCCGCCAGCATCGCCGCGCAGGGTGCAATCACCTGCACGTTCTCGTCGACGGGTTGGTCCACTGCGTACGTGCCTTCGACGGCCGCGACCAACATCACGCAAGCAAGCATCACCGTGACCTGCCAGAGAAACGTGGCAGCCGATGGCACGACTGTCAACTTCACGATCGCGTCGAATAACGGGTTGCAGGCGACCGGCCAGCAGAACCGTGCGCAGTTGAACGCCGCCAACCGCATCAACTACGACGACTACCAGGACGGCGCGTGCGGCACGGCATGGGGCACCGGCGGGGCGCAGCGGATCACGGGGTCGATCACGGGCCTTGTCGGCTTCACACCCAAGGCCACCACGGTGAGCTTCTGGGGATGCGTTCCAGGGAGCCAAACTGGACTCGCGGCGGGAACCTACACGGACACGGTGACCATGACGCTTCGCTACGGCGGCGCCTCGAACCCCACTGCGACCTTCCCGGTGACGATCGTCCAGCCCGCGAGCTGCACCATCAGCACGGCTCCCGGGACGGTGGCGTTCACGTACAGCGCCTTCCAGGCGGCCGTATCCAACGCGAGCACGACGTTCGGGGTCACATGCACGAACCTGCTGCCCTATACGATGGCCCTGGACGCGACGACGGCAGTCATCTCGGGATTGCAATACACGCTCGGGCTGAGCAGCGCGGGCGCCACGGGCACGGGCGTGGCGCAGCCGTACACGATCAACGGGACGATGCCGGCCAACCAGGCGGGCACGTGCGGCACGAGTAGCTGCGCGGCCACGCAGCCGCGCACGATCACGATCTCGTACTGAGTTGCTAGCGCTCCGCGCGCGGATCGCGCGTGAGCAGCTGCTTCACCGCTTCAGGAGCGGGGCGGCCCTCGAAGAGCACGGCGCACACGGCTTCCGTGATCGGCATTTCGATTCCGAGCGCGCGTGCGTGGCCGCGCGCGGCGCGGGCGGATTGCACGCCTTCGGCCACGTGGCCCAGTCCCACGAGCGTTTCGTCGAGGCTCTTTCCCTGTGCGAGGCTCACGCCGACTTCGCGGTTGCGCGAAAGATCGCCCGTGCACGTGAGGACCAGGTCGCCGAGTCCGGCGAGGCCGTTGAAGGTCTCCGGGCGCCCGCCCATCGCGGCGCCCAGCCGCGCGATCTCCGCGAGGCCGCGAGTGACGAGGGCCGCGCGCGCGTTTCGCCCGAGTACCAAGCCATCGGAGATTCCCGCGGCGATGGCCACGACGTTCTTCAGCGCGCCGCCGAGCTCCACGCCCGCGAGATCGTCGTTGGAATAGATGCGCAGGCGCGCGCTGTTCAGCGCGGCGGCGCTCCGCGCGGCGAATGCGGCGTCGCGCGATGCGAGCACGATCGCGGTCGGCAGGCCCCGCGCGACTTCGAGCGCGAAGCTCGGTCCCGACAGCGCGCCCACGTTCGTCGCGCGCGGCAGCTCCTCGGCGACAACCTGGTGCGGCAGCAGTCCGCTCGCGGTCTCGAAACCCTTGCAGGCCCAGACGACCGGCGCCTTCGACGCGCATGCCGCGACCGCGCGCAGCGTCTCGCGCAATCCCGATGTGGCCGTGGCGACGATGAGGGCGTCGCATCCGCCGACCGCGCGCGCGAGATCCGATTCGATCGCGACCGTTGGGGGAATGGAAACGCCGGGAAGGTAGCGACTCGCGCGCGATCGCTCGAGGGACTCGCAGTCCTCGGGCCGGCGCGACCACAGCGTGACCGAATGCGATTGCGACAGCGAGATCGCGAGCGCCGATCCCCATGCGCCCGCGCCGAGGATGGCGATCATCACGAGGTTAGACGCCCCAGATGTGGGCGACGCGGATGTAGCCAACCTGCCCGTCGCGATGGCGCACCTTCACCCAGCCGTCGGCGGGAGGCTCCATCACTTCGAGCAGGACTTGCTTGTAGGCCTCGAACACGAGCGGTGCCTCGGCGCTCGGTGCGGCGCGCACGTCCGCGAGCGGCACGTTCACGAGCACCGTGCGGCGCTCGCCGAGCGATTTGTTCTCGATCCAGGCGACCTCGCCGTTCACGTCGCGCACCTTCGTCCACTGGTCGAGCTTCACCAGGACCTCGAAGGGGTAGTAACGGCTCGCGACGAAGAGGCGGTCGGCCTTGAGCGAAGGCGCGTCGTAGAGCACCGCGGGCTGAGGGCCCAGGGCGCGGAATTCGGCCGCGTTCGCGGCGAGCGCCGCGAACATCGCGACGAGGACGAGCAACCCCCGTCCCCGCATGGCTAGTGGGAAACGCCCGGCGTGATGATCTGCACCGAATCCTGCGAGGCGGCTGCCTGGCCGCGTTGCTGCGCGTAGATCGCCTCGAAGTTCACCGGCGAGAGGATCACCGGCGGGAAGCCCGCCCGCGAAGTGGTCTCCGAGATCACCTCCCGCACGTACGGGAAGAGGATGTTCGGGCACGCAACCGCGAGCACCGGCTCGATTTCGTGCTCCGGGATGTTGCGGATCGTGAAGATGCCCGCCTGCGCGGCCTCGACGAGGAAGAGCGTGCGCTCGCCGATCTTCGCGGTCACCGTGGCCGTGACCACCGTCTGGTACACGCCGTTGTCGACTGTCGTGGAGTTGTGGTGCAGCTGGATGTCCACCGTCGGCGCCTCGCGCTCGAGGAAGACCGCCGGCGCGTTCGGGATTTCAAGCGAGAGGTCCTTCACGTAGACCTTCTCGATGCTGAACTGGGGCTGGTTCGACGGATTGACCTGCGGATTGATCTGGGGGATTTCGCTCATGGAGCTTCCTTGGATGTGATGCCGTGATTGGAATCGTTGTTCTCGGTCGCGGCGAGGAGGGGATCGAGGCCGCCCGCGCGGTCGAGGGCCGCGAGGTCGTCGAAGCCGCCCACGTGGCGCTCGCCGATGTAGATCTGGGGAACGGTGCGCCGGCCGGTGCGCTCCTCCATCTCGCGGCGCCGCGGCGGATCGAGGTCGACCCGCACCTTCTCGATGTCGGCCACGCCCTTCGACTTGAGCAGGCGCTCGGCCATCACGCAGAACGGGCAGACGCCGGTCGAATACATCATCACCTTCGCCATCTCGTTACTTCTCCACCGGAAGGCTCGCCTGCTGCCACGCCGCGAGCCCGCCCTTCAATTCGTACACCGTCGTGAAGCCCGCGGATTTCAGCAGCTTCGCCGCGCGTCCCGAGCGCATGCCGCTCTGGCATGTGACGATCACCGCCTTTTCCTTGAACTTTCCGATTTCCTCGACGCGTTTCTCGAGCTCCGCGAGCGGAATGTGGCGCGCGCGCGGCAAATGGCCCGCCGCGAACTCGGTGCCGTCGCGAACGTCGAGAACGAGGGTCGGCCCCTGGTTCATGAGTTGCGTGGCTTCCAGAGTCCCGATTTCACTCGATGCACCCATCAGGCGTGACAGCTCAGGCCAGGCCAGCATCAATCCGCTCGCCCCGAAAATGGCGACGAGCCAGATGTTGTTCAAGAGGAATTCGCCCACGTTGCCTTGCGTCGGAGCGGCCTTGGGCGCCGCTTCCGCGAAAAAGGATCGATTTTACCCCATCGCACCCTGAACCCAGGGGGCGACGGAGCGTTTGCTAAAATCGGGCCATGAAAAAGATCGTCTTGATCCGCCACGGCGAGAGCACGTGGAACCAGGAGAATCGCTTCACCGGCTGGAAGGACGTGGATCTCACCGCGCGCGGCGTCGAGGAAGCGCGGTCGGCCGGGAAGCTCCTCGCGGCCGAGGGCTACGACTTCGACTTCTGCTTCACCTCGGTGCTCAAGCGCGCGGTGAAGACGCTCGACATCGCGCTGGAGGAGATGGACCGGCTCTGGCTTCCCGTCGAGAAGCATTGGCGCCTCAACGAGCGCCACTATGGGGCGCTGCAGGGACTGAACAAGGCCGAGACCGCGGCGAAGTTCGGCGAGGAGCAGGTGCTCGTCTGGCGGCGCAGCTACGACGTGCCACCGCCCGCGCTCGATCCTTCCGACGAGCGCAACGCCGCGCGCGACCGCCGCTACGCCTCGCTCGCGCCCGGCGAGATTCCGCTCAGCGAGTGCCTCAAGGACACCGTGGCGCGCGTGATGCCGTACTGGCAGGAGCGCATCGCGCCGCGCGTGGCCGCGGGCGAGCGCGTGCTCGTCGCGGCGCACGGCAACAGCATCCGCTCGATCATCAAGTACTTCGATGGCATGAGCGACGAGGCGATCGTCGGCGTGAACGTGCCGACCGCGATACCGCTCGTCTACGAGCTCGACGACGCGACCTTGAAGCCGCTCGCCAGCTACTACCTCGGCGATCCCGAGGCGATCGCCAGGGCGCAGCACTCGGTCGCCGCCCAGGGGAAGGCGAAGTAGGGGCGATGGCGACCGCGCGCGCCTCGCGCGTGCCGCGGCTGGCCGCCTTCATCGTCGCCGCGTTCTGCACGCTCGGCGCCACGAAGCCTCCCCAGTCCCCGCCGCCCAGCGAGAAGGATCTCAAGGAACTGCGCGGCCGCATCGAGAAGCTCCAGTCGGAGCTCACGGCGAAGGAGGAATCGCGAGGCGAGGCCGCCGACCTGCTGAAGGCCACCGGCAAGGCCGTGAGCGAAGCGCGCCGCGCGCTCTTCGATCTCGCGCAGCGCCGCCGCGCCATCGAGTCCGAGCTCGCCGCCATCGCCGGCAAGGAGCGTGCGACGCGCGAAGGCGTGGCGCAGCAGGAAACGCTCGCCGCGAAGCTCCTCCGGTTGCAATACCAGCAGGGCGCGCCCGATCGCCTGCGCCTCATGCTCGAGGGACAGGACGCGGCCACGGTCGCGCGGCAGCTTGCCTACTACGGCTATATCCAGCGCGCCCGCGCGGAGCTGATCGGCGAGCTTCGCGGCCGCGAGGACACGCTGGCGGGCCTCGCGCGCGAGGCCGCGGAGCGGCGCGACGAGCTCAGGCAGAACGAGCGCGACCAGGCCGTCGAGGCGCGCAAGCTCGAGAAGGAGAAGGCCGCGCAGGCCGCGGTGGTCGCGCACCTCGCGGGCGACATCGCGAAGAACCGGCGCGAGATCGGGCGGCTGAAGAAGGACGAAGCGCGCTTGACGCGCCTTGTCGAAGAGATCGCGAAAACGCTCGCCGCGAAGCCCGCTCCCGGGGAACAAGCGAAGGGTCGCAGGGTCGAAAGGGTTGCGGATGCATCGCTCGCATCGAAACCGTTCGAGAGCCTGAAGGGGCTGCTCAGCTACCCGGTGAAAGGCGAGCTTACAAATCGTTACGGTTCGCCGCGCGAGGAAACGGGCGCCACCTGGAAGGGCCTCTTCATCCGCGCTGTTTCAGGTGAAACGGTGCACGCGATCGCCGATGGCCGCGTTGTATATGCAGACTGGTTGAGGGGCTTCGGTAACCTGTTGATTCTCGACCATGGTCGCGGCTTCATGAGCCTCTATGCGAACAACGAGGCACTCCTGAGACAGGTTGGCGAAACGGTGCGCAGCGGAGACGCGATCGCCAACACGGGCGCGTCGGATTTTGCCCCGGAATCGGGTCTATACTTTGAATTGCGACGCGACGGAAAACCATTCGATCCGTTGGCCTGGGTAGCACCCTAGAGAATCCTGGAAAGGTAGACGAAATGGGCAAGAAGGTTCAGCAGATCGGTCTCGTGGCGCTCGGCGCCATCCTGGGTGTCGCCGCAAGCCTGCATTTCTCCGCCATGGCCGATCGACAGGCCTCGGCGCTCACGCTGCCGGTCGATGATCTTCGCCTCTTCAGCGAGGTATTCGGCCGCATCAAGACCGATTACGTCGAGCCCGTCGAGGACAAGAAGCTCCTGAAGGAAGCCATCAACGGCATGTTGACGGGGCTCGATCCCCACTCCGCCTTCCTCGACCAGGAGGCCTACAAGGATCTCCAGGTCGGCACGCAGGGCGAGTTCGGCGGCCTCGGCATCGAGGTCGGCACGGAAGATGGATTCGTGAAAGTCGTCGCCCCCATCGAGGACACGCCGGCATTCCACGCGGGCGTGCAGGCGGGCGACCTCATCATCAAGCTGGACGACATGTCGCTCAAGGGAATCAGCCTCTCGGACGCCGTGAAGAAGATG
Source organism: Usitatibacter sp. (assembly GCA_049300695.1). Taxonomy (GTDB): domain Bacteria; phylum Pseudomonadota; class Gammaproteobacteria; order Burkholderiales; family Usitatibacteraceae; genus Usitatibacter. The sequence goes on from JBAQKF010000027.1 coordinate 204,052, forward strand.
CGCGGCAAGCCCAATACCGACGTGAAGCTCACGATCCTTCGCAAGGACGTGCCGCAGCCGCTCGAGATCGTCGTGCGCCGCGACGTGATCCACGTGAAGAGCGTGAAGGCGCGCATGCTCGAGCCGGGCTACGGACTCGTGCGCATCACGCAGTTCCAGGAGCACACGGGCGAGAACCTCGTCACCGCGATCAATGACCTCTACAAGCAGTCGAACGGCGAGCTGAAGGGCCTGGTCCTCGACCTGCGCATGAATCCCGGCGGGCTGCTCAACTCGGCGGTGGCCGTCTCGGCCGCGTTCCTGCCGAAGAATGCGCTCGTCGTCTATACCGACGGACGCACCGAAGATTCCAAGATGCGCCTGACCGCGAACAAGGAGAACTACGTTCGCGGCGCGTTCAAGGACGACTACCTCTCGAAGCTGCCCGCGGCCGTGAAGAACGTGCCGATGGTGGTGGTCGTGAACGGTGCGTCGGCCTCGGCCTCGGAGATCGTCGCCGGAGCGCTGCAGGACCACCATCGCGCCACGATCCTCGGCACGCAAACCTTCGGCAAGGGCTCGGTGCAGACGATCCTGCCTCTGCCCAACAACCAGGCGGTGAAGCTCACGACCGCGCGCTACTACACGCCGAGCGGCCGCTCGATCCAGGCCAAGGGCATCGTGCCGGACATCGTGGTCGACGACGCTCCCGACCAGAAAGTGCTGCTGCGCGAAGCGGACCTGCAACACCACCTGGTGACCGAGGACGACAAGAGCGCGGCCGCGGATAGTGTCATCAAGGGCAAGAATCCTTCCGACAAGGTGGCCGGGCCCGCCGCGATTCCTGCGGCTCCCGCGGCCATCGCGAAGGCGACGCCGCCTTCCAAGGCGGAGGTTGCGCCGAAGGACCCCAAAGCGAAGAAGGAAGACCTGCAGTTGATCGCCGCGTTGAATCACCTGAAGGGACTTCCGGTCAACAGCGCCGTCACCACCACCGCGGCGATCACAAAGTAGCGGTCGCGGCGGCCGCGCTATCCAAAGCGATGGACGACCGCCAGCGGCTGCGATATAGCCGCCACCTGTTGTTGAACGAGTTCGGCGAGGAGGCGCAAGAGCGCCTCCTCGGGACGCACGCGCTCGTGATCGGCGCGGGCGGGCTCGGATCCGCGGCACTCATGTACCTCGCGGCAAGCGGCGTGGGCCACATCACCATCTGCGACGGCGACCGCGTCGAGCTCACGAACCTGCAACGCCAGATCGTGCATCGCACCGCATCGATCGGCGAGCCCAAGGCCTCGTCGGCCGCGGCCACGATGAAGCAGTTGAATCCGGAGATCCGCGTCGAGGCGCTCGAAGAGCGCGCGGGCCCGGAGCGCCTCGCAGCCCTCGTGCGCGCCGCCGACATCGTCCTCGATTGCTCCGACAATTTCGCCACGCGCCACGCGTTGAACCGCGCGTGCGTGGCCGAGCGCAAGCCCCTCGTTTCGGGCGCCGGCATCCGTTTCGACGGGCAGGTCGCGGTGTTCGACCTGCGCCGCGAAGGCGCGCCTTGTTACAACTGCTTGTTCGCCGACGACACTCTGGAGGCCGAGGAACGCTGCGCGACATTGGGCGTATTCGCGCCGCTCGTGGGCATCATCGGGACGTTCCAGGCACTCGAGGCCATCAAGCTCGCCGCGGGCGTGGGTGAATCGCTGGCCGGGCGCCTCATGCTCTTCGACGCGCTCGCGAGCCGCTGGCACGAGGTGCGACTCGCGCGGGATCCGCAATGCGCCGTGTGCGGCGCCGAGCGGGCGGCCGCATGACGGGAGAGTCGATGATCCGGTTCGTAGCCACGTTCCTGCTGGCCGCGGCTTGCTTGGCTACGGTGGCGGTGCGCGCGGACGAATCCACCGAACAAGTACGCGCACGCGTGGTGGCGGCGCAGAAGAAGCTCGACGACCTGCGCGACAACTCGACGGCGAACGACTACCGCACCATCCAGGTTCGCGGTCCCGACGGGCGCGTGACATATCGTCGCGTGCCCACCGGCGAGTTCGCGGCCCGCATCGAACGCGCCGAGAAGGAACGGGACGACGCCCAGGCGGCATTGACGCATCCCCAGCGCAGCTTGTACTGACGGGAGGACGCATGACGATCGCGCGACGGGTCTTGCTGGCGTTGGCCGCATGCATCGCGTGCGCCGGCGCGGCCGCGCAATCCTTCGAATGGGAGTCGAGGGATAGCCTCGTGCTCCAGTCAGGCGCACTGGCACCCCGCGTGCGGCTGGACGACGCGCGCAGCGAGCTCGACGATCTCAGGGACTACGCGACCGCCGACGACTACCGTACGATCCGGGTGAAGGGCAAGAACGGGCGAGCGGCGTTCCGCCGTGTCCCTACCGAAGAATTCGCGGCGCGCATCGAACGCGCCGAGCTGGAGCGCGATACTGCCGAGGCCGAGCTCAGGGCGCTGGAGCGAAGCCTCTATTGAGGGGAGGTGAGCCATGAGAACCGCACGTTTCCTGTCCGCCGCGATGCTGGGCGTCGTATTGACCGGCGCTCAATGGGCGCTCGCCCAGACGGTCTACAAGCTGATCGACAAGAACGGCAAGATCACCTACTCCGAGGAGAAGCCCAAGAATTTCGACGGGCAGGTGATCCCGATGAACATCGATCCGAACGCCAACACCGCCACGATGCCCAAGGCCACTTTCGACCGGAACACGGTCGACGGTACCCAGCGCGTCCAGAAGGCCAAGCCGAACACCGGCCCGTCGCTCGGCGACGCCAAGGATCGACTCGAAAAAGCGAAGGCGGCGCTGCAGAACGCGAAGGACAATCCCACCGCCGAGGAGAGGATGATGGTCGGAAAGGTGGGCGGCGGCGTGCGCTACGTCGAGAGCGAGGACTACCAGAAGAAGATCCAGCAGCTCGAGCAGGACGTGAAGGACGCTGAAGACAACCTCGCGCGTGCCGAGAAAGGCGGATGACGCCTTGAAGCGCGCGACGAGTTCGATGCGTGCCGCGTTTCTCATCGCCGCGCTCGTCGCGTTCCAGGCGCCGGCATCAGGCCAGGTCCTCTACAAGTGGGTCGACAAGGACGGCAAGACCCAATACAGCGACCAGCCGCCGAAGAATTTCGCGGGGCCGGTCACGCGCATCGAGCCCGACGAAAAGGCTGCGGCCGCGCCACCGGCGCCGACGAGCGACCCGGGCGCCGCCGCCAAGGCGCAGAAAGCCAACGACGACATCCACGCCATCATCGAGATGGCCGCGAAGAAGCGCGCGGAGCGCGACAAGCTCGAGGCGCGCATGATCGCTGCGCGCGAGCGTCTCGCGGCGGCGAAAGCTGCCCTCGATGGCGCCACGCCGGGCGACGACGAGCACCAGGTCATCCAGCAACGCGTGGACCAGGCGAACCCGGTTCCGGGACCCGGATCATCCTCGACGGGTGGCATGTTCGGCATGGGTGGGACGAACGGCATCGCACCGCGGTCCAACTGCTCGACCAGCAAGAACGCCGCAGGCAACAACGTCGTCATGTGCCCGACGATCGTTCCGGGCGAGGCGTACTACGATCGCGTGAAGCAGCTCGAGGATGCGGTGAAAGCCGCGGAAGACGACCTCGCCGCCGCCGAGACTGCCTACCGGCGCGGCGTGGACTGAGCGGCGGCCTCGGCGAGATCCCAGCGCGGATAGACCGGGAACGCTTCTTCGCCGCCAGCGCCTTCGGGATATTTGAGCGCGGCGGCAAAGGCGATCATGGCGCCGTTGTCGGTGCAAAAGCGAAGCGGCGGAAAATAGACTTCGGCGCCGATGCGCGCGGCTTCCGCCGTGAGACGCCTTCGAAGCACCGCATTGGCGCCGACGCCTCCCGCGACCACAAGGCGCTGCATGCCCTCGCGCTCGAGCGCGAGCGAGCACTTGGCGACAAGCACGTCGACGACCGCGGCCTGGAACGACGCGGCGAGATCCGCGCGGGTTGCCTCGTCGATCGGGCCCAGGGCGCGAACGCGCGTGAGCACGGAGGTCTTCAGCCCGCTGAAGCTGAAGTCGAGGCCGGCGCTCCCGATCATCGGCCGCGGAAAATCGAATCGCGACGCATTGCCCGTTTCGGCGAGTCGCGCGAGGGCGGGGCCGCCCGGGTAGGCGAGGCCCAGCAGCGTCGCGGTCTTGTCGAACGCTTCTCCCGCGGCGTCGTCCTGAGTCTCGCCGAGGAGCGCATAGCGTCCCACGCCATCGACGCGCATCAGTTGCGTGTGTCCGCCCGACACGAGCAGCGCCACGAACGGAAACGCGGGCCGTGGATCGGCCAGCAGCGGCGAGAGCAGGTGCCCCTCGAGGTGATGGATTCCGACCACGGCTTTTCCGAGGGCGATGCCCAGTCCCGATGCGACGGACGCCCCCACGAGGAGCGCGCCGCCCAGTCCCGGCCCCTGCGTGAACGCCACGAGGCCCACGTCATCGATGCTCCGCGAAGCGCCGTTCAATACGCTGGACACCAGCGGCAACAGGCGGCGCACGTGGTCGCGCGAGGCGAGCTCCGGCACCACGCCGCCATAGAGGGCATGGAGCTCCACTTGCGAGTGGAGCGCGTCGCCGAGGAGTCCTTCGCGGGTGTCGTAGAGCGCCACGCCGGTCTCGTCGCAGGAGGTCTCGATCCCCAGGATCAGCACGGGCGGAAAGACTTTCGCGTGACGTAAAATCCTGATATTATGCGTGGTTTCCCTGCATCAAAAGCATCCAACAGAGACTTATGCCGATCGTACGAGTCAAGGAAAACGAGCCCTTCGACGTGGCGCTTCGCCGCTTCAAGCGAGCCGTCGAGAAGACGGGCCTCCTCACGGAGCTTCGCGCGCGAGAGTTCTACGAGAAGCCCACCGCCGAACGCAAGCGCAAGCATGCCGCGGCCGTGAAGCGCCGCTACAAGCGCATGCGCGCGCAGATGCTGCCGCCCAAGCTCTACTAGATCCGGGTAGCCCCCGACGGGGACGCTCAAAACGTGAATCGCGCGGCGAGCCGGGCTTGAAAGCCCCGCTCGCCGCAGTCATTTCTGGAGGCAAGATGGCACTCAGGGAACAGCTCACCGAAGACATCAAGGCGGCGATGAAGGCGCGCGAGCCGGAAAAGCTCGCGGCCCTTCGCCTCATGCTTTCCGCCGTGAAGCAGCGCGAGGTGGACGAGCGCATCACGCTGGACGATACGGGCGTGGTCTCGGTCGTCGAGAAGATGATCAAGCAGCGCAAGGACTCCATCGAGCAGTTCGAGAAGGCCGCGCGCCAGGACCTCGCCGACAAGGAGAAGTACGAGATCTCCGTGATCGAGGGCTACCTGCCGAAGCAGCTCTCCGCCGCGGAAGTCGACACGATCATCGCCGAAGCGATCGCGTCCACGGGCGCCAGGTCGCCTGCCGACATGGGCAAGGTGATGGGCGTGGTGAAGCCCAGGCTCGCCGGCCGCGCCGACATGGGGAAAGTGTCGGGACTGGTGAAGGGCAAGCTGGCCGGCTGACGGGCCGGTCATCCCGCGCAGGCGGGGATCCAAGCTATCCTTTCCGAATGATCCCGCTGGAGTTCATCCAGTCCCTGCTCGGGCGCGTCGACATCGTCGACGTGGTGGACCGCCATGTGAAGTTGAAGAAGGCCGGCGCCAACTTCCAGGCGCTGTGCCCCTTCCACAACGAGAAATCGCCCTCGTTCAGCGTGAGCCCCACCAAGCAGTTCTATCACTGCTTCGGGTGCGGGGCGCACGGCAACGCGATCGGCTTCCTCATGGAATATTCCGGGCTCGCCTATCCCGAGGCGATCCGCGCGCTCGCCGAGACGGTAGGCATGCAGGTGCCGGAAACGAGGGGAGCGGGTCCCCGCCCCGGCGCCGCGGAAGCGCCCGGGCTTACGGCGCGCATGATGGACGCGCTCGCCTACTACCGCGCCGAGCTCAAGAAATCGAAGACCGCCATCGACTACCTCAAGGGGCGCGGGGTTTCCGGCGAGATCGCCGCGAGGTATGGACTCGGCTATGCGCCGGGTGGATGGCAGAACCTGGAAGCGGTGTTCACGGACTATGCGACCGCGCCGCTCAAGGACACGGGACTCGTCATCGACAGCGAGCCGGAAGGCGAGAGGAAATCCCGCCGCTACGACCGCTTCCGGGACCGCGTGATGTTTCCCATCCTGGACGCGCGCGGAAACGTGATCGGCTTCGGCGGCCGGGTGATCGGCCAGGGCGAGCCCAAGTACCTCAACTCGCCGGAAACGCCGCTCTTCGAGAAGGGCCGCGAGCTCTATGGCCTCTACCAGGCGCGGCGGGCGATTCGCGACACGAACCAGGTGATCGTGGTCGAGGGCTACATGGATGTGGTGGCGCTCGCGCAGCACGGCGTGGAGAACGCGGTCGCCACGCTCGGCACGGCGACAACGCCCGTGCACGTCGCGAAGCTGCTCAAGATGGCCGACAACGTCGTGTTCTGCTTCGACGGCGATGCGGCGGGCCGCAAGGCCGCGTGGCGCGCGCTCGAGGTGTCCCTGCCCGTGCTCGCCGACGGAAAGCTCGTGGGGTTCCTCTTCCTTCCGCCGGAAGACGATCCCGACACGTACGTGCGCCGCCTCGGCAAGGAAGGATTCGACAAGGCCCTCGCGCAGGCAAAACCGCTCTCGCAGTTCCTCTTCGCGGAGCTCTCTTCGCACGTGGACATGGCGACGGAAGAAGGGCGCGCGAGTTTCGTGGCGCACGCCCGGCCGTTGCTGACACAGATCGAAGCTCGCGCGCTGGGGGCGATGCTTCGCAAGCGCCTCGCCGAGCTCGCGCGCCTGTCGCCCGAGGAAGTGGATCAACTGGTGCCCGCCAAGGCCCCGGAGCGGCGCCCAGGCGCGCCCGCGCAGCGGGTGGCACGCAAGGGGCCCGCGCGACCCGAGTCGCGCATCCTGGCCATCGTCCTGCATCGCACGGAGCTGGCCGGCCAGGTGCCCGAGGACGTGCTGAAGGGCTCGGGGCCCGAGGCGGCCGCGGCCCGGGCGGTGGTGGGCTTCCTGCACCGGGATCCCACCCTGAATCTTGCCCAAGTCAGTGCCTACTTCGATGGATCGGAGCACGCCGCGGCCCTCGAAGAAGCCCTGAACGACCCCCTTTTGAAACAGGCCGATAGCCCCGATTTCGATCTTGGGGCCGAGCTGCAGGGTGCCGTGGACCGCATTCGAAACGACCTGGTGGACCGCCGGCGCACCGAACTCATGGGCCTGGTGCAGGCGGGTACGGCCACCGCCGAACAGCATGCCGAGTTCAACCGGCTCCTTGCGGCACTTTCCACTGCAAAATCAGGGAATCAGGGGTCGGAAGAACGGTCTAAACTATGATAAAATTGTCGGTTCCCCGACGAAACCGCCGCGCCGGAGCGATCCAAGTGAAAAACCCCAGCAAGCACCAGCACCATTCCGCCGAGCTCAAGATCGCCGAGGTCGAGGCGCAGAAAAAGCGCCTGAAGAACCTGATCGTCCTGGGCAAGGACCGCGGCTACCTCACGTACGCCGAGATCAACGACCACCTGCCCGACGACATGACCGACGCCGAGCAGATCGAGGGCGTTGTCACGATGCTGGCCGACATGGGCATCGCCGTGTACGACGAGGCGCCCGACGCCGAGCAGCTCCTCATGAACGAGGCGCCTACCCCGATCGCCGAGGAAGACGTGATCGAGGAGGCCGAGGAGGCCCTGTCCACCACGATCGACGCGGAATTCGGCCGCACGACGGATCCCGTGCGCATGTACATGCGCGAGATGGGCAGCGTGGAGCTCCTCACGCGCGAAGGCGAGATCGAGATCGCCAAGCGCATCGAGGACGGCCTGAAGCACATGATCCAGGCGATCTCGTCGTGCCCGACGACGATCGAGGAGATCCTGCGCCTGGCCGACTTGATCGAGAAAGACGAGATGCGCATCGACGAGCTCGTGGACGGGCTCGTGGACGGCGACGGGGAAGACGTCGTCGAGGAAGAGATGACCGAGGAGGAAGAGCTCGAGGAGCTCGACGCCGAGGAGCAGGAAGCCGAGGACGAGGCGGTCGCGAGCGCCGATCTCGAGGAGCTCAAGCAGAACGCCCTGTCGCACTTCAACAAGATCCGGCGCCTGTACAAGAAGATGAAGAAGGTGCTCTCGGAGAAGGGCTACCGCTCGCGCGCCTACAAGGACCTGCAGGAAGACATCAGCAACGAGCTCCTCGCGATCCGCTTCACCGCGAAACAGGTCGAGCACCTGTGCAACGGGCTTCGCGGGCTGGTCGAGCGCGTCCGCTCGCACGAGCGCGAGATCATGGAGCTTGCGACGCGCAACGCGAACATGCCGCGCGCGCACTTCATCAAGGTGTTCCCGGGCAACGAGACCAACCTCAAGTGGGCCGCCGAGGAAGTCGCCACCAACAAGGCGTACGCCAAGGCGCTCGACCGCTTCCGCCCCGCGGTGATGGAGCAGCAGGAAGCGCTGATCCACCTGCAAAAGGAAGTCGGGATCCCCATCAAGGACCTGAAGGAAATCGCCCGCCAGATGTCCACGGGCGAGGCCAAGGCGCGGCGCGCCAAGCGCGAGATGATCGAGGCGAACCTGCGCCTCGTGATCTCGATCGCGAAGAAGTACACCAACCGCGGCCTCCAGTTCCTGGACCTGATCCAGGAAGGCAACATCGGCCTGATGAAAGCCGTCGACAAATTCGAATACCGCCGTGGGTACAAGTTCTCCACGTACGCCACGTGGTGGATCCGCCAGGCCATCACGCGCTCGATCGCCGACCAGGCGCGCACCATCCGCATCCCGGTGCACATGATCGAGACGATCAACAAGATGAACCGGATCTCGCGGCAGATCCTGCAGGAGACGGGGCAGGAGCCCGATCCCGCGACGCTCGCCGTGAAGATGGAGATGCCGGAAGAGAAGATCCGCAAGATCCTGAAGATCTCGAAGGAACCGATCTCCATGGAGACGCCGATCGGCGACGACGACGACTCCCATCTCGGGGATTTCATCG
>JBAQKF010000028.1:0-125398 GCA_049300695.1 Usitatibacter sp.
GGTCGTCGCGGGGGCCGTGGCCGCAGGAGCGGCGGCGGGCGGCGGAGCATTCGGATCGAGCTCGAATTTCGCCGCGGGAGCGAGGCGCTTGGCCACGGCATCGGGCGACATGGCCGGGTCTCCCGCCATGGAACGCTCTCCGTAGGAGCCCACCGCGAAGGCGGCGAGCATCATGATGCCGATGATGAGCGCCGCGGCCCCGATCACCACGCCGATCGCGACTTTGACGGGGTGGGTATCGATGTTGTCTTCGATGGGATCGTGGTGAGGGTGATGATCGGCCATGGCTTCCTCGGAAATGAACCGCGAATTATAATCCGAACCACCACGCGCCCGTAGCTCAGCTGGATAGAGTACTGCCCTCCGAAGGCAGGGGTCGCACGTTCGAATCGTGTCGGGCGCGCCAAATTCGATGCCGATCCTCCGTCCCTCCGGTGGCGCGCAGCGCGTTTTCATTGCGAGCGCTGCCGCCTTCCTCCTCGTCACGCCGTTCCCCTCTTCCGCGGGATGGCGCGTGTTCTTCATTCTCGTGGCGCTGCTCGCGCTCGCGTGGCAGGCGTTCCGCGGGGGGATCCCGATGGAGCTCGCGCGCATCCCGCGCCCCCTCAAGGCCGGGGCGGCGCTCTGGATCGGCCTTTGCGTCGTTTCACTCGCCTGGAGCGTCGACGCCGATTACACGATCGCCGAGCTGCGGCGCGAGATCCTTTACGGCGGCATCGTGTTCATCGTGTTCTTCGCCGGCACGCGCGAGGTCGAGCAGCTTCACCTCTGGGTCCGAATCCTGTTCATCGGCGCGCTTGTGCTCGGCGTGGGCGAGTGGTACCACTTCCTCCGGCCCAACGGCATGCGCGGATCCAGCGTGGCGATGGGACCCGGGCCGTTCTCGACGCACGTGGCGATCCTGGCGCCGTTGCTCGTGCTATTCGCCTGGCGAGCGCCCGTGGGCATGGGTTGGGGAACGCGCGCCGTGCTCACGCTCGGTGCCGCGTTGCTCTTCGCGGGTTTCGCGGGCGACAGCCGCTTCCTCTGGGTCGCGTTGCTGAGCTCCGCGATTGTCGCGTTCGCCACGTTCTGGGCCAAGGCGCCGGTCGGCCACACCGCAAGACTTCACGCCCGGCGCGTGTTCCTCGCGCTCCTGCTCCTGTTGCCCATTCTCATGGCGGCATCGGCCGAGTACAAGCTGCGCTTCTATCCCACTGCGGCAAGCACGCTCGAATCCTTCGCGCTCGACGAGCGGCCGCTCATCTGGAGGATCGCGGTGGGCAAGGCGTTGGAGCGGCCGGTGCTGGGACATGGATATGGCCGCGAGATCGTCCGCGGGGATTTTCGCGCCGCGCTGGCCGCCGCGGGCCGGCCGACGCCGTACTTCCATGGGCACAACGTGTTCCTCGACGCCGTGATCCAGCTCGGCGTGATCGGCCTGGCGGTGTTCGTCGCGTTTCTCGCGTCGCTCGCCGTGAGCTTCGCCTCGGCGCGACACCTGGAGGACGGGTTGCCGCTCGCCATCACGGGCCTCGCGGTGCTCGCGGGCTATCTCATGAAGGACATGACGGACGACTTCTTCTTCCGGCCCAACTCGCTCGTCTTCTGGGCGATCGCCGGAATGCTGCTGGGCCTTGCGGCCCGCCTGCCGCGACGCCCTAGCTCGCCTTCTGCTGCTGCGGGGGAACCGCCACCAGGCGCGGGCGCACCTGCGACTGGAACTCCGGCACCCAACGCTTGAGGTCGCGCCGCACCTCGGAGTCACCCGGGATGCGGTCCTGGTTCAGCCAGCCGAGGAGTTCGTCGACCCAACCCTGCTCGACCTCGCGCGCCTTGGCGATGCGAAGCTTCGGGTGCGGCGTGGGGCGCGTGTGCTCGTCGTCGGCGAGCAGCTCCTCGAAGAGCTTCTCGCCGGGACGAAGGCCCGTGTACACGATGCGGATCTCGTTCTCGGAGAGCTCCGACAGCCGGATCATGTCGCGCGCGAGGTCCACGATCTTCACGGGCTCGCCCATGTCCATCACGAAGATCTCGCCGCCGAGGCCCATGCAGCCCGCCTGCAACACGAGCTGCGCGGCCTCGGGGATGGACATGAAGTAGCGGACCATCTCCGGATGCGTCACGGTGACGGGGCCGCCCTTGTCGATCTGCTCCTGGAACTTCGGAATCACGCTGCCCGCACTGCCCAGCACGTTTCCGAATCGCACCATCTCGAACCGGGTATTGCTGGAGGCTTGCAGCGACTGGCACACCATCTCCGCGAGGCGCTTGGTGGCGCCCATCACGTTCGTCGGGTTCACGGCCTTGTCGGTCGAGACGAAGACGAATTTCTTCACGCCATAGTCGATCGCCGCGCGTGCCACGACGTAGGTGCCGAGCACGTTGTTGCGAACCGCTTCCCAGGCGTTGGCCTCTTCCATCAGCGGCACGTGCTTGTACGCGGCCGCGTGGAACACGAGCGCGGGCGAGTACTGGTGGATCACCTGGTTCACCCGCAACGGGCTCTTGATGTCGCCCACGACGCTCGCCACGGGAATCTCGGGGAAGAGCTCGCGCAACTGCTCATCCACCTTGTACATCGCGTACTCGTTCATCTCGAACAGCACGAGCATCGACGGCTGGAACGCGGCGATCTGCCGGCAAAGCTCGCTGCCGATGGATCCGCCGGCGCCCGTCACCATCACCACCTGCCCGGTGAGCAAATTGTGGAGGCCCCCCTCGTCGAGCGTCACGGGCTCGCGCTTCATCAAGTCTTCCACCGCCACCTTGCGGATGCGCTGGGGCTGGTTCTTCGGTCCCACGAGGTTGTTCAGCGTCGGCACCGTCAGCACGGCCACGCGCGCGCGCTTGCAGATCTCCACCACGCGTCGGCGCACCTGGTAGGGCACCGAAGGCATCGCGATGATGGCGTGGCGCAGCTTCAGGCGCTGCGCGAAGCGCGGCAGGTCGTCGAGCGGCGCCAGCACGCGCACGCCATGCAACAGGCGGCCCTGCTTCTTCTCGTCGTCGTCGAGGAACCCCACGACGCGCCACTCGTGGCTGCGCGAGAGCTCCTTCACCAGGCCCACGGCCGCGTCGCCCGCGCCCATGACGATCACCGGCGTGCCCTGCTCGCCGCCACGGCCATAGAGCGACCACTCCTTGAACGAGCGGAATGCCATGCGGCTCGTGGACATGAGGCCGATGAAGATGAGCGGATAGAGGATGTACTCGCGATAACCGAAGTGCTGGTCGAGGCCGAACGTGTACAGGGCGAGCGACGTCACCACCGTGCCGCACAGGACGGCGAACACGATGCGCTGGATGTCGGGAAGGCTCGTGTAGCGCCACGTGCCCTGGTAGACGCCGAAGAGCAGGTTCACGGCGAGCTGGATGGGCACCGCGACGGCGCACGCGCTGGTGAGGATATGGGCGTCATCCGCGTCGAGGCCACCGGCATCGACGAGCAGCCTTGCGCCGAACAGGGCGAAGCAAAGTGCCGCGGAATCGTGAAATGCCGCGCCGATCGCGCGCGCGTCGAATTGAATGGGTCTCATCGCAGCTCCCAGCCGGGACTTCCTTGCGCCGTTGCGTTCTTGTTGTTGACCGAGCCTGCGCCCGTGGATGTCAGGATCCCCGCGTGCGAATCGCGATCGCGGTAAACAGCAGGGCGTAGGCTGCTGCGAAAGCGAGAATTATACCCGCCCGCGTGGATTCCCCTGCCGCGAGCGCCGCGAATGCGATTGCCGCCGAGGCGGCCATGAGCACGTACGCCCGGAACGCGAGCTGGCGATGCGACCATCCCGCCATCACGAGGCGCTGGTATCCGTGCTTGCGATGCGCCTTCCAGAACGGTTCCCTTCCCAGGATTCGCCGCACCAAGGTGATGCTGGCATCGGCGATGAACGGTGCGAACACGCCTATCGGGAAGAACAGCGGCCACGCCCCGTTCTTCCATCCAGCGAAACCCAGGGCCCCGGCGAGGAATCCGAGCGGCACTGAGCCGGCGTCCCCCATGAATACGCGCGCCGGGGGAAAGTTGTGCGCCAGGAAGCCAGTGGATGCCGAGGCAAGCGCTGCGGCGATGGCTGCAAGCGCAAGGTGTCCCGAGGTCCCCGCCGCGATCGCCAACGCGGCAAACCCGATCGCCGCCATGCCTCCGGCCAGGCCGTCGGAGCCATCCATGAAATTGAAGAGGTTCGTCATCCATACGATCGCGAGCACCGCCCCCATGCTCTCGACAAGGTTCGCGCCCACAGGTTCACCGCCATCCTGCATGGCGAGGACGACGATCGCCGCGGCGACGAGGTGCCCGGCCAGCCGGACCTGGATGGGAAGGCTGCGCAGGTCGTCCGCGAACGACAGCGCGCACAGGAAGATCGCCGCGCCGAGGATCACGGCGAGCTCCGGCGTCGCGAAGGCCCATGCGAAAGGCAGCGCTCCCACCATCACGCCGAGGCCGCCGATGCGCGGCGTCGGAATGCCGTGCAGCGATCGCTCGTTGGGAACATCGGCAAGGCGTGATGCGAGCGGCGAGCGCGCGAGCGCGAGGATCGCGACCCAGGCGATGGCCGCCGGGACAACGCAGATCACGATCCACCGCAACGTGCTCATGTCCCGGCCTCGCGATAGGCGCGAACCATGTCCTCGATCGCCGGCCGCAGCGCGATCTGCGCCTCCCAGCCCAGGACGCGACGCGTGGCTTCGCAGTCGACTTCGAGGGAGCGAGTCATGCGGCGCATCTTCTCACCCGCGCCCGACAGCGTCGCCGCCCATTCGAGGGCGCGTGCCGGGAGGGCAAAGAGACGCTCCGGACGCGCAAGGCAGCGGCGCAACTCGGCCACGAGCGAGGGCGTCGAGAACGGGTCGCGATGCGCCGCGAGAAACGTCTGGCCGACGGCGTGGGGGTGTGTCGCGCACTCGACGAGCAAACGTGCCAGGTCGTCCACGTGGACGAAGCTGCGGCGGTTGTGGATGCTCCCAAGGGGCAACGGCCAGGGCGTATCGGCAAGAAGGAGCAGCGAGCGCAAGTTTCCTTTCGCGCTGGGCCCGAAGACCAACGGGCTTCGCACGATTACAGCTTCCAGCCCGTCGATGGCCACGATGGCTTGCTCCGCTTCCCACTTCGAGCGCCCGTAGGCGTCCTGGGGATATGGCGAATCCGTCGAGGTGAATGCCCGGGCCGACGTTTCCTCGCCGTTCACCTTGATCGTGCTGAGGAAGACGAAACGACGGGCGCCGCCGATACGAGCCGCCTGCGCAAGAGCGCGCGTCTTCTCGACGTTGTCGCGCATGAACGCATCGCTCGCCGAAGCGTCATCGTGGACCCGCGCGGCAAGATGAAACACGGTGGCATCGCGGAAGTCCGCGCGGGCCACCTGGTCAGCCCAATCGTCCGCCCCGAAATGAAGTGCCTCGAATCGCGCGCCGAGTTGAGCCGCGAGCGATCGCCCGACGAATCCGCTCGAGCCCGTGATGAAGATTTTCTGTGGCGGCGCGGAGCTGGTCATAGGGTAGAAAAGAAAACGGGCACCCCTTTCGGGATGCCCGCTTCCAATCGCTTCCGGGTCTGTTACGGACAGTGCAACGAGCCCGCGTCTACCGCTATCGTGGCGATACTCGCTCCGTCGGTGATGTTGACGGATTGCGAGGTCGTCGTAAGGGGCGGATTCGTAGTGTCGTCCCCTCGACGCGTGATCGTCACGGTGTTACCCGTGACTATCGATGTAATGTAGCCCGGTGCCGTGGACGTCGCCGAATAGGTGCCCGACCCTCCGACCACCGTGACTGTCGAGCTGGTGCCGCACGCCAGAGTAACGCTGCTCGGTGCCGCAGTCAGCGGGGTCGGAGTGGGCGGAGTCGGCGGAGCCACGACGGCGCCCGCCGAAATCGTCACCGTGACCGTCGCACTGTTCACCGGGTTCGAATTGCCGCTGTCGGTGATGATGATCGAGTAGCTTCCGCACGGGGCACCGGCTGTCGTCAATGTGAAGTGTCCCTGGCCGTTGTCGTCGGAAACGACCGCTACTTGCGAGCTGCTGCTCACGGCATGGTACGGCGGCACGCCACCACTCACGAAGAAATCGCCGGAACCCGAACCGCAGACCCCCGCCGCACCGGTGAAGGTGAACGTGCTCGGTATCGCGGTCATCGCGCTACCCGTGGCGCCGAGGATGGTGAACGCGTACACATTGCTCACGCCGGTCGCGACGTACGTCACCCGGATGATTCCGATCTGCGTCGCCACACCCGGCGGCACGCGAACGATCGCGGTGACGGCACCCTGGTGGTCCGACGTCGCCGTGAACGACTGCGTGACGGTGTTGGAGCCTATCGGGTTCACGAAGCCCATGTTGCCAGTCACGACGTCGAACTGGAACGCGGCGCCGCCGACCAGGTTTCCGTTGATCACCGCGTCGACGCGCGCGACCGTATCGCCGCCCGCGCATGGCGCGATCGTCGTGACGTTGGTCCCTAGCGAACAACTGGTCGACGGGAACGACAGGGTGTAGCCCGTGAGGAAGTTCTGTCCGACCTTGATCGTCGCGGTCGCAGTCTGGCCCGCGGAATCGCGTGCCGTGAGGTTCACTGTCCTTACCGGCAGCGCGCCTGCGGCAAGGCCTACATCGATGACGCCGGGGTTGTTCCCGACCACCTGGAAGGTGTTGCCGTTCACGATCGCTGGGACCGGGAGAACGTCCGATTCGTCGGAGGTCAGCGAATATGGGGCGCGCCCTCCCGAGAGGGTCATGGTGTAGGCCACGCCCGCGAAGAACGTTCCGCCCGAGGGCAACAGCGAGAGCGAGCCGCCCTGGTTCGGGTTGGTCTGCGCGCCGCCTCCGCCGCATGCGACGACCAAAACCGACGCAATGACTGCGAGGGCGTACTGAATCCGAGGGTTGAATTTCACGGTGAAGTCCCCTTTTGTGGGTTCCCGCTAACACTTTTCCCAGAAAGTCAGCAGGTTATCGGCGTTTATTAAAGCGCAACTTGCAGTTTGATGCAAGACCTGTTTTTCGGCCATTCCGGCCGATGTTGCAGTGCGCCATAACGACTTTCTTGTTGGATCAAGCTAACCCAAACGCCTGACCCTAAATTCCTACGGACACACACCGGCGCCGGCGCCCGCCAGATTGACGGTGATGGGTGCCACGGAGATGCCATCAGAGGCCGTAACCGTAACCGGCGAAGCAGTCGCTGCCGATCCGCTCGTCCGACCGATGGACAAGATATTTCCACTGACCGTGGCAGTGACGCCGGTGTTACCGGAAACGGCACTGTAGGTACCCGACCCGCCGGAAAGAGCGACCGGCTTGACATCCGTGCAGGCATTCAAAGTGACGGATGTTGGATTCGCCGCGAATGTGGTGGCCGCAGGCGTGGGACACACGCCCGCTCCCTGTCCCACGAGATCCACTTCGACGCTCGTCGTCGAAATACCGTCCGTGATCCCTACGAAGACGGGGCCCGCCGTCGCGGGCGATGTCGCTCTCTGGATCGTCACGGTATTCCCGTTAACCGATGCGGTGATGGCATTGCTGCCGGCGCTCGCCAAATAGCCGCTCGCCGGAGGGGCGCCCCCGCCAACCGTCACACTCGCCGAGCCGGTGCAACTGCTCAACGTGACCTTGGCTGGCTGGGCCGTAAGCGCGGGGGGCGCCGTGGTGCCCGGAATATTCGCGACCGTGGTCGTCGCCGTGTGCCCCGCCGAATCAGTCACGACGATCGGCAAGCCCGGCGCCGCAACGCAGGACCCGTTCGGGGTGACGGAGTAGCTGCCCCCGCTCGAGGAAATGAAATTGGGCGATACCACGAACGGGGTGGAATTCGAGACTGTATACGGCGGCAGGCCGCCGAAAACGAAGACGCTCGCGCTGACGCCAAAATTCGCGCACTGATTCTGCACCGCGCCCTGGAACGTGATCTGAGTCGGCGTCACGAAGAACCCGGGGCTCGAGCCCGTGCTTTGCACGATGACGAAGCTCGTCCGCTGGAACGTTCCCGTGCCGATATCTGTGACCTGGAGGAGCGCCGTCTGGTTCTGGGCGTTCGCCGGAATGCGAATGAGCGCGACGGCTTTGCCCGTTTCGTCGGTCACGACCTGGATCGTGTTCACCAGCGTGACGACGTGGGTCACGGGATCGGTCGAGACGAAGCTGAAGGTCCCGGAAAGCACCTCGAAGCGCACGCCGCGCGCGGCGAGCGGGATGCCGCCCTGGGAAATCGTCGTCGACACGAGCGCATCTCCGCCGGAGCAGATCGCCGGCGTGCACCCAGCCGCCTGCGTCGAGGCCGGTGTCACCGTGATGTCGTTGGCCACCGTGCCGGGCTTCACCGTGACGGTCGTGGTCGCGGTGGGTGTGGTGCCGGTATCGCGCACGGTGATCGTCACCGTCGTATCGACCAGGACCGGGCTGGGAGTGACGGTGAGTGCCGAGCCGTTGATGGATCCCGATGCCGCGATGATCGCCTGGTTGCTCGAGCTCACGATATAGGCGCCGGTGCCGCCCGAGATCGTGAACGTGAAGGGAAGGCCCGAATACGCGACGGCGCCGTCCGTGCTCGCGGGAAGGATCGTGATGCGGGTGGGATCGTTCACCGGAGGGGACCCGCCGACGGCCCCGCTGCAGGCGCTCAGGCCTGCGATGACGATGAGCGCGATGACTGCCAGGAGGCTTGCGAAAGCGGTTGTGATTCGAGTCATAAGCCGTAATTCTACGCAAGAACGATGAGGGCGCGCCCACTGCCTGACCAATACGTTTGGGCACCCCGTTTTATTGCGGTGCAGCGAGGCCTGCGATAGGATGGAGGGTCCGCCCGCGGGAACGCCGCTACCATTCGCGTGCAAGGAGCTTTTTGATGCAACCGCCACCCGGCCGGCCCCCGGTGAAACAGGGACTCTACGACCCGAGCCACGAGCACGATGCGTGCGGCGTGGGCTTCGTCGCGCACATCAAGGGCAGGAAGTCCCACGACATCGTCGCCAAGGGACTCACGATCCTCAACAACCTGCGCCATCGTGGCGCGACGGGCTCCGATCCGCTGCATGGCGACGGCGCGGGCCTGCTGGTGCAGATTCCCGACACGTTCTTCCGCGAGGAGATGGCGAAGAAGGACGTGAGGCTTCCGAAGGCGGGCGCCTATGGCGTGGGCATGGTGTTCCTGCCGCGCAACCCGGCCGCGCGCGCCGCGTGCCGCCGCGAGATCGAGCGCGCCATCGCCAACGAGGGCCAGGTTCTCCTCGGCTGGCGCGACGTGCCGGTGGACGACTCCTCGCTCGGCGAGACGGCGCGCAGCACGATGCCGGTGATCCGCCAGGTCTTCGTGGGCGCCGGGCGCGGCTCGCTCGACCGCGACGCCTTCGAGCGCAAGCTCTACATCATTCGCAAGAGCCTCGGCCACGCGATCCGCGCGCTCGGGCTTTCGAACGCGCACGACTTCTACGTGCCGTCGTTCTCCCATCGCACCATCGTCTACAAGGGAATGCTCCTCGCGGAGCAGGTGGGCAAATTCTTCACGGACCTTTCCGACAAGCGTTTCGTGTCGGCGCTTTGCCTCGCGCACCAGCGTTTCTCGACGAACACGTTCCCCACGTGGGACTTGGCGCACCCGTTCCGCTTCATCGCGCACAACGGCGAGATCAACACGCTGCGCGGGAACCTCAACTGGATCCGCTCGCGCCAGGCGACGATCCACTCGAAGCTGCTGGGCGAAGACCTCGACAAGATCTGGCCGCTCATCTACGACGGCCAGTCGGACTCGGCCTCGTTCGACAACGCGCTCGAGCTCCTGGTGATGGGCGGATATCCGATCGCCCACGCGATGATGCTGATGATTCCCGAGGCGTGGGCCGGCAACCCGCTGATGGACGCGAAGCGCCGCGCGTTCTACGAATACCACGCCGCGCTGATGGAGCCCTGGGACGGCCCCGCGGCCGTCGCGTTCACCGACGGCAAGTTCATCGGCGCCACGCTCGACCGCAACGGCCTTCGCCCCGCGCGCTATTTCATCACCGACGACGACCTCATCGTCATGTCCTCGGAGATGGGCGTGCTCGACATCCCGCAGGAAAAGATCGTCCGCAAATGGCGCCTCCAGCCGGGCAAGATGCTGTTGGTCGACATCGAGCACGGCCGCATCGTTTCCGACGAGGAATTGAAGCGCGACCTCGCGGGGCAGCGCCCATACCAGGACTGGCTCGACCGCACGCAGATCCGCCTCGAGGACATCCCGACTCCGTGGGAGATCCCCACGCCGGACACCGACAAGCTCCTCGATCGCCAGCAGGCGTTCGGCTACACGCAGGAAGACCTGCGCATGCTGATGACGCCGATGGCCGTGGCCGGCGAGGAAGCGATCGGCTCCATGGGCGACGACGCGCCGCTCGCGGTGCTCTCGAACCGGCCGCGCCCGCTCTTCGCGTATTTCCGCCAGCTCTTCGCGCAGGTGACCAACCCGCCGATCGACCCGATCCGCGAGCAGCTCGTGATGTCGCTCGTCTCGTTCATCGGCCCGCGCCCGAACCTGCTCTCGCCGGACCAGACCGAGCCCGTGATGCGCCTGGAGGTGTCGCAGCCGATCCTCACCTTCGAGGACATGGAGAAGCTGCGCCGCGCGTCCACGTTCACGCAGGGGCACTTCAAGAGCGAGATCCTTTCCATGTGCTATCCCGCCGAGTGGGGCGCGGAAGGCATGGAGCCCGCGCTCGCGCAGCTTTGCGCCGACGCGGAAGACGCGGTGCGCAAAGGCACCAACATCATCATCATCACCGACCGCGACATCTCAGTGAAATTCATCCCGATCCCGGCGTTGCTTGCGACCGCGGCGGTGCATCACCACCTGGTGCGCGCGGGCCTGCGAACGCGTTGCGGGCTCGTGGTCGAGACGGGAAGTGCCCGCGAAGTCCATCACTTCGCCTGCCTCGCGGGCTTCGGCGCCGAGGCGATCCACCCGAACGTCGCGTTCGCCACGCTGCTCGACCTGCGCGAAGGCCTCGCGCAGAAGGTGGACGAGAAGGAGATCGTCAAGCGCTACATCAAGGCGATCGGCAAGGGACTGCTCAAGGTGATGTCGAAGATGGGCATCTCCACCTACCAGTCGTACTGCGGGGCGCAGATCTTCGAGGCCGTCGGACTCGAAACCGCGTTCGTGGACAAGTACTTCACCGGCACGCCCACGGCCGTCGACGGCATCGGGCTTGCGCAAGTGGCCGAGGAAGCGGTGCGTCTGCACCAGCTCGCGTACTCGGACGCGCCGCTTTATCGCGACCAGCTCGACGCCGGCGGCGACTACGCCTATCGCACCCGCGGCGAGGCGCACATGTGGACGCCGGATTCAGTCGCGAAGCTCCAGCACTCGGTGCGCTCGTCGAGCTACCCGACCTACAAGGAATACGCGAAGCTGATCAACGAGCAAAGCGAGAAGCTCCTCACGCTGCGCGGGCTCTTCATGATCAAGGAAGCCCCCACGCCGGTGCCGATCGAGGAAGTCGAGCCGGCGAAGGAAATCGTGAAGCGCTTCGCCACGGGCGCCATGTCGCTGGGCTCGATCTCGCACGAGGCCCACTCCACGCTCGCCATCGCGATGAACCGCATCGGCGGCAAGTCGAACACGGGCGAAGGCGGCGAGGATCCGATTCGATACGTTCCGCTGAAGAACGGCGACTCCATGCGCTCGGCGATCAAGCAGGTCGCCGCGGGACGTTTCGGCGTGACGACCGAATACCTGGTGAACGCCGACGACCTGCAGATCAAGATGGCGCAAGGCGCCAAGCCCGGCGAGGGCGGCCAGCTTCCGGGCCACAAGGTCTCGCGCTATATCGCGAAGGTTCGCCACACGGTGCCGGGCGTGGGACTCATCTCGCCGCCGCCGCACCACGACATCTACTCGATCGAGGACCTCGCGCAGTTGATCCACGATCTGAAGAACGTGAATCCGTCGTCGCGCGTCTCGGTGAAGCTCGTGAGCGAGATCGGCGTGGGCACGGTGGCCGCGGGTGTCGCGAAGGCGAAGGCCGACCACGTGACGATCTCGGGGCATGACGGCGGCACGGGCGCGTCTCCGCTCTCGTCGCTCAAGTACGCGGGCAGCCCCTGGGAGATCGGGCTTGCGGAAACGCAGCAGACGCTCGTGCTGAACAAGCTGCGCGGGCGCATCGCCGTGCAGGCCGACGGCCAGATGAAAACGGGCCGCGACGTCATCGTGGGCGCGCTGCTGGGCGCCGACGAATTCGGTTTCGCCACGGCGCCGCTCGTAGCGACGGGCTGCATCATGATGCGCAAGTGCCACCTCAACACGTGTCCCGTGGGCATCGCCACGCAGGACCCGGAGCTCATCAAGAAGTTCGAGGGCAAGCCCGAGCAGGTCATCAACTATTTCTTCTTCGTCGCCGAGGAAGTGCGCGAGCACATGGCGAAGATGGGCTTTCGCAAGTTCGAGGAGATGGTCGGGCGCGTGGACATGCTCGACACGCGGCCGGGCGTCGAGCACTGGAAGGCGCGCGGCCTCGACTTCTCGAGGCTCTTCTACCGCCCGAAAGTGGAAGCCGGGGTCGCGACTCACCAATGCGAACAGCAGGACCATGGGCTCGCGAAGGCGCTCGACCACGAGCTCATCTCGAAACTGTCCGGGGCGATCGAGTCGAAGCGGCCCACGCAGATCGAAAGCCGCATCTACAACCGCAACCGCACGGTGGGCGCGATGCTCTCCGGTGAAGTCGCGCGCCGCTACGGCCACGCGGGCCTTTCCGACGACACGATCCACGTGAATTTCAAGGGCACCGCGGGACAAAGCTTCGGTGCCTGGCTCGCGCACGGCGTGACCTTCGAGCTCGAGGGCGACGCCAACGACTACGTCGGCAAGGGATTGTCGGGCGGCCGGCTCATCGTCTATCCGCCGAAGGACTGCCCGATCATCCCGGAAGAGAACATCATCATCGGCAACACGGTGATGTACGGCGCCATCAGCGGCGAATCGTATTTCCGAGGCGTGGCGGGCGAGCGGTTCTGCGTTCGCAACTCGGGCGCGACCGCGGTCGTCGAAGGCGTGGGCGACCACGGCTGCGAGTACATGACGGGCGGAACCGTCGTCGTGCTCGGCAAGGCGGGCCGCAACTTCGCCGCGGGCATGTCGGGCGGCATCGCCTACGTGCTGGACGAGGAGGGCGACTTCACGCAGCGCTGCAACCTCGCGATGGTGGAGCTCGAACCGATTCCCGAGGAAGAGAAGGCCGCGGCCTCCGACGGATCCAACGGCGAGCTCGAAACCCACGGGAAGGTGAAGATCGACCACCTCGCGGGCCATGACGACACGACGTTGAAGGGCCTCATCCAGCGCCACCTGCTGTACACCGGCAGCGAGCGGGCGCGCCTCGTGCTCGAGAACTGGGCCGCGTACCTTCCGAAGTTCGTGAAGGTGATGCCGCTCGAATATCGCCGCGCGCTGGGCGAGATGCTGCGCGAGCAGACACAACACGAGCAACTGTCGAAGCACGTCGAGGTTCGGGCGAATGATTAGTTTATCGGGCTGGATCCCCGCCTTCGCGGGGATGACATGTGGTTCGCAGGGATGACATCGTGGGAAAAATAACCGGCTTCATGGAAATCGAGCGGCGGGACCGGGCGTACACGCCGGTGCCCGAGCGCATCAAGGTGTTCAAGGAATTCGTGCGCAACCTCTCCGACGAGGAGATGGGCAAGCAGGGCGCGCGGTGCATGGACTGCGGGATCCCTTTCTGCCAGACGGGTTGCCCGGTCAACAACATCATCCCCGACTGGAACGACCTCGTTTACCGCAACAACTGGCGCGAGGCGCTCGCGGTCCTGCACTCGACGAACAACTTCCCCGAATTCACCGGCCGCGTGTGCCCGGCGCCCTGCGAAGCGGCGTGCGTGCTCAACATCAACAACAACCCGGTGACGATCAAGTCCATCGAGCAGGCGATCGTGGACAAGGGATTCGCCGAGGGCTGGGTCCTTCCGCAGATACCGGCGCACAAGACGGGCAGGAAAGTCGCCGTGGTGGGATCGGGCCCGGCGGGAATGGCGTGCGCGCAGCAGCTCGCGCGAGCCGGCCACGACGTGACGCTCTTCGAGAAAAGCGACCGCATCGGCGGCCTGCTTCGTTACGGCATCCCCGATTTCAAGATGGAGAAGCACCTCATCGACCGGCGCATGGAGCAGATGGCGAAGGAAGGCGTGACGTTCAGGCCCAATGCGCACGTGGGCGTCACGATTTCCGCCAAGGAATTGCTCGGGAAGTTCGATGCGATCGCGCTCACGGGCGGATCCGAAAAGCCGCGCGATCTCCCGGTGCCCGGCCGTGAGCTGGACGGCGTGCACTTCGCGATGGACTTCCTCCCGCTGCAGAACAAGAAAGGCGCCGGCGACAACGTCGTGAAGCAACTCGTCGCCACGGGCAAGCACGTGGTGGTGATCGGCGGAGGCGACACGGGCAGCGACTGCATCGGCACGTCGATCCGCCAGGGCGCCGCATCGGTCGTGAACTTCGAGCTCATGCCGCAGCCGCCCGAGCAGGAAGACAAGCCGCTCACGTGGCCCTACTGGCCGCTCAAACTCCGCACCTCGTCGTCCCATGAAGAAGGCGCCGAGCGCGACTTCGCGGTGGCGACGAAGTTCTTCCAAGGGAAGGACGGGAAGGTCGAGAGCCTCACCGCATGCCACGTCGAGTGGGTGAAGGACGCCAAGGGCGGCATGAAGATGCAGGAAGTACCGGGCTCCGAGTTCACGCTGCCCGCAGAGCTCGTGCTGCTCGCGATGGGCTATGTCCATCCGGTGCACGAGGGAATGATCGACCAGCTCGGAGTGGCGAAGGACACACGCGGCAACGTGAAGGCCACGACCGACGGCGCGGGCTGCTACGCCACGTCGGTGCCCAAGGTCTTCGCGGCGGGCGACATGAGGCGCGGCCAATCGCTCGTGGTGTGGGCGATCCGCGAGGGCCGCCAATGCGCCCGCGAAGTGGACGCCTTCCTCATGGGAAGCTCCGAGCTCCCACGCTGAGGCTGCGGATCGAAATCCTCGGGGTCCTGCTGCTCGCCGCCGTCGCCGGATATGGCGGCGTCGTGCTGCTCGCCTGGCTCGGGCAGGAGAAGCTCCTCTTCTATCCGCGGCCCGTCGAATCGAAACCCGTGGCGCCCGCGGGCTGGCGCCTCGAGGAAATCACGTTCACGACGCGTGACGGCACGCGGCTCGCAGGCGTCCTGGTGTTGCCTCCCGTTCCGAAACCACCGCTCGTCATCTACTTCGGCGGCAACGCGGAAGAGGTGACCGCGTACGCGCCGATGTCGAACGAGTACTACGCGAACCGCGCGGCGCTGCTCGTGAACTATCGCGGCTATGGAGACAGCGAAGGCAAGCCGGGCGAAGCGGCGCTGGTATCGGATGGCCTGGAGCTATTCGATTGGGCGCGCGCGCGTGGCGATATCGATGGATCGCGCATCGCGATCCACGGACGAAGCCTCGGCACCGGCGTGTCGGTGCAGGTCGCCGCGGCGCGACCCGCGAAGTGCGTCGTGCTCACCTCGCCCTTCCTCAGCGCGCGCGAGGTGGCGAAGGAGCTCTATTCATGGCTTCCGGTGTCGAGTCTGCTGCGGCATCCATTCGACTCGGCGGCGCGCGCGCCCGGAATGAAAGTGCCCGCGCTCTTCCTCATGGGAACCACCGACACGCTCGTTCCCATGTGGCAATCCGAGCAACTCGCCAGGCTGTGGGGCGGTCCGGCCGAGCGCGCGGTCTTCGAGGGATTCGGCCACAACGACATCCAGGTGAACCCGCGCTACGGATCGTCGATCCGCGAATTTCTCGATCGCTGCCTTTAGGCGGCCCGCGCCGTGAGAAAATCGCGGCCTATGCGGAACGACACGCTGCTTCGAGCCTTGCTGCGCCAGCCCACGCCCTACACGCCCGTGTGGATCATGCGACAGGCGGGACGCTATCTTCCCGAGTACAACGAAACCCGGCGCAAGGCCGGGAGCTTCCTCACGCTCGCGAAGACGCCGGAGCTCGCGTGCGAGGTGACCTTGCAGCCGCTGCGCCGCTTCGCGCTGGATGCCGCGATCATCTTCTCCGACATCCTCACGGTGCCCGACGCGATGGGCCTGGGCCTGAATTTCGTCGAAGGCGAAGGTCCGCGATTCGAACGGCCGCTTCGCGACGAGAAGGCGATCGCGGCATTGCGCGTGCCCGATCTCGAAAGCCTGAAGTACGTGTTCGACGCGATCGCGCTCACGCGCAAGGAACTTAACGGGCGCGTCCCGTTGATCGGATTTTCCGGGAGCCCGTTCACGCTCGCGTGCTACATGATCGAAGGCGGCGGCAGCGACGACTTCCGCCTCGTGAAGAGCATGCTCTACGCGCGTCCCGAGCTGCTGCATCGCATCCTCGACATCAATGCACGCGCGGTGATCGCATACCTCAACGCACAAATTGCAGCCGGCGCCCAGGCGGTGATGGTCTTCGACACCTGGGGCGGCGTTCTCGCCGACGAGGCCTACGCCGAGTTCTCGTTGCGTTACTCCAAACAAGTCCTTGCGGGGATCACGCGCGAGAACGATGGGCGGATCGTGCCGCGGATCCTCTTCACGAAAGGCGGCGGCGCGTGGCTCGAGGCGATGTCGGAAAGCGGCGCCGATGCGTTGGGCCTCGATTGGCAGACGAACCTTGCGAATGCGCGCCGTCGCGTCGGCGATCGCGTCGCCTTGCAGGGAAACCTCGATCCCATGGCGCTTTTCGCGCCGCCGGAGGCGATCGAACGGGAAGCCAAGCGCGTTCTGGGCGCGTTTGGGAACGGTCCGGGGCACATCTTCAACCTTGGCCACGGGGTGTCCCAGCACACGCCGCCGGAACACGTCGCGGCGCTCGTGGAAGCCGTTCACGCGCACTCGCTCGGGGCCCACGCGGCATAGTCCGTGTCAAGAAATTTATTTCTTTCGATGTGATTGCTTATTCACACGGGGATCGATCTCGCCGGCCGCGCCGGCGTTTTCGTGCGCCTTCTGTGGATTGCCCGGAAAAACAAGTTTCTTCAGGGGCTTGGCGCATGATGCAGCGCCGCAGTCCCCGGTGTTCAGGGTGGAACATGACGGGTATGCGACACGCGCCCGCACGTATTCACAGACTTATCCACAGGGCTTTTCGACCCCTCGCCACGCCTTGAAAATCGCTCGCGTCGCCCTCGATATACCGCTCGACGACGCCTTCGATTTCCGGGTGGCGGAAGGGGTGGAAACGCCCCGCGGGAGCCTCGTGATCGTGCCTTTCGGCCGCGCGAAGAAGGTCGGCGTGGTCGTGGGCCACGCGGCAGCGAGCGAGATCCCCGCCGATCGCCTGAAAGCCATCGAATCGGCCGTGCCCGACGTGCCGCCGCTCACGGAAAGCGACCTCGGCCTGCTCGAATTTTGCGCGCGGTATTACCTGCGTCCGTTGGGCGAAGTGATCGGCACGTCGTTGCCGTCGCGGTTGCGCCAGGTACGCCGCCGCGCGCTTGCCGCTCCGCCTGCCGCGCAACAGCCGCCGCGCCTGCGCGACTCGCCT
Organism: Usitatibacter sp.; assembly: GCA_049300695.1. Taxonomy (GTDB): domain Bacteria; phylum Pseudomonadota; class Gammaproteobacteria; order Burkholderiales; family Usitatibacteraceae; genus Usitatibacter. Next base: position 17,514 of record JBAQKF010000028.1, read on the forward strand.
GCGCTCACCGACGAACAGGAAGAGGCGATCCGCATTTGCGCGTCGGCGCCGGGCGCATTCCATCCGGTGTTGCTGCAGGGCGTCACGGGGAGCGGGAAGACCGAGGTGTATCTCCGCCTCATTGCGGAAACACTGGCGCGCGGGCGCCAGGCGCTCTTCCTGGTCCCGGAGATCGGGCTCACGCCGCAATTCGAGGAACACGTCCGAAGCCGTTTCGACGGCGCGGCTTTCGTGGCGGCGCACAGTCACTTGAATGAGGGCGAGCGCGCGAAGGCGTGGCTCGCGGCGCAATCGGGCGCGGCGCAGGTCGTCCTGGGGACGCGGCTCGCGGTGCTCACGCCATTTCGCGACCTCGGGCTCATCGTGGTCGACGAGGAGCACGACCCATCGTACAAGCAGCAGGAGGGATTGCGGTACTCGGCGCGCGACGTCGCGGTGCTTCGCGCGCAACGACTCGGCATCCCCATCGTGCTCGGGTCCGCCACGCCCTCGCTGGAGAGCTTCGCGAACGCGCGCGACGGGCGCTACGCGCATGCGCGCCTCACGCGCCGCGCCACGAGCGGAGCGCAGATGCCCGCGGTGCGCACCGTCGATACGCGCGCCGATCGGCCTCATGAAGGCCTCACGCATGCGCTGACCCTCGCGATGCGCGAACGGCTAGGGAAGGGCGAACAGTCACTCATCTTCGTGAACCGGCGCGGATTCTCTCCGGTCCTCTTCTGCCGCGCGTGCTCGTGGCACTCGACCTGCCAACGCTGCAGCGCGAACCTGGTCGTGCATCGCGACGAACGGGACCTTCGCTGCCACCACTGCGGCCACAAGGAGCGCGTGCCGGCAGCCTGCCCCAATTGCGGCAGCATCGACCTGGCTCCCGTGGGCCACGGCACGCAGCGCATCGAAGACGCGTTGCGCGAAGCGCTTCCCGGCGCGCGCATCGCGAGAGTCGATCGCGACTCGACGGCGCGCCGCGGCGCGCTGCGCGGCGTGCTCGACGACGTGCGAGCTGGCAAAGTCGATGTGCTCGTCGGCACGCAGATGCTCGCCAAGGGGCACGACTATCCGAACCTCACGCTGGTCGGCGTGATCGGGGCCGACAGCGCTCTCTTCAGCGCGGACTTTCGCGCGTCCGAGCGCCTCTTCTCGCAGCTCGTGCAGGTGTCGGGCCGCGCGGGCCGCGCGCGACATCCCGGCGAAGTGATCATCCAGACGGACTTCCCGGAGCACCCGCTCTACGCGGCGGTGGCCTCGCAGGACTACGAGCGATTCGCGAACGAGGCCCTGGAAGAGCGGCGCATCGCGGGGTTCCCGCCGTTTTCCCATCTTGCGTTGCTGCGCGCCGAATCGAAGCGAAGCGGCGAGGCTCAAGCCTTCCTCAAGCTCGCGGCGCGGGCCGGTCGCCGCATCGCCGCGCGGGGAGGCGTCGAGGTGTTCGATCCCGTCGGGGCGCCGCTCGAGCGCAAGGCAGGTTTCGAACGCGCGCAGCTCATGGTGCGCGCGCGCAAGCGAGCCGCGATGCAGGGTTTCCTTCTCGAGTGGAAACAGGCCCTCGACACGCTGGCCGCGCGTCACGTGCGCTGGGCGATCGACGTGGATCCGCAGGAGGTGTAGTCCCGATAATGCTCAAGCCCGGCGGTTACTTGATGAGGAAGGCGCCGCCTAGAGGAAGCTCGTAGAAAAAGCTGGGCTTGTTCGCGGCGAGGAACTGATCGACTGCCGCTGTGGTGCCGGGCCAGTCCATGAAATTGTAGTCGTCGATCTGGATCGCGCCGCCGCGCGCAAGGCGTGGATAGAAGAACTCAAGGCTTCGCAGCGTGGGTTCGTAGATATCGACATCAACGTGCACAAAGGCGAAAGTCTCCGAGGCGACCTCCGCAAAGCGCGACGGAATCCAGCCCGGGTAGAGGCGGACAAAGGGAAACGCCGCAAGATTGCGCTTCGTCGTCTCGATATCGGCGCGGAACATGGTCTCACCCGATTTGAGCGCCTCCTGGAGTCCGAACACATCCACGTAGTTTGGGGATCGCTGACGGTCCTCCGCGGAGCCTGGCGAGAGGCCTTCGAACGAATCGAATACGTGCAGGGATTCAGAGCGTCCGATCCGGGCCATCGTGCGCGCGATCATGTACGTGGATTCACCCCACAGGCACCCGCATTCTGCGAAGCTGCCCTCGATCGCCACGACTTGCCGTACGAGCTGCGCCAAACTGAGAAACCGGATGCGCTTGCCCAATGAATCATTCGCATTCTTGCCGGGAAACTCCTTGTAGGTCTGCCAATCCTCGCTGCGCTCCTGGACCGGCTTATACCGCTGCCAGAGGGCGACGTTGGTGCTATCCGGCACAATCTTCAGTTGTGTTGGCACTCTTGATGTTCGGTGACGCGGCCAATGGGCGCGGCTGAGTCTGAGTCAGGCCACACCGTTAGTCAACCGACGCCTTCAAGATCGGGCGACTCAGCTCTACGACAGAAAATCGATCTCGCCGGCCCCGTATAATTAGGGTTTGCATCTTTCCGCAGCTACGTGTCCTCTCCCGATTCGAAAACGCGCCTGGCGAAAATCATCCAGGACGCAGTGAGCAAGGCCTTCCCCGGCTCCGAGGCCGTGATCGAGCTCGATCGCCCGAAGAACGCCGAGCACGGCGACTTCGCGACCAACGTCGCGCTGCAGCTCGCCAAGCGCGTGGGACGAAAACCGCGCGAGGCTGCACAGGCGATCGTCGAGGCGCTGGGAACGCATCCGGACATCTCGAAGATCGAGATCGCGGGGCCGGGTTTCATCAACTTCACGCTCTCTGGCGCCGCGCGCTTCGCCGTGATTCCGGCGATCCATCGCGAGGGCACCGGGTTCGGCCGCAGCCACACGGGCGCGGGACGCAAATTCATGGTGGAGTTCGTCTCGGCCAATCCGACCGGGCCCCTGCACGTGGGGCACGGCCGGCAGGCGGCCCTCGGCGATTCCGTCTCGTCGCTCCTCGAATCGCAGGGCTGGGACGTCACGCGCGAGTTCTACTACAACGACGCGGGCAACCAGATCGCGAACCTCGCGCTCTCGGTGCAGGCGCGCATCAAGCAGGACCGCGGGGATGCCGCCGAGATGCCGAAGGACGGCTACCACGGCGAGTACATCCGCGAAATCGCTCGCGAGTACGCCGCCAAGTACCTGGGCGACGCGCACGGCAACGACCTGGAGCAGATTCGCAAATACGCGGTCGAGTACCTTCGCAACGAACAGGATCTCGATCTCCGCGCCTTCGGCGTGAAGTTCGATTCGTACTTCCTCGAAAGCTCCCTATATACCGACGGCAAGGTGGACGAGACCGTGCGGCTCCTGCAGAAGGCCGGCCACACGTACGAGTCGGAGGGCGCGCTGTGGCTGCGCACCACGGACTTCGGCGACGACAAGGACCGCGTCATGCGCAAGTCCGACGGCACGTACACGTACTTCGTGCCCGACGTCGCGTATCACCTGGACAAATTCCGCCGTGGCTTCGCGCATGTGGTGAACGTGCAGGGCTCGGACCACCATTCGACCGTGTCCCGCGTGCGTGCGGGGCTGCAAGCGTTGGCCCTGGATATTCCGCAGGGCTTCCCGGACTACGCGCTGCACAAGATGGTGAAGGTCGTTCGCGCGGGCGAGGAAGTGAAATTGTCCAAGCGCGCCGGCGACTACGTGACGGTGCGTGACCTCGTAGACGAAGTGGGCCGCGATGCCGTGCGCTACTTCTTCCTCATGCGCACCATGGAGACCGAGCTCGTGTTCGACATCGAGCTCGCCAAGAGCCAGTCCGACGAGAATCCCGTGTACTACGTGCAATATGCGCACGCCCGCGTCTGCGCCGTGCTTCGCGAATGGGGCGGCGACGAGAAGACGCTCGCGAACGCGGATCTCTCCCGGCTCACCTCGCCCTACGAGGCCGCGCTCGCCCAGTCGCTCGCGGATTTTCCGTCGCTGCTCGCGCACGCATCGGGTGAATATTCACCGCACCTCGTCACCTACTACCTGCACGACGACGTGGCGGCACGCCTGCATACCTACTACAATGCCGAGCGTTTCCTCGTCGACGATGAACCGCTCAAGCTCGCACGACTTGCCCTCGTCTCCGCCACGCGACAGGTGCTCGCGAACGGCCTCGCGGTCCTGGGCGTGAGCGCACCCGAGAGAATGTGATGCCCAAGGACTACAAGGACGCCCCGGCACCACGCGATAGCAAGCTCTCCCATCCGCTGCTGCTCGGGATGATCATCGGCCTGCTGCTGGGCATCGTGATCTCGCTCGCGGTGGCGCTGTGGTTGAATCGCCTCTCGAATCCCTTCGTCGAGAAGGGCAAGCAGGTGGAGCCGGTTCCGAAGATCGCGCCGGTGCAGCCACCCGCGCCTGCGGCGGCCGCCAAGGCTGCGGAAGAAGCCGCCAAGGGGGCCCCGAAAGCCGTTCCCGAAAAAACCGCACCGAAGGCGGGCGACCGGCCGCGCTTCGAGTTCTACCAGATTCTCCCCGGCGACAAGGATGCGGCCTCGCCGCCGAAGGCCGCCGTGCCCACGCCACCGCCTGCGCCCAAGGAACCGCCGAAGCCCGGTTCGTCACCCGCCGCGCCCAAGCCCCATTCCGGCGAGACGTATTGGCTGCAGGCGGGCGCATTCAGCGACGAAAAGGACGCCGAGAACCTGAGGGCGAAGATCGCGTTCACGGGCCTCGAGGCCACGATTCGCCCCGGCACGACCGAGAAGGGCACGCTCTACCGCGTGCGCTTGGGGCCCTACCAGAGCCTCGACGACGCGAACCGAATCAAGGCGGCGCTGTCCCAGAACGGCGTCAGCGTGGCGATCATCCGCTCCACTGAAGACGCGAAGGAATCGAAGGAATCGAAGGACTCCAGGAACCCCTAGAAGGAAAAACCATGTCGTTGCGCAACGCTCTCTCGCTCATCGCCGCCGCCGCGGCCTTCACCGCCGCCGGCGCCTGGGCGCAATCGTTCCAGAAGATGGATGCTCCGCAACCCACCGACGGCAGCGGCAAGATCGAGGTGATCGAATTCTTCTGGTACGGATGCCCGCACTGCTACGCGATGGAACCTGCCGTCGCCGCGTGGCTCAAGACCAAGCCCGCAGACGTGGAGTTCAAGCGCGTCCCGTCGTACGCCGGAAGCTGGGTCTCGATGGCGGAGCTTTTCTACACGCTCGAGGCCATGGGCAAGATCGAGACGATGCACACGAAGGTGTTCGACGCGATCCACAAGGATCACCTGAACCTGAACAACAAGAAGGTCCTCGACAAGTTCCTCGCCGACAACGGCATCGATCCGGCCGAGTACGACAAGGTCCAGAAATCCTTCAGCGTCGTGAACAAGTTGAATCGCGACAAGCAACTCACGATGCTCTACCAGGTGGACAGCGTTCCGCGCTTCTTCATCGCGGGCAAGTACGTGACCTCCGGCGACATCGCCCACGGCAACGACAAGATCATGCCGGCCATCGACGAGGCGATCGCCGCGGTGCGCAAGGAAAAGCACTAAAGCCGCGCGTGAAGATCTTCCTCACGGGTGCCTCGAGCGGAATCGGTGAGGCCCTGGCAAAGCTCTATGCCGGGCGGGGAGACACGCTGGGCCTCGCGGCCCGGCGCATCGACCGCCTTCGCAGCCTCAAGACGTCGCTTTCCACATCCGTCGAAATCTACGAGTGCGACGTTCGCGATCTGGCGCAGGTGAAAGCGGCGGCGGCGGATTTCACCGCGCGCCACGGAACGCCCGACATCGTCATCGCCAACGCGGGCGTGTCGTTCGGGACGCTCACCGAGTTCGAAGAGGACGTCGAGGCATTCCGCGAGATCCTCGAGGTGAACGTGATGGGAATGGTGAACGCGTTCCATCCGTTCGTGGCGCCGATGCGGGAGCGTGGATCCGGGACGCTCGCGGGCATCGCATCGGTGGCGGGATTCCGGGGATTGCCGGGCGCGGCGGGCTACAGCGCGTCGAAGGCCGCGGCGATCCGTTACCTCGAAGCGCTGCGCATCGAGCTGCGCGGCACGGGAGTGGCGGTCACCACGGTGTGCCCCGGATTCATCCGCACGCCGTTGACCGCGAAGAATCCCTACCCGATGCCCTTCATCATCGACGTGGACGACGCGGCGCGGCGGATCGCGCGGGTGATCGACGCGCAGCGAAGTTTCGCGGTGATTCCGTGGCCCATTGCGATCCTGGGACGAATCCTCTCGATCCTTCCGAATTTCGTGTTCGACGCGGCGCTCTCTCGGCGCGCGCGAAAGCCCCGCAAGGGCGAGACCGTCTTCTAGCAGCCCTTCTCGGGCAGCGGGTGGATGTTGTCCACCCAGAAGACTTCCTCGGGCTTCTCGACCATCGGGATGTCGAGGTTCACCACCACGGGTTCCTGGCCGCTGCGCAAAAGCACGCACTCGAGCGCCTCGTTCTCGCTCGCGTTGATCTCCTGGTGCGGCACGAAGGGCGGCACCCAGATGAAATCGCCGGGCCCGGCCTCCGCGGTGAACTCGAGCTTCTCGCCCCAGCGCATCCGGGCCTTGCCCTTCACGACGTAGATCACGCTCTCCACCGGGCCATGGTGGTGCGCGCCCGTCTTCGCGTTGGGGTGGATGTGGACCGTGCCGGCCCAGATCTTCTCCGCGCCCACGCGCGCGAAATTGATCGCCGCCGCGCGCGACATGCCCTGGGTCTGGGGCACGTTCGGGTCGAGCTCGTTGCCGTGCACCACGCGCACGCCATGGTGCTTCCAGTGCGGTTCGTCGTGATCGTGGTCGTGGCTCATCGGGGCGGGACGCGGGCTTCGAGCGGGCGCGGGCGGTAGTCCGTGTCGTAGTGGCAACCGCCAGGGTACTCGGGGCTCAGCTTGTCGCAAAGGGCCGCCACGGACTTCGGCGTGGGTTTGTTTCCGTGATCGACCCAATCCATAAGCGCATCGAGGAGGGCGGCGTACTCGGGGCTCGAGAGATAGCTGTGCTCGGATTCCTTCGTCCACGTCTGCACGAGGTTGGCACCACTGCCGGCCTCGTCCACGATCTTGCGATAGAGCGAGTCCTGCTCGACGAACACCGTCGGATCGTCGATCGCGTGCATCGTGAGGACCGGGATCGGCAGGTGCCCCGTCAGTTTTCCATCCGATGCGAATTTCTTCGCCGCCTCGGGATCCGCGGCGAAACGCGCCACGCCCTTGTTGAGCGCTTCGTCGTCGTCGGAGCCCGCGTAGCGCACGCCCACGTTGCTGAAGGGATTGCGTCCGTCGAGGCGGCGCACGATGTCGCGGAAGAGGAACGTGGACCAGTTCATGTTGCCGACGAGGCTCTTCTCGACGATGTGCGTGACGCCGAGGATGTTGGCGAGGTTGCGCTTCTGCGCCTCGGTGCGCTTCTCGGGCGGCGTCTTCACTCCGGTGCATTCATCGACGCGCTTCGCGACATCGGCCGGGGCCATGCGCGAATCGACCGGCAATCCCATCCACACCGGGTACTGCGGCTCGTCGGGGCGTGGATGGTTGCGGCAATAGAACTGGTAGACGGCGCGCAGGTCGGCACGATAGTCGTAGGCTCGCGCGTTGCCGGCGACAAGCCCGCTCGTGAGCATGGCGCCGTCATAGGCCTTGTCCTCGCCGGACCCGTAGCGCTCCACCATGTACGCCGCGACGCCGCCGCCCCATGATTGGCCGTGGACCAACGTGCGCCGGGGTTTGCCGAACTTCGCCACGTAGATGCGGCGCAGGTTCTCCGAATCCTCCGCGGCGGTCGCAACGCCGACGTATCCGCCCTCGCGATAGCTCGACGCGGCCATGGCGAAGCCGCGTTGCACGATGACGGCGAAGCGCTTGAGGTCCTCGACCTCGCTGTCGGGCTTCGGCGCCGAGGTGCGCGGACCGCCGTGCGCATGGACGACGAGGACGCCATTCCATTCGCGCGGCTTGGCGATCCAGTAGAACGCGCCGTGCGCGTCGCGCCCCAGCCAGCATTGCGCGCCGGCGGGGATTTCATTCGGGCAGGGCGTCGACTCCTGGGCGTACGCGCTGCCCGCGGCGAGCGACGCGACAATAACCAACGATGCAAGGGTGATCCGTTTCATTCCTAGAGCGGCTCCGTTTCGCTTTGGCCAGGGCGCCACACCAGCAATCGTCGCTCGGCCTTCGCCACCGCGAAGTCGAGCACCAGCGCAAATGCCGTGAGCACGAGGATCCCCGCGAACACGGTGTTGATGTCGAAGGCACCCTCGGCCTGCTGGATGAGATAGCCCACGCCGCTCGCGGAGCCCAGGTATTCGCCCACGACCGCGCCCACGAAGGCCATGCCGACGGAGACGTGCAGGCTCGAGAAGACCCACGAGGTCGCAGACGGCAGGTAGACGTGGCGCAGCAGTTGCCGTCGATTCGCTCCCAGCATCACCACGTTGTTGAGAACGACGGGGCTCACTTCCTTCACGCCCTGGTAGACGTTGAAGAAGACGATGAAGAAAACGAGCGTCACCCCCAGCGCCACCTTCGACCAGATGCCCAGGCCGAACCACACCATGAAGATGGGGGCCAGCACCACGCGCGGCATCGCATTCATCGCGGTGATGTACGGATCGAAAAGCGCCGAGGCCGTGGGCGAGAGTCCCAACCACAGACCCATCACGAGGCCGAGTACCGAGCCTATGGCGAATGCGAGCACCGTCTCCAGCAGCGTGACCCACAGGTGCTTGTAGATCGTGCCCTCGGCGAACCAGTCCCAGATCGCGTGGAAGATCTTCACGGGCTCGCCGAAGAAAAAAGCCGCGCGATCCGGGTTGTCCCAGAAGATCGGCGGCACCAGGCCCGGTTGCGTGAGGACCTGCCACACGCCGAAGATCGCCGCGAGGAGCACGAGCTGCCAGATCCAGAGGTATTTCCTCACGCGCTCACCCGGTTCTTCGTCTGCGCGTAGCCCTTCAGCACTTCCTCCTTCATCGAGTGCCAGATGCGGTCGTGCAGCTCCATGAAGCGCGGCGTGAGACGGATCTCGGCCACGTCACGCGGGCGCGGCAGGTCGATCGGGAATTCGCCGATGGGATGCGTGCCGGGGCCGGCCGAGAGGACCACGACGCGGTCGGAAAGCGAGATCGCCTCCTCGAGGTCGTGGGTGATGAACATCACGCTCTTGCGGTTCGCGCTCCAGAGCTCGAGGAGCTCGTTCTCCATGAGCTGGCGCGTCTGGATATCCAGCGCCGAGAACGGCTCGTCCATCAGCAGGATCGGCGGATCGAGGATCAGCATCTGCGCGAGCGAGGCGCGCTTCCTCATGCCGCCCGACATCTGGTGCGGATAGCGGTCACCGAATCCCGCGAGCCCCACGCGTGAGAGCCAATCCTCGCCGCGGCGCCTTGCTTCAACGCCTGCGATGCCACGGAATTCGAGCCCGGCGGTCACGTTCGCGAGCGCGGTCCGCCACGGCATCAGCGCTTCGGACTGGAACATGTAGCCCGCCTTGCCGTTGATGCCCGCGAGCGGCTCGCCGAAGACGCGCGTCGCGCCGGAGCTGGGGCGGAGCAACCCGGCGGCGACGTTGAGCAACGTCGATTTCCCGCAACCGGTGGGTCCCACGACGGAGACGAACTCCCCGTCGCCGATCGAGAGCGTGACATCCTTCACGGCCGTGTAGGAGCCGCGCGTGCCCGCGAAGGTGCAGGTGATTCGATCGAATTCGACGGCGTTCATTGGGTCACCCCCGTGAAGACGGGGGTCCAGGCTGGGTCCCCGCCTACGCGGGGACGACAGTCATTTGTATTTTGCGTTGGCCTTTTTCACGAAGGAATTGTCGAACGTCCGGCTCACGTCCATCTTGCCGGCGGCGATGACCGATGGCTCGAATTGCACGAGCACCTTGTAGACGTTCTCGGCGGCCTTGAGCGACATCTCGCCGTTCTCAGAGTAGCCGATCATGTTCTTGAGCAATGCTTCCTTGTAGAGCGACGGGTTGCCCGCCTTGAACTCCGCCGGCATGAGATCGACGATCTCCTGCGGCGTCGCCTTCGCGATCCACTTGTCGGCCCTCACCATCGCATTCACCACGGCCTGCACGGTGTTCGGGTACTTCTTGATGTACTCGTCCGTGATGTAGATGACCGAGGCCATGTAGTCGCCGCCGTAGATCTCCTTCATCCCCTTCTCGGTGCGGCTGTCGGCCACGGCGACGAACTTGCCGGTGGACTCGAGCTGCGTGATCACCGGATCCAGGTTGGAGAGCGCGTCGATCTCGCCCTTGTCCATGGCCGCAAATGCTCCGGTGCCCGTTCCCACGCCGACGACCGAGATGTCCGTGGGCTTCAAGCCGCCCTTGGCGAGGATGTTGTTCACGAACATGTTGGTGGACGAGCCGGGCGCGGTGACGCCGACCTTCAGGCCCTTCAGGTCCTGCGGACCCTTGTACTTCGCCGCCTTGTCCTTGGGCAGCAGCAGCACGATGGAGCTGAACTTCGCCTGCAGCACGACCGCCTTGATGGGCTGCTTCTTGGCGAGCATGTTGATCGTGTGCTCGTAGGCGCCCGAGACCATGTCGGCGCTTCCGCCCACCAGCGCCTGCAGCGCCTTGGCGCCGCCCGCGAAATCGGGAATCTCAACCTCGAGCCCTTCGTCCTTGAAGTAGCCCTTGCGCTCGGCCACCGTGAGCGGCAGGTAGTAGAAAAGGTTCTTTCCGCCGACCGCGATCGTGATCTTCCTCTTCTCCGGCACCTGCGCCCACGCGCCCGCCGTGAGCAGCGCGCCCGCGAGGAGCAACGCCACGCCCCGAACGAATCGATTCATCTGACTCCTCCTTTGTTGTATTTCTTTGCGACCCTAGAAGCGGAAGCCGACCTTCACCGAAATCGACGGGTTCGAGCCCATCTGCTCGTACTCGGCGGCGAAGTTCGCGCCGAGGAAATTCGTGTTGAGGCCGACGAAGCCGCGTCCCTTGGTGAAGTTCTCCTCGGCGAGCGAAGTGCCCTTCACGTTCGACTGCACGCGCACCGCGCCGACCCCGGCGTACGGCGTGAACACAGTGAGCTGCTTCGAGATCATGAGGTCGAGGCCCGCGGTATTCATCGTGAGGTCGCCCAGGTCCTGCGCGCGGGTTCCCGAGACGCGAACCGCGATCGCGGGCGTCGTGAGCGAATCGTCCACGAACGCGTAGCGCAGGTCCAGGCCGATGAGTGTCGCGCCGACGGTCGACGATCCACCTACGAATCCGCCTATGTCGAAGCCCCATCCGAGTCCCTTGTAGAGGTGGATCTTCGGAATCAGGAGATCCGACGGGCTTCCCGCGCCGGCGGCACCGAAGGCGGAGCTGTTCTTCACCTTGGTGTCCGTGAGCTCCACGCCGATGTCGAAGCCCGTGAGCCCGAGCGGTGTCGCGGGCGTGACGCCCTTGTACGAGAACGCGGCGCCGAGGTCCTCGGCGATGCCGCGAAGCTGGTCCTGCGTGACGTTGCCGATGTTGTTGAGGTCGGAGCCGTAGGCGCTACACGCGAGTGCCGCGAACGCGGCGCAAATCGTTCGTTTGATCATCAGGTCCTCAAGAAGTCTGGGGGATCGTGCAGCTCGAGCGTCTGGCCCGCCTTCATCACTTGGCCCGGGACATCGTGCCCCACGACCATCGGAATGCGCCGCGCGACGGCAAGGAGCTTGGCGAGGTCCACGCGCGTGTCGTAGCCCATGTCCTCGAGCATGTTCACCATGTCCTCGGTGCAGATGTTGCCCGTGGCGCCCGGGGCGAAGGGACAGCCGCCCAGGCCGCTCACGGAGCCGTCGAAGGACCGCACGCCCGCCTCGATGCCCGCGACGACGTTCGCGAGCCCCATGCCGCGCGTGTTGTGGAAGTGCAGCGTGTAGAACGTCTCGTCGGGCGGCGGGAATTCTCCGAGCACGCGGCCCGTGAGCTCACCCACCTGGTGCGGGTTGGCCATGCCCGTCGTGTCGGCGAGCGAGATGCCGTCGATGCCCGCCTCGACGAAGCGCTCCACGAAATCGAGCACCACGTCCTCGTGCACGTGGCCCTCGAACGGACAGCCGAACGTGGTGGAAAGGCTCATCGTGATCTTGAGTCCCGCATCATGGGCCACCTTCACCATCGTGGGCAGCTCGGCGAGCGATTGCTCGTGGGTGCGGTTGATGTTGGCGCGGTTGTGCGTCTCGGATGCCGAGATCACGCCGTTTACTTCGTTGGGCTTGCGCGCGGTGGCGGCTGCGTTCTGCACGCCGCGCACGTTGGGCACGAGCGCCACGTAGGCGACGCCGGGAACGCGCTCGATGGCGGCGAGGACTTCGTTCGCGTCCGCGAGTGCCGGCACCGCCTTGGACGAGACGAACGACGTGACCTCGATCTTGTGCAGGCCCGTCCGCGAGAGCTGGTTGATGAGCTCGACCTTCGTCGCCGTGGGCACGAAGGCCTTCTCGATCTGGAATCCGTCGCGCACGGCGACGTCGTTGATGTAGAGCCGCATGGAACGCAAGATTCTACTCTCTGCGATGACCTATCCGACGACGCCGCGCGCCCTCAGTTCCGCGATTTTTTCGGTGCCGAAGCCCAGGCCCGCCAGCACCTCGGAGGTATGCTCGCCCAGGCGCGGACCGACCCATTTCGTGCGGCCCGGCGTGTCGGAAAGCTTGGGCACGATCCCCGGAAGGAGCAGGTCGTGATCGCCCAGCTTGTGCCGCTCGATCATGCCGCGGGCCCGGTAGTGCATGTCCGCTACGATGTCGGCGATCGAGTAGATGCGTCCCGACGGCACTTCGGCTTGGTCCAGCACCTGCAGCGCATCGTCCAGCGAGTGACGCGAGGTCCATTCGCCGATGACCGTGTCGAGTTCCGCGGTGCGCTTCACGCGCCCGTCGTTGGTCGCGAGCGACGGATCGTCGGCCAGGTCCGCTCGCCCGATGGCGCGCATCATCCGCTTGAAGATCGAGTCGGCGTTGGCGCCGATCACGATGTATTTCCCGTCCTTGCACGGATAGGTGTTGGACGGAACGATGCCCGGCAGCGACGCGCCCGTGCGCTCGCGAACGAAGCCGCCGAGCCCGTATTCGGGAAGCATCGACTCCATCATCGCGAACACGGCCTCGTAGAGCGCCACGTCGATCACCTGGCCCTTGCCGCTTTGCGCGCGGTGGTGAATCGCGGTGAGCGCTCCGATCACGCCGAAGAGCGCGGCCAGCGAATCGCCGATCGAGATGCCGACACGCACCGGCGCCCGGTCTGGATATCCGGTGAGGTAACGCATGCCGCCCATGGATTCGCCGATGGCGCCGAAGCCCGGGCGGTCGCGATAGGGACCCGTCTGCCCGAAGCCCGAGATGCGCACCATCACGAGGCCCGGATTGTCCTTCGAGAGCGCATCGTAGCCGAGGCCCCACTTCTCCATCGTGCCGGGGCGGAAATTCTCCACGACGATGTCGGCGCCTTTCGCGAGGCCGCGCACGATCTCCTGGCCTTCGGGGTCACGCAGGTTGATGGCGACGGACTTCTTATTGCGAGCTTGCGCGTACCACCAGAGCGAGTTGCCCTCGTGGAGCTTCCTCCACTTGCGCAGCGGATCGCCCTCGCCCGGTGTTTCGACCTTCACGACGTCGGCGCCGAATTCCGCGAGCAGCCGCGCGCAATACGGGCCCGCGATGAGCGTGCCCATCTCGACCACCTTCAGCCCGGCCAGCGGTCCGCGCTTTTCCATGGAATCCATTTTGCCCCATGATCCAGTCCATGGCTCGCGCTAGACTTGCCGTCATCATGGCTTGCGCCTTCTGCGGGGTGTTCGCGGGGTTCCTCGCCGGGGCCGAGGATGGCGCGCCCCGTGACGCGAACGGCTTCCACAATAACTATCCGCAGGAAGCCCACGCGGGATTCTGGGCGTGGAAGTGGGAGCAATTGAAGGAGGGCCTTCCCCCGCCGCCGCCGCCCGGGGGCTGGAAGATTCCCTTCGTGAAGACCGATGCCGCGGCGTTGAAGGCGAACACGACCCAACCCACGGTGACGTGGATCGGCCACGCCGCCTTCCTGGTGCAGCTCGCGGGCCGCAACATGCTCTTCGATCCCCAATTCTCGGAGCGCGCCTCACCCGTGCAGTTCGCGGGCCCCAAGCGCATCGTGCCGTTGCCCATCGAGGTCGCCGACCTTCCGCGCATCGACGTGGTGCTCGTCTCGCACAATCATTACGACCACCTCGACGTGGACTCGGTGAAAAAACTCGCCGCGCGCCCCGAAGGCAGCCCGCTTTTCCTGGTGCCGCTCGGCCTGAAGGCGTGGTTCGCCGGCATCGGAATCGAGCGGGTCGAGGAGCTCGACTGGTGGCAGTCGCGGAACGTTGGCCCGCTCACCTTCACGCTCGTCCCCGTCCAGCATTGGAGCAAGCGGACGCTCTTCGACACGAACCGCACACTCTGGGGCGGCTGGGTCGTCGAAGGAGACGGCCTGAAGATCATCCACACGGGCGACCTGGGATACTCGAAGGACGCGCGCGACATCGGCGAACGTATGGGACCTTTCGACTTCGCCATGATTCCCATCGGCTCCTATGCGCCGCGGTGGTTCATGCAGACGATGCACGTCGATCCGAGCGAAGCGGTGAAGGTGCGGGCGGACCTGCGCGCGCGTCACGCGGTCGGGATGCATTGGGGCACGTTCGAGAATCTCACCGACGAGCCCCTGGACGAGCCGCCCCGGTTGCTCGCGGAAAAGCGCGCGGCGGCGGGCCTTTCGCGGGAGGATTTCGACGTGATGAAGGTCGGGGAAACCAGAACCATTACAAGAGGAGGAGGCACACCATGAAGATGCGCATCGGAACGTTGGTCGCGGGATTGGCGACCGCAGTGGCCGCATTCACGACAGGAGCGGCGAACGCCCAATATCCCACGCACGCGGTGACGCTGGTCGTGCCGTTCGCGGCCGGCGGTCCCACGGATACAGTCGCGCGCTCGCTCGGCGCGGCGATGTCGAAGTCGCTCGGGCAGCCGGTGGTGATCGAGAACAAGCTGGGCGCGGGCGGCACCGTGGCGGCGAACTTCGTCGCGAAGGCGAATCCCGACGGCTACACGATCTTCATCCACCACAACGGCATGGCCACCGCGGTGGGGCTTTATCGCAGCCTGCCGTACAACCCGCTCACGGACTTCGAATACATCGGGCAGGTGGCCGACGTCCCGATGACGCTGCTCGGGCGCAAGGATTTCCCGCCGGACAGCGTGAAGGACCTCGTCGCGTACGTGCGCGCCAACAGGGAGAAGATCAATCTCGCCAACGCGGGACTCGGCGCCGTGTCGCAGCTCTGCGGCATGCTCTTCATGCAGGCCGTCGGCGCGGAGTTCACGACGATTCCCTTTTCGGGCACCGCGCCCGCGATGGTCGCGCTCCTCGGAGGCCAGGTGGACCTCCTCTGCGACCAGACCACGCAAACGATCCCGCAGATCAAGGGGGGCAAGGTGAAGCTCTACGGTGTGACGACGAAGGCGCGCATCCCGGCGCTGCCCGACGCGCCCACGCTCGACGAGCAGGGCCTCAAGGACTTCCAGATCGTGGTATGGCATGGCGTGTATGCGCCCAAGGGCACGCCCAGGGAAGCGCTGGACAAGCTCAATGCCGCGCTTCGCAGCGCGCTGAAGGACCCCGAGGTCTCCAAGCGCTTCGCGGAGCTGGGCGCGCAGATCGTCTCCGAGGACAAGCAGACGCCCGCGGGCCTGCGCGACTGGCTGAAGGCCGAGATCGACAAGTGGGTCCCGCTGATCCGCAAGGCCGGGGTGTACGCGGACTGAAGGGTCGCGCATGGCGGCGCTCGACGAACGCTACGCGGACATCCGCAAGGGAGTGCGCGACCTGTGCGCGCAATTTCCCGCGACGTATTTCCGCGAGGTCGACGGGCGCCGCGGCTATCCCGATGAGTTTGTCGCGTCGCTCACGCGCGCGGGCTGGCTGGCGGCGTTGATCCCGCAGGAGTACGGCGGCTCGGGCCTCGGCGTCTGCGAGGCCTCCGTCGTGATGGAGGAGATCAACCGCTGCGGCGGAAACGCGGGCGCCTGCCATGGGCAGATGTACAACATGGGGACGCTGCTGCGACACGGATCGGCGGAGCAGAAGCGCAGGTACCTTCCGAAGATCGCGAAGGGCGAGCTTCGCCTGCAGTCCATGGGAGTGACCGAGCCCACCGCGGGAACCGACACGACGTCGATCACGACATTCGCCGCGAAGAAAGGCGACCGTTACGTCGTGAACGGCCAGAAGGTATGGATCTCGCGCGTGCGGCACTCGGATCTCATGATCCTGCTCGCGCGCACCACGCCGCTCGCGGAATCCCGGAAGAAGTCCGAAGGCATGTCCCTCTTCCTCGTGGACCTGCGCGAGGCCCTGGGCAAGGGCCTCGAGGCGCGGCCCATCGCCAACATGGTGAACCACGAGACGAGCGAGCTCTTCTTCGAGAATCTCGAGATTCCCGCGGAAAATCTCATCGGCGAAGAAGGCCAGGGCTTCCGCTACATCCTCGATGGATTGAACGCAGAGCGGGCGATCATCGCCGCCGAGTGCATCGGCGACGGCTACTGGTTCATCGAGAAGATCGCGAAGTACGCGGGAGAGCGTGTCGTGTTCGGCCGGCCCATCGGCCAGAACCAGGGCGTGCAGTTCCCGATCGCCGAGGCCTATATCGAGGTCGAGGCCGCGAACCTCATGCGGTTTCGCGCCTGCGAGCTTTTCGACGCGGGCCAGCCGTGCGGCACCGAAGCCAACATGGCAAAGCTCCTTGCGGCGAAAGCGTCATGGCAAGCGGCGGAAGCGTGCCTGCAATTCCACGGCGGCTATGGTTTCGCGGCGGAGTACGACGTCGAACGCAAGTTCCGCGAGACGCGTCTCTACCAGGTGGCCCCGATCTCCACGAACCTGATCCTCGCGTACGTCGCCGAGCACGTGCTCGGGTTGCCGCGGTCGTTTTGACTGATAGCCCTTTAACGGGTAAGAAACTACTCATTATTGACAATAGCCTCATTAATGAGTATATTTCTACTCATGAACAGCGATCTTCGCGCTCAATTCGTCAATCGCCGTCTCGAACTGGGGCTCACTCAGGACGAGCTTGCCGCGCGAGCCAATACGACTCGCAAGACGATTTCCACCTTTGAGCTAGGTTACTCAAGTCTGCAGCTGAGCACCTTCCAGCGCCTGCTCGCCGCGATGGGCTTGGAACTCGCCACTCGTCAAGCGTCCTCGCGTCCTACGCTGGACGAACTGGCGAATCGCTATTCCGATGACCTCGGCGCGCCCGAAGGCAATCGACGCATCAAGCGATCGAAGAAGCGCTAATGCCAACTCAATCGAAAAAATCCGGGCGAGTAAAGGAATTGCAGCTGGCAACGACACAAGGTGCCGCGGGAGCCCTGATCCGCGAAAGCCAGTTCATCATGCGTTACTCGGATGAAGCCATCTCGGACCCCTCCCGAGCGCTCGCGCTCTCGATGCCACCCCAGGCGAGAACGTACTCGAGCAATCGCATTCCCCCGATTCTCGCCATGAACCTTCCAGAAGGCTTCTTGCTTGGGCTTGTACAGGATAGATATGCGAAGGTGATGGACGTCAAAGATGAAATGAACCTTCTGGCCCTTACCTCGACCCCAACGGCAGGGCGGGTTTGGGCCCATTCACAAGACCTTCCCGAGTCCGCCAGGAAAGGCGGCTCGGTCTCGCTCAAATCCATTCTCTCTGCCAAGGGAACCGAGGATCTTTTTGACGACCTGGTCGAGCGCTTCGCCCAATCCACCTCGCTCGCTGGCGTAATGCCGAAGGTCGCTGTGAGCGAAAAGGGACAACTTCACACTCCCGATCTGATCGTAAAGACCGGCGCCGCCGAATATCCAGACCTCGCCGAGAACGAATTCATTTGCATGTCGATCGCAAAGGCGGCCGGAGTCGAGGTGCCGGAATTTTGGATGTCAGACAATCGCCAACTGTTTGTCATCCGGCGATTTGACTTTCTTGGTTCGGGAAAGTACTCGGGCTTTGAAGACATGGCCGCCCTTACCGGTCGCATGCCGAGCCAAAAATACGAGGGACATTTCGGAAACATCGCGTTGGCGATCCGCGACAACGTGCCGGCTGGCGTGCAAGCGGAATCTTTGGAGCGTTTCTTTCGTCAGCTAACCGTATGCATTCTCTTGCGAAATGGCGATGCCCATCTCAAGAACTGGGGCCTCACTTATACGGATCCATCAACGGCAAGTCGTGATGCACGATTGTCTCCGGCGTACGACATCGTATGCACGGTCGTCTATATCGCGAAAGACGTGCTTGCTTTGGGCTTCCAAGGGTCAAAGTCCTGGCCCGATCGCGCCACCGTCGAGCAATTTGGGAAGCAGCACTGCGGACTTACTCATCCCGGAAAGATCATCGATGAGATCCGGGACGCCGCAATGGCGTTCCGCCCGCAAGAGCGGACAAAGATGTGGAAATCCGTTAGGAAAGTCGCCGAGATTGGCTGTGCATCTCTCGGCTAGAAACACGGCTACTCGACGGTGACAGCCTTCGCGAGGTTGCGGGGCTTGTCCACGTCGGTGCCGCGCATCAGCGCCGTGTGGTACGCGAGGAGCTGCACCGGGATCGCATGCACGATGGGTGAAAGTGCCCCGGCGTGGCGCGGCGTTCGGATCACGTGCACGCCCTCGCTTTCGGTGAAGTGGCTGTCGAGGTCGGCGAACACGTAGAGCTCGCCGCCGCGCGCGCGCACTTCCTGCATGTTCGACTTCACCTTCTCGAGCAACGCGTCGTTGGGCGCGATCACGACGACGGGCATCTGGGAATCCACGAGCGCGAGGGGTCCGTGCTTGAGCTCCCCCGCGGGATAGGCTTCGGCGTGGATGTAGGAGATCTCCTTCAACTTGAGCGCGCCCTCGAGCGCCACCGGGTAGTGGATGCCGCGCCCGAGGAAAAGCGCGTGCTCGCGCGCCGCGAACCGCACGGCCCACGCCTGGATCTGCGGTTCTAGATTCAAAGCGTGCTGGATGCTGCCGGGGACGAAGCGAAGCTGCTGCAGCGCCCGGAGCTGGGCGCCCGAGGTGAGGCGCCCCCGCGCGGTGGCGATCGCGAGGGCAAGGACGTACAGGGAGACCAGCTGCGTGGTGAAGGCCTTGGTCGATGCGACGCCGATCTCCTGGCCGGCGCGCGTGTAGAACACGAAGCGCGACGCGCGCGGGATTGCGCTCTCGCGCACGTTGCAGATCGAAAGCGTCGTCCCGTGCCCGAGCTCCTTCGCGCGCTTGAGCGCTTCCATCGTGTCGAGCGTCTCGCCCGACTGGGAGATCGTGACGACGAGCTGCTTCGGATTCGGTATGGACTCGCGGTAGCGATACTCGTGGCCCAGCTCCACGTTCACCGGCACCTGCGCGATGCCTTCGATCCAGTAGCGCGCCACGAGGCCCGCGTTGTAGCTCGTGCCGGACGCGAGCACGAGGATGCTGTCCATGTCCTTGAACGCCGCCGCCGCGCCCTCGCCGAACAATCCGTCGATGTCCACGCCGCCGTCGATCACGCCTTCGAGCGTGTCGGAAACCGCGCGCGGCTGCTCGTGGATCTCCTTCTGCATGTAGTGGCGATAGGGCCCGAGGTCCACGGCATCGGCGGAAAGCTCCGAGATGTGCACCGGACGGTCGACCTTGCGCCCATCCCGGTCGACCACTTCGACGCCGCCGCGCTTGAGGGCCACCACGTCGCCGTCGTCGAGATAGATCACGCGCCGGGTCTCGGAGATCACCGCGGAGACGTCCGAAGCGAGGAAGTTTTCGCCCTCGCCCAATCCCACGACGAGCGGACATCCCATTCGCGCCCCGGTCATCGTGTCCGGATCGTCGAGCGCGACCACGCCCAGCGCATAGGCGCCGTGCAGGTCCGCGACCGCCTTGCGCGTCGCCAGGAAAAGATCGCGAGTCGCGGTGAAGTAGTGATGGATCAGGTGCGCGACGACCTCGGTGTCGGTCTGCGACTCGAACACGTAGCCGAGCGCCGTGAGGCGCGCGCGCTGCTCCTCGTGGTTCTCGATGATGCCGTTATGCACGACCGCGACGCGGCTCATGGACACATGCGGGTGCGCGTTGGGCTCGGTCACGCCGCCATGCGTGGCCCAGCGCGTGTGCCCGATCCCGACGATGCCCTTGAGATGCTCGGCTCGAACGGCGCTTTCCATCTCGGCCACGCGGCCCACGCGACGCACGCGCTGGATCGATCCGTTCAGCACCGCGATCCCGGCCGAGTCGTAGCCGCGATACTCGAGCCGCTTCAGCCCCTCCGTGAGGATGGGGACGACGTCACGGCTTGCGATGGCTCCGACGATTCCGCACATGGACGCGAGGTGGGGTAGGCAGCGTCCATTGTCTCAAAAAAAACAAGCTCTCCCCAGCCTGGGGACTGGGGAGAGATCAAGAAGGCGGCATGCTCTTGGCCTCACGTCGCCTCGCGGGCCGCGGGAGAGGAGGAAACCCGCGACCTTGGAGACCATTCTGGGCCCCGTGCCGGGGCGGGCGCAGCGGTATTGTGCTCAGGCCGAGTGCTGAATATTCGACGCCCCGGAAGGCGTGGTTCGCTGGGCGACAAGGATCCTGCCGAACCCGGCGAGGGCAAGCGTGATGAGGGGCGCGGAAATGGGCACGAAGAGGCCCGAACGCAGGCTGAAGAGCGCCCCGGCGCAAAGCGCAACCATGCCCAACGCGGCGGCTACGAGAGCCCAGCGCCAATTCCCGGCGAGGAAGGGCAGCGCCGCCAGGAACACGAGGATCATCGTCATGGGACGAATGGCCTCCTGGGGCGCATCGCCGCCGAGCGCCGTTCGCAGGGTCTGCGCGTGCACCACGACGCCCGGAGAATCACGCCCCGGAGGTTCCCAGGCGGCGAGGTTGATGGGCACGGCGATCCGGTCGGCATAGGGCTGCGTCTCGCCGATCAGCACGATGCGGTTGCGGAAAAGCTGCGACATGAGCGCCGGATCCGAGAGCGTAAGCACGTCGTACAGCGACACGTACTTCAGCGGCATTCCCAGCGAGTAGTCGATGAGCCCGTCGCTGCAGTGGACGCCCAACGCGCGGCACAGGCGTCCGACGAGCGTCGGAAAACCGCCGTCCTCGGTGGGGACGAGCAGGGAGAAGCGGCGCGTGACGCCGTCGCTGTCGCGCGCGGTCAGGCCGATGCCCAGGCGTGAGTCGCCGAGCAGCGCGAGGAATGGCGCGTAGATGTTTCGCGCCGTCCGCGTGCGCGAATCGATGTTGAGAGTCGCCACGAAGGGCCCGTTCTCCACGGCGGCGGCGATCCCTGTGAAGAGGATGCGGTCGAGGCCGGGATGGATCGCGTCGTACGACCTCTCGGGCAACGGATAGTCCAGCCCGATGGCGCGCGGTTTCGCCGCCGCGATGCGCGCGAGCGCACGGGCCAGCGGCTCGTGCCACAGCTCGGGCGGCGCGGTGATCGCGTTGGCGCTCGTGGAATCGATGCCGACGATGATCACGTCGTCGGGGGCGGGACGTGGACCGAGATTTCGCAACTCGCGCCATTCGAGGTCGAGGAGGCGCTGGTCGATCCACACGGAGGCCGGAGTCAACGAGAAGAAGAACCCGGCGAGCGCGATCGCCGTGATCGCGATGACAAGGCGGGTGGCTCGACCGCCGTCGACGGGTTCGACCATGGCCGTATCTTAACGCGCACCCCCGGCGGTGCTAGACTCATGGACTCGCGCCCCAGAGAAAAAAAGATGACAGGGGAGTCACCCAGCGCCGCACAACTATCGGCCATCGCCGATCCCTTCGTGAGGGAACTTGCGTCCCTCGGGAGGCTGCGCAGCTATCCGAAGAACACGGTCTTCATCACCGAGGGCGATTCCAGCGACTCGGTGTTCGTGGTCCTCTCGGGCCGCGTGAAGATCTTCCTTTCGGACACCGAGGGCCACGAGATGATCCTCGACACCCAGGGCCCCGGCGAGTACGTGGGCGAGATGGCGCTCGACGGCAATCCGCGCTCGGCCTCGGTGATGACGATGGAGGCCACGACGTTCTCCGTCGTCTCGCGCGATCCCATCAAGGAAGCCATCCGCCGCAACCCCGATTTCGCGCTCGACATGATCTCGAAGATCATCGACCGCGCGCGGCTCGCGACCAACTCGGTGAAGGACCTGGCGCTGCTCGACGTCTACGGTCGCGTGGCGCGCCTGCTGCTCAACATGGCCGTGGAGCGCAACGGCAAGCTCGAGATTCCCGAGAAGCTCACGCAGCAGGAGATCGCCGAGCGCGTCGGGGCATCGCGCGACATGGTGAGCCGGATCTTCCGCGACCTGACCGCGGGCGGGTACATCTCCGTCGAGTCGCGGCACATCACGATCAACAAGAAACCGCCGGCGCGGTGGTAAATAGCTAGGCGGTCGATGGAGCGGACGGTTCCCGCCGCTCATCGACGCGTGAGGAATGGACCGCACGCCTGGTTTCGGGAATATTCGGCAGTCCGGTGTTTCAATTTTCCGTCGAGGCGAAATCGTCCCGCGCGTAGTCTTCATTCCGTCGCAGCACAGTTGACGGAGAAGACGGACATGGACGACCTCAGGAATCACGACGCGAAACCGACCGCCCACGAGCGCGAGTGGATAGACACCGATCCGCGGCGCGCGATTTCACGGCTGTTCATCTGCGGAGCGCTCGCCGTGACGATCGGCGCTGCGTCCAGCACCTTCCTTAGCTTTTCCGCTTCTGGGGGCGCTTCCAGCCCGGCTTCGAAACTGTCTTCTTCTCGGTGATGGT
Source organism: Usitatibacter sp. (assembly GCA_049300695.1). Classification (GTDB taxonomy): domain Bacteria; phylum Pseudomonadota; class Gammaproteobacteria; order Burkholderiales; family Usitatibacteraceae; genus Usitatibacter. The sequence goes on from JBAQKF010000028.1 coordinate 40,251, forward strand.
GAGGCCGCCCGCAGGGACATCCTTTGTGATCGTCGCGCCGGCACCGATCGTCGCGCCCTTGCCGATCGTCACCGGGGCCACGAGCTGCACATCGGAGCCGATGTGCACGTCGTCCTCGATCACGGTGCGGTGCTTGTCCGCGCCGTCGTAGTTGCAGGTGATCGTTCCGGCTCCGATGTTCACGGCGGAGCCCACGCTGGTGTTGCCGACGTACGCAAGGTGGTTCGCCTTGCTGCCCTTGCCGAACGTGCTCGCCTTCACCTCGACGAAGTTGCCGATATGCACGCCGTCGGCGAGCCGGGTGTCGGGGCGGATCCTCGCATACGGGCCGATTCGCGCGTTGGCGCCGATGGAGGCTTCCTCGATCATCGTGAAGGGCTTCACCTCGGCGCCGTTACCTAGCGTCACGTCGCGAAGGATGCAGTTCGCCCCGATGCGCACGCCGTCGGCGAGGACCACGCGGCCTTCGAAGATGCAGTTCACGTCGATGGAGACGTCGCGCCCGCACTCGAGCGTCCCGCGCACGTCGATTCGCGCGGGATCCGCGAGGGTGACGCCGGCTTCGAGGAGGCGCGCGGCTTCGTTCATCTGGTAACGCCGCTCCAGCGCGGCGAGCTCGTCCTTGCTGTTGACTCCGAGGCATTCGCTCGCCGATGCCGGATGGCGCACCTCGATGGGCACGCCGTCGGCCACGGCGAGTGCCACGATGTCGGTCAGATAATACTCGCCCTGCGCGTTGTCATTCTTCAGGCGCGCGAGCCAGGTCGCGAGCTTCGCGCGCGGCGCCGCGATGATGCCCGTGTTCACTTCGCGGATGGCGCGCTCTTCCGCGCTCGCGTCCTTCTCCTCGGTGATGCGCACCACGCGTCCACCGGCGTCGCGCACGATGCGGCCATAACCCCTGGGATCTTCGACTTCCTGCGTGAGCAGGGCGAGGTGCCCCGAAGATGCCGCGTCTACCAGCGAGCGAAGCGTTCCTGGTGAGATGAGGGGCACGTCGCCATAGAGGATCACCACCGTGGCATCACCCTCGAGGTGCGGCAGCGCCTGCATCACGGCATGGCCCGTGCCGAGCTGGCGCTCCTGCACGACCCAGCCGATCGAGTCGTCGTGGATGCGATCGCGCACTTCCTGCGCGCCGTGCCCGATGACGACGCAAAGCCGGCGCGGCGCGAGGCTGCGCGCGGTTTCGATGACGTGCGAGAGGAGGGGGCGGCCCGCCAGGGGATGCAGGACCTTCGCGAGGTCCGAGCGCATGCGCCTGCCCTGGCCCGCGGCCAGGACGACGACCTGGAGTGAAACGGCCTGGGTCAGCGGCGGTTGCGCAGCTTGCGGATGGCGGCGATCTGGGCGGCGGCCTCGGCGAGCTCGGCTTGAGCTGTCGCGAGCTCCATGTCGCCGGTCCTGTTCGCGAGCGCTTCCTTCGCGACGCGTTCGGCCTCCATGGCCTTGGCCTCGTCCAGATCGTGCGCACGAATCGAAGTGTCCGCGAGGATCGTCACGCGATCTGGCTGCACTTCCATCATGCCGCCCGACACGTAGATCACTTCTTCTTCGGCGCCGGCCTTCCGAATGCGCACCGTGCCGGGTTTCAGGCGCGTGAGCAGGGGAACGTGCTCGGGCAGGATGCCCAACTCGCCCGAAACGCCGGGAGCGATCAACATGCCGGCCTCGCCGGAGTAGACCTGCTGCTCGGCGCTTACGATGTCGACATGAAGGGTCTTTGCCATGGCTTCGTCTTATTGCAGCGTCTTCGCCTTCTCGAACGCTTCCTCGATGGTGCCGACCATGTAGAAGGCCTGCTCGGGAAGCGAATCGCACTCGCCGTTCACGATCATGTTGAAGCCCTTGATCGTGTCCTTGAGGCTCACGTACTTGCCGGGCGAGCCCGTGAAGACCTGGGCTACGAAGAAAGGTTGCGAGAGGAAGCGCTGGATCTTGCGCGCGCGGCCCACGGCAAGCTTGTCCTCGGGCGAAAGCTCGTCCATGCCCAGGATCGCGATGATGTCGCGCAGCTCCTTGTAGCGTTGCAGCACCGCTTGCACGGCGCGCGTCGTGTTGTAGTGCTCCTCGCCAACGACGTTCGGGTCGACCTGGCGGGAAGTCGAATCGAGCGGGTCCACCGACGGGTAGATGCCCAGCGCGGCGATATCGCGCGACAGCACGACGGTTGCGTCGAGGTGGCCGAAAGTCGTGGCGGGCGACGGATCCGTCAAGTCGTCGGCAGGAACGTAAACGGCTTGGATCGAAGTGATCGAGCCTTTCTTGGTGGACGTGATGCGCTCCTGCAGGCGGCCCATCTCCTCGGCGAGCGTGGGCTGGTATCCCACCGCCGAAGGCATGCGGCCCAGTAGCGCCGACACTTCCGTGCCCGCGAGCGTGAAGCGGTAGATGTTGTCGATGAAGAGCAGGATGTCGCGGCCCTCGTCGCGGAAACTTTCGGCCATGGTGAGCCCCGTGAGCGCCACTCGCAGGCGGTTGCCCGGCGGCTCGTTCATCTGGCCGAACACCATCGCCACTTTCGATTTCGACAGGTCTTCCTGCACGATCACCTTGGCGTCGCTCATCTCGTGGTAGAAGTCGTTGCCCTCGCGAGTACGCTCGCCCACGCCGGCGAACACCGACAGGCCCGAGTGCTGGGTCGCAATGTTGTTGATGAGCTCGAGCATCGTCACGGTCTTGCCGACGCCGGCGCCGCCGAAGAGGCCGACCTTGCCGCCCTTGGCGAACGGAGCCACCAGGTCGATCACCTTGATGCCCGTCTCGAGCAGCTCCACGGAAGGCGAGAGCTCGTCGAACTTGGGCGCGGACGCGTGGATCGAGCGGCGCTCGTCGGCCTTCACGGGACCGCGTTCATCGATGGGCCGGCCCAGCACGTCCATCACGCGCCCGAGCGTCGCGGGGCCGACGGGAACCGAGATCGGCGCGCCGGTGTTCTTCACTTTCATGCCACGGCGAAGGCCGTCGGAGGAGCCGAGCGCGATGGTGCGCACTACGCCGTCGCCCAGCTGCTGCTCGACTTCGAACGTGAGGCCCTTCTCGGCGAACGAGTTGGCCTCCTCGACCAACGTGAGCGCATCGTAGATGTTAGGCATTCCCTCGCGCGGGAACTGGATGTCGATCACCGCGCCGATGCACTGGACGATCTTGCCTTCACTCATTTGGGTCGTGCTCATGTATGTGTCCCTATACTCGATTCACTAGACGGCAGCAGCGCCGCCGACGATTTCCGACAATTCCTTGGTGATGGCCGCCTGCCGCGCCTTGTTGTAGACGAGCGTGAGGTCGTCGATGACGCTCGAGGCGTTGTCGCTGGCGGCCTTCATCGCCACCATGCGGGCGGACTGCTCGCTCGCGATGTTCTCCGCGAGCGCCTGGTAGATGATCGCCTCGAGGTAGCGGCGCAGCAGCTGCTCGAGGACTTCCTTCGCATCGGGCTCGTAGACATAGTCCCAGTTCTTGCGAACCGCGCGCGCATCGGGAGCGAGCCTCGAGGACGGCAGCGGCAGGATCTGCTCGATCACCGGCTCCTGCTTCATCGTATTGATGAAGCGCGTGTACACGATGTAGAGCGCGTTGATCTTGCCGTCGCGGTAGGCGTCGACCTGGACCTTCACGGGTCCCGCGAGCTTCTCCACGTTCGGCGTGTCGCCCGCCTGTACCAGCTGGGAGACCACGTTGGCACGCGTGCGCTGGAGGAATCCCAGCGCCTTGTTGCCGATCGCGGTGAACTGCACCTTGAAGCCACGGTCCTGCACTTCCTTCGCCTTGCCGACCACGAGGCGCAGGACGTTGGTGTTGAGCGCCCCGCACAGGCCCTTGTCCGAGGTGACGACGATGGCGCCGATGTTGTCCTCGATCCCGCGCTTCACCAGGAACGGGTGCCGGTATTCGGAATTGGCGTGGGCCAGGTGCGCGGCGATGTCGCGAATCTTCTCGCCGTACGGCCGCGCCTGGCGCATGCGCTCCTGGGCCTTCCTCATCTTGGAGGCCGCGACCATCTCCATGGCCTTGGTGATCTTGCGCGTGTTCTGCACGCTCTTGATCTTGGTCCGGATTTCCTTGCTGCCTGCCATCTACGCGCCCTTGCCTTTGCTTTCTCTCAAGACCTGTTGATCGGCGCGAAGCGTCCGATCCAACAGGCGCCTTGCCGCCCGAATTTCAGTACGCCGCATTCTTCTTGAAATCCTTGATGGCTTCGTGAAGCTTCGCCTCGTCGTCCTTCGACAGGTCCTTCGTGGACTCGATGCGATCGACCAGCTCGCCGTACTTGCTCTTCATGAAGTCGCGCATGGCGCGCTCCGCGGCCAGGGCTTTCGTCACGGCGATGTCGTCGTAGTAGCCGTTGTTCACGGCAAAGAGCACGAGCGCCATCTCCCAGACCTGCAGCGGCTGGTACTGGGGCTGCTTCATGAGCTCGGTCACCATGCGGCCGCGCTCGAGCTGCTTGCGGGTGGCCTCATCGAGGTCGGAGGCGAACTGCGCGAAGGCCGCCAGCTCGCGGTATTGCGCGAGCGCGAGGCGCACGCCGCCGCCCAGCTTCTTGATGACTTTCGTCTGTGCCGCGCCGCCCACGCGTGACACCGAGATACCCGCGTTGATGGCCGGACGGATCCCCGCGTTGAAGAGGTCCGTCTCCAGGAAGATCTGGCCGTCGGTGATCGAGATCACGTTCGTCGGGACGAACGCCGACACGTCGCCGGCCTGCGTCTCGATCACGGGCAGTGCCGTGAGCGAGCCGGTCTTGCCTTTGACGGCGCCCTTCGTGAACTTCTCGACGTACGCCTCGTTCACGCGCGCGGCGCGCTCGAGCAGGCGGCTGTGCAGATAGAACACGTCGCCGGGATACGCCTCGCGGCCCGGCGGGCGGCGAAGCAGCAGCGAGATCTGGCGATACGCCCAGGCCTGCTTGGTGAGGTCGTCATAGATGATGAGCGCGTCCTGGCCGCGATCGCGGAAGTACTCGCCCATCGTGCAACCGGAGTAGGGCGCGATGTATTGCATGGCCGCGGGGTCCGACGCCGTGGCGGCCACGACGATGGTATAGGCCATGGCGCCGAACTCCTCGAGCTTGCGCACCACGTTCGCGATCGTCGAGGCCTTCTGGCCGATGGCGACGTACACGCAGATGAGGTCCTTGCCCTTCTGGTTGATGATCGTGTCGACGGCGACGGCGGTCTTGCCCGTCTGGCGGTCGCCGATGATGAGCTCGCGCTGCCCGCGGCCCACCGGCACCATCGCATCGATCGATTTGAGTCCGGTCTGCACCGGCTGCGAGACGGACTTGCGCGCGATGACGCCCGGCGCCACCTTCTCGATCGGGTCGGTCATCTTCGCGTTGATCGGGCCCTTGCCGTCGATGGGCAGGCCCAGCGAATTCACGACGCGGCCGATGAGCTCGGGGCCCACGGGTACTTCAAGGATGCGGCCCGTGGACTTGACCGTGTCGCCCTCGGAGATGTGCTCGTAGGGGCCCAGCACCACGGCGCCGACGGAGTCGCGCTCGAGGTTCAACGCGAGGCCCTGCGTGCCGCCCGGGAAGTCCAGCATCTCGCCTTGCATCACGTCCGTAAGGCCGTGGACGCGACAGATGCCGTCGGTCACGGAGATCACCGTTCCCTCGGTGCGCTTCTCGGCGGCCACCTGGAGGTTCTGGATCTTGGACTTGATCAGTTCGCTGATTTCGGAAGGGTTGATCTGCATGACGATTCCTTGGACGAGACTTCTTTGGCCTACCGGGCGAGCGCCACGGCCATCTGGGCCAGGGCGTCACGCACGGAGGCGTGGATGACTTGGTCGCCGACCTGCACGCGGGCCCCGCCCAACAGCTGCGGGTCGACGGCGAGCTCGGTTTCGATCTTCCTGCCGTAGCGCTTGCCCAGCGAGGCGACGATCTCGGACTTCTGCGCATCATCGAGCGGCATCGCGCTCGTGATGAGCACGCGCAGCACGTGATCGTGATCGCGCTTCAACTCGTCGAACTGTTCGGCGATGGATCCAATCAACTCCGTGCGATGGTTGTCCACCAGGAGGCCGACCAGATTGTTCGCGTTCTTCGTGAAGCGATCCCCCGCGATCGAAGCGAAGAGCTCCTTCTTCTGCCGCGCGGTGATGCGCGGATCCGAGAGCACCGAGCGCATGGCCTCGTCGCCCGCCACCGCGGCCGCGAAGGCCAGAGCGTCGGCGTCCGGGCCGAGTTCGCTCGCCTCGAGGGCTACCTTGAACATGGCCTCGGCGTAGGGTCGCGCGACAGTTGCGATCTCAGCCATGGATCAGAGCTCGGCCTTGAGCTGGTTCAGCATGTCGGCGTGGTCCTTCGCGTGGACCTCGCGCTTGAGGATCTTCTCGGCGCCCGACACCGCGAGTTGCGCGACCTGCTCGCGCAGCACCTGCCTGGCCGATTGAACCTCCTGCTGGATTTGCGCATTGGCGGCTGCGATGAGGCGCTCGCCCTCGGTCCTGGCCTGGGTTTTCGATTCCTCGATGCGCTGGCTGGCGGCCTTCTCGGCAGCGACGACCAGCTCGTGGGCGCGCCCGCGCGCTTCGGTGAGCATGGCTTCCGTCTGCTTCTGCGCGTCGGCGAGCGAGTTGCGGCCTCGCTCGGCCTCCGCAAGCCCGTCGGCGATCATCTTCTGGCGCGCTTCGACGTGCACCAGGATCATCGGCCAGATCCACTTCACCGTGATGAAGATGAACGCGGCGAAGACGGCCGCCTGCACGAACATCGTGACGTTGAGGTTCATAGGACTTCCCTCGGCGAGACGCGGTTCTTACTTGATCTGCGACAGCAGCGGGTTGGCGAACGCGAAGAACATCGCGAGGCCCACCCCGATGATGAACGAGGCGTCGATGAGGCCGAGGAGCAGGAACACCTTGCCCTGGAGCTGGGGCATGAGCTCCGGCTGGCGCGCCGCGCCTTCGAGGAAGCGGCTGCACATGATGCCCACGCCCACGCAGGCGCCCAGGGCGCCCAGGCCGATGATGAGGCCGATGCCTACGCCGGTGTAAGCCTGGATCATGGCGATCAGCTGAAGTTTCGCGTCCATTCTGTTTGTCCTTTCGGTGATGACGTGCGGTGTTGAAGTTGAAAAGCGGTCAGTGCCCTTCGTGCGACATCTGGATGTACACGATTGTGAGCATCATGAAGATGTAGGCCTGCAGCAGGACGATCAGCACGTGGAAGATGGCCCAGCTCAGTCCGAAGACAAAGCCGCCGATCGCGCCGCCGATGCCTACAGTGGCGAGCAGCCACAGAAGCAGGAAGATGATCTCCCCCGCGTACATGTTGCCGAACAGCCGCAGCGAGTGCGAAAGCGGCTTCGAGATGTACTCGACCATGTTGAAGAGGAAGTTCACGGGCCACAGGAGCGGGTTCTTGCCGAAGGGCGCCGTGAAGAGCTCGTGCACGAACCCCAGGAAACCCTTCTGCTGGATCGCGAAGAAGATCATCAGGAACCAGACGGAAAGGGCCAGGGCGAAAGTGACGGAGACATCGGCCGTCGGGACCACGCGGAAGCCGTGCTCGGTATGCGGGAAGAACCCGAGGACCCACGTCACCCAGTCCGCGGGAAGGAAGTCCATGGAGTTCATCAGGACGACCCAGACGAACACCGTGAACGCGAGAGGCGAGACGAACTTATTGCGGTCGCCGTGGAAGATTCCCGCGACTTCCGAATCGACCTTGGCGAAGAGAACCTCGACGAAGGCCTGCGTCTTGTTGGGCACGCCCGGCTTGAAGCCCTTGGCGATCCAGTAGAAGAATCCCAGCCCGACGAATCCCAGGATGATCGAGACGATGATCGAATCGACGTTGAGCGTCCAGAAGCCGCCTTCGCCAATGGGATGCGTCAAGGACGTCAGGTGGTGCGCGATGTACTCGGAAGGATTTTCGTACTGAGCCATGCGAATCGTCACTTGTCCCCGGCGGGCCGGGTCGTATTGTTGTCATCGGCGCCCGGCACGGCGATGGCCGCGGCGAACACCATTACTGTAACCACGAACGCCGCGAAGAACGCGACGTGCACCATGTCCTTGTATACGGAGAGCGCGAGCCAGAGTCCGGCGATGATCAGGAGCACCTTGATCGCCTCCGCCCTCAGCATCGTCTGCAAAGCCTCCCCGGCCGTGCGTGCTTCACTCCGCGAGATTCGCCACCCGTAGACCCATCCCGCGACCACGTTGACGGCGCCCCCCAAAGCGGCAGATGCCGCCCCATCCCTTCCCCATACAAATGCCGCGACGATTGCCAGTACCACGGTAGCGATGACCTGCCACCGGACCACCGTGCGAATGGGTTGAGCCCACGAAGCAAAACCCATGAATTATAGCGGCCGCGAGGGGCCAGCGCAAAAAGATAGTGCGGCGCAACAATGCATGCCTAGCGCCTGATCTTCCGGGCGAGGCCCTGGAGCTCATCGAGGCTCGAGTACTCGATCACGAGCGAACCCTTGCCCGCGCCGCGCGGTTTCAACTTCACCGTGGCGCCCAGCGATTCGGAAAGCTCTTCCTGCAGCCGCCGCGAATCGCCGTCGAGCTTGTGCGCATGCTTCGCCGCGGCCTTCGGCGCCGAGGTCGCACCCTGGACCAGGCGCTCGGTCTCGCGAACCGAGAGCCCCTTCAGGACGACCTGGTGCGCGACCTCGACCTGGCGAGGGCGTGAGAGCGAAAGAAGCGCGCGCGCGTGGCCCATATCGAGCGATCCGTCCTGCACCATGGCCTGGACCGCGGGTGCCAGCTCGAGGAGTCGAAGCAGGTTCGTGACGCTCGCGCGCGATCGCCCGATGGCGCGGGCCACCTCGTCGTGCGTGAGCTTGAATTCCTCGATGAGGCGCTTCAGGCCGCCCGCTTCCTCGATCGGGTTCAGGTCCTCGCGCTGGATGTTCTCGATCAAGCCGATGCCGAGCGCGGCTTCGTCGGGCACGACTTTCACCACGGCGGCGATGCGATCGAGGCCCGCGAGGCGTGCGGCGCGCCAACGGCGCTCGCCGGCAAGGATCTCGTACTGGCCGTCGTCCACGGGACGCACCACGATCGGCTGGATCACTCCGCGCGCCTTGATCGATTCGGCGAGCTCGGCGAGCGAAGCTTCGTCCATGTGGGTGCGCGGCTGGTACTTGCCGGGCCGCAGCGAATCGATGGCAAGCTGCTGCAATTCGGAGTCCGTCGCGGCCTTCGGCGACGAGCCCAACAGCGCGTCGAGGCCCCGGCCCAGTCCCTTGTGCTTGCTCACGCCGCCTCCGCGACCTTGATGCCGTTGCGGCCCAGCAGCTCGCGCGCGAACTGCAGGTGCGCGATGGCGCCCTTCGACGTGGGATCGTGAAGCAGCACGGGCTTGCCGAATGAAGGCGCCTCGGCAATGCGGATATTGCGCGGGATCACTGTATCGAAGACCTTTTCGCCGTAGTGGCGCTTCAGCTCCTCGGATACCTGGACCGTGAGCGTGCTGCGCGGGTCGTACATCGTGCGCACGAGCGCCTCGATCTCGATCCTGGGATTCAAGTTCTGCTTCACCTTGCGAAGCGTCCCCACGAGATCCGACAAGCCTTCGAGCGCGTAGTACTCGCACTGCATCGGAATGATGACCGCATCGGCCGCGGTGAATCCGTTCACCGTGAGCATGTTGAGCGCCGGCGGGCAGTCGATGACCGTGAAATCGTAGTTGGCGGTTGCGTGTGCGAGCGCATCACGGAGCCGGTACTCGCGCTTCTCGAGGGCGATGAGCTCGACTTCGGCGCCCGCGAGCTCGCGATTCGAAGGAACCATGTCGTACCCGCCTTCGCAATGCACGATGGCGTCCTTCAGCGGATATTCGCCGAGCAGCACGCCGTAGACCGTCCTTTCGCACGCGGTCTTGTCGACGCCGCTCCCGGTGGTCGCATTGCCCTGGGGATCGAGGTCGATGAGCAGCGCGCGCCGCCCGTAGTGCGCGAGGCTCGCGCACAGGTTCACGGCGATCGAGGTCTTGCCGACGCCGCCCTTCTGGTTCGCGACAACGAACGTTCGCCCCATCACGCCGCCTCGAGAAAAACGGCGTGGCGGTGCGCGTCCAGGCCGGGCACCGTGAGCTCGAGGACCTGGGAGACGCGATGCGTCGGTGGCACCCGCGCGATCTCATCGAAGGGATGCACGCCCTTCATCGCGATGAGGCGGCCGCCCGGGGCCACGAGATGGCGCGCCTGCTCGACGAAGTCCGCGAGGTCGGAGAAGGCGCGCGACACGGCGACTTCGAATTTCTCCGGGGGATTCCAGCTCTCGACGCGATCACACACGATCTCGACGTTGGCGAGGCCGAGCTCGGTCTTCGCCTGCTGGAGGAATGCGCACTTCTTGTGGCTCGAATCGAGCAACGTCACCCGCATCGCGGGCCGCGCGATGGCGAGTGGTATGCCGGGCAATCCCGCGCCCGTTCCGACGTCGACGATGCTCGCGGTGTCGCCCAAATGCGAAAGGATCGAAAGGCTGTCGAGCACGTGCAACGGCACCATCTGCCCGGTATTGCGCACGGCCGTGAGGTTGTGCACGCGATTCCACTTCTCGACCAGCTCGAGATGGCTCGCGAGCTTCGGCACCGCTGCCTCGGGCAAGTCGACGCCCATCGCCGCGACGCCGCCGGCGATCTGTTGGGCCAGGGTCATGCGCTTTTCTCTTGCGACTCGGCGGCGACCGCGCGGCGCTTCAAGTGCACGAGCAATAGGGAGATCGCCGCGGGGGTCACGCCCTGGATGCGCGACGCCTGGCCCACGGTCTCGGGGCGGTGCTGCGCGAGCTTCTGTTGCACTTCCTTCGAGAGGCCGCGCACGCTCGCATAGTCCATGTCGCGCGGCACGGAAGCGTGCTCTTGAGCTCGGTTGCGCTCGACCTCGTCGCGCTGGCGTTCGATGTAACCCGCGTACTTGGCCGCGATCTCGACCTGCTCGGCGACGTCGGATTCGGCGGGCGAATGCCCTTCGTCCATCCACCGGCTAAGGGCCTGGTAAGAGACGCCCGGACGGCGCAGCAAATCGAATAGCGAGTACTCACGTTCCAGTGGCTGTCCGACTGTATCCATTTGATCTTTAAGCGAAATATCAGCCGGGCGAATCCAGCTTTTCCGCAACTGCGCGGTCTCGGATTCGATCCGGTCTCTCTTGCGGCTGAAGGCGGCCCAGCGCGCATCGTCGACCAGCCCGAGCCTTCGGCCCGCCTCGGTGAGGCGAAGGTCCGCGTTGTCTTCGCGAAGCTGCAGGCGGTACTCGGCGCGGCTCGTGAACATGCGGTAGGGCTCGGACACGCCCCGCGTGACCAGGTCATCCACCAGGACACCCAGGTAGGCCTCGTCGCGGCGCGGGCACCAGCCCGCTTCCCCTTTTGCGTTCCGCGCCGCGTTAAGGCCCGCCAGCAGGCCTTGCGCCGCGGCCTCTTCGTAGCCAGTCGTTCCGTTGATCTGGCCCGCGAAGAAAAGGCCCGCGATGGCCTTGGTCTCCAGCGTGGACTTGAGTCCACGCGGATCGAAGTAGTCGTACTCGATCGCGTAGCCGGGACGCAGGAGGTGGGCCCGTTCGAGGCCCGGGATCGAATGCACGAGGTCCTGCTGGACGTCGAAGGGCAGGCTGGTCGAGATTCCGTTCGGATAGATCTCGTGCGTCTCCAGCCCCTCGGGCTCGAGGAAGATCTGGTGCGAGCCCTTTCCCGCGAAGCGATGGATCTTGTCCTCGATCGACGGGCAGTAGCGCGGCCCCACGCCCTCGATGACCCCCGTGAACATCGGCGAGCGATCGAGCCCGCCGCGAATGATCTCGTGGGTCCGCTCGTTGGTATGCGTGATCCAGCAGCTCACCTGGCGCGGGTGGCTCGCCCGGTTGCCGAGAAACGAGAAGACCGGCTCGGGTCGATCGCCCGGCTGCTCTTCGAGCTTCGAGAAATCGACGGTGCGGCCGTCGATGCGCGGCGGCGTCCCGGTCTTCAGGCGCCCCACGGGCAGCGCGAGCTCGCGAAGGCGGGCCGCAAGGGAGATCGACGCCGGGTCGCCCGCGCGCCCCGCCTGGTAGCGCGCGAGGCCCACGTGGACGAGGCCCCCCAGGAACGTGCCCGCCGTGAGGACGACCGAGCTCGAATGAAAGTGAACGCCCAGGGCCGTCACGGCCCCGGCGACGCGATCCCCCTCGACGATCAGGTCGTCGACGGCGGATTGGAAGAGCCACAGATTGGCCTGGGACTCGAGGCGGCGTCGGATGGCGCTTCGGTACAGGACGCGGTCGGCCTGGGCGCGCGTCGCACGCACGGCAGGTCCCTTGCTGGCATTCAGGGTCCGGAACTGGATGCCGGCTTCGTCGGTGGCCGCGGCCATGGCACCCCCGAGGGCGTCTACTTCCCTCACGAGGTGGCCCTTGCCGATCCCGCCGATCGAGGGATTGCACGACATCTGTCCGAGCGTCTCGAGGGCGTGGGTGAGCAGGAGCGTGCGCGCGCCGGCGCGGGCGGACGCAAGGGCCGCTTCTGTGCCAGCGTGGCCGCCGCCGACCACGATCACGTCGAAACGATCGGGAAAATCCATGGGCTCGGGCGCTCGAAAGGGAGCGCGTCTTTGACCGGGAAATCGAGACCGTAATTCTACGGGGAAACGCCCCGAAGCCCCATGGGTTCCACGTGGAACACCCGGGATTTCCGGGCCCCGCGACGTTCCACGTGGAACACCGCTACTTGCCGACGCAGAACCGGGAAAAGATCGCGCCGAGCAGGTCGTCGGCCGTGACTTCACCGGTGATCCGGCCCAGTGCGAGCTGCGCCAGGCGGAGCTCTTCTGCAATCAATTCATAGGCTTGCAGAGATTCTGCGGTGTGCAAGTGATCGCCAGCTTCCTCGAGTGCCCGCAGGTGCCGCTCGCGGGCCATGAAGAGGCCTTCCCCGTGCGGCTTCCAGCCCGCCACCTGGAGGAACCAGCCTCGGAGCGCCTCCACGCCGGCGCCGGTCTTGGCCGACAGCCTGAAGGTCGTGTCGCCGTTTTCCGAGGCACTCGCCGCATCCTCCCCCGTGAGGTCGATCTTGTTCACGACGTGCGCCACGGGCATCCCCTTGGGCAGCCGCGCCCGGAATCGATTCTCCTCCTCGTTTTCGGGCGAGTTCGCTTCCGAGATGAACAATGCCGCGCCCGCCTCCTCGACTGCGCGCCAGGTCCGCTCGATCCCGATCCGTTCGATCTCGTCGCCCGCGTCGCGAAGTCCCGCGGTATCGATGAGATGAACCGGAACGCCCTCGATGCTCACCGTCGCGCGAACGTAGTCGCGCGTGGTGCCGGCGATCGGCGTGACGATCGCGAGGTCTTCGCCGGAAAGCCGGTTGAGAAGGCTCGACTTGCCCACGTTCGGACGGCCCACGAGGACGACGGTGAGTCCTTCGCGCAGCACCGCGCCCTGATGCGCTTCCTCGAGGACCGCGGCCACGTACTCGCGGACCTTCGACAGGCGCAGCGCCTGCTCGCGGCGATCCGCCGGATCGATCTCTTCTTCGGGAAAATCGATGCACGCCTCGACGTGCATGCGTAACTCGGTGAGGGCGGCGACGATCGCGTGGATGCGGTCGGAGAACTCGCCGGCGAGAGAGCGCGCGGCGCTGCGTGCGGCTTCGGTGCTCGATGCGTCGATGAGGTCCGCCACGCTCTCGGCCTGCGCGAGATCCACGCGCCCATTGAGGAATGCGCGTCGCGTGAACTCTCCAGGCTCGGCGATGCGCGCGCCCAGCTCGACGCAACGCCGCACGACCTGCCGCAGCACGACGGGGCCCCCGTGCCCCTGGAGCTCGAGGACGTCTTCGCCCGTATAGGAGTGCGGCGCGGGAAAGAAGATCGCGATTCCGCGATCGATCAGCGCGCCGTCGCGATCGCGGAAATCGGCGAGTGTCGCGTGACGGGGCGTGGGCACCGAGCCGGCGACGCCCTGCGCCACGGTCCGGACGTTCCTGCCCGAGACCCGGACGACTCCGATCCCGCCGCGGCCCGGCGCCGTAGCGATCGCGGCGATGGTCTCGCCGGCGGCCGTCAGCGGCGCGCTTTCGCCGCCGCTTCGGCCTTCAGCGTCTTGTTGATGTGCCACTGCTGCAGGATCGACAGCAGGTTCTGGCAGACCCAGTAAAGCACCAGTCCCGCCGGGAAGAACAGGAAGAACACGCTGAACACGATGGGCATGACGAGCATCACTTTCGCCTGGACCGGATCGGCAGGCTGCGGGTTGAGGCGCGTCTGCACGAACATCGAGACGGCGTAGATCACCGGCAGGATGAAATAGGGGTCCGGCGCCGAGAGGTCCTGGATCCAGCCGAGCCACGGCGCGTGGCGAAGCTCGATTGATGCGAGCAGCACCCAGTAGAGCGCGATGAACACCGGGATCTGCACGACGATCGGCAGGCACCCGCCGAGCGGATTGATCTTCTCGGTGCGATACAACTCCATCATCGCCGTGTTGAGCTTCTGGCGGTCCTCTCCGTAGATCTCCTTCAACTTCTCCATCTTCGGCGCGAGCACCTTCATCTGCGCCATGGAACGTCCCGCCTTCGCGTTCAGCGGATAGAAGATCAGCTTGATGATGATGGTGAGGAGGATGATCGACCATCCCCAGTTGCCCACCCCGGCGTGGATCCATGTGAGGACGGTGAAGATCGGCACCGCAAGGACCTTGAGCCAGCCGTAGTCGACGACGAGATCGAATCCGGGAGCGAATTTCTCGAGCCGCCCTGTTTCCTGCGGGCCGATATAGGCCTGGGCGCTGGCGGTCGCGGTCCCTCCGGGGGCGATCGTTCCGACCGGCTCTACAACGCCCGCCGTATACAAGTTGTCGGCGACTCTGTTGGTGAAGTACTCGCGTTCCACGCCTTCCTTCGGCAACCACGCTGAAACGAAGTAGTGCTGGACGATCGCGATCCACCCGTCCTTCGCCTTCTTCGGGTAGTTCAGCTTGTTGTTGTCGACGTCCTTGAAGGTGACCTTCACGTACTTCGACTCATCCGTGTATACGGCAGGCCCGGCGAATACGTTCACGCCGCCGAAGGAGGCCGTCGGCGCTGCCTGTTGCGCGGGGGGATTGGAGTCGCGCAGGAACTGGAAATACGCAAAGGGAGAAACCGGTTTATCGGACTTGTTGGCCACTTCGTACGCGACGCCGATCACGTAGCTGTCGCGCCTGAACGTGAAGGTCTTCGTGACCTCGATGCCGTCGGCGCTTTGCGCCTTGAGACGAACGGCGACGCTGTCCTTGCCATCGGCCAAGGTGTAGGAGGTCCGCTCGGTCTCGTAGGCGCTCTTGTGGTTCGGCAGGCCCTCGCCCAGCAGCCCCGTCTGCGTGACGAAATAATGCTGCGGGTCGGGCTCCATCAGCGTGAGCGGCTTCGTCGGATCGAGCGCCGAGTGTTGCTTCTGCATCGTCACGCGACGGATGTCGCCGCCGCGCGTGTTGATCTCCACTTCGAACAGATCGGTCTTCACAGTCACCGTCTGGCCGATTGGCGCGACGGGGCCCGCCGTGGGCGACGCGATTGCCGTGGCGGGCGTGGGAGTCGCGCCCGCCGTGGCAGAAGGCGCCTTCGGTGCCGTCGCGTCGGTAGAGCCCGGAAGGGCCGGGACCGTGCTCGCGGGAAGCTTCGGTGCGTGGGCCGCCTCGTGGTCCTGCCACTTCTGCCACAGCATCAGCGCGGAGAACGAGAAGATGACGAGGAGGATGAGGCGTCGGATATCCGTCGTGTTCATGCGGTCTCTAAGGCACCGGGTCGAAGCCACCCTGGTGCCAGGGATGGCATTTGGAGATTCGGCATGTCGCGAGCCACGTGCCGTGCATCGCGCCGTGGCGCTCGATCGCGGTCATCGCATACTCGGAACATGTGGGAGAAAAGCGGCACTGGTTCCCCCACCAGGGGCTGAGGGCGTAGCGATAGGCCCGGATCAGGGCAAGCAGCAATCGCGTCATTCGGCGCGGGTCCCCGTGCGTGCCAGTTGGTCGAAGAGTGCGAGGATTTCGTCCATCACGCCCGCGACGTTGGCGGCATCGAGGCGTTCGCGCAATGTGACCACGCAATCGATTCCGGAAGATTTCAGCGGGTGGCGGCGAAATGCCTCGCGCACGAGCCTCTTCAAGCGGTTGCGATCCGTGGCGAGCGGAACGTTGCGGCGCGTGAGGGCGATTCCAAGGCGCGAAAGGCCGCCCCGGGCCGGCAGGGCGTGCACGATCGCGAAGCGGCCGCGCGCCTTGCGCGCGCTGCGCAACACGGGTCCGAAGGAGCCGCGCGCGCCGAACCGGTGGCGCCGCGAATAACCCTCGATACGGGTGCTTCGCGGCATCGCACCGCTAGACGGCGACGCGCTTTCGGCCCTTGGCGCGGCGCGCATTGATGATGGCGCGGCCGCTGGCCGTTTTCATGCGCACGCGAAATCCGTGCGTCTTCTTCCGATGGGCAGTGGAAGGCTGGAATGTCCGCTTCATTTTGTTTAGTCCACAGGCGACAGAGAAAAGCCTGAAATTATAACTCATTCGCGGATCGCAGCACACCTCGCCGCTGTGGATAACTGGTCCCGTTCCAGATAAAATTTCGGATGCTCGTCGCGTCTTTCTCCCCCGCTCACCCCAATCCCCGAAATGCCCATGGATTCGCTTTGGCCGTCGCTCGCCGCTGAACTCAAGAAGGAGTTGCCGGCGCAGCAGTACGACACCTGGATCAAGCCGCTGCGCGCGGAACGCCAGGACGACCTGCTCGTGCTGGTCGCGCCGAACCACCACGTGCTCAAGTGGGTGCGGGCCAACCTGCTTCCGAAGATCGAATCACGGGTCGAGCGGTTCGCGGGTGGACGGCTATCGGTGAATCTCATCCTCGACGACCGTCCCGTGGAAACCGAAATCGTGGTGCCGGAACCTGTAAGCGTTGCGGCGCCGGACCGCAACGCGCGCGAGGAGCATCGCCTCAATCCCGGATTCACATTCACGAATTTCGTGAACGGCAAAGCCAACCAGATCGCCCGGGCAGCCGCGATCCAGGTCGCCGAGAATCCCGGCACGGCCTACAACCCCCTCTTCATTTATGGCGGAACGGGCCTGGGCAAGACGCACTTGCTCCAGGCGATCGGCACCGAGGTGCTCAAGCGCAACCCGAAGGCGAAGGTGCGCTACATCCACGCCGAGCAGTTCGTAGCCGACGTCGTCCGCGCCTACCAGCACAAGAGCTTCGACTCGCTCAAGCGCTACTACCGGTCGCTGGACCTCTTCCTGATCGACGACGTCCAATTCTTCGTGGGCAAGTCGCGTTCCCAGGAAGAGTTCTTCTATACCTTCAATGCGCTCTTCGAAGCCCACAAGCAGGTGGTCATCACGAGCGACAGCTTCCCGCGGGAGTTGACCGGCATCGAAGACCGCCTCATCTCGCGCTTCGGCTGGGGCCTTACGGTCGCCGTCGAGCCTCCGGAGCTGGAGATGCGCGTCGCGATCCTGCTGAAGAAGGCCGAAAACGACGGCGTCCGCCTCGATGAGACCGTCGCCTTCTTCGTCGCCAAGCACATCCGCTCCAACGTGCGCGAGCTCGAGGGCGCACTCAAGCGCGTGCTCGCCTTCGCGCGGTTCAACAACGTCGCCGTCACCGTCGTCACCGCACGGGAAGCGCTCAAGGACCTGCTTGCGGTGTTGAACCGCCAGGTCTCCATCGAGAACATCCAGAAGACCGTCGCCGACTATTTCAAGATCAAGGTCTCGGACATGTATTCCAAGAAGCGCTTCCGCTCGGTGGCCCGCCCTCGGCAGGTCGCCATGGCGCTCGCCAAGGAACTCACCCAGCAAAGCCTGCCGGAGATCGGCGAGGCCTTCGGAGGTCGCGATCACACGACGGTGCTGCACGCATGCCGCAAGACCGTGGAGTTGCGCGAGACCGACCAGGAATTCGCGCGCAACTACGCGCAGCTCCAGCAGATACTCCTTGGATGAAACGGCCTGAGCCCATGAACAACCTGTGGATGATTTCCGGCCTCGCCGTACCCGTGTGGATTGCGCACAGTCTGCAGTTGTCTACGAGGCGTTTCGCCCCCATTTATTTGGACGCCAACTCTTTGATCGATCGCGCCAATTCCGAGTTATCCCGAATCGGACAGCCTCCTATTAGCTGTTAGCTGTCTATTCTTAAAGAAATACTATTAATAGATAAGACCATGCTCAAAATCAAAACGACGAACGACAAGCTGCTGGGTCCCTTGCAGCAAGTCACCGGAATCGTCGAGCGCCGCCACACGCTGCCGATCCTGTCCAATGTGCTGATCACGGCATCGAGTTCCCAGGTGGAGTTCCTCGCGACGGACCTGGAAGTCCAGATCATCGCGAAGGCGGCGATCGATGGAACGGCCGACGGCTCGGTGACGGCGGGTGCGCGCAAGCTCTACGACATCCTGCGTTCGCTGCCCGGGGATGCGGAGGTCTCGCTCGAGGCGAAGGAAAACCGGATGACGGTCCGGGCCGGCAAGAGTCGTTTCAATCTCCAGACGCTGGCCGCCGCCGATTTTCCGAAGATGGTCGAGGCGCGCGATGCCTCGAAGACGCTCACGCTACCGCAGAAGGCGCTGAAGGACGCGTTGGGCCTGGTGCAATTCGCCATGGCGGTGCAGGACATTCGCTACTACCTGAACGGCGTGCTCTTCTCCGTGGACAAGAACACGCTGCGCGTCGTCGCGACCGACGGGCATCGCCTGTCGTATGCGAGCCAGTCGCTGGATGGCGATCACGGGTCCGTCGAGGCGATCCTTCCGCGCAAGACCGTGCTCGAGCTGATCAAGCTGCTCGGCGATACCGACGAGCCGGTTTCGCTCGCGATCGGCTCGAACCAGGCGCGGTTTTCCTTCGGCGGCATCGAGATCGTCTCCAAGATCGTCGAGGGCAAATTCCCCGACTACCAGAAAGTGATTCCCACGACGCACAAGAATCGCGTGTCCCTCGATCGCGCCACGCTCGCGCAATCGCTCAATCGCGCGGCGATCCTGTCCAACGAAAAGATCCGTGGTGTGCGCCTGGTCTTCACCAAGGACGCCCTGTCAATCATCTGCACGAACAACGAGCAGGAGGAGGCCGAGGAAGGCCTCGCGCTGGAGTACGACGGCGACCCGCTCGACATCGGTTTCAACATTTCGTATCTGCTCGACGTCCTGAACCACGTCGATTCCGAAACCGTCACTTTCACCATGGGCGACTCGAACTCGAGCGCGCTCGTGCAGATGCCGGGGCGCGACGAGTTCAAGTACGTCGTCATGCCGATGCGCATCTAGAGGCAAGGCCTCGCAAGTCAACCAGGAAATAAATGGCAACGCTTCCCGATTTCAGCAACAACGGCCGCTCCGCAGGCGAATACGATTCCTCGAGCATCAAGATCCTCAAGGGACTGGACGCCGTCCGCAAGCGCCCGGGGATGTACATCGGCGACACCTCCGACGGCACGGGCCTGCACCACATGGTCTTCGAAGTCGTGGACAACGCGATCGACGAGGCACTGGCCGGCCACTGCGACGACATCAAGGTCGTGATCCACACGGACAATTCGATCTCGGTGGTCGACAACGGCCGCGGCATTCCGACGGACATCAAGGACGACGACGACCTCAAGCGCTCCGCCGCGGAGATCGTCATGACCGAGCTCCACGCGGGCGGCAAGTTCGACCAGAACTCCTACAAGGTGTCTGGCGGCCTCCACGGCGTGGGCGTCTCCGTGGTGAACGCGCTTTCGGAGTGGCTGAAGCTTCGCATCTGGCGTCACGGCGAGGCGCACTTCATGGAGTTCCACGATGGCGTCGCGGTAAAGCCCCTCGAAGTGACCGGCACGACGGACCGCCGCGGCACCGAAGTGCACTTCCTCGCATCGCGCGTGACCTTCGGCCAAGACATCGAGTTCCACTATGACATCCTCGCGAAGCGCCTTCGCGAGCTGTCGTTCCTCAACAACGGTTGCAAGATCGAGCTGATCGACCAGCGCACCGGCAAGAGCGAGAACTTTGCGCATGCGGGCGGCGTGAGGGGCTTCGTGGACTACATGAACCGGTCCAAGACGGTCCTGCACGGCAACATCTTCTACGCCATGGGCGAGAGGGATGGCATCACCGTCGAAGTGGCGATGCAGTGGAACGACTCGTACGGAGAGTCGGTGCAGGTCTTCACGAACAACATTCCGCAGCGCGACGGCGGCACGCACCTCACGGGCCTGCGCGCGGCCATGACGCGCACGATCAACAACTACATCGACAAGGAAGAGATAGCCAAGAAGGCGAAGGTAGAGACCACGGGCGATGACATGCGCGAGGGCCTCACCTGCGTGCTCTCGGTGAAGGTGCCCGAGCCCAAGTTTTCCTCGCAAACCAAGGACCGCCTCGTTTCGTCCGAAGTGCAGCCCGTGGTGTCGGAAGTCGTCGGGCAGAAGCTCGCCGAATTCCTGATGGAAAAGCCGGCGGACGCGAAGATCATCTGCACCAAGATCGTCGAGGCCGCGCGTGCGCGGGAAGCCGCGCGCAAGGCCCGCGAGCTCACGCGCCGCAAGGGCGTGCTCGACGGCGTCGGCCTTCCGGGCAAGCTCGCCGACTGCCAGGAACGCGACCCGTCGCTATGCGAGCTCTACCTCGTCGAGGGTGATTCCGCAGGCGGCTCCGCGAAGCAGGGGCGCGACCGCAAGAACCAGGCGATCCTGCCGCTCAAGGGCAAGATCCTCAACGTCGAGCGCGCGCGCATCGACAAGATCATCACGTCGCAGGAAGTGGCCACGCTCATCACGGCGCTGGGCGCGGGCATCGGCGAGGACTTCAACATCGAGAAGCTGCGCTACCACCGCATCATCATTATGACGGACGCGGACGTGGACGGGGCGCACATCCGCACCCTGCTGCTCACGTTCTTCTATCGGCAGATGCCCGCGCTCATCGAGCGCGGCCACATCTACGTCGCGCAGCCGCCGCTCTACAAGGTGAAGAGCGGCAAGGAAGAGCGCTACCTCAAGGACGAGCTGGAGTTGAAGCAGCACCAGCTTCGCAGGGCGCTGCACGGCGCGGCGCTGGTTCCCGCGGCGAACGCGGCGCCGCTCGCAGGCGAGGCGCTCGAGAAAATCGCTTCCGAGTACCTGACGACCGAGGCTGTGATCGAGCGCCTGTCGATCGCGATGGATCCGTCGGTGCTGCGGGCGATGCTGGACATGCAGCGCATCTCGCTCGTCGACAAGGACGGCGCCACCGCCGCGGCAAGGGACTTCCACGTCTCGCTCGCGCCAAAAGCGCCCAAGACGCACATCGAGCGCGATCCCACCTCCGACGGCTGGAGACTGCGCCTCGAGAAGATCGTCCACGGAAACAAGGTGGAAACGATCATCGATCACGCGTTCCTGGAAAGCGGGGACTACGCGCTGATCGTGAAGACGGCGCAGACGCTTGCGGGCCTCATCGGTTCCGACGCCCAGGTGAAGCGCGGCGACGCGGCGCGCTCCATCAAGTCGTTCAAGGAGGGCCTCGACTGGCTGCTTTCCGAGGCGAAGGGCTCGATGGCGATCCAGCGCTACAAAGGGCTGGGCGAGATGAACCCGGAACAGCTCTGGGAAACGACGATGGATCCGACTCAGCGCATCCTGCTCAAGGTGCAGATCGAGGACGCGATCAGCGCGGGCGAGATCTTCTCGACACTGATGGGCGACGAGGTCGAGCCGCGGCGCCAATTCATCGAGATGAATGCGCTGGGCGTGACGAATCTCGACGTCTGACCGGGTGAGCCGCTAGCGCCGCCGCTCCGGCTACGCGGCGCGCTTGACCTTGGCCTTCGGCGCCGCTTTCGCGGGCTTGCCCTTGACCTTCTTCCCCGACTTGGCGGCGATCAGTTCGAGCGCTTCTTCGAGTGTAATCGTGTTGATGGCGTTCTGGTCAGGCAGCGTCGCATTCACCTTGCCGTGCTTCACGTATGCGCCATAGCGGCCCGAATACAGTCCCACCGGCTGGTTGTCGCCGGGATGTTTTCCGAGGACCTTCAACGCGCCGCGTGCGCTGAATTGCTTCGGCTCCTTCAAAAGCGCCACGGCGCGTTCCAGGCCGATGTCGAAGACGTTCTCGTCCTTCGGAATCGACTTGAACTGGCCGTCGTGGCTCACGTAGGGACCGAATCGACCGATCGCGGCGACGACCTTCTTGCCGCCCTCCGGGTGCGCACCCAGATCGCGAGGTAGCGCGAGGAGCTTCAACGCGATCGGGAGATCCACGGACTCCGGCGGCACGTTCTTCGGGACCGAAACGCGCTTGGGCTTCTTGTCGCCTTCGGGCTCGCCCAGCTGGACGTACGGACCGAACGGGCCGAAGAGCAGCTGGATCTTCTGCTGGGTCTGCGGATCGACGCCGATCTCACGCTTCTGCGATTCCGGGCCCTCGGCACCGTCCACGTTGCGCGTGTAGTCGCAATCGGGATAGCCCCCGCAACCAATGAAGCGCCCGCGGCGTCCCAGGCGAAGCGTAAGGTGATGCTTGCCGCATTTCGGGCACATCTCGTCCAACTGCTCCTGCGTCACATCCTTGCGCGAGACCGATTCCTTCTCCTGGATCTGCGCGGAGAAGTCTTTCCAGAACTTCTCCAGCATCGGCACCCATTCCTCCTTGCCGTTGGAGATGTCGTCCAGCTCGTCTTCGAGCTTGGCCGTGTATTCGTAGTCGACCCAATGCGCGAAGTGCTCCGTAAGGAACTTGTTCACCACGCGCCCGACATCGGTGGGCAGGAAGCGCTTCTTGTCGAGCGTGACGTATTCGCGATTGACGAGCGTCGAAATGATGGATGCGTAGGTCGAGGGCCTTCCGATGCCGTATTGCTCGAGGGTCTTCACGAGGCTCGCTTCCGAGAAGCGCGGCGGCGGTTGCGTGAAATGCTGCTCGCCGTAGAGCTTTTCGATCTTCACGAGGTCGTTTTTCTCGAAAGTCGGCAGGCGTTTGTCCTCCTCCTCGACGGCGTCGTCCTGGTCCTCGTGGTAAACGGCATAGAAGCCGGGGAAGATCATCGTCTGTCCGGTCGCGCGGAAGATGTTGCCCGGGGCGCCGACCGTGAAATCGACAGCGACCGTATCGAATTGCGCCGGCGTCATCTGCGAAGCGATCGCTCGCTTCCAGATCATCTCGTAGAGCTTGCGCTGTTCGTCGGTCAGATACGGGAACACCGACTCGGGCGTGCGCGCGATTGACGTGGGCCGGATGGCCTCGTGCGCTTCCTGTGCGTTCTTGGAGGTGCTGCGGTACTGCACCGGGGCCTTGGGCAAGTACTCGCTTCCGTAATTCTTCGTGATGAAGCCGCGCATTTCCGCGACGGCGTCCTTCGAAAGGGTCACCGAGTCCGTGCGCATGTAGGTAATGAGGCCCGTCACGACCTTGCCGACAGTCACGCCTTCATAGAGGCCCTGGGCGACTTTCATCGCGCGATCTGTCGAGAAGCCGAGCTTGCGGACCGCTTCCTGCTGGAGCGTCGAGGTCGTGAACGGCGCCGCGGGCGAGCGAGACTTGCGCTTCTTCTCGATCTCGAGGACTTTCGCCGTACCCTTGCTTTGCGATTCGAGGAGCTTGCGGATTTCGGCATCGCGGTCCGCGCTGCCGATCGCGAACTGGTCGAGCTTGTCGCCCTTCAGGTGCGTGAGCCTGGCCGTGAAGGCAATCTTGTCCTTCACGCCGTCGAAATGAAGCGTCCAGTATTCCTGGGTCTTGAAATTCTCGATCTCGATCTCGCGCTCGACGATCAGGCGCAGCGCCGGGCTCTGCACGCGGCCCGCGGAAAGCCCGCGGCGGATCTTCTTCCAGAGAAGCGGCGAGAGATTGAAGCCCACGAGGTAGTCGAGGGCGCGCCGCGCCTGTTGCGCGTTCACGAGCTCCATTGAGATCGCGCGCGGGTTCTTCACCGCTTCCTTCACGGCGCCTTCCGTGATCTCGTAGAAGACGACGCGCTTCACCTTCTTGTCCTTGAGCGCCTTGCGCGACTTGAGGATCTCCGACAAATGCCACGCGATCGCCTCGCCCTCGCGATCCGGGTCCGTCGCGAGCATGATCGTGTCGGCGTCCTTCACCGCCCTCGCGATAGCGTCGACGTGCTTCGCGTTGCGATCGATGAGCTCGTACTGCATCCGGAAGTTGTCGTCCGGGTCGACGGCGCCCGTCTTCGGCACCAGGTCGCGCACGTGGCCATATGACGCCAGGATTTCATAATCCTTGCCGAGATATTTCTTGAGCGTCTTCGCTTTCGAGGGCGACTCGACGATGAGAAGGTTCAATGCCATGGGATCTAGAGCGGGACTTCCTTCATTTCATTCTATCTCGCGACGCGGCGCGCGCCGGAACCGGCCGCCGGGAAGGACCTCGATGCGTCCTTCTAGCTCGAGCTTCGTAAGTCGGGCCGCGAGTGTAGCAGCACCGAGGCCCGTGTGCATTGCTAATTCGTCGATTGACATCGGGGCGTATCCGGACGCTTCAAGCACCGGATCGTTGGCGGCGGTTTCTTCTTCCGCCGTGCGATCGGCGCGATCGGCGCTCATCAATCCATATTCGATCAGCACGTCTCCGGCGCTCTCCACGAGCTTGGCTCCCTCCTTGATGAGGTGGTGACAGCCTTTCGACAGCGTCGAATGGATGGAGCCCGGCATCGCGAAAACATCGCGGTTCTGTTCCAGCGCGTATTTCGCCGTGATAAGCGAACCGCTTCCCAGCGCGGCCTCGACGACGAGCACGCCGCGCGACAACCCACTGATGAGTCGGTTTCGACGCGGGAAGTTCCCCGGCGCGGAGGGCGTCCCCACGGGAAACTCCGTGACGATGCAGCCTTCCGTTGCGATTCTTGCCGCAAGCTTCATGTTGCGTCGCGGATAGTGGATATCGGGGCCGGTGCCCATCACCGCGATCGTCGAGGCCTTGCCTGCTAGGCCACCGCAATGGGCCGCGGCATCGATCCCCAGCGCAAGGCCGCTCACGATCGTGAGCCCCGCATCCGAGAGGCCGTGCGCGAGCGCCTGCGCGTCGCGCGCGCCCGTGGTTGTCGCGTTGCGGCTGCCCACGATCGCCACCGCCGGCGTATTGAGCAGTTCGATTCGTCCTTCGGCATAAAGCACGGTGGGTGCGCTGTGCACGTTGAGGAGCGCCGCCGGATATTCTTCCGACCCCATCACCAGGAGCCGTCGGCCGGCTTGGCCGAGCCACGCGAGCGTCTTCTCGACCAGGCGTGGATCGGGACCTTCCGCGAGCGCGCGAGCCGCAGGCGGGCCGACGATGTTTTCGATGATCGACGGATGGCTGCGGACGATGGCACTCGCGGAGCCCAATGCCTCGAGCAACCGGTGTTGCGCGCCGAGCGCTACTCCCGGAACCAGCGTAAGGGCGAGCCAGGCGCGCGCATCTTCCATCTTCCAATCAACGTGGACCGGCCGGCGAGGCTGACGCGAAAAAGAAAAAGGGGCCGAAGCCCCTTTTTCGTCGATGCCTCGGGACTCTTAAGGTGTCTGGACGACGTCGCCGACATACAGCGGCTTGGTCGCCTTCATCACCATCGCGTACGACATCTTCTCGAACACGCGGAAGACGAAAACGAGGCCGTTGCGTTCGTCAGGAATCTGTACGGATTGTCCCTCGAGCTTCGCGCCGGCCGGTTGATCATCGCCCGTCGGGGCGGCCGGAGCGGGAGCGCTGCTGCCCCCGGTAATCCTCGTCCACCAGGCCGGTGTCTGGAATCCCATCGCGAGGTCGCTCGCATGCGTAGTGCCGCCGGGGCTCACGACCTGCCCGCGGTGGTAGCTCGCCAGCACATGTCCCACTTCGATGCCGTCGCGCGCGCCGCGGTTGATCGTGACGATCTGGAATTGGCCCAGCTCGACCACGCCGCCGTCGACGGACATGATCACGCCCTTGATCGGCTTGTCGGGCGCGCGCGGCACGTAGCTCGGGAAACTCGTTTCGCGGGCGGGCATCAGGCGGTCGCCGCTGTCGATCTCTTCGCGGGCCTTGGTGATCTTCAGCGTCGTGGGATTTCCGAAGCGGCTCACGCGGGCGTCGCCCAGGTACTTCGCTTCGTACCCGAGCACTTCACCCGTGTCGGGATCGACGAGCGCGTTGCCCGGGCGGAAGACCTGCCAGTTCACGCCATCGGCGCTGCCGATCCGGTCGGCATACATCGTGTCGCCCTCGCCGAGGATGACTCGGCTCTCCTCGGTGGCGAGGATCACGGGTGAATTGTCCAGGCCGCCCTTCTCGACGACCATGGGCTGCGTGAGGAACGGTCCGATGGCGCTTCCCGGGATGCTGGGAATGGCCCTTTCGAGGGGCTCGACGCGGGCCCGCGGGTCGACGTGGATGATGTTGGCCTGGGCCTGGGCTTCCGTGCCGCCCGACGGGCCGGTGTCTCCGGGACCTCCCGGCCCCCCCATGGTCAGGCGCGGATTCGCCCCGGACTTGTCCAGGTGGATCACGTTCCCCGGGTAGATCCAGTGCGGATTCTTGATCTCGTCACGATTCATTTCCCAGATCTGCGGCCATTTCCAGGGATCCTTCAGGAAACGTCCGGCAATTCCCCACAGGGTGTCGCCCTTGACCACCGTGTAGTCGCTGGGAGCGTCGGCGGCCAGGTCGGACATGGTCACCTTGGACGCATCGGCAGCCTTGGCCGGCGTCGCATCAGTCCCCGGAGGCATGCCGTCGGCCAGGACGGCGCCCGGAACCAAAACGGCCACGGAGACGACTAAAGTTATAATTGTCTTTCGCATGGCGGCGCTCACTTGTGGATATGGAGTAGGAGACCCATATTCAGAAAAAGGGTTACGTCCCCTTTCTCAAGTAGTGCGGGAGATTCTGCACATAATTTCTTCAATTAGCAAGCATTTATGGCCATTCTCGAGATTCTGCAATACCCCGATCCGCGCCTCAATACACCTGCCGCCCGCGTGGAAAAGATCGATGCATCGACGCGCAAGCTGATCGATGACATGGCCGAGACAATGTACGCCGCTCCCGGCGTCGGGCTCGCGGCCACCCAGGTCGACGTCCACAAGCAGATCCTCGTGATCGACGTGAGCGACGATCGCAGCGACCTGCGCGTCTTCGTGAATCCCGAGATCACGCGGCGCGAAGGCGCTGCCGTGAACCAGGAAGGGTGCCTTTCGCTGCCGGGAATCTACGACAACGTCGAGCGCGCGGAGAGCGTGACCGTCACGGCGCTGGACCGTAATGGAGCGCGATTCACGCTGAATGCGTCGGGCGCCCTCGCCACCTGCATCCAGCACGAAATGGATCACCTGCAGGGCAAGATCTTCGTCGACTACCTGTCGGAACTGAAGCAGAACCGCGTCCGGGCGAAGCTGAAGAAGCGCCAACGCAAGGCCGCCTGATTTCAGGCCCGAGTCCTTGCGCGTCGTCTTCGCGGGCACGCCGCCCTTCGCCGCCCGCGCACTCGACGCGATCCTCGCGGCGGGATTCGAAGTTCCCCTCGTCCTCACCCAGCCGGACAGGCCTTCGGGCCGCGGACTGCATTCCATGCAAAGCGCGGTAGGCGGGCTTGCCGGCGAACGGGCCATCGCCATCGAGAAACCCGTCACGCTGAAAGATCCCGCGGCGCACGAGGGATTGATTCGCGCTCGGGCGGACGTGATTGTCGTCGCGGCCTATGGCTTGTTGCTTCCCGCAGCGGTGCTTCGCATCCCGAAGCACGGTTGCCTCAACATCCATGCGTCCCTGCTGCCCCGATGGCGCGGCGCGGCGCCCATCCAGCGCGCCGTCCTCGCGGGCGACCGGGAGACCGGCGTCTGCATCATGCGCATGGCCGAGGGGCTCGACACGGGCCCCGTGCTGCTCGAGTCACGTACCGAGATCGACTTGCGGGAAACGACGGGCCAGCTGACGGAGCGCCTTGCCGCCCTCGGCGCGCGCGCGATCGTGGAGGCCCTGCAGCGCATCCGGGACCTCCAGGCGCGCCCCCAGGACGACTCCCTGGCCACATATGCACATAAGGTGCGGAAGGCCGAGTCGCGCGTGGATTGGCGGCTGGGCAACCTGGAAATCGACCGCGTGATCCGCGCGTTCAATCCGTCCCCCGGCGCTGAAACACGCCTGGATGACCTCGTCCTCAAGATCTGGAGCGCCGAGCCGGTGAGTGGCACGGGCAAACCCGGCGAAGTGCTCGAATGCGAACGGGGACGCTTGGTGGTGGCGGCCGGTTCGGGGGCGCTGGAGCTCACGGAGGTCCAGAAGCCGGGGGGGAAGAGACTTTCCGCGGGCGAATTCCTTCGGGGGGCGCGGATGGCGCGAGGCGCCGTTTTCCTGTCGACCGGGGCCGAAGTCGCTTAAGCCTTTGATTTGTCGAGGCAACCCATGGCGCAGGGGTTGTCCAAAAGGTAGTTGCAAGAGCCGAAAAGTGATAGACTGTCTCATAGCTGCATCACTTGTATCGCGCTTACCACACTCGGGAGCCGATGAGCCTCGTACCCATTTTTTTGCGCCGCTGCCGCATTGCGTTGACGCTGCGGCGCGTCGTCGCGCTCGCGAGCCTTGCTTTCTTGTCGTTCGCGGTCCCGCTCGCGCATGCCGCGGATGGAATCACGGTCAATTCCTCGTCGCTCGAGGCCACCGACGACGGGTGGCAGCTCAACTCGGAGTTCAACATCACGTTCAGCCCGCGGCTTGAAGAGGCGGTGAACCGTGGCGTTCCGCTCTATTTCGTCGTCGAGTTCGAGCTCGCGCGCCCGCGCTGGTACTGGTTCGACGAGAAGCCGATCCAGCTGACCCAGACATACAAGATCAGCTACACGCCGTTGCTGCGCCAGTACCGGATCTCGGTCGGCAACGCGTCGCAGAACTTCACGCGGTTCGACGAGGTCACGCGCGTCCTTTCGAGGCTGCGCGGCCTTCCTGTCGCCGCGAAGGGGAGCCTAGCAAACGGTGTCGCGTACCAGGCCAGCGTTCGCATGCGCCTGGACACCGCCCAGCTGCCCAAACCATTCCAGTTCGACGCAATCTCCTCGCGCGATTGGTCCCTCGCGTCGGACTGGTACCGCTGGTCCGTCACTCCGTCCGCGGCGGGTGACAGGCCGGTGGCTTCGGTCAGCCAATAATGAAGGTCCTGGTATTCCTCTGCGTCGTCACAGGCGCAGCGCTGGTCTACCTGATGTCGGAAGCCACGTCGAACAACGCGGTCTTCCAGAACAATTTCGGGCTGCTCTACTACTTCGGCGTGGGCCTTGCCGTGGGGCTTGGCGTGCTGATCGGCTACCAGTTCGTGGTCGTGACGCGCAAAGTGCGGGCCCGGGTGTTCGGCTCGACGCTCCGGCGCCGGCTCATGGTCTTCTTCGGGATCATCGCGGTGATGACCGGCGGCCTGATGTACGCCGTGTCGTTCGAGTTCCTCCAGCGCTCCATCGAGTCGTGGTTCGACGTGCGCCTCGAGGAACCGCTCACCCGCGGGCTCAACCTCGGCCAGCGCGTGCTGCAGAACTCGTTGAAGGATTTGCAGCAGAAGGCCGACACCATGGCGCAGTCGCTCGCCACGAGCATGGGCAACGAGGCCTCGACGCTCAACCGGCTTCGCGAAACGCACTCCATCGATGAAGCCACGCTTTTCTCGACGCGCGGCCGCATCCTCGCGCAATCGAGCGCGGACCCGGTCTCGCTGCTGCCCGACCTGCCGTCGCCCGACGTGCTGCGCCAGGTGCGCACGCAACAACGCTGGTCGCGCATAGAGCCCATCGGCGACCGCGGCCTGTACCTGCGCGTCATCGTTCCGGTGAACGGGGTCATGATCGCCGACGACCTGCGTGTGCTCCAGCTGGTCCAGCGCGTCCCGCCCGCGATCGTCGAGGACGCGCAGCTCGCGGAAAAGGGCTACACGGACTACAAGCAGTTGCTGCTGGCGCGGGTGAACCTGAAGAAGATGTTCTGGGTCACGCTCACGCTGGCATGGCTCCTCACCCTGTTCTCGGCACTGGCGCTCGCGTTCTGGTTGTCGGAGCGGCTCACGGCGCCGCTGTCCGCGCTCGCCGAGTCGACTCGCGCCATCGCGAAGGGCGACTACTCGAAGCTGAATCCCGTGAAGAGCCGCGATGAATTCGGCATCCTCACGCAATCGTTCAACACGATGACGCGGCAGATCGCCGATGCGACCGAGGCGATGGAGCGCAACCAGCAGCAGCTTGAGAACGCGCGCGCCTACCTCGAGAGCATCCTGTCGAACCTCACCACGGGCGTGCTCACCTTCGACGAGCGCCTCTACGTGAAGACGATGAACGCCGCGGCGAGCGGAATCCTCGGCGTGGAGATCGGGGCCTTCCACGGCCTGAAGCTGCCCGAGTGGCCGCGGCACGTCGCGGCCGTGGCGCCGTTCGCGGAGATCGCGCTACGCCAGTTCGGCGTCGCCGGCACGAACCAGTGGGAAGAGCAGATGGAATTGCGCCGCGCCGACGGCCAGCGCACGCTGCTCATGCGCGGCCGATCGCTGGGCACCAGCGGCGAAAGTGGCTACGTGGTGGTGTTCGACGACGTGACGCACCTCATCCAGGCGCAACGGGACGCCGCCTGGGGTGAAGTGGCCCGCCGCCTCGCCCACGAGATCAAGAATCCGCTCACGCCGATCCAGCTCTCGGCAGAGCGCCTGCAACAGAAGCTCAAGGACAAGCTCCCGGAGCTCGAGGCCGACATCCTCAAGCGCGCCACCGGCACGATCGTGACGCACGTGTCGGCGCTGAAGGGCATGGTCGACGACTTCACCCAATACGCGCATGCCTCGCGCATGAACGCGCGGGCGGTGAACCTGAACGAACTCGTGCGCGAAGTCCTGGTCCTCTATGAAGCGATGGGTGTGGCGATCGAGCCGCGGCTCGCCGAAATCCCGTCGATCTACGCGGATCCGGCCATGCTTCGCCAGGTGCTGCACAACCTCTTCCAGAACGCGATCGATGCGCTTACGGGCGTGGAGAGCCCCCGCATCCTCGTTTCCACCAGCCTCGCCACGGGCGGCGTCCTCCTCACGGTGAAGGACAACGGGACCGGGATCGCCGAGGGCGTCATGGGCCGCATCTTCGAGCCGTACGTCACGACCAAGCCCAAGGGCACGGGCCTGGGCCTCGCGATCGTGAAAAAAATCGTCGACGAGCATCACGGTAGAATCCTCGTCGAGAACGTGAAACCCCACGGCGCTACAGTTAGCATCGTCCTGCCGCAAAAGGCCGCGTAACACCGAATGTCCGCAAACCAGATCCTCGTCGTCGACGACGAAGTCGGAATCCGCGAATTGCTCTTCGAGATCCTCCGCGACGAGGGCTATGGAGTGCGCCTCGCGGAGAATGCGCAGACCGCCCGCTCCGCGCGCAAGGAAATGCGCCCCGATCTCGTGCTGCTCGACATCTGGATGCCGGATACCGACGGCATCACGCTGCTGAAGGAATGGGCCGGCAGCGGATTGCTCACCATGCCGGTGGTGATGATGTCGGGCCACGGCACCATCGACTCCGCGGTCGAGGCGACGCGCATCGGCGCGTTCGATTTCCTCGAAAAGCCGATCAGCCTTCCGAAGCTCCTCGCGACAGTGGGCAAGGCGCTTGCGGGTGGCCGCGTGCTGCCGAAGACGGGCCTCGCGCTCGTGAACCTGGGACGCGCGCGCGTCGTCCAGGAATTGCGCCAGCGCCTGGAGCAGGTCGGCCGGCTCCGTACCCCCGTGCTGCTCACCGGGGAATCCGGTTGCGGCTTCGAGCTGTGCGCACGCCACCTGCACCTGGCGAATACGCCCTGGGTGGCGCCCGAAGAGCCCGAGTGGCTCGCTACCAATCCCTTCGAGCCGCTGAACGAGGCGCGCGAGGGGACGCTCTTCCTGCCCGAGATTTCCGGCCTCTCGAAGTCCGAGCAGAAGGGCCTCACGCAGCTCCTCGCGAAGATCGAGAAATTCAACGTCCGCCTCGTATGCGCCGCGACCGGTCCGCTGCCCGCGATGGCGGAAGACGGCCGCTTCGATGCCGCGCTCTACCACCAGCTTTCGGGGCTCACGATCCGTGTGCCCGCGATAGCGGATCACCCCGAGGACGTTCCGGATATCGCCGCGACGATGCTCACGCAGCTCGTGGACGCGAATGAAGTCCCCCTTCGTACGCTCACCGTGGGCGCGCTCAACGTGATGCGCAACCTCGATTGGCCGGGCAACTTGCCGGTGCTGCAGAACGCGGTGAAGACGCTTGCGCTCACGGCGCTCGCGAACGACATCACCGGCGAGGACGTGAATCGCGTGGCGCGCGAGTTCAACCTGGGGCCGCGGGAACAGGCGACGACCGAAGTCGGCGTCTCGCTCGACCTGCCGCTTCGCGACGCGCGCGAGCAGTTCGAGAAACAATATTTCCTGCACCACATCCGGCGCGAGGACGGCAACATGTCACGGGTGGCCGATCGCGTCGGCCTCGAGCGCACGCACCTCTACCGCAAGTTGAAGCAGCTCGGAATCCGGCCCTCCGGCAAGAGCGAGGACGTTTCCGGCAGCTAGCGCGCTTCCAGGCGCCCGAGGCGCACGGCCGTAAGCCCGGTCTTGATGTTGTTCGGCACGGGCATCACCAGGACGCAGTTGTCATAGGGCGCGCGCACGGGCTCGTCGCCGTCCCATGCGATGACGTCCCCCTCGCGGGCAATGACCTCGAGTCCCATGAAGGGCTTCGCGAAGCGAAACGCGGGCGAGTTGGCGATCACGGCCGCCGTCACGCGCACGAGTTTCTGCTGCGCGGTCGCAGGTTCGATCTCATGGTCGGCCGCGGCGCGCTCGACGACGTCGAGATGCCGCAGGAACCGCCACGTCGTCTGCCACGCGACGCGCTCGGAGCTGCGCTCCCAATGCTGCCCGCACTCGATGAGCAGCGCGTTCTTCGGGCTGGCTGGATCGCCGAACTCGCCGAAATCGCGCATGCGGGTTCCGTTCGCGTGCCCCGTGTCGCTCACGATGTGCTGGGGAATGCCGATGTCGAACGCCAGGCGGATGCCCTTCTCGAGCGGCCCGCAGATCATCACGGGCGGGCTCGGCTCCAGCATGGAATGGATGTCGAGCAGGAAATCCGCGGATTCGACGAAGGGTCGAAGCTCGCGCGCGCGGCGAAGCTCGGTGCTGTCGCGCGTCCCGTCGAGCGTGGCCGCGGTCCAGACCCGGTTGAAATCCTCGTCCACGAATCGTGTCGCGTAGGGATTGTTGGGGTCGAACTTCGAGAATGCCGCGACGTTCGCGAAAGCGAGCGTGAGCTTTCCGCGCGTCGGGCGAAGCTCCCGCGCAAGCAGCCGGTCGACCACGATGGCGCCGCAGATCTCGTTGCCGTGGGTGAGCGCCACGACCATGGCGTGGGGGCCCGGCTTGCCGCTGTCGAAGGTGTGGACGAACTCCGTCCCCGTGTCGGATTGACGATGGCGCTCGATGTCGGGAGCCTGGAGCTCAACGGTGATGGCAGGCATGGGATTTCTCAGTGCTCGTGGTCGTGGGAGTGGCCATGGGAATGGCCGTGATCGTGATTATGATCGTGATCGTGGCCATGGTGTCCATGGTGGCCATGGTGGTCGTGGCCCGCGCCGCACGCGTGGGAGCGCTGCTCGGCGTAGCCGGCCACCGCCGCAAGCATTCGCTCGATGTCGGAGCTCAACTTCCCGAAGCCCGCGTTCTTCGCGCGCGTGGCCTCGTCCATGTAGAGCTTGCGGTTCACCTCGACCTGCAGGCTGTGCCGATGGGCGGGCGGGTCGGAGAACGCGCGTACCAGCTCCACGCCCTTGTACGGATCGTTGATCTTCACGTCGTAGCCCATCGCGCGAAGCGTCTTCGCGACGAACGCGGTGAATTCGGGCTCGCAGGTCGTTCCGTCGCGATCGCCCAGGACGAAATCCGCGCGCGGCTTGCCGGGACCTTCCTCGGAGATCCGGCCGCTCAGCGCCGGCATCGAGTGGCAGTTGATGTGCCAGACCGCGCCGAAATGTTCGTGCGCCTCGTCAAGGGCGTCCTTCACCGCGCGCTGGTAGGGCTGGTGGTACGCGACGATGCGTTCCTTCACTTCCTCGATGGAGAGCTTGCGTGCATAGATTGCTTCGCCGGAGTCGAGGATGCGCCAGATGAGCCCCACTCCAAGCTCGGTCTTGCGGCTCGGGACCGCGGGCCCCGGCCACGGCGCGGCAAGGAGGGAGGCGTCGATGTCGAGCAGCGACCGGTTCGGATCGATGTAGCTGCGCGGGAAAGTCGCCGCGACCAGCGTGGCGCCTAACGCCGGCCCGGATCCATAGAGCTCGTCGACGAACGCGTCTTCGGAAGCGCGCAAGGCCTCGATCTGGAGGGCGGGCCCGAAATCGGCCGGATATTGCGAGCCGCTATGGGGCGAGTCGAGGACCAGCGGCACGCGGCGGCCCGAAGGCCGGGTGATGAGGAAAGGAGCGATCATGTTCGTGTCTCGTTCAGGTGGCAGGCCGAGTGCCTTCCCGGTGCGATCTCGCGCAAGCCCGGGATTTCCTCCCGGCAGCGGGCGAACGCATGGGGGCATCGCGGATGGAAATGGCAGCCCGAAGGCGGCGCGAGCGGGGAAGGAATCTCGCCGCGGATCGGGACATAAGTGCGATGGCGGGTTTCGATGCGCGGGACCTCGGCGATGAGCGCCGAGGTATAGGGATGGTTGGGCTTCCCGTAGACCTCGGCGGTGGGGCCCGACTCGACGATGCGGCCCAGGTACATCACGACGATGCGATCGGAGAGGTGGCGGATCACGCCGAGATCGTGACTGATGAACAGGTACGTGAGTGCCAGCTCTTCGCGTAGCCGGATGAAGAGGTTCAGCACTTGCGCCTGGATCGAAACGTCCAGGGCCGCCACCGCTTCATCGCACACGAGGAAGCGCGGCTTGACTGCCAGCGCGCGCGCGATGCCGATGCGGCTTCGCTGGCCGCCGGAGAATTGATGCGGAAATCTCCGCATCGCGGAGCGATCGAGGCCCACGCGCGAAAGCATCTCCGCCACATAGCCGTCACGCTCCTGCGCTGCAACGATGCCGTGGACCACCGGCGCTTCGCCCACGATGTCGGCCACGCGCATGCGCGGATTGAGCGACGCATACGGGTCCTGGAAGATCATCTGGACCGCAAGCCGTTCGCTTCGCGAGGCGTTGCCTTCGAACTCCTGGTACGGCCTGCCTCGCCACAGGATTTCGCCGCCGCTCGCCTCGAGGATCCGCGAAACGATGCGCCCGAGCGTGGACTTTCCGCACCCGGACTCTCCGACGAGGCCCACGACCTCGCGCTCGTTCACGTGCAGGCTCACGTCGTCCAGCGCGCGCACGCTGCCATCGTTCGCCGGGGGACGGACGAGGCGCGCCAACTGATCGGCGAGGTCCGTGCGGCCCGCGAAGCGCTTGGACACGCCGCGCAACTCGACCATGGGGGAAGCCGTCGTCATGCGGGGTTCACGCAACGCAGCGTGCGCCCGCGCGCAGGCGAGCTCGGCGCAGGCGCCACTTGGCATGCGTCCACCGCCCGCGTGCATCGCTCGCGAAACGCGCACCCCGCGTCCAGGGCGAACGGCGATGGCGCCATTCCGCGAATCTGCGCGAGCGGGCGGCCGGGCGTATTGCGGCTGGGCACCGATTCGATGAGGCCGCGCGTGTAGGGATGCATGGGCTGGTCGAGGACTTCGTCCACGGAGCCCGACTCCACGATACGGCCCGCGTACATCACGCAGACCTCGTCGGCGAGACCCGCGATGACGGACAGGTCGTGGGTGATCCAGATGAGCCCGGCGCCCGTTTCGCGGCAAAGCGCCTGCATCTGCGAGAGGATCTGCCCCTGCACTGTCACATCGAGCGCGGTGGTGGGCTCGTCGGCGATGATGAGGTCGGGCTTGTTCAGCATCGCGATGGCGATGGCCACGCGCTGGCGCATCCCGCCGGAAAATTCGTGGGGATAACTGCGCAGCCTCTCATCCGGGGAAGAAATGCCGACCCGCGAGAGCGCCTCGCGGCATCGCTCCAGCGCGCTCGCCCGCGATACCGACTGGTGCGCGAGCACGGCTTCCACCATCTGCGTGTCGATGCGAAGGACCGGATTGAGGGTCATCATCGGGTCCTGGAAGATCATCGCGACTCGTCCGCCGCGAAGCCTGCGGCGCGCGTCTTCACCGAGCGTGGACAGGTCGATGCCGTCGAGGCAGATGCGCCCCGCGACGATGCGTCCCGGCGGATCGACGAGGCCCATGATCGAATAGCCCGTCATGGACTTGCCGGATCCCGACT
The DNA here is from genome assembly GCA_049300695.1 of Usitatibacter sp. GTDB lineage: Bacteria > Pseudomonadota > Gammaproteobacteria > Burkholderiales > Usitatibacteraceae > Usitatibacter. Next base: position 76,464 of record JBAQKF010000028.1, read on the forward strand.
CGCCCACGAGGCCCAGCACGCGGCCTCGCTCCACGCGGAAGCTCACGTCGTCCACGGCCTTGACGATGCCCTCGCGCGTGAAGAAATGCATCTTCAGGCCGTCCACGTCGAGGAGCGGCACCGCGGCGGTCATTTCTTCAGCCGCGGATTCAGCACGTCGCGCAGCTGGTCGGCGACGAGGTTGATTGAGACGATCGTCGCGAGCAACGCGAGGCCCGGGTAGAAGCTGATCCAGTACGTGCCCGAAAGCAGGTATTGGAAGCCGTTGGCGATCAGCAATCCCAGCGAAGGTTCGGTGATTGGAAGTCCCAGCCCGAGGAACGACAGCGTGGCCTCGAGGGAGATCGCGTGGGCCACCTGCACCGTGGCAACGACGATGAGCGGCGGCAGGCAATTGGGCAGCAGGTGCCGCAAGAGGATGCGCGGCTGCGAGAGCGCGAGCGCGCGCGCCGCCTCTATATATTCCTTGCGCCGCTCGACGATCGCCACCGAACGCACAGTGCGTGCGTAGTAGGCCCACTGCACCGTGACCAGCGCGGCGATGATCTTGCCGGTGCCTTGTCCCATCATGGCGAGCAGGATGAGCGCGATGAGGATCGCTGGGAACGAGAGCTGGATGTCGGCGACGCGCATGACCGCGATGTCGACCCATCCCTCGAAGTACGCCGCGGCGAGGCCGAGCACGAGGCCCAGCGCGAGCGCGATGACCGTGCTCGTCACGCCCACCGTGAGCGAGATCCTCAGCCCATAGAAGATGCCGGAGAGCATGTCGCGTCCCTGGTCGTCCGTTCCCAGCCAATAGGTCTTGCCCGCGGCGGAGTGCTCGCCCGGCGCGAGCTTCGAATCGAGGACGTCGAGCTGCGCAAGGTCGTAGGGATTCTGCGGCGAGATGAGCGGCGCGGCGACGGCGACGGCGACGAGCGCCACGAGGACCGCGAGGCCGGCGAGCGCGAGCCGGCTTTCCGCGAATTCGGAGGCGAAACGCCGCCAGGGCGATTGCGGCGTGGCCGGGACTTCGGCAAGGACGGGGGTTTCGCCGACGGCGCTGCTCATGCCGGGGTCAGTGCGCCGAGGCCGCCGCGCCCAGGCGCACGCGCGGATCGAGCGCCGAGTACAGCACGTCGACCAGGAAGTTGATGGCGATGAAGATCGTGACGGTCACCATCAGGTAGGCGACGATCACGGGGCGGTCGAGCTGGTTGATGGAGTCGATGAGGAGCTTGCCGCTTCCGGGCCACGCGAAGATCGATTCCGTGACGACGGCGAACGCGATCACGGATCCCAGCTCCAGTCCGATCACCGTGACGATCGGGATCAGGATGTTCTTCAGAACGTGCACGCCGATCACGCGCCGCGGCGCCAGGCCCTTCGCCCTCGCGAACTTCACGTAGTCCTGGAGCAAGGCCTCGCGCGTGCCGGCGCGCGTGAGGCGAACGAGCAGCGAGAGCTTGAAGATCGCGAGGTTCGCGGCGGGCATCGCGAGATGCCTCAGGCCATCGAGGGTGAGGAAGCTCACCGGGATGCCGAGAAGCGCCACGGTCTCGCCGCGCCCATTGGGCGGCAGCCATCCCAGGTGCACGGAGAACAACATGATGAGCACGAGGCCAACCCAGAACGTCGGCAGGCTGAAGCCGAGGATCGACCCGGCCATGATCGCCCGTCCGATCCACGAGTCGGGCTTGAGTCCCGCGATGAGGCCCAGCGGGATCCCCAGGACGATCGCCATCGCCATCGCGACCCCGGCGAGTTCCAGCGTCGCGGGGAGCTTGTCCAGGATCAGCTGGATGGCCGGGATGTTGTAGACGAACGATCGACCGAGGTCGCCATGCAGGGCGCCTGCGAGAAAGCTCGCGTATTGCTGCAGGAAAGGCTTGTCCAGACCGAGCGCGATGGTGGCGCGCAATCGCTCGGCGTCGTCGGCCTGCGGGTTCACGAGGAGCTCGACGGGATTGCCGATCGCGTACACGCCCACGAACACCAGGAACGACATCGCCGCGAGGACGAGCAGGCTCTGTCCCAGGCGGCGAAGCGTGAATGCGAGCATGGCTTCGCGCCGCGGCTAGCGCGCGGGCTTGAGGTCCATCACGAGCGTGTACTGGTCGACGCGCGGCGTGTACCTGTATCCCTTGGCCGTCGCCCACGTGCTCACCTCGTAGTGGATCGGGATGAGCGCGGTGTCGTTCATCGCCGTCTCGGCGGCCTGCTCGATCATCGCCTCGCGCTTCTTGTCGTCCATGGTCGTGAGCGCGTCGTCGAGCTGCTTGTCGAACTCCGGGTTCGAGTAGTGGGCGCGGTTGGTGGTGCCCATGCCTTTCGCGGGGTCCCGGGTCGCGAGGAGCGAGCGCAGGCTCGAGCCCTGCTCGCAAGATTCCGTGCCCCAGCCGAGCAGCATGTAGCCGAAATCGCCCTTGGTGGCGCGCGTGAAATACACGCTCGATGGCATCGTCTCCACCTTCGCATCGATGCCGATGCGCGAGTAGAACTGCGCGAGCGCCTGGGCGATCTTGTCGTCGTTGATGTAGCGATTGTTCGTGCCGTACACGGTGAGCGCGAAGCCGTCGGGGTAGCCCGCCTCGGCGAGAAGCTTCTTCGCGCGCTCGGGATCGTACTTGGCGGGCTTGAGCTTCCTGCTCGTCCCGGGGAAGGAGTCGGGGAGCAGCTGCCCCGCGGGAACCGCTCTCTTCTCCATGATGCGGTCGGCGATCGCGTCGCGGTTGATCGCGATCGAAAGCGCCTTGCGCACGCGCGGATCCATGAACGGGTTCTTGCCGAGCGGCGAGCCGTCCTTCGACGTGACGCCGGGCGCTGCCTTGTCGTTCCACTGGTAGAGGTGCACGTAGATCACGCGATTGGAGACCTTGTCCGCGAGCGCGAAATTCCTGTCCGTCGAGAGCCTGGCGATGTCGGCCGTCGGGACGGTCTCGATCATCTGCACGTCGCCCGAGAGGAGCGCCGCCACGCGCGCCGAGGGATTCGACAGGATCTTGAACGTGACCTTGTCCCAGGGTTCCTCGCCGCCCCAGTATCCGTAGTTGGCCTTCAGCACCACGCGCTGGTTCGGAATGTACTCGACGAACCTGTAGGGGCCGGTGCCGATCGCGGCCTTGCCGGAATTGAAATCCTCCGTGGTCGCCTTCTCGGCCACCGCCTTCGGAATGATGTCCACGGCGGCGAGGTCGCTCGGCAGGAGCACGTGCGGCGCGGCCGTCTTGAAGATGATTGTGTACGGATCGACGATCCGGGTCTCGACGATGGGCTTCACGAATGTCGCCATCGACGACGGACTATTGGGGACGTTGGGCACGCGCTTGTAGGTTGCGACGACGTCCTCGGCCGTGAAGGGCGAGCCATCGTGGAACTTCACGCCCTTGCGAAGCTTGAACTCCCAGGTGAGGTCGTCCACGGCGCGCCAGGAGACGGCGAGCCCCGGGGCGAGCTTGCCGTCGGGATCGCGCAGCACGAGCGGCTCGTAGATGTGCAGCAGCAGGCTGTTGTTGGGCGAAAGGTTGTGATAGTGCGGATCGATCGACGTGATCGCCGCCTGCAGTCCCACCGAGATTTCACGCTCGGCAAACGCGCCCAGCGATGCGACGGCCGAAAGAATGGCGACCGCTGCGACCCGAATCATTCGCGACATCGAACCCTCCAGGATTTTTTTGCGTTGCAAATCGCGCGGGCCGGCACTCGCACGCATGCGGCCCATGATACCGTGAATGACATGGATCCGGCCGAGCGGTTCGAGGCACTTCTGGCGTCGGGAAAGGACGATGCGCTGCTGCGATTCGGCCTTGGAATGCACTACCTGAAGGCCGGGAACGCGGAGCGCGCGATCACGCACCTTCGCGCCGCGGTCGCGCACGACGCCAGCTATTCGGCGGCGTGGAAGCTGCTCGGAAAGGCGCTCGAAGCGGGCGGTGATGAGCAGGGCGCGGCCGCCGCTTACCGTAGCGGTATCGAGGCCGCCACGAGCCGCGGCGACAAGCAGGCCGCGAAGGAGATGACCGTGTTCCTCAAGCGGATCGAGAAGGCCGCGGGCGGCTAGGTCGCCGCCAGGAACGACTCGAGCTCGCGCGGGGCCGCGTCCTTCACCACGGCGCCGGCGCCCAGCGCGTCGAGCAGGATGAGCGTGATCCGGCCGCCCTCGTTCTTCTTGTCGCGTCCCATGTACTCGAGCCATGTGCCCACGGGAAAGCGCGGCGGGACCACGGGCAGCTTCAGGCGCTCGAGCAGCGCGATGAGCCTCGCGGCATCCGCCTCGCGGATGCGTCCCGTCCGAGCCGAGAATTTCGCCGCGAGCGCCATGCCCGTCGCGACCGCCTCTCCATGCAGGACCGTTCCGTACCCGGCGGCCGACTCGATCGCATGTCCGAACGTATGTCCGAAATTGAGGAGCGCGCGCGCTCCCGATTCGCGCTCGTCGCGAGCGACGATCAGCGCCTTGATCTCGCACGACCGGCGCACGGCGTGCTCCAGCGCGGCGACGTCGCGGCCGAGGAGCGCATCGGCGTGGCCTTCGATCCACGAGAGGAATGCCAGATCGTGTATCGCGCCGTACTTCACGACCTCGGCGAGCCCGGCCGCGTATTCCCGCGCGGGGAGTGTGGCGAGGGAATCGAGATCGGCCACCACCACCGCCGGCTGGTGGAACGCGCCGATCATGTTCTTTCCGAGGGGATGGTTGATCGCGGTCTTTCCACCGACGGAAGAGTCCACCTGCGCGAGCAACGTGGTGGGAACCTGCAGGTGAGCGATTCCCCTCTGGTAGGTGGCCGCCGCGAATCCCGCGATGTCGCCCACGACGCCACCGCCGAGCGCAACCAGCACCGTCCTGCGGTCGGCCTGTGCGCGCAGGAGCTGATCGAACACCTTGTCGAGTGTCTGCCACGTCTTGTGCGCCTCGCCATCGGGCAGCGTGATGCGAATCACCCTGGCTGCCGCCGCTGCGAGCGTGGCCTCGAGGCGCGCCGCGAAGAGCGCCGCCACGGTGTCGTTTGTCACGATGGCCGCCGTGCGTCCGCGCACGTGCTTCTCGAAGAGCGAAGTCTGTCCGAGCAGCCCCGCGCCGATGTGGATGTCGTAGGAGCGATCGCCGAGCTCGACGCGCAGTGTCGCGCTCATTGCGAGGCTCCGGGCGATTCGCGTTCGCGCAAGGCGGAGAGCACGCGGGTCACGAGCGTGCTCGAGCTTTGGGATCCGGTATCGACAATGACGTGCGCGGCGTCGCGGTAGAGGGGCTCGCGCTCCTCGAGCAGGGCTTGAAGCGTGCCGCGCGGGTCGGCCGTGGACAGCAGCGGCCGCGTGGTGTCGTGGCGGGTGCGCTCCCACAGGTTCTCGAGGCGGGCGCGCAGGTAGACCACGGTGCCGGACCCGCGCATCACGCGGCGATTCTCCTCGTCGAGCACGACGCCGCCGCCCGTAGCCACGACATATCCTTCCCGTCCGGCGATCTCCGCGAGCACCGCCGATTCGCGCTTGCGGAAGCCCACCTCGCCCTCGATCTCGAAAATGGTCGCCACGGGAACGCCGGTGCGCTCCACGAGGATGCGGTCGGTGTCGATGAATTCGTGGCCCATCCTGTGCGCGAGCGCCTTCCCGAGCGTCGTCTTGCCGGCGCCCATCATGCCCACGAGGAAGATGTTGCCTCGGCCCATGGCGATGTCTTCATGTCCTGCCATCGAGCATAGCGAAAAAAAAGCCCCGGAAGGACCGGGGCTTTCGAGTTGGCTTGAAGGGTCAGCGCGCGGTCAGCGAATCCTTGACGATCCGCGGCGTCACGAAGATCAGGAGCTCCGTCTTGTTGTCCGTCTTCGCGGTCGTCTTGAAGAGGTAGCCCAGGATCGGCAGGTCGCCGAGGAACGGGACCTTGGTGGTCGTGGTGCGCGTCTCCTGCTGGAAGATGCCGCCCAGCACGATCGTGTCGCCGTTGTCGACGAGCACCTGGGTCGTCACTGCCTTCGTGTCGATCGACGGGATGCCCGAGAAGACAGTTCCGACGGAGTCGTTCTTCACTTCCAGGTCCATGATGATGCGATCGTCCGGCGTGATGCGCGGCGTGACGGCGAGCTGCAGCACGGCGGGCTTGAACGACACCGTCGTGGCGCCGCTCGCGGCGGCCGTGAGGTACGGAATCTCCGTGCCCTGCGAGATGATCGCCTTCTTCTTGTCGGCCGTGACGACACGCGGGCTCGAAACGATCTTGCCGCGGTTATCCGATTCGAGGGCGGAGAGCTCGAGGTTCACGAGGTTGCCGCTGCCGAGGTTCAGGATCGACAGGCCGATGGAGCCGGCCGCGCCCGCCACAGGCAGGTTCACGTTGAGCTGCTCGGGCTGCGCACCGATCGGGATCGTCCCGACGCCGGCGCCCTGGATGGTGAACGGCGAGGGATTCCCGGAGTAGGCGAGCGAGGAAGAACCGCGCGAGGACGGGTTGCCCGCTATCGGGGTGGACGTGTCCGTGAGCGTGCCCGACACGCCGATGTTGTAGTTGCCCGTGTTGAACGCCGACTGCGTGCCGAAGCGCACGCCGAGCGTGCGGGCCCAGTTGTCGTCGGCGATCACGATGCGGGCCTCGATCAGCACCTGGCGGACCGGGACGTCGAGCTGGAGCACCAGGCGGCGGGCTTCCTCGAGGCGCGCGCCCGTGTCCTGGACGAACAGGGTGTTGGTGCGCTCGTCGATTGTGGCGCTTCCGCGTTTCGAGAGGATCTTCTGGTCCTTGTTCGAAAGCAGCTTCTGGAGATCCTCGGCCTTGGCGTACGAGAGCGCATACGACTCGGTGCGCACGGGCTCCAGGTCGGAGACCGCGGCTTGCGCCTCGAGGGCGAGCTTCTCCTTCGCGGCGAGCTCATCGGTGGGCGCGATCAGGACCACGTTGCCGTTCTTGCGCTTCGACAGGCCCTTGGCCTGAAGGATGATGTCGAGCGCCTGGTCCCACGGCACGTCCTTCAGGCGCAGCGTGAGGTTGCCGCCGACGGTGTCGCTCGTGATGATGTTCAGGCCCGTGAAGTCGGCGATCACCTGCAGCACCGCGCGGACCTCGACGTTCTGGAAGTTGAGCGAGAGCTTCTCGCCCGAGTAGCCCGGCGTGGAGCTCTGCACGAGGCGGTTCGGGTCTTCCTTGACGGGCTTCACCTCGACGATGAACTGCGTGTCCGTCTGGTAGGCCGAGTACTCCCAGATGCCGCGCGGCTCGATCACCATGCGCGCATTGCCACCCTGCTCGAACGTGTCGACGAAGCGCACCGGCGTGCCGAAGTCGCCCACGTCCAGGCGGCGGACGAGGTTGCGCGGCACGTTGGTGTTGATGAAGTCGACGAGGAGCTGGCGGCCCTGCTGGCGGATGTCGATGCCGATGTTGGCCGACGAGAGATCCACGACCACGCGGCCTTCGGAGCTCTGCCCGCGACGGAAATCGACGTCGCGCAGGTTGAAGCGCGTCGTCATTCCGGCCGGCGTCTCGGCGAACATCGTGCTCGAGGCCGTCGGCGTGCTGCCGCCCGCGGCGACGCCCAGCGGCGCCTGCGACGCATCGATTGTGACGACCAATTGGTTGCCGTCGACTGCCTGGGTATATGTGAGCGTGCGCGTGAGGTTCATCACGAGGCGCGTGCGATTGCCCGTCTGGACGATGGACACGCTCTTCAGGTCGCCCTCACCGGCTTCGATCTGGTTGCGGTTCAGGCCGTTGGCCGTGTCGGGCAGGTCGATGGCGATGCGCGGCGGGTTGCTGACCGTGAAGCCCTGCGGCACGGCGGCGAGCGCTTCCCTGAGACCCACCTTCACGATGATCTTCCCGCCCTGGACCTGGGAGAAGTTGATCGAGTCGACGCTGTTCTTCGCGCCGGCCTGGGCCCACGCGAGCGGGGCGGCGAGCACGAGGGCCAGCGCTGCGAGCGCGGTCCCGACCTTGCCGATTGCGTTGCGGAGCGTTGTCTTCACTTGCTTCCCCCTTTTCCGGCTTCTTCGAGCAGCGGCAGCACGCTTTGGCGTTCGGCCCAATCGCCGGCGCTGTCTTGGACGATTTCCTTCAGCTTGATTTCGCTGTCGGTCACGTCGGTGATCAATCCGAAGTTCTGACCCATGTAGTTGCCCTTCTTCACCCGGTAGAGGGTCTTGTCGGCCCGAACCAGGGCGTAGATGTCGTTGCCTTGCGAAAGCGTGCCCACCATCTTCAGCTGCTCGAGCGGGAACGCTTCGAGCGGCTCCTTGCGGCGGTTCAGGTCGGGCGCGAGGCCACCACCGCTGCCTTCCTTGGGCGCGGAGAGCTTGCGCGGCTTGAAGGGGTCGGGAAGGTCGAAGCCCTCGTAGGTGAAGGGCTCGAACGGCTTCACGGCCGGAAGGGGATCGATGCGGCGCGGCAATCCCTTGTCGGAGTCGCGCACGAACTGCTTGAGCTCGTCCATTTCCGAGCTGCAGCCCCCAAGCAGGGCGGCCGCGGCGATGGGGATCAGGAGTCGCTTCATTACTTGCCCCCCGGCTTCTTCTTCGAGTCTTTGCGCTGCTTCGAGACTTCTTCCTCATCGAGGTAGCGATAGGTCTTCGCCACCGCCTCCATCGTGAGCTGGCCGTTCGGGTTCGGCGGGTCGAGCTTGATGTCCGTGAGCAGCACGATGCGCGGCATCTTCGCCACGTCGCTCGCGAAGGCGCCGAGGTCGTGGTAGTTGCCCGTCACCTTGATCGAGACCGGCAGCTCGGCGTAGAACTCCGTGAAGTTCTCCGTCGCGGCGGGCTTGAACAGGTCGAACGCGAGGCCCCGGCCGAGGCCCGCCTGGTTGATGTCGATCAGCAGCGCGTCCATCTCGCTCTTGTTGGGCAGCTGCTTCAACAGCGCGCCGAACGACTGCTCGATCTCCGCGCGCTGCTGCTTGTACGCATCGAGGTTGACGGCGAGCTTCTTCTTCTCGAGGAACGTTTCCTTCTGCTTGTCCACGTCCTGGTGGCCCTTTTCGATCGCATCGGCCTGTGCCTGCCAGAAGATGAAATAGGCGCCGACCTGCAGGGCGATGAAAATGAGCACGAACGCGCCCGCCTTGACCGGCCAGGGCCAGTTTCCGGGCTGCTTCGGGTCTAGCTGCCTCAGCTCTTCGATCAGGTTCATTTCGCCCCTCCGGCCTTGGCCGGCCCGCCCTTGCCCGAGGCCCGTGCATCTTCGGGCTGGGCGCGCTTGATCGAGATGTTCATGTTGAATTCGTTGATCCGCGAGCCCGCCTTGTCATTGGCGTTCACCGCGTGGATCTCGACCAACTCCGGGTTCTCCAGGTACGGGGACGCGCCGAGGTTGCGCATCAGGGTCGAGACGCGCGCGTTCGATTGCGCGAAGCCCACGATGTTCACCTTGGGACCGGACTGGCGGACCTGCTTCAAATAGACGCCCTCGGGAAGCTGGCGCAGCAGCTGGTCGAGCAGCTGGACCGGCTCCGAGCGGTTGCTCTGCAGGCCCTCGACCACCTGTTTCTTGGCGAGCAGCGCGGCGGTTTCCTCGCGGATCTTGCGGATCTCCTCGATCTGCTTGTCGAGCTTGTCGATCTCGCCTTTCATGTACGCGACGTTGCGCTGCTGCTGGTCGACCTGCTGGTCGAGGAAGAACCACACACCGCCCGCGACCACGAGGCCGAGCGCTATGGCGATGCCCGCGAGGACCGCGAACTGCTGCTGGCGGCGCTTTCGCTTTTCCTCGCGGTGGGGAAGTAGGTTGACGCGGATCATGAAGGGTCGAACCTCCGCATCGCCAGACCGCACGCGACCATGAGCGACGGCGCGTCGATGGTGAGCTGGCGAGGCTTGATTTTCGACGACAGCGCCATGTTCGCGAACGGGTTCGCGACCACGGTGTGCACCTGCGTGCGCTGCGCGACCATTTCCTCCAGGCCGTCGAGCATCGCGCAGCCGCCGGTGAGAAGGATGTGGTCGACCTTGTTGAATTGCGTCGACGTGAAGAAGAACTGAAGGGCGCGCTGGATCTCCAGCACGATCTTCTCGTTGAAGGGCTGGAGCACGTCGGGTCCGAAGTTCTCGGGCAGGTTGCCGACGCGCTTGGCGGCTTCGGCTTCCTCCACGGGCATGTCGAACTGCCGGGCGATGTCCTGCGTGAGGTTGTTGCCGCCGATCTGTTGCTCGCGGGTGTACACCGTCTGGCCGTTGTGCACGACGGTCACGCGTGTCACGGTCGCGCCGATGTCGACGATCACGGTGACGTCGCTTTCGGAGATGCCGGAGCTGCCCCCGCAGATCAGCTCGAAGGCGGTCTGCGCGCAGAAGGACTCGACGTCCATCACGATCGTCTTGAGGCCGGCGGCTTCAGCGGCCGCGACGCGGTCCTCGATCTTTTCCTTGCGCGAAGCTGCGATCAGCACCTCGACCTCGTCGTCTCCCGAGGGCGCGGGCCCCAGCACCTGGAAATCGAGGTTCACCTCGTCGAGGGAGAACGGGATGTACTGGTTCGCCTCGCCCTGGACCTGGACCTCCATGTCCTCTTCCCGCTGGTTACCGGGCAGGATCACCTTCTTGGTGATCACCGCGGCGGCCGGCAGCGCGAGGGCGATTGTCTTGATGCGGGATCCCAGCGACTTGTGGGCCCGCTTGATCGCCTCGCCGGCGGCCTCGATGTTGGCGATGTTCCCGTCGACTACCGTGTCCTTGGGGAGCGGCTCGATCGCATATCGCTCGACGCGATAGACGTTACGGCCCGCCTCCGCGATCTCCACCATCTTGACCGAGGACGAGCTGATGTCGCAGCCCACGAGGGGCGGCGCTTTAGCTTTCAGGAAGTCGAACTGGGCGGCTAATTTTTCTTTAAGCATGGTGGAAGGTTAGCACCCAAACGAAGAATCTACTTTAGATGCTAGCAACAAGTCCAAGGCCTGTAAAGCATTTTGTGGCAAGGCTTTAGCATGACTACAGCGACTATAATGGCCGCTGCAAATTGATTTGGCGAACGGCCCGGCAGCGCAACCGCGCCGGTCCGCGCCCGCGGCGCTCGATGACTTCCCGTTGGTGGTTTTATCCGGCCCTGATCGCTGTGTCCCTGGTGCTGGTCGGCATGGGGGTGGGGGCGCTCACGGTCGTCCTGCTCTGGCCCAACCTGCCGAGCCTCGAGGTCCTCACCGATTACCGCCCGAAGGTTCCGCTGCGCATCTACAGCGCAGAAGGTGAGCAGATCGGCGAGTTCGGCGAGGAAAAGCGGGCGGTCGTGAAGATCCAGGACGTCCCGCAGGTCATGAAGGCCGCCATCCTCGCAGCCGAAGACGATCACTTCTACCAGCACGGCGGCGTCGATTTCGGCGGGGTCGCCCGGGCGGCCTGGGCCAACCTCCAGGGTCGCCGCGAAGGCGCCAGCACCATCACCATGCAGGTCGCGCGGACCTTCTTCCTGACCCGGGAAAAGACGTTCGCGCGGAAGCTCTCCGAGGTCCTGCTCGCCTTCAAGATCGAGGCCAACCTCAGCAAGGACCAGATCCTCGAGCTCTATATCAACCAGATCTTCCTGGGCCAGCGGGCGTACGGCTTCGGCGCCGCCGCCAACGTCTATTTCGGCAAGAACCTGGCGGACCTGACCCCGGCCGAGGCGGCCATCCTGGCCGGGTTGCCCCAGGCGCCCTCCAAGCAGAATCCTTTCGTGAATCCGAAAAAAGCCCAATGGCGTCAACAATATGTACTACGCCGCATGCACGACCTGGGTTGGCTGAGCGACGACCTTTTCAAGAAAGCCATGACCGAGCCCCTCCGGCTCAACCCGAACCAGCGGGAGACGTTCGTAGTAAGGGCTGACTACGTTGCCGAGATGGCCCGCGCCGCCGTGGTGGAGCAATTCGGAGAGGCGGCCTACGTGAACGGACTCAAGGTCTATACGACCCTCCGCCGTGACGCGCAGGAGGCGGCCGACGATTCCCTGCGGACGGGGGTCCTCGAGTACGACCACCGGCACGGATACCGGGGGCCCGAGGCGAACGTGGATCTGCCCGCGCAGGCCGGCGAAGTCGAAGATGCCGTCGAAGATGCCTTGTCGGACCGGGATACAGTCAGCGATCTCTTCCCGGCCGTGGTGCTGCAAGCCTCCCCCACCGAGGTGCGGGCGATGGTGCGCCGGGGCGAAGAGGTGCGCATAACGGGCGACGGCCTCAAATTCGCGGCGCACGCGTTGGCGGACAAGAACCCGGACCACTCGATCCACCGGGGCTCGATCATTCGCCTCCAGGCGACCGAGAAAGGCCAATACGCGATCTCCCAGGTTCCGAAGGCCGAAGCGGCGCTCGTTTCGCTGGACCCGCACAACGGTGCGATTCTCGCGCTTGCCGGCGGCTTCGATTACAACGCGAACAAGTTCAACCACGTGACCCAGGCATGGCGGCAGCCGGGCTCCAGCTTCAAGCCGTTCATCTACTCGGCAGCGCTCGAGAAGGGCTTCACGCCGGCCACGATCCTCAACGACGCGCCGTTCGTGATCGACGCATCGAAGACCGGCGGCCAGCTCTGGGAGCCGAAGAACTACGACGGGAAGTACGAAGGCCCCATGCGGCTGCGCACCGCGATCGCCAAATCGAAGAACATGGTGTCGATCCGGTTGCTGCAGGCGATCGGCACGGGCTATGCACAGGACTACATCCAGCGCTTCGGATTCGAGGCGAAGATGCATCCGGCGTACCTCACGATGGCGCTGGGCGCCGGGTCCGCCACGCCGTTGCAGATGGCGGGCGCGTATTCGGTGTTCGCCAACGGCGGCTATCGCGTGAAGCCCTGGTTCATCGCGCGCATCGAGAACAACCGCGGCGAGGCCCTGTACTCGGCGAAGCCCGAGGTGGCCGGCGAAGATGCGGAGCGCGTGCTCGACCCGCGCAACGCGTTCATCATGACGTCGCTGATGCGCGACGTGGTCCGTTACGGAACGGGCGCCAAGGCGATGGCGCTCGGCCGCCAGGATCTCGCGGGCAAGACGGGCACGACCAACGATCACGTCGATGCCTGGTTCTGCGGCTTCCAGGCGAAGCTGGTCGCCGTCGCCTGGCTCGGGTTCGACACGCCGGCCAACCTCGGCAACAACGAGACGGGCGGTGTCGCCGCGCTTCCGATCTGGATGGGCTACGCAGGCAAGATGCTCAAGGGCGTCCCGGAGACCGAGTTCACCCCGCCCACGGGTATCGTGGCGGTGAACATCAACCCGGATACGGGATTGCGCGAGCGCGACGGCTCCGGCAAGACGACGGAGTTCTTCTACCAGGAGACGCAGCCGCCCTTCAGCGACGACAATGCCATGGCGCGCGACGGCAGCCGTCCGCCCGAGGAAGTGAAGAACCAGATCTTCTAAAGAGCCGAAGGCGATGCCCAAGTCCCGCTCGCGACGCGACACGAACCTGCGGAGGCACATCGCCTACATCGCCGCGCGCATGATGGCCGAGGACGGCGTGGCCGACTACGGTGCCGCGAAGATGAAGGCCGCGCGCCAGGCGGGGCTCGTCGACGCGAACCTCCTGCCCGACAACCAGGAGATCGAGGAGGCGCTGCGCGAATACCAGGGGCTCTACCAGAAGGACGAGCAGCCCGCGCAACTTCGCAGGCTTCGCGAGGTCGCCGTGAGGGTGATGCGCGAATTCGACGATTTCCGCCCCGCGCTCGTGGGCTCGGTGCTGTCCGGAACCGCGGGAATGCATTCGGACGTGAACCTGCAGCTGTTCACCGATGATCCCAAGGCGCTCACGATGTTCCTCGTGAACAGGCGCTACCGCTTCGAGGAAGGCTCGCGGCGCGTCCGCCGCGGCGAGCACCTGGACGAAGTGCCGCAGATCTGTCTCGACGTGGACGACGTGACCGTCACTCTCACCGTGCTCGATCGCGACGACGAGCGCACGCCGGCCAGGCCGAAGGCCGAAGCGGGAGATTCGCCCTCGCGGGCGCGCCTTGCCGAGGTGGAGGCCCTGCTCGCGCGCTAGGCGCGTTCGCGGATGCGCTGGGCGGCGTCGAGGGCGAAATACGTGAGGATCGCGTCGGCGCCGGCGCGCTTGAACCCGAGCAGCGCTTCCATCATGCACGCGTCGCCATCGATCCAGCCGTTCTGGGCGGCCGCCTTGAGCATCGCGAATTCGCCGCTCACCTGGTAGACGAACGTCGGCACGCCGAAGCGCTCCTTCACGCGACGCACGACGTCGAGGTATGGCATCGCGGGCTTCACCATCACGAAATCGGCGCCTTCCTCGAGGTCGAGCGCCACTTCGCGCAGCGCCTCGTCGGAATTTCCCGGATCCATCTGGTAGGACTTCTTGTCGCCCTTGCCGAGATTGGCGCCCGATCCCACCGCGTCGCGGAAAGGCCCGTAGAAGGCCGATGCATATTTCGCCGCGTAGGCGAGGATGCGCACGTGGATCTGCCGCTCGCCGTCGAGCGCCTCGCGGATGGCGCCGATGCGCCCGTCCATCATGTCCGACGGCGCGACGATGTCCGCGCCCGCGAGCGCATGCGACAGCGCTTGCTTCTGCAGCACGGGAAGCGTCACGTCGTTGTCGACGTAGCCCGCGGCGTCCACCAGGCCGTCCTGTCCATGCGTGGTGTAAGGATCGAGCGCGACGTCGGTGATCACGCCCATTTCGGGAAAGCGCTTCTTCACCTCGCGGATGCAGCGCGGCACGAGTCCGTCGGGATTGAACGACTCCTCGGCCCCCGCGCTCTTCTGCGAAGCGTCGATGACGGGAAACAGGACAATTGCGGGAATCTTCAATGTGAGCGCTTGCTCGACCACGCGCATCAGCTCATCGATGCTGCGGCGGGAAACGCCCGGCATCGAAGGCACGGGCTCGACCACGCCGCTTCCCTCGCGAATGAACACGGGAAGGATCAGGTCGTCACTCGACAAGCGCGATTCGCGCACGAGCCGTCTCGTGAAATCGTCACGGCGGTTGCGGCGCATGCGCCGAGCGGGAAAGCGGCCCAGATTCAAGGTGATCGCATGGACGTGAATGGGTCGGGAACTTTATCACGCGGGGCCCCTCTCATCTGATGAAGGGTTACTCCTTCCCCGCTTCTCCTCCCTGAGCGGGAGCCTTAATCCCAAATTAAGGCATTTTTGGCCCCGGCTTTACTCCCCTTTAGCCGGGGCTTTTTGTTTTCCGCGCGCAAGTTGCGCGAGCGTTGCGGCCGCTTCGGCCACGCCGTCGCCCTTGAGGCTCGAGAAGAGTTGCACCGTCGAGCCCGGACACAGTTGTTGCAACTCGCGCCGAACCTTTGCAAGCGTTTGCTGGCCCGCCTGGCGCGAAATCTTGTCGGCTTTCGTGAGCAACGCATGGACCGGGCGCCCCGCGTCGCGCAGCCACTCGATGAGGCGGCGGTCGAGCGGAGTGAGCGGGTGGCGCGCATCCATCACCACGACCACCCCCGCGAGCGAATCGCGCTCGGCGACGTAGCCGCCCACGAGCGTGTCCCAGTGTCGCCGCACTTCCGCCGGCACGCCCGCATAGCCATATCCGGGAAGGTCCACGAGGAAGGCCGCCTCGCCCAGGGCGAAGAAATTGATGAGCTGCGTGCGTCCCGGCAACTTGCTCACGAAGGCAAGGCGCTTTCGTCCCGTGATCGTGTTGATCGCGCTCGACTTGCCGGCGTTGCTGCGGCCGGCGAATGCGAGCTCCGGAGCGCCCGGCGGTGGAAGCTCCCGGGGATCGTGCACCGAGAGGCGATAGGCCGCTTTCGCAAGCGGTAACGACGATCCGGTTCGCGTGGCGCTGGCGGGGGAACGGCGCGCTACGCTAAAATCGGCAGGTTCTTCCTTTCGAGGTTCCCGAATGCGTTTCCTTACGGGTTTTTTTGCCGGACTCATGGCGCTAGTCTACGCAAGCGCCGCCGCCGCGGCGCCGGCTCCTGAATCCAAGCCCGATCTGCAGCGGGGCCAGCAGATCGCCACGACTGTATGCGCCGCCTGCCACGGCGCGAACGGCGTGAGCCCGTCTCCCGCGCAGCCGCACCTCGCGGGACAGAACGCCGGCTACATCGCCAAGCAGCTCGCCGCATTCAAGTCGGGGACACGCGTGAACCCCATCATGACGGCCATGGCCGCGACCCTTTCGCCCGAGGACATGCAAAGCGTCGGAGACTACTTCGAGATGCAGAAGCCCGTGCATTCCGTGGCGCGCGACAAGGCGCTCGCCTCGAGCGGGCAGAAGATCTGGCGCGGGGGCAACAAGCAACTTGGGGTTCCGGCGTGCGCCGGCTGCCACGGTGCCGGCGGACACGGAATTCCCGCGCAGTATCCACGCCTCGCGGGCCAGTATCCCGACCTGCTGCTGGGATGGCTCAAGGCCTACGCGAACGGAACGCGCTCGAGCGAAGTGATGGGGCCGATCGCCGCAAGGCTCGCGGAGCCCGACATGAAGGCGGTAGTCGAGTACATCTCGGGACTCCAGTAACGCCCTAGGCGGCGTTCCTGGCGCTTGCAGGCCGCACCGCGGCGAGCGTCCGGTTCTTTCCCTCGCGCTTGGCCTGATAGAGCGCCGCATCCGCGGCGCGCTGCAGCGATTCCGGATCGCTGCCATGGTCCGGAAAGAGGCCCACTCCCACGCTCGCGGTCAGTCGTCCCGTTCCCCCGTCGAGCGGATAGGGTTCGGCCAGCGCCTCGCGCAGTTTTTCTGCAACCCCCATGGCGCCTTCGAGCGAGGTCTGCGGAAGGATCGCCAGGAATTCGTCGCCGCCCAGGCGTCCGACCGTGTCCGATGCGCGGATGCAACGGCGTGCGCGTTCGCTCACCTGCACCAGCACGCGATCGCCCGCCGCGTGCCCCCACGTGTCGTTTACCGCCTTGAAGCCGTCGAGGTCGAACATCAGCACGGCGAAGGTTTCCGAGCCGCGCCGCGCGCGCGCCGTCTCTTGCGCGAGCCGGTCCGAGAGCAATGCACGATTCGGCAGGCCGGTGATCGTGTCGTAGTGCGCCAGGTACTCGATGCGCCGCACGGCTTCGCGCTCGCGGCGCTGCACGCGCTGGTACGCGGCGAACAGCATTCCGAGCACGGCGATCGCGAGCACGAGCAGGCCCACGATGTAGCGGCGCAGGCGCTCTCCCAGC
This sequence comes from Usitatibacter sp., assembly GCA_049300695.1. Lineage (GTDB taxonomy): Bacteria > Pseudomonadota > Gammaproteobacteria > Burkholderiales > Usitatibacteraceae > Usitatibacter. Next base: position 93,499 of record JBAQKF010000028.1, read on the forward strand.
TCGATCTGCGCGGCGCTGCGTTCGTCGACGCGGCGGCTCTGCGCCGCCAGCGAGCGGTCGATCGCGGTCGTGGCTTCGTCGCTCAACGCATCGGCGCGAAGCACGAGCGCGTCGGCGGATTCGGTTCCATGGGCGCTTCGCGCGCCGGCGATGGATCGCGCATGCACGATCAGCAACCTCGCGGTGTCGGCGAGTGGTCCCACCACGGCGAGGTTCTCGTCCTTCACGGCACGCGCTTCGAGGCTCGCGAGTTCGCGCTCCACTACGGCCGAACGCACCTCGATGCTGTGATAAGCGGACGCTTCGCCCGTGCGCGCACCCAGGCGCGCCGCGGAGCGCAGCTCGACCACTTGTGTCCGCACGGCATACAGCGCGTCCTTCACTTGCTGCGCGGCGATGGCCTCGCGATTCACGCGCGTCTCGCGATCGAGGTCGAGGAGCACGAACACGGCGAGCGCCACGATGATCGCCCCTGCGAAGGCGAGGCCCAGCCCCGCCAGGCGAGCTCGCGACGGAAAGATGCGCAGCATCGTCAGTTGCGCTCCGCGGCGAAGGCGCCGCGCGCGGCCGCGAGGGTCGCCGCGATGTCGGCTTCCGAGTGCGCCGACGAGACGAATCCCGCCTCGAACGCCGAGGGTGCCAGGTACACGCCGCGATCGAGCATCGCGTGGAAGAAGCGGTTGAAGGCCTCGCGATCCGACTGCATCACATGCGCGAAGGACGACGGGACACCGTCGCGGAAGAAGAAACCGAACATCCCGCCCAGGCTCGCCGCGCTGAATGTGATTCCCGCATCGCGCGCTTCGCGGGCGAGTCCCTCCATGAGCCTCGAGGTAGCGGTTCCCAGGCGATCGAAGAATCCGGGCTCCAGCACGCGCCGGATCGTCGCGAGGCCCGCCGCCACGGCAACGGGGTTTCCCGAAAGCGTGCCGGCCTGGTAGACCGGGCCCACGGGGGCCAGCTTCTGCATGATGTCGCGCCGTCCACCGAAGGCTCCCACGGGCATTCCCCCGCCGATCACTTTGCCGAGTGTGGTGAGATCCGGTGTCACGCCGAAGATTCCCTGTGCGCCCCGCGGGCCCACGCGAAATCCCGTCATCACCTCGTCGAAGAGCAGCACCGCGCCATGCTTCGTGCAGAGGTCGCGCAGCGTGTGGATGAATTGGTCCGAGGGACGCACGAAATTCATGTTCCCCGCCACCGGTTCCAGCACGACGACGGCGATGTCCTTGCCGTGGCGCGCGAACGCGTCCTCGGCCTGCTGCGGATCGTTGTAGTCGAGGACGAGCGTGAGGGACGTGAGCTCGGGCGGCACGCCCGCGGACGTGGGATTGCCGAAGGTGAGCGCGCCGGAACCGGCTTTCACCAGCAGGAAGTCGCTGTGTCCGTGGTAGCAGCCCTCGAACTTCACGATGAGGGGCCGCCCCGTGTAGCCGCGCGCGAGGCGAAGCGCGCTCATCACCGCTTCCGTGCCCGAGCTCACGAGACGAACCTGCTCCATCGAGGGCAGGCTCGTGGTGAGCAACTCCGCCATCTCGAGCTCGCGCGCCGTGGGCGCACCGAACGAAAGGCCCTGGCGTGCCGCGCTCGCCACGGCCTCCACGACCTCGGGATGCGCGTGTCCCAGGATCAGCGGGCCCCACGATCCCACGTAGTCGATGTATTCGCGCCCGTCCTCGTCGATCACGCGCGAGCCGCGGCCCTCGCGGATGAACACGGGCGCGCCGCCGACGGCGCGGAACGCGCGCACCGGCGAGTTCACCCCGCCGGGAATGAGTTGCTGCGAGCGCTCAAAGAGCTCGCTGCTGCGCCGGCCCACGGGCCTCCCGGTTTGCCTGATCGAATCGATTGGAGAAGGCTCGAGCGGCGCCGCGCACGTCCGGCGCATCGAAAAGCGCCGTGATCACGGCGAGCATGTCGGCGCCGGCCGCGAGCGCTTCGTCCGCATTGGCGAGGGTGATGCCGCCGATGGCCGCGACCGGCAATCCGCAAAGGCGCGCTTCACCGAGGCTCGCGAGCGAGGCACGCACCGCTTTCGGCTTCGTGGACGACGCGAACACGCTCCCGATTCCCACGTAGTCGGCGCCGTTCTTCGCGGCGATGCGCGCGAGCGCGGGGTCGGCGTAGCAAGACACGCCGATGATCGCGTTCGGCAGTGCCCCGCGCGCATCGGCCACGCTCGCGTCGTCGCGCCCGAGGTGCACGCCGTCCGCGCCCGAAGCTCGCGCGAGGTCTATCGAATCGTTCACGATGAGCGGGACGCCGAAGGAGCGGCACAGGGCGGCGAGGCTACGCGCCTGCTCGAGCGCCAACGCGGGCGCGGCCGATTTCGCGCGGTACTGGACGAGCGCCGCGCCGCCTTCGAGGCAGCGTTCGACGCGGGCAACAAGGTCCGCCGTGTCGGCACACTCGGGCGTGATCGCGTAGAGGCCCTCCAGGCGACGGCCCATCTCACTTCTCGCCGTTCTCGTTTCCGTCGCGCGCCCAGAAGAGGCGGTCGGGAAGGAACTGTCCCATGCCGGGCCTGAAAGCGTGCGCGAGCGCCTGCCACGTGTAGTCCTGCGCCTCATAGACCGCGTCTCCGATGTCGAGGCCGCGCGCGAGGTTGGCGGCGAGCGCGGACGCGAGCGTGCACCCGGAGCCGTGGTAGCTGCCGGGCAGGCGCTGCCAGGTGTCGGCGCGCAGCACGCCGCCGCGGTGGTAGAGCGTGTTCACGACGTCGGCCGTTGAATCGTGCGTTCCCGTGACCAGCACGTATTCGCAGCCGCTGTCGAGCAGCGCCTGCGCGCATTCGGCGAGGTCCGCGTTGTCGTTCTCGTCCTCGCCCGCGAGGCGTTTCAACTCCGGGATGTTGGGGGTGACCACGGTGCTCTGCGGCACCAGCAGCTCGCGTATCGCGGCCACCATGTCCTCGCTGGCGAATTCGTCGCCGCGGCCCGAAGCGAAGACCGGATCGAGCACCAGCGGCACGTCGGGGTAATCGGAGACCACTTCGGCCACCATCGTCACGATCTCGGTGGATCCGAGCATTCCCATCTTGAACGCCGCGACGGGAATGTCCTCGAGGATGCAGCGTGCCTGGTCGGCGACCCAGTCCGGATCGATCGCGAAGACGGATTCGACGCCGGCCGTGTCCTGCACGGTGATCGCGGTCACGATGGACAGTGGATAGCAGCCCATGCTCGCGAGCGCGAGCAGGTCGGCCTGCAGTCCCGCGCCGCTCGTGGGATCGGTCGCCGCGAACGTGAGGACCGCTGGAAGGGTTTGGATCGTCTCGTTCATGGAAAGGGGCGAGCGGGGGGTTACACTTGAAACCCGGACCGCGTTGCGCGCGCACACCGGGGATCCTACGATTATCGACTCGCCTTAGAGCGCTCGCGGGCGTTTCCCCCGCATTCTACGTCAACCGCCGACGCGTCCATCCATGTCCTCGCCCGCCACTCAACCCCGTGCCCTCAAGTGCTGGCGCTGCCTCGCGTGCGGCCTGATCTACGACGAGGCCGAGGGCTGGCCCGACGATGGAATCGCGCCGGGCACCCGCTGGGAAGACATACCCGCGGGCTGGTGCTGCCCCGAATGCGGCGCGCGCAAGGATGACTTCGAGATGATCGAGTTCTAGCGGCAGCCTCGCTTCCCATACCCCATTTCGAAAGAGCTTTAGAAGAAAGAACTTAGCAATTGTTTTGGCAGTAAAAAGTTGTTTTGAAAGCACAAATGGAATAATCTGTTCCCCTATAGAGAACGCGGCAGGATGCGGCTCGACAAGAAGGGGGAGCTGACACAAGCAGACGGCCCGGGAACGCGGCCCGCCGGATGCGCGGGCACCCTTCGCCCCCGCAGCTGCCGATAACGAGATCGAGAGAGCGCTTGGCGGATTCCAAGAACCTCACGGGCGTGCGCGTGATGGTCATCGACGACAGCAACACGATCCGGCGAAGCGCGGAGATATTCCTCATGCAGGCCGGATGCCAGGTGATCCTCGCCGAGAACGGATTCGACGCGCTCGCGAAGATCGCCGACCACCAGCCCGACCTGATCTTCGTCGACATCATGATGCCCCGGCTGGACGGCTACCAGACCTGCGCCCTGATCAAGAAGAACGCCAAGCATCGCGCGACACCGGTGATCATGCTTTCCTCGAAGGACAGCCTGTTCGACCGCGCGCGCGGCCGCATGGTGGGAAGCGACGAGTACCTCACCAAGCCTTTCACGAAGGAAAGCCTGCTGAAGGCCGTGGAGTCCCACCTCGCGCAGCGCAGTCCCGCATGATCACGAATTCGAATGGAGTGAGATAGGAACATGGCGATCAAGAAAATCATGGTGGTGGACGACTCGCCCACCGAGCGCGCATTCATGGAAGGGGTCTTGCGCAAGCGCGGCTACGACGTGCTCCTCGTCGAAAGCGGCGAGACCGCCATCGAGCGCGCCAAAACCGAGCAGCCCGATCTCATCCTCATGGACGTGGTGATGCCGGGCCTGAACGGCTTCCAGGCGACGCGCGCCATCACCCGCGAGGACAAGACCAAGCACATCCCGGTGATCATCTGCACGACGAAGGACCAGGAGACCGACAAGATCTGGGGCCTTCGCCAGGGAGCCAAGGACTACGTGACCAAGCCCATCAGCGAGAACGACCTTCTCGAGAAGATCAAGGCGCTGGGATAACGCATGGCGCGGCGCACCGGCCTTCGCGAATTCCAGATCTCCGTTGCGGAGCGCATCCGCACGGCGGCCTCGCGCACCGCGCTTTCGTCGAAACTCGGCTTCCAGGTCGGCAACGAGAACTGGTTCGTGGCGCTGCACCAGGTGAACGAGGTGATCCCCGTCCCGCCCACGGTTGGCGTGCCGCTCACGCAGCCGTGGTTCCGCGGCGTCTCGAACGTGCGGGGCAACCTCTACAGCGTGATCGATTTCTCCGCCTTCCAGGGCGGGGAGGCCACGGCCGGCGGCGTGGAGCGGCGCGTGATCCTCATCTCCGACCGCCTCGTGGCCGGAGCGGGGCTGCTCGTCTCGCGCATGCTGGGGCTTCGCAGCCCCGAACAGTTCACGGCCGCCCCGCGGCCACCCGACGCGGCACCCTGGATTGCCGCGGTGTACACCGATGCCGGCGCGACGCGCTGGCTCGAGCTCGATTTGCCCGCCCTCGTTCGAGAGCAGCGGTTCCTGGAAGTCGGCGCGTAGGAGACAAGGCACATGGCGAAAGCACAGGCAGCGAAACCCAAGTCCTCGATCGGCGACTTCTTCAAGCGCCTTGGCGGCGGTGGAGGATCCAAGCCCAAGGCCGCGGCACGCCCCGGCACGGGATCGGCGTCGTCGTCGACGATGACCAACATCAAGGCGGTGAGCGCCACGGGCACGGGGTCCCGCCCGGCGGCCAAGGTCGCGAAGGCTGAAGGCTCTGCCTCCGCGCTCGCGGGCTTCCGCGTCCCGTTCATCGGCAATCGCCCCATCACCTCCCAGATGCAGGTCCTGGGCGTGGCGGCCGCGTTGCTGTTGCTGCTCACCGCGGGCGCCGTCTATCTCGACACCACGACGCGCACGCGCAACGCGACGTACGTTTCAATCGCCTCGCAGATGCAGTTCCACACGCAGCGCCTTGCGAAGGCGGCGGGTCTCGCGGCGCGCGGCCAGCCGACCGCGTTCGTGCAGCTGCAGGACAGCCGCGACGAGTTCGCGCAATACCTGAAGACCCTCCAGGAAGGCGGCTTCGCCTTCGGCGTGAACGTGCCCCAAGCGAGGCAAAGCGAGGCGCTCTCGAGCCGCGTCGACGACGTGGCCAAGCGCTGGCCCGAAAGCGCCGCGGCGGCGACCACGATCCTCAACGCGCAGAAGGACCTCGTGGCCCTCGCGCAAAACGTCTCGCAGGTCCGCGTCGGCGCCGACGATCTCGCCACCGATACCCAGGAGCTCACCGGCCTCATGCAGCAATCGGGCTCGCCCGCGAGCCAGGTGCTGCACGCCAACCGCATCACGTTCCTCGCGGAGCGCCTCGGGCGCGGCGCGGCGGAGATCCTCGGCTCCGAGGTGATCGACCCCGAGGTGCCGTTCCTCATCGGCAAGGACACGAACGAGACGCGCGGCCTGATCCAGGCCCTCGAGAACGGCAACGACGCGATGGGCATGAGCGCGCTCCGCGATTCGGAATCGCGCGCGAAGTTGGCCGACCTGAAGAAGACCTTCACGACCTTCGAGCAGAACGCGGGCCCGATCCTTCGCGAGCTGCAGAAGCTCGTGTCGGCGCGTCAGGCCGGCGCGAAGCTGCAGGCGGGCAGCGAGCAGCTCCAGGCCGCGGTGCAGGCGTTGCAGGGCACGCTGCAGGAAGAGACCTCGAACCTCTCGCTCCTCGCGATCGCCGTGCTGGGAACGCTGCTCGTGATCGTGTTGCTGTTCACGGCCTTCGCGTTCATCGCCGACTCGCGCAGGAGCGCCACCCAGGCCGAAGCCGAGAACCGGCGTAACCAGGAAGCCATTCTCCGGCTGCTGAACGAGATGGGAGACCTCGCCGACGGCGACCTCACGATCCGCGCGCAGGTGACCGAGGACATCACGGGCGCCATCGCGGACTCGATGAACTACACGATCGACGAGCTGCGGACCCTCGTCGCCGGCGTGAACAACGCCGCGATCCAGGTGACGCAGAAGACGGCGCAGGCGCAATCGATCTCGGCGGAACTGCTGGGCGCCCAGGAGCGCCAGTCGAAGGAGATCGAGGAGACGACCGCGCAGGTGCTGCAGGTCTCGCGCTCGATCTCGGAAGTATCGTCCACCGCGGAGGAAGGCGCGCGAGTCGCGCAGCGCTCGCTCGCGGCCGCCGACAAGGGACGAGCCGCGGTGCAGAACTCGATCTCGGGCATGAACGACATCCGCGAGCAGATCCAGGAGACGTCGAAGCGGATCAAGCGCCTCGGCGAGAGCTCCCAGGAGATCGGGGAGATCGTGGAGCTCATCTCGGACATCACCGAGCAGACGAACGTGCTCGCGTTGAATGCCGCCATCCAGGCCGCCTCGGCCGGTGAAGCGGGGCGCGGCTTCTCGGTGGTTGCCGAGGAGGTCCAGCGACTGGCCGAACGCTCCGGAGAGGCCACGAAGCAGATCGGCGCGATCGTGAAGACGATTCAGGCGGACACGCAGGACGCCGTGGCGGCCATGGAGAAATCGACAATGGGCGTGGTGGAGGGCGCGAAGCTCTCCGACGCCGCGGGCCAGGCGCTTTCCGAGATCGACTACGTGACGAAGAACCTCGCGCAGCTGATCCAGGCGATCTCGCAGGCGACGAACACGCAGGCGAACGCCACGACGCGGGTCGCGCAGAACATGCAGGAGATCCTCGAGATCACGCGCCAGACGACGCGCGGCACGCAGCAGGCGGCCGGATCGATCCGCGACCTTGCGGCGGTGGCCCAGGAGCTCAAGAGCTCCGTCTCGGGCTTCAAGCTCTAGGCGCGAGGCGCGATAACGCGAAACATGGCCGCGAACCCCAACACCGACTTCGATCTCGGCCCCCTTACGTGGGTCAAGACGGAGATCGACCATTCGCTCAACCAGGCGCGCGAGAACCTGGACAAGCTCGCGGCCAATCCCGCCGATCGCTCGCCGGCCAAGTACATCCTCACCCACCTGCACCAGGCCACGGGCGCGCTCGCCATGGTGGGCCTGGGCGCGGCCACGCGCTTCAACGAAGAGCTGGAGAAGCTCGTCGCGTATCTCGAGGGCGAGGACGCCGCACGCCTGCCGGGCTCGGTTGCCGTGGCGAAGAAGGGCATCTCGGCGCTCTCCACATACCTCGATTCGCTGCTGGGAGGGCAGCCCGACCAGCCGATGCGCCTGCTCGCGCCCTACCTCGAGCTCAATCGCACGCGCGGCCAGACCGACGCGAACGAGGGCGACCTCTTCTACCCGGATCTTTCGGCGCCGCTGCCGCCGCTACCCGCGTCCGAAGTCCTCGACGACGCGGTGCTCGCGAAGGCGCTCGCGTTGCAGCGCCAGCTCTACCAGCAGGGGCTGCTTCGCGTCATCAAGGGCGCGGACGTTCCCGACGCCATGCGCCAGATGCATGCGGCAATGACGTCGATCGAATCGCTGCAGGCCACGACCCAGAGCCGGCCGTTCTGGTCCGCCGCCGCGGGATTCCTGGATGCGCTCGTGTTCGGCGGGCTCGACCTCACGCCCGCGGTGAAACCGCTCTTCGCCAAGCTCGACCAGCAGGTGAAGCAGATGATCGAGGGCTCGGGCAAGGTCGCCGAGCGCCTCTTCCGCGACCTGCTGCTCATGGTGGGAAGGGCGCGCCCCGTTTCCGAGCGCATCGCCACGCTGAAGCAGGCGTATCACCTGGAGCAGCTGATCGCCGTGCCCGATCGCGGCCGCCAGGCTTCGGAAGACGACGAGGAGCTGAACGCGCTCGTCCGCGAGGTGCGTGACCTCACCGCGCAGCAGAAGGACACGTGGCTCAAGTACACCTCCGGCAACCGCGCCGCGCTGGAGCCTTTCGGCAAGCAGGGGCAGGTGCTCGCCGACCGTGCCGCGAGGCTGCCCAATCGCGACATCCTCGCCGTGCTGCAACGGCTGAACGAGGTCGCGCCGCAGCTGCGCGCCAAGGCGATTCCGCCTTCCGAGGCGCAATCGCTCGAGGTGGCCACGGCGATGCTGTTCATCGAATCGGCCCTCGAGAACTACTTCAAGCTGGGCGACGATTTCTCGCGCCAGGCGAAGACAGTCACCGAGCGCCTGAAGAGCGCCATGGCGGGCGAGGCGTTGCCGCCGATGGATGCGATCGAAGGCGGCCTGCTGGACGAGATGACGCGCCGCGCGCAGGAAAAGCTGCTCATCTTCCAGGTGGGCCAGGAAGTGCAGGTGAACCTGCAGAACATCGAGCAGGCGCTCGACTCGTTCTTCCGCGACGCTTCCAAGCGCCCGGAGCTCGCCGCGCTGCCGGGGCTTTTCGCGCAGGTGCAGGGCGCGCTCATGATCATGGAGCTGCACGACGCCGCGTCGCTCAACGCCGCGGTGATGGCACGCGTGCAGCAGTTCGCCGAAGGCTCGGTCGACGGGTCCGGAGAGGCCGCCGACGTGGTGGCCGACGGATTGTCGGCGCTGGGCCTGTACATCACGGCCCTCCAGCAAGGCACGGCCAATCCGCGCGAAGTGCTGATGCCGGCGCTCCTGCGCTTCGGCCTGGTCGAGCCCGAGGCGGTGGGCGTGGAAAGCGTGATCCGCCGCACCGGCACCGTCTCGCCGCTCGACATCGAGGTGCAGAAGCAGAAGGTCCAGGCGCTCTACAAGGATTGGACGGGCACGCCCGAGGCGGGGACCCGCGAGAGGCTCGAGAAGGCGGTCGACGAGTTGAAGCGCGATGCGGCCGTCGTCTCGGATTCCGCGGTGGCCAAGCACAGCCAGGCCGCGCTCCAGGCGATCCAGGACGGCGCGAGCCCGCAGCAGACCGGCGTGTTCCAGGCGATCCAGGGGCTCGCACCCGAGAACGCGCCCGAGACTCCCACGGCGCAGGTCGTGCAGCTCGTCGATGCGCCCGGCGCGGAGATCGACCGCGAGCTCCTCGAGATCTTCCTCGAGGAAGCGGCCGAAGTCGTCGATACGATCACGACCAACCTCGCCATTTGCCGCGAGACCCCGCACGATCGCGAATCGCTCACCACGATCCGCCGCGGTTTCCATACGCTCAAGGGCAGTGGCCGCATGGTTGGCCTGATGGAATTGGGCGAGGTCGCGTGGCAATGCGAGCAGGTGCTGAACAAGTGGCTGAAGGACGAGAATCCCGCGACGCCGCAGCTCATCGACTTCATCGACCTCGCCCAGCAGTCGTTCTCGCGCTGGGTGGTGGAGCTGAAGGTTGGACCGAGCGCGTCGATCGACGCCACGGAGATCACGCGCCGCGCAGACGCGCTGAAGAGCGGCGAAGAGGTCCCCGCGATGCCCGCGCCGGTCGCCGAAGCGCCGGCCGTCGTCGAGCCCGCGCCTGTCGTAGAGGCCGCGCCTGTCGAAGAGCCCGCCGAATTCGAGTTCGAGCCGCCGATCGTTCACACGCCGTTGCCGCGAGTCGAGGAGACACCGCCCGCGATCGAGCTCGAGCCCGCGGCCCCCGAGCCGTTTGCACCGGAACCGCTCGCACCGGAGCCTGTCGTCGCCGAAGCGCCGGCAGCACCCGAATTCACGTTCGAATCGCTCGAGCTCGCGCCGCAGGAAGCCCCTGCGCCCGCCGCGCCTGCCGCTGAAGCGCCCGCGCGGGAACCCGCGATGGAGGAGCTCGACGATCTCATCCCGCCCGGCGAGACTGCCGAAGTGGAAAGCATCGCCGCGGAGCCCGAGCCCGCCGCCGAAAGCGAAATCCGCATCGGAAACGTGGTGGTGCCCCGCGCGCTCTTCGAGATCTACATCGGTGAGGCGGAGCAACACGCCACCGCTCTCGACGCGGAGATGTCGCGCATCGAAGCCGATCCGCTGCATCCCGTGAGCCAGGACTTCATGCGCGCGGCCCACACCCTCGCGAGCAGCTCCCGCACCACCGGGTTCGAGCCCGTGGCGGATGTTTCGCACGCGCTCGAGAAGTGGCTGCAGGAAGCGATGGAAGTCCCGCCCGAGTTCGACTCCCACCGGCTGTCGGTCACGCGGCGCGGCGTCGATGCGCTCACGGCGATGGTGCAGTCGCTGCGCGGGCTCGCCACGCCTTTCCCGCGCGAAGACGTCGTGGACCAGTTGACGGAGCTTCGCGACACGCTTCGCGCCGCGCGCCAGACCGGCGAGGGCACGCACATCAAGGTCCCGGGGCACCTGCGCGATGCGGTCGAAGAGCGCGCCATCGAGCCGCCGATGCCGCTCGAGGCGGTCGTGCTTCCGTCTCCCGTCCAGGTTCCCGTGGCTCCCGTGGCATCCATGGTTCCCGCGGCGCCGGTCGAGCCGATCGCACAGGAAGCGCAGGAGCCGGAACCCGAAACTCCCGCGGGCCCGTTCGAATCGGGCAAGGACCAACGCAAGATCAAGGACGACGTCGATCGCGACCTGCTGCCCATCTTCCTCGACGAAGCCAAGGAGCTGCTGCCGCAGGTGGGCGAGGGCGTGCGCAAGTGGAAGGGCGCGCCGTCCGACCACGGGCCGGTCGCCGATCTCACGCGCCACCTGCACACGTTGAAGGGCAGCGCCCGCATGACGGGCCTCATGCGCCTGGGCGAGCTCGCCCACGTGCTCGAAGAGCGCATCGCCACGATGGACGAGGTGGAAGTCCCGCCGGCGAAGCTGTTCGACGAGGTCGAGGAGCGCGTGGACCGCTTCTCGGTGTCGCTCGAGCGCCTGGCCCGCGGCGAGGACATCGTCGAGGCCGAGCCCATCGAGGTGCCGGCCTTCGCGGTCTTCGAGCAGCAGAAGGACAAGCCCACGACGCTCGCGGTGATCGCGGCCGCGGCGCAGCAGGTGTCGCAACGCGACGCGCCGCCCGAGGCGCGCGAGAGCCGCGGCGCGCTGCTGCGCGTGAACGCCGAGATGATCGACCGCTTCGTGAACGAGGCGGGCGAGCTGTCGATCGCGCGGTCGCGCATCGAAGGCGAGATGGCGAACTTCAAGAAGGCGCTCGCCGACCTCACGGAGAACATCGCCCGCATGCGCGCGCAGCTTCGCGAGATCGAACTGGCTTCCGAAGGCCAGATGCAGAGCACGATCAAGCTGAAGGAAGAGCATGGCGAGCGCTTCGATCCGCTCGAGCTCGACCGCTTCTCGCGCATGCAGGAGCTCACGCGATTCCTCGCCGAGAGCCTGGGCGACGTGATCACGCTGCAACAGGGCCTGCAGAAGAACTTGGACGAGACCGAGCTCGCGATCCATGTGCAGGCGCGCCTCAACCGCGAACTGCAGCAGGGGCTGATGGGCGTTCGCCTCGTCCCGCTCGGCAACCTTTCCGACCGGTTCTACCGGATCGTGCGCCAGACCGGGAAGGAGCTCGACAAGAAGGCGAACCTGGAGCTGAGGGGCACCCGGACGGAACTTGACCGTTCCGTCCTCGAAAAAATCACCGCTCCCTTCGAGCACCTGCTGCGCAACGCCATCGCGCATGGATTGGAAAAGCCCGCCGAGCGCATTGCCGCCGGGAAGCCGGAGATCGGCGAGATCGCCATCGATGCGGTCCAGCGCGGCAACGAGGTCGTGCTCACGGTGAGCGACGACGGCGCGGGACTGAACTACCCGCGCATCCGCGAGAAGGCGATCGCTTCGGGACTGCTCGCGAAGGACGTGGAGCTGCCCGAGGCCCAGCTCGCGCAATTCATCTTCATGTCGGGATTTTCCACGGCAACTGAAGTGAACCAGATCGCCGGCCGCGGCGTCGGCATGGACGTGGTGAAGAACGAGATCACCACCCTGGGCGGCCGCGTGGAGATCAGCTCGACGCCGGGACGGGGGACCACGTTCACGATCACGCTGCCCCTCACCCTCGCCGTGACGCAGGCGGTGATGCTGCGCGCGGGCGAACGCCTCTTCGCCGTTCCTTCGGTGATGATCGAGCAGGTGCAGGAATTCCGCGTCGCCGCCTACGAGGAAGCGCTCGCCAAGGGCGAGATCGTGTGGAAGGACAACCACTACGCCCTGCGCTCGCTCCTGCCGCTGCTGGGTGAGATCGACACCGCGACCCCGCAGCGCCAGATTCCCGTGCTGCTGCTGAAGAGCGGCATCCAGCGCGCCGCCGTTCGCGTGGACGAGATCGTGGGCAACCGCGAGGTGGTGGTGAAGACGATCGGCCCGCAGCTCGCCCGCCTCGCGGGCATCGCGGGCGCCACTGTGCTCGGCAACGGCCAGGTCGTGCTGATCCTGAACCCCGTGTCGCTCGTGCATCGGGAGACGCCGGCGCCGACCGACCAGGTCCCGGTCCCCGTGCCGCGCGCCGAGGAGGCTTCGCTCACTGTCGACTCGAAATCCGGCGCGCCGCTCGTGATGGTGGTGGACGACTCGCTCACCGTGCGCAAGATCACGAGCCGCATGCTGACGCGTGAAGGCTACGAGGTCGTCACCGCCAAGGACGGCGTCGATGCGCTGCAGCAGCTGCAGGACACGAAGCCCGACTGCATCCTGCTCGACGTGGAGATGCCGCGCATGGACGGCTTCGAATTCGCGCGCAACGTGCGCGCCGACGAGGCGACCCGGGGGATCCCGATCATCATGATCACCTCGCGCACCGCCGACAAGCACCGCAACCACGCGCTCGAGCTCGGCGTGAACGAGTACATGGGCAAGCCCTACCAGGAAGAGCAGCTCCTCGCGCTCGTGAAGCGCTACACGACGGAATCGGCGCTCGCGTAAGGAACGGGCGGCCTGGTCCGTCCAATGCAGGATCCCACGGGAGGCTTGCGATGAACCCCCACGACGACGGTCCCTATCTCGGCGCGAAGCTCACGCGCCGCCGATTCCTTCGCGCCGCCGCGGCCGGCGCTAGCGGCTTCCTCATCCCCGCAGAGTCCTTCGGCGCCACCGAACAGGTCCACGACCTGCGCGGCAAGGTCACGATCAGCGGCCGTGAGGCCACGTACCAGTCGCAGATCGTCCCGGGCGACCACGTCGTCGCCGGCAACGACGGCTACATCGTCTTCGCGATGGGCAAGGACGCATTCATGCTGCGCTCTCGCAGCGAGTTCGTGATCGAGCGCCGCGACGAAGGCGCCGGATTCCTGCGCCTGGTGACGGGTGCGCTCGGCGCAGTGTTCGGCCGCGGCGGACGGCGCATGATTCATGCGGCCAACGTCACGGCCGGAATTCGCGGCACGGGCGTCTATCTCGAGACGCGCGGCGACGGGACCTATTTCTGCACGTGCTGGGGCGAAGTCGATCTCACCTCGTCGGACGATCCGAAGGACCACCAGCTCGTGGTGTCGTCGCGCCACTCCCCGCGCCTGGTCGCGAACCACCCCAAGGACGGCACGCGCTTCACCGACGCGCCTTTCGAGACGCACACGGACCAGGAGATGGACATCCTGCAGAAGTGCGTGGGCCGCCGCTCGCCGATCGTGGTGCCTGGCGGGGACGTGGAACCGAAGGGCTAAAGCGCCTAACGGAAGTACGCGAGCACGGCGATCCCGAGCGCGATCCGGTACCACGCGAACGCCTTGAAGTCGTGGTGCGCCACGTAGCGGATCAATGCCTTCACGGCGGCGAGCGCGAACACGAAGCTCACCCCGAAGCCCACCGCGATCGACGTGAGGTCGTCGGCCGTGAGGATCGCGCGGTTCTTGAAGAGCTCGTAGCCCGTCGCGGCGAACATGATCGGGATCGCGAGGAAGAACGAGAACTCGGTCGCGACCTGGCGCGAGAGGCCGAAGACCATTCCGCCCATGATCGTGGCTCCCGAGCGCGACGTGCCCGGGATGAGCGCCAGCGTCTGCGCGAGCCCCACCTTGAGCGCGTCCTTCCATGTCATGTCGTCGACATTGTTCACCCGTGCCGTGCCGTGCTTCGCGTACCAGCGCTCGACCGCGAAGATCGCGACGGCGCCCACGATGAGCGCCATCGCCACCGACACGGGATTGAAGAGATAGGACTTGATCAACTTCTGGAAGGCGAGGCCCACGATCGCTGCCGGCAGGAACGCCACGAAGAGGTTCATCGCGAAGCGCTGCTGCACGCGGTCGCTCGCGATCCCCGCGAACGCTTTCATCAGCCGCGCGCGGAACTCCCAGCACACCGCGAGGATGGCGCCCAGCTGGATCACGATGTCGAAGACCTTGCCCTTGTCGCCGTTCTGCCCGAGCAGGTCCGAGACGATGATGAGGTGCCCCGTGGATGAGACCGGGAGGAACTCCGTGAGCCCCTCCACGATGCCGAGGACGATGGAGTCGAGCATCTACTGCTTCGCGTAGAGCTCGCCGCCCTGGCGCACGAACTCGATCGACTTCACCTCCATTCCCTTCTTCAGGGCCTCTTCGTCCGAGACGCCCATCTTCGCGGCGAACTCCCGCACGTCCTGGGTGATCTTCATCGAGCAGAAGTGGGGGCCGCACATGGAACAGAAATGCGCGAGCTTGGCTCCCTCCTGCGGGAGCGTTTCATCGTGGAACTGCTTCGCCTTGTCTGGATCGAGGCCCAGGTTGAACTGGTCTTCCCAGCGGAACTCGAAGCGCGCTTTCGAGAGCGCGTTATCGCGTAGCTGCGCGCCGGGGTGCCCCTTGGCGAGGTCGGCGGCGTGCGCGGCGATCTTGTAGGTGACGATGCCGTCCTTCACGTCTTCCTTGTCGGGAAGGCCCAGGTGCTCCTTCGGGGTCACGTAGCAGAGCATCGCGGTGCCGTACCAGCCGATCTGCGCCGCGCCGATGCCGCTCGTGATGTGGTCGTAGCCCGGCGCGATGTCCGTGGTGAGCGGGCCCAGCGTGTAGAAGGGCGCCTCGTGGCAGTGCTCGAGCTCGAGGTCCATGTTCTCCTTGATGAGCTGCATCGGCACGTGGCCCGGGCCCTCGATCATCACCTGCACGTCGTGCTTCCACGCGACCGAGGTCAGTTCGCCCAGGGTCTTCAGCTCCGCGATCTGCGCCTCGTCGTTCGCGTCGTAGATCGAGCCGGGCCGCAGCCCATCGCCCAACGAGAACGACGCGTCGTAGGCCGCCATGATCTCGCAGATCTCCTCGAACCGCGTGTAGAGGAACGATTCCTTGTGGTGGGACAAGCACCACTTGGCCATGATGGATCCGCCGCGCGAGACGATGCCGGTCATGCGATTCGCGGTGAGCGGGATGTACGGCAGCCTCACGCCCGCGTGGATGGTGAAGTAGTCCACGCCCTGCTCGGCCTGCTCGATCAGCGTGTCGCGGTAGATCTCCCAGGTGAGCTCCTCGGCCTTGCCGTCCACCTTCTCGAGCGCCTGGTAGATCGGCACCGTGCCGATGGGCACCGGCGAATTGCGGATGATCCACTCGCGCGTCTCGTGGATGTGCTTGCCGGTGGACAGGTCCATCACCGTATCGCCGCCCCAGCGGATGGCCCAGGTCATCTTGTCCACTTCCTCGGCGATGGAGGAGGTGAGCGCAGAGTTGCCGATGTTCGCGTTGATCTTCACCAGGAAGTTGCGGCCGATGACCATGGGCTCGCTTTCCGGGTGGTTCACGCTCGCCGGAATGATGGCGCGGCCGCGTGCGACCTCGTCGCGCACGAACTGCGGCGTGACCTCCGCGGGAATCGACGCGCCGAAGCTTTCGCCGCGATGTTGCCGGCCGAGGAGATCGGCCATCTTCCGGCCCATGGACCCCGAGGCACGCAGCTCCTCGAGATATTCGCGCCGGCGCAGGTTCTCGCGGATCGCGACGAATTCCATCTCGGGCGTGACGATGCCGCGGCGCGCGTAGTGCATCTGCGTCACGTTGGCGCCCGCCTTCGCGCGGCGCGGGGTGCGCTTCAGCTCGAAGCGCAGCTCCGCGAGCTTCGGATCGGCAAGGCGTTCCTGGCCATAACGCGACGTGGGCCCATCGAGCAGCGTCGTATCGCCGCGTTCCTCGATCCATTTCGCGCGCAACGGCGCAAGGCCCGAGCGAATGTCGATCCGCGCCGAAGGATCCGTATAGGGCCCGCTGGTGTCGTAGACCCACACCGGGGGATTCTTCTCGGCGCCGAAGGCGGCCGGCGTGTCCGTCTGGGTGATCTCGCGCATCGGCACGCGGATGTCGGCGCGGGATCCTTCGACGTACACCTTGCGCGAGCTCGGCAGCGGCTGAATCGCTGCCTCGTCCACGTGGGCGGAGGCCGCGATGAATTTCGGATTGGCGTTCATGGCAACTCCTGTCAGGCGCGAGAAGCGAGGCACGAGGCTCGAGGCGCGAGAAGTTGCAGGACCTCACGCTCCCTACGCCGGCATGACCCGGATCAGGTTCCAAGGGTTTCTCTCACCGGAAGATCGGATTTCCGGACCCCTGCGCAATGAAGCCAGTATAGATCATCGGCGCGCCTATTTTGGAGCGGCCGCCGGTGGCTTTTCTTCCTCGTTCCACCATCCGCCGCCCAACGCCTGGAGCAACGCCGCCGAGTCGGCATACCGGTCGGCCACGGCCTGGGTCTGGTCGAGGCGCGCGCTGCTGAGCCGGCGTTGCGCATCGAGCAGCGCGACCTGGCTCACGCCTCCGGCGCTGTAGCGCGCCGATGTGATCTTCTCGAAGTCGCGTGCCTGCGCGGCCGCGTCGGCGCGTTCCTTGAGCTTGTCGGCATCGGCTTCGAGCGCGCGAAGCGTGTCGGCCACGTTCTGCAGCCCCGAGAGCACGGTTTCCTTGTAGGCTTCCGCCGCCTGGTCGTACGCGGCGACCGCGGAGCGCCGCTTGGCCCGCAGCTCTCCGCCGTGGAAGATCGGTTGCGCGATCGATGCGCCCAGCAGGTAGAAACCACTTCCGCTCTTGAACAGGTTCGATGCGTTCGTCGCAAGCGAGCCCGCGTTGGCCGAAAGCGCGATCTGCGGAAACTGGTTCGCGGTGGCGACACCCACTCGCGCGCCGGCTTCCTGCAGCAGCGCCTCCGCCGCGCGGATATCGGGCCGCTGCCGGGCGAGCTCTGACGGAAGGCTCACCGGCAGCTCCGTGGGAAGTTGCAACTCAGACAGGGAGAATTCCGGGATGTCTGGCGCGCTCGGTGGCCGGCCCGTGTACACGGCGAGGCGGTGGCGTGCCTGCTGGACGGAGAGCCGGAGCGCCGGAAGCGAGGCGCGCGCTTTCGCGAGGTCCGCGCGTTGGTTGACCACGTCCGCGTGGGCCACGCCGCCGGCGATCTCGAGCTCGCCCGCGATGGCGAGCTGCCGCGACTGCAGCGCGATGGACTCCTCGGTGTCCGCGATCTGCGCGCGCAGGGACGCCTCGCGAATCGCCGTCGTGACGACATTGCCCGCGAGCATGAGGCGCGCTGCCTCAACCTCGTAGCGCTCGTAGTCGACCGCGGAGCGGAGCGCCGCGAGCTCGTTTCGCTCGGCGCCGAAGAGGTCGAGCGTGTAGGAGACGCTCACCGACGCAAGGTAGAGATTGAGGGGTGTTGCGATGGGCAAGCGTGGCCCGCCGAAAGCATCGGCCGGTATGTCGACGCGGTTGGCCGAGAGCTTCGCATCGACTTTCGGAAGGGCAGTCGCATCCGTGCGGGCGTTCAGGTCCTCTTCGGCCTGGCGCAGCTTCGCCTGGGCTTTCGCGAGCGTGGGGCTCGCCTCCAGCGCGTCGCGCACGAGGCGATCGAGCGATGGCGAGCGGAAGAGCGTCCACCATTGCGACGGAATGTCCGCTCCGCTTGCGAACACCTGCGCCTGCCCGCCGGGCACGTCCGCGCCGGACGTCCGCGTGACGGCGGGGCCCGCCGTGTACTGGCTGACCTGCGGCAACTCGGGCGTGCGGAGCGGCTCGTTGCTGCAGGCGGCGAGCATGGCGAGGATGGACAGGGTGAGCGCGCGCCTCATGGCTAGTCGAGCGTCTTCCGGTAGAACTTCAGGGCGACGCTCATGAACACGACCGTGATCACGATCATCGGCCAGATGTCGGGCCAGAGGTCGCCCCAGCCGTTGCCCTTCAGCAGGATGCCGCGAACCAGGCGCATGAAGTAGGTCGCGGGAATCATGCTTCCGATCGCCTGGGCCCACTCAGGCATTCCACGGAACGGAAACATGAATCCCGAGAGCAGGATGCTCGGCATGAAGTAGAAGAACGTGAGCTGCATCGCCTGGAGCTGGTTCTGCGCGAGCGACGAGACTGTGATGCCCACCGTGAGGTTGGCCGCGATGAACAGGAGCGCCACGGTGTAGAGGATCACGATGCTTCCGAAGAAAGGCACGTGGAACAGGAAGACCGCGGCGAGCAGGATGATCGTCGACTGGATGAGCCCGATGAAGATGTAGGGCACGATCTTGCCGCTCATGACCTCCAGCGGCTGCGCGGGCGTGGCGAGCAGGTTCTCCATGGTTCCGCGCTCGCGTTCCCGCGTCATGGCGAGGCCCGTCATCATCACCATCGTCATCGTGAGGATGATGCCCATCAGCCCCGGCACGATGTTGAATTGCGTGATGCCCTCGGGGTTGTACAGGCGGTGCACGCGGATCTCGTACGGGATAGCGCTCTTCGCCAGCGGCGCGAGCGGCCCCCTCAAGTCCTTCTGCGCGACCGAGGCCGCGAGGCCCTGCAGCGCGGCGATGGCGGGGCCCGCTCCGGCCGGATCCGTCGCGTCGGCCTCGACGAGGATGGCGGGGCGTTCGCCGCGCACGAGGCGGCGCGTGAAATCGACTGGGAAGTTCACGACGAACTGGACTTCGCCGCGCGCGAGCGCCGCCCGCGCCCCTGCCTCGTCGCGCAGGTCGTCCTTCAGCGTGAAGTAGTCCGTGTTCTTCATCGCGGCGAGGAAGCTTCGCGTGAACTCGCTCTGGTCGGCGGAGATCACCGCGGTGGGAAGGTGCTTCGGGTCGCTGTTGATGGCGTAGCCGAATAGGAGGAGCTGGATGATTGGCACGCCGATGATCATCCCGAACGTGATGCGGTCGCGCTTCAACTGCAGGAACTCCTTCAGCACGATGGCCCACCAACGCGCGAACGAGAACACCTTCATGGCTCCTTCTCGAAATTGTCGGTGGATTGCCGCATCAGGTTGATGAAGACGTCCTCGAGGCTCGTTTCCGCCGGTTCCGCGTGGCTCGCCGTGCCTTCGATCGCGCCGCGCACGCCCGCTTCGAGCGCCGCCGCGTCGCAGCCCGTCACGTGCAGGCTCGAGCCGAATGCGGCGACCTGGTCGACTCCCGCAACGCCATGCAGGCGCTTGGTCACCTCGACGAGATCGCCTCCGGAAACGTTCCATGTGGTGAGGTGCTGCTGGGCGATGATCTCGTCGGCGGTGCCCTGCGCCATGAGCTTGCCGTAGGCGATGTAGGCGAGCTTGTGGCAGCGTTCCGCCTCGTCCATGTAATGCGTGCTCACGAGGACGGAGACGCCGCGCGCGGCGAGCGCGTGCAGCTCCTCCCAGAAGTCGCGCCGCGCGCTGGGATCGACTCCCGCGGTGGGCTCGTCCAGCAGGAGGAGCTCCGGCTCGTGGAGCAGGCACGCGGCGAGGGCGAGCCGCTGCTTCCAGCCGCCCGAAAGGGATCCGGCCAACTGCGAGGCGCGCGCCTGGAGGCCGAGCCCCTCGATGGCGCGATCCACCGCTTCGCGGCGCGAGGACATCTCGAAGACGCGGGCGACGAAGTCGAGGTTCTCGCGGATCGACAGGTCGTCCCAGAACGAGAATCGCTGGGTCATGTAGCCCACGTGGCGCTTGATCTCGCCGCTTTGCGTGCGAATGTCGTAGCCCAGGCACGAGCCGGAGCCCGAGTCCGGCGTGAGCAGGCCGCACATGAGGCGGATCGACGTGGTCTTGCCGCTGCCATTGGGGCCGAGGAATCCGAAGATCTCGCCGCGCTTCACGGTGAGCGTCAGGTCCTTCACGACGTGCTTGTCCCCGAAATGCTTGTTCAGCCCGCGGACGTCGATCGCATCCGCCGCTTCGGCCCTTGCGTTCACTGAAGCGTCACGCCGACGGGCTGTCCCGGGCGAAGCCGCGGCGCGTTTTCGGCGGTGGGCCGCGCCTCCACCATGAAGACCAACTTCGCGCGCGTCTCGTTGCTGTAGATGATCGGCGAGGTGTACTCGGGATCGTTCGAGACGTAGGTCACGACCGCCGGCACGTCGGCGCTGCATCCGTCGCAGTGGATGTTGATGTTGCGTCCGGGCTTGAGGCCCCCGACGATGGGTTCGGGAACGAAGAAGCGCACCTTCACGTTCTTCGGCGGCAGGAGGCGAACGACGGGGCTTCCCGCGGGAACCCATTCGCCCACGCGATACATCGTATCGACGACAAGGCCACCCTGCGTCGCCGCCACGCGCTTCTGGTCGAGCTTCCACGACGACTGGCTCACGGCCGCGCGCGCCCCCTCGACCTCGGCGCCCTGCGCGCGGATCTGGTCCTCGCGGGCGGGAAGGTTGGCCACCTCGAGCTGCCCGGTGAGCTCACGCACCCGGGCGGCCTTGATCGCCTCATTGCCCCGCGAGTCTTCGAGCTGTCCGCGCGAGATGCCGCCCGCCTGGAACTGCGCCTCGTCGCGCTTCAGCTGCAGCGCGGCCTGTTCCTCGGCGGCGATCGCCTGCACCCGCTGGGCCTGGACCACGTCGACCTCGGGCTTGCGCTTGCCTGTCTTCAGGTCGGCGAGCTGGGACTCCGCGGCCTTCAGCTGCTCATCGGCCTGCCGCTTGGCCGCCGCCTCCTCGCCCGATTCGAGCTCGAATAGCGCGGCACTGTCTTCGATCGTCTGCCCGCGCTGGACCGCGAGGCGATCGAGCCGGCCGCCGACGGGCGAAGCGACGTACACGTATTCGCCTTCCACGTAGCCCTGGAACGAGGAAGAACCCTCGTGGGAGCAGCCGGCGAGCGCTGCGAAAACGATCGGCAGGAAGAACGCGGCGCGGCGCATCGACACTCTGTGGCTCCTCCGTGCGGATTTTCCGAAGAATACCTGATGGGATTCCCGAAGCCGCCCGATAGTTTCCAAAGGCCTAATGGACGGTGCCCGTTTGATACAATTCGCCCTTCATCCGCGCACCGTGAGATCGCGTCCTCGCCATGAACATCGAGCAGGCCCGCTTCAACATGATCGAGCAGCAGATCCGCACCTGGGAGGTGCTGGATCCCGGCGTGCTCGACCTGCTCTCGCGCGTGAAGCGCGAGCAGTTCGTTCCCGCGGAGCACCGCGCGCTCGCCTTCGCCGACCTGGAGATTCCCCTGGGACGCGGCGAAGCGATGATGCAGCCCAAGGTCGAGGCGCGCATCATCCAGGAGCTCGCGGTGAAGCCCCACGAGACCGTGTACGAGGTCGGCACGGGCTCGGGTTACCTCGCGGCGCTGCTCGCCGCGAGCGCGAAGCACGTGACGAGCGCGGAGATCCACGAGGAATTCAAGGAGCAGGCCCAGGCGAACCTGCGCGCGGCGGGTATCTCCAACGTGACGCTCCTCGTGGGCGACAGCGCGCGCGCGCCGCTCGCCGAATCCGCGTTCGACGTGATCGTGCTCGCGGGCTCCACGCCGGTGCTGCCGCAGGCATTCCTCGACCGGCTCAACCCATCGGGAAGGCTTTTCGCCGTCATCGGTGACCGCCCGGTCATGAAGGCGGTGGTGGTACGCCAGCCCGTTCCCGGCGCGTTCCAGCGCACCGAGATGTTCGAAACGATGTTGAAACCCCTGGTGAACGCCGCCCACCCACCGCGATTCCGCTTCTAGGCGAATCCGAAAGCCCGCGCCAGGCCGTCATAGCCCTGCACCGCAACACCCAGGACAACAAGGCCCCTACGATGATATTTCGCCGCACCGCCCTCGCGCTCGCCCTGGCGCTCGCCCACGGCGCCGCAAGCGCCTCCGACCTGCTCAACACTTATCGCGACGCGCTGGTGAGCGATCCCGTGTACCAATCGGCCCGGGCCCAGTACTCCGCATCCGTCGAGACGCTGCCGCAGGCGCGCGCGGGCTACCTGCCCAACGTCGGCGCGAGCGCGAACTACTTCCGCAACAGGGTCGACGAGGACATCGCCGGGAAGTTCGACTACACGAGCAAGGGCTACGCGGTGACGCTTTCGCAGCCGATCTTCCGCATGCAGAACTGGATCACGATCTCGCAGGCGGAGAAGGTTGTGTTCCAGGCGGAGACCACGCTCGCGGGCGCCGTGCAGGATCTCATCATCCGCGTGGCGCAGGCCTACTTCGACGTGCTCCTCGCCCAGGACAACGTGGCACTCTCCGGCTCGCAGAAGGTCGCGATCTCCGAGCAGCTCGCGCAGGCCAAGCGCAATTTCGAGGTGGGCACCGCGACGATCGTCGACACGCTCGAGGCGCAGGCGCGCTACGACCAGGCCGACGCGAAGGAGATCTCCGACAAGAACGACCTCGAGGTGAAGAGGCATGCGCTCGCGGTCCTGGTCGGCAAGTTTCCCGAGGGGCTCACGCCTTTGCACGAGCCCCTGGCACTCGCGCCCCCGAAGCCCAACGACATCCAGGCCTGGGTGACGGCGGCGTCGGATTCGAGCGTGGCCATCATCAATGCGCGCGCGAGCGTCGACATCGCCAAGCAGGAGATCAATCGCCAGCGCGCGGGTTACGTCCCCACGCTGGACCTCTCGGCGAGCTACACGCGCTCGGACAACCCGACGAACGTCGTTCCGGGCCTCACGGGCCCCTTCACGAACGCGGGCGCCGTAGGATTGCTCCTGAGCGTTCCCATCTACCAGGGCGGACTCACCAACTCGCAGGTGCGCCAGGCCGTCGCCAACAAGGACAAGGCCGAGCAGGATCTCGAGAATGCACGCCGCACGGTGTGGCAGTCGGTGCGAACGAATTTCCTCAACGTGACTTCGGGCATCGCCCAGGTACGCTCGCTCGAGCAGGCGCTCACCTCGACGCAGAGCCAGCTCGATTCGACGATCCTCGGCCGCGACGTGGGAGTCCGCACGAGCGTGGACGTGCTGAACGCGCAGCAGCAGGTGTTCCAGACGCGGCGCGACCTCCAGCAGGCACGCTACAACTACCTGCTCTCGACGCTGCGCCTCAAGGCGGCCGCGGGCACGCTCACCGAGACGGACGTCGAGGAAGTGAACCGCACGCTCGGCAACAGCTAGTCCTTCGTCACGATGTCGATCCACTCCACGATTCGCGCCACCGCGCCGCGGTGCGCCGCGACGAAGTCCAGCGCCTTCTTCCCCATGGCCTCGCGCCTCGCCGTGTCCGAGGCGAGCAGCGCGGCCGCCTGCATCGCCTCGTAGGAATCGCGCACGCGCAGGGCGGCGCCCGCGGCGATCGCGCCCTTCGAGGCCTCGCTGAAATTGTGCGTGTGGGGCCCGACGATCACGGGGCGCCCAACCGCGCACGCCTCGATCAAGTTCTGCCCGCCGAAGTCGAGGAGGCTTCCTCCCATGATCACGACGTCGGCGGCCGCGTAGTAGGCGAGCATCTCGCCGATGGAATCGCCCACGAGAACACGCGTTGCGGCATCGATCGGCGCGTCGTCGCTGCGGCGCGCGACCTTGAATCCCTTCGATTCCGCGAGGCTTGCCACCTCGTCGAAGCGTTGCGGATGGCGCGGCACGATCGCGAAGAGAACCTCGGGTCCCGCGGTCGAGCCGAAGAACGCATCGAGCAGCAGCATCTCTTCGCCCTCCCGCGTGCTGCCGGCGAGCCATACCATGCGTTGCCCGATGCGTGAACGGAATTCGCGGCCGCGCTCGAGCATCTCGTCGGGCACCGAGAGGTCGAACTTCACGTTGCCGAGGACCGCGGGCGACCGTCCTCCCAGCCTCGCGAATCGACGCGCGTCGTCTTCGGTCTGGGCCGCGATCCCGCGCAGGTTCGACATCGCCCATCGCGTAAGCGACGGCACGCGAGCGTAGCGCAGCGCCGATCGCCTCGACATGCGCCCGTTCGCGAGGACGATGGGAATGCCCCGCTTCACCCCTTCCTGCAACAGGCGAGGCCAGATCTCGGTTTCGAGCAGCACGCCGAACTCCGGCTGGTAGTGCGCGAGGAAGCCTCGCACCGCGAAGCCCACGTCGTAGGGCAGCCAGGCGCGCTCGACGCTGTCGCCGAACGTGTCGCGGCTCGCGGCGCGTCCCGTGGGCGTCATGTGCGTGACGAGCATGTGGTGCGACGGGTAACGCACGCGCAGCGCCTCGACGAGCGGAGCGGCCGCGCGCGTCTCGCCGAGCGACACCGCGTGGATCCAGATGTAGGGGCCGTCGCGGCGGGGCCTGTAGCTTCCGAAGCGCTCGCCCAGGTGGTCCAGGTATCCCCGCTGCCTGCGATTGCGCCACGCCAGCCGCACGAGGACGAAGGGCAATGCGAGGTACCACGCGAGCGCGTAGACGAGGCGCGTCATTCCTCGGCGCCGCCCGATGCCAGGCCCGCGGCCACCGCGTCCACCGACGGTATGCCGCCGGCGCCGCCGACGTTCACCGCGTGAGGGCCGCCGTGCAGCCCGGTGAGTCCCGGATTCGTCGCGCAGTAGATCCCCACCGTCGGAACGCCCAGCGCGACGGCGAGATGCGTAAGGCCCGTATCGACGCCGACCACCGCGCTCGCGTGTCCGAGCAGGGCGGCCGCCTCTTCCAATCCCATCGCGGGTGCCGCGATCGCCCCGGGAACCGCGGAGGCGAGTCGCGCCGCGGTCGCGCGTTCCGCATCGGTGCCTCCGGGGAACACGATCGCGTTTCCCTGCTCCGCGAGCCTTCGTCCCAGGTCGACCCAGCGCTCCTCGGGCCAGCGTTTCGGCGCGCGGCTCGCCGCGTGCAGCATCACGACGTAGCGATCGTTCGGCGCCCACGGGGGCGGAGCCTCGGGCCGGGCGAGGCCGTATCGCGCCGTGCCGCGCGGCGTGTATCCGAACACCTGGCCCACGAGACGACGATTGCGCTCGACCGCATGCAGCCCGCGCGGGACGAAGAACTTCACGTCGTAGAAGCGCGAGGCCAATGCCTCGCGCGCGCTCGCCGAGTCGAGGCCGAACGCCGCACCGGATGCCAATAGCGCGACAAGCGCGCTCTTCACGAGGCCCTGCGTGTCGACGACGTAGTCCCAGCGTCCCTGGCCCATGCTGCGTCGCGCGGCGGCCATGCGCTTCCAGGGCGCGGCCGAGAGCGGGTTTTGCCGGATGCCACGAAGGCTCACGGCAATCGCCTCGGAAATCGCGGGATGGAGCTTCACGAGGCCGGCATAGGCCTCCTCGACGGCCCATCCGAGATGCACGCCGGGCTGCTCTTCGGCGAGGTCGGTGACCGCGGGGAGGTGATGGACCACGTCGCCGAGCGACGAAAGCTTCACGAACAGGATGCGCGGCGCGGGCATGCCGCATTCTAATCCCGCGCTCCCAGCGGGTAGAATGTCGCTCCGTTCGCGAGCCCAAGACACCCGTGGCGAATCCGCCCGCCGAAAGACTGCCCGTCACCGTGGCCATCATCACGCGCAATGCCGGCGCCCAGCTCGGGGCCTGCCTCGCGAGCGCGACATTCGCCGACGAGACACTCGTGCTCGACTCGGGCAGCAGCGACGACACTCTCGAAGTGGCGAAGCGTCACGGCGCGCGCGTCGAGACCCGGGAATGGCTGGGCTTCGGGCGCCAGAAGCAACTTGCCGTGAGCCTCGCGCGCAACGACTGGGTCCTTTGCCTCGACGCCGACGAGCGCGTGAGCGAGGAGCTCGCCGCGTCGATCCGCGAGGCGATGGCGGCGCGGCGCTATCACGCCTATCGCATGCCGCGGCGCAATCGCTTCCTCGGTCGCTGGCTCGCGCACGGCGAGGGCTATCCCGACTGGTCGCTGCGCTTCTTCCACCGCGCCCATGCGAGCTGGTCCAACGACGAGGTGCACGAGGCGGTCCTCACGACGACCGAAGTGGGGCGATTGACCGGCGACCTGCTTCACGAATCGGCCGACGATGTCGCGACGTACATCGCCAAGCAAAACCGCTACACGACGCTGCATGCCGAAGCGCTCTTCGGACAAGGCGTTCGCGCGGGCTACTGGCGGCTTCTCGCGAGCCCGATCGCACGTTTCGTGAAGTTCTATTTCCTGCGGCTGGGGCTGCTCGATGGGGGCCCCGGCTTCGCGCACATCGCCATCGGCTGCAACAACGCGTTCCTCAAGTACCTGAAGCTGATCGAGCTCGCGAAGCAAAAGGAAGCGAAGCGATGATCCTCGTCACGGGCGGCGCGGGCTTCATCGGCTCCAACTTCGTGCTCGACTGGATCGCGGAGGTCGGCGAGCCGGTCGTGAACCTCGACAAGCTCACGTACGCGGGCAACGTCGCGAACCTCGCAGCGCTCGCGGGCGACAAGCGCCATGAGCTCGTGCAGGGCGACATCGCCGATCGTGAACTGGTGGAACGATTGCTGGCACACCACAAGCCGCGCGCCATCGTGCATTTCGCGGCGGAAAGCCACGTGGACCGCTCGATCCTGGGACCCGCGGCGTTCGTGCAGACCAACGTGGTCGGCACTTTCCAGCTCCTCGATGCGGCGCGCGGTCATTGGTCGGCGCTAGAGGGCGCCGCGCGCGATTCCTTCCGCTTCCTGCACGTCTCGACCGACGAGGTCTACGGCACGTTGGGACCGGACGATCCGGGATTCTCGGAGACCACGCCCTACGCGCCCAACAGTCCCTACTCGGCATCGAAGGCCGGCTCGGACCATCTCGTGCGCGCCTACCATCACACGTACGGATTGCCGGTCCTCACCACCAACTGCTCGAATAACTATGGCCCGTTCCAGTTTCCCGAGAAGCTGATGCCCCTCACGATCTCCAACGCGCTCGAGGGCAAGCCCCTTCCCGTCTACGGTGACGGCTTGCAGGTGCGCGACTGGCTTTACGTCTCGGACCACTGCGAGGCGATCCGCGTGGCGCTCGCGAAGGGCAGGCCGGGCGAGACCTACAACGTCGGCGGCAGTGCGGAAAGACCCAACATCGAGGTCGTTCACGCGATCTGCGATTCGCTGCAGGAGATGAAGCCGCGCGATGGCGGCTACCGGAGCCTCATCACGCCGGTGCCCGATCGCCCGGGGCACGACCGGCGCTACGCGATCGATGCGCGCAAGATCCGCGCAGAGCTGGGCTGGTCGCCGCGAGAGACGTTCGAGACGGGACTGAAGAAGACCGTTCGCTGGTACCTGGACCATTCGCAATGGGTCGCGCAGGTGAGGAGCAAGACATGAAGCGAAAGGGAATCATCCTCGCGGGAGGATCCGGGACGCGCCTGTATCCGGCGACCCGCGTGGTATCGAAGCAGCTGCTGCCGGTGTACGACAAGCCGATGGTCTTCTATCCGCTCTCGACGCTGATGCTCGCCGGCATCCGCGAGATCCTCCTCATCTCGACGCCGCAGGACACGCCGCGATTCAGGGAGCTTCTCGGCGACGGACGCGAATGGGGGCTCGAGATCACGTACGCCGTCCAGGCGAAACCGGAAGGCCTCGCGCAGGCCTTCATCATCGGGCGCGATTTCGTCGGAAACGGGCCGAGCGCGCTGATCCTGGGCGACAACATCTACCACGGGCACGACCTGGCGGAATCGCTTCGCGAAGCGGCGGGCGACCGCAAGGGCGCGACCGTGTTCGCGTATCCCGTGCAGGATCCCGAACGCTACGGCGTGGTGGAGTTCGATCGCGAGGGCCGCGCGGTTTCGATCGAGGAGAAACCGGCCAAGCCCAAGTCGCGCTATGCCGTGACGGGCCTGTATTTCTACGACGAGCGCGTCTGCGATATCGCGGCGCAGCTCAAGCCCTCGGCGCGCGGCGAGCTCGAGATCACCGACGTGAACCGGCGCTATCTCGAGATGGGCGCCCTCTCGGTCGAGGTAATGGGTCGCGGGACGGCGTGGCTGGACACCGGAACGCACGAGACGCTGCTCGAGGCGGCGCATTTCATCGAGACAATCGAGCGGCGCCAGGGCCTGAAGATCGCGTGTCCCGAGGAGATCGCGTTTCGCATGGGCTACATCGATGCGGCGCAGCTGGAGAAGCTCGCCGCGCCGATGATGAAGAACTCCTATGGCCAGTACTTGCTTGCGGTGCTGCGCGACCGGGTCTTCTGATCCGCAGATGAACGCGGATAAACACGGATGAAGCAAATCACCACTCCAATAAGCGATGTGATCGTCGTCGAACCCACGGTTCATGGCGACGCGCGCGGCGCGTTCTTCGAGAGCTGGAACCAGCGCGCGTTCGATGCGCTCGTGGGTCGCGAGGTGCGCTTCGTGCAGGACAATCACTCGATCTCCACGAAGAACGTCCTGCGCGGCCTGCACTACCAGGTCCGCCAGCCGCAGGGAAAGCTCGTGCGCGTGGTGGCAGGCGAAGTCTTCGACGTCGTCGTGGACCTTCGGCGCTCGTCGCCGACGTTCGGGCGCTGGGTGGGCGAACGGCTCTCGGCGGAGAACCGGCGCATGCTGTGGGTGCCGGAAGGATTCGCGCACGGATTCGTCGTGCTCTCCGATCGCGTCGAGTTCCTCTACAAGACGACGGACTACTACGCGCCCGAGCACGAGCGCACGCTGCTCTGGAACGACCCCAAGGTCGGCATCCAGTGGCCCTTCCAGGGCGAGCCGGTGGTGAAACCCAAGGACGCCGCGGGCGCGCCGCTCGCCCGGGCGGAAACGTTCCCGTGATCCGGGTGCTCGTGACAGGCGCCGGCGGCCAGGTCGGCGCCGCGACGGCGCGCATGCTCGCGGGACTTGCCGACGTGACGGCCCACGACCGCGCATCGCTCGATCTTTCCGACGCATCGCAGGTGGCCGCGCGCATCCGCGAAGCGCGTCCCGATGTGATCGTGAATGCCGCCGCCTATACCGCGGTGGATCGCGCCGAATCGGAACCCGATCGCGCGCGTGCCGTGAATGCCGTCGCGCCGGGAATCATCGCGGCCGAAGCGAAGTCCCTCGGCGCCTTGCTCGTGCATTTCTCCACCGACTACGTCTTCGACGGCGCGAAGCGCGAGCCCTACGTCGAGGAGGACGCCACGGCGCCGCTCGGCGTGTACGGGCGCACGAAGCTCGAGGGCGAACGCGCGGTCGCGCAAAGCGGTTGCGCCTACGTGATCCTTCGCACGGCCTGGGTGTATGGGCCGACCGGCAAGAACTTCATGTTCACGATGCTGCGGCTCGCGGAGAAAGGCGGCCCGCTTCGGGTGGTGAGCGACCAGCGCGGAGCGCCCACGACGAGCACGCAGCTCGCGCGCGCGGTGGCGCAAATTCTCGGCGGCGCGTCGATCGATGCGGGCTCCATCGATCGCGCGATGGCTTCGACGGGCCTGTATCACGCGACGGCCGCCGGCGAGACCACGTGGCACGGATTCGCCACGGCGATCTTCGAGGAGCGCGCGCGCCGCTCGCAAGGCGCATTCATGGCGCCACAAGTAGACGCGATCACGACGGCCGAGTACCCGACCCCCGCGAAGCGCCCCGCCTACTCGGTGCTTTCCTGTGCGAAGCTCGAGCGCACGTTCGGCGTGCGCCTCGGCGCCTGGCGCGAGGGCCTCGCCGAAGCGATCTCAGTCCTCGCCGCCCGCTAGTTTCGCGTTTTTCGCGAGCGAGAAGCGCACGTCCCCGGCGACGTTGCGCGCGAGCTCGAGGCGATAGCCCGCCTGTTGCGCCTGCCGCGCCGCCTGGTAGAGGCCGATGCCCAGGCCCGAGCCGCGCTCGATGGGCTCCCGGAAGAGGCGCGACGCCGCGGGTTCTTCCACTTGCGAGCCGGTATCGCAAACGGCCACCTCGACGTTCTCCTCGTCGCAGGTGAATCGCACGGCGATCTCGATGCCGGGCTCGCGCACGGCCTTGTCGCTCGCGTTTTCGATGGCATTGTCGACGAAGCTGTCGAAGAGCGCGGCGGGAATCTCGGGATCGCTCGCGAGCTTCGCCTCGAGCGTCACGTGCGCATCGGCGAGGCGCCGCTCGATGTCGCGCCACCACGCGCTCGAGGGCACGGTGAGCTCGCGCGTGGGCACCTCGGGCGAGCGCAGCATGTCGAGTGTCGAGCGCAGGCGCCGCGTGAGCTCCGGAAGCTGGCGTTGCAGGAGGCCCCCCGTGCCTTCGCCGGGAAGCTTCTGCGCCATCGAGGTGAGGGCGTAGAGCGATTGCAGCAGGTTCTTCACGTCGTGCGTGAGGCGGGCGCCAGTCTCGTGCACGGCCTGGAGGTAGGCGATGTGGCGAAGCGCCGTCTCGCGGCGCTTGCCCTCGTAGAACTCGCCCACCACCTGCGCGAGAAGGCGCATGTGCAGGAAGAGCGCGGGCGACAGGTTCATGTCCATGTAGAAGATGATCTCGAGCTCGTGGTAGGCGAAGCGCGTCTCGTGCTCGCCCTTCTCGCCCAGCGTTCCGTCGCCATCGGGAGAACGCCACTCCGCGCCCCGGATCCACGCGAACGAAGCCACTTCACGAAGCGACTGCTCGAGGAAGCGCCGCGTATCGGGCTCGCTCTCGGCGAGCTCGGCGACGCGCCGCATCCACAGCTCGAACGGCATGCCCACCGACAGCAGGTATCGCGAGAAGTAGGTGCGCAGCCCCCCGAAACCGCGCAGCGGATTCCAGAGCACCGCGAGCACGAAGAGCGCGCAGCCGAAGCCGATCGCCGTGAGGGCCACCGCCGGAAAATACGCATCCGCCGTGTAGCGCATGAGCGCGAGGGAGCCCAGCACCATCACCCCGCCCAGCTGGAAGACCAGCACCGCGTAGAAGAAATCGAAGAGCTGCGTGGAATCGCCCTCCTGCGGCGCGAACGGCAGGAACACGAGCGAGAGAAGTGCCACCGGCAGGCCGAAGGCGCTGAAGTTGGCGAGCGGCTCGGGAATCACCTGTCCCGGAAGCATGAGCGCGGGCACCGCCCGCAGCAGCATCACGGCGAGGACGTAGGCGAACGCCACCAGGTAGAAGCGGCTCTGCTTCGAGGCGCCACTCACGGTGAATACGCGCCCGCCGAGGATGCCGATGAGGATCAGCAGCCACGCGACGATCATCCATCCCGAAAGGAAGTAGATCGTGACCGTGGTGATGCCCACCAGCAGGGAGCCGGAGAAGATCTCCAGTTCGCGGTCGGCGGCGAAGAAGGGCTGCCACAGCAGGAAGAGGCCGAAGTGCACGAGCAGCCACGAGCGCTCGACGTCGCTGCCGGGCTCCGAGAAGAGCGCGGCGTGCAACGCTAGCAGCATCGCGAGCACCACCCAACGCCGGCCCGCGGCGATGCGCGATGCCAGTCGGCGGGTCGGGGCGGAGGCTTGGGCCAGTTCGATTCCCTCGTCGGAAAGCCGACAGCGGGTGTCGGAAGGCCGGACAGGTTTGCGGGATTGCCCTGTCCGGAAATGTCTACCAAAACCCGAATAATACTGAAAAACAATACTTTATGGACGGTGGCACGGGGCTTGCACTATCTTCGGTG
>JBAQKF010000029.1:0-40272 GCA_049300695.1 Usitatibacter sp.
TGTTCGCGTACCTGCCGGCCACGGCATCCGCGGGCGCCCCGATCACGGCGTGGGTCTGCTCGAAGAACGGCACCCCGGCGGCCTCCACGACGATCATCTCGAAGTACCTGCCGGCTACCTGCCGCTAAGCTTCACCGCTCCAAGAAAAGGGCCGCTACAAGCGGCCCTTTTTCTTTCTATCGCCCTTCCCATTCGTCACGCATCTTCCGGTACGCGGCCTCGAGATTTCGCGTGAACGCCGCAGCGTCGAAGAGCGGCATCGATAGCCGGTTCTCGTCGAGCCTTCGCCGGACATCGCGTAGCCGCTCGGGCTGCGACGCAAGTGCAATGGCGAGGTCTTCATACTGTGCCGATGTTTGCGCCACGAGATCCGGCAGGCCGATCGCGCGCAGCAGGCTCGCCCCAACGCGCCCGGCGAACGTATCGCCGATGCAGGTGAGGACCGGCAGGCCCGACCAGAGAGCATCGCTCGCGGTCGAATGAGCGTTGTACGGAAGCGTGTCGAGGAAGAGATCGGCAAGGCGATAGCGTGCGATGTATTCGGCGAGCGGCAGGCGATTCGCGAAGACGAGGCGCTCCGCGGCGATGCCGCGATGCGCCGCCTCCCTTCGGAGGTTTCGAACCGCCGTCTCGTTGTCTCCAAGGATCCACAACACGCTGCCCTGGACACGGCCGAGAATGCGCATCCATCCGTCGAATGTCGACGGAGTGACCTTGTAGTTGTTGTTGAAGCAGCAGAAGACGAAGCCCGATTCGGGCAGGCCCTGTTCCCCGCGCGTGAACACCCGGTCCGAGATGGCGCGGTGTCCGTTGACCTGGTAGCTTCCGGGCAGCCGCACGACCTTCTCCGCGTAGTGGCCCTCCTCCCCCTCGGGCACGACCGTCGCGTCGGCGATGATGTAGTCGATGAAATCGGCGCCCATCGTGCCGGGATACCCGAGGTAGCTCACCTGGACCGGCGCCGCGCGCAACGCGAAGATGCCGGTGCGGCTGTCTTCCGTGAAGCCCATGAGGTCCACGGCGATGTCGATGCCGAGTTCCCTCGCGAGGCGCGCGACCTCATCGTCCGGCCGATCGCGCACGTCGACGAAACGCTCGACCGCCGCCTCCACTCTCCGCCGCGTGGGATCGCCCGTGTCGGGTCCGAACGAGAACGCCGTCACCTCGAACGAATCGCGATCGTGTTGCTCGAGGAGATCGATCAGCAGATACGCGACCGCATGCTCCTGGAAGTTGGAGGAGAAGTAGGCGATGCGGAGGCGCCCGCCGCTCGCATGCTTCGAAATTTCGGGGAGCCTTCGCTTCGGTTGCAGGCGCGATCCGACCCAGGTCTCCGCGCATGTCCGCTGCAAGGCGGCGGAGCCCGGCAACGCGAGAAATGAAAATGGGGGCGTGGCCCGCTCTCCCGCTTCAATCCGGCGCGCGAGCCGCTCGACGTTCGCGGGAAACCCGCTCCAATCGTAGAGGCGCATCTTCGCGTGGAGCCACAGGCCCTCGAGCCAGTCGAAGCGCGGATCGACCTGCATCGCACGCGTAAGGCTTCCCAACGCTTCCGCGTGACGTCCGAGGTCACGCTGCGTGACGCCGCGCTTCACCCATGCGTCGGCGAAATCGGGCCGGAGCGCGACCGCGCGGTCCTGGCTCTGGAGCGCCTCGACATGGCGGCCGAGATCGCCGAGGACGGCGCCGCGGTTGGAATGGGCCTCGGCGAACGCGGGATTGATCGCGATGGCGCGGTCGTAACTTTGCAACGCCTCGGCGTAGCGCTTTCGCTCGCGGAGTACGACTCCCCGATTGTTGTGCGCTTCGGCCGATGAAGGATTGAGCGCGATCGCCCGGCCGTAGTCTTCGAGTGCTTCGTCGTGACGGCCGAGATCGCGGAACACGACCCCGCGATTGTTGTGGGCATCGGCGAGGCCGGGCCTGATCGCGATCACGCGGCCATAGCTCTCGATCGCTTCGTCGGATCGCCCCAGGCGGTGCAGCGCGAGTCCGCGGTTGTAGTGCGTCTCGGCCGATTGCGGCTTGATCGCGAGGGCTCGATCGAATTGCGCAAGCGCCTGCGCGTATTCGCCACGCCCGATGAGCTCCGCGCCGCGAGTTGCCGCGATCGTGAAGAGCAGGTTCAGCGTGTCTTCATGGCCGGGCCGCTGCTCGAGGGCGAGATTGCAGATTCGCTCGGCTGCCGGCCAGTCGCCGCGCCGGCAAGCATCCAGGGCTTGCTGAAGAGGATCGTCCTGCATTTGAATGATTCAGATCCGTTGGTGCCCAGGGCCGGAATCGAACCGGCATGGCCTCGCGGCCGGGGGATTTTCGTACCACTTCGGCTTTCGCCGCCCCTTGCGGGTTCGTGGTCTGGAGCACGCCTTCGCCATCGCGTTGCCGCATTAGGCGCCCGCCGTCTGCTCTCTACACCTTCCTCGTCGCGAGGCTTGGCTCGGCGTTGTCTCGATCGCGACCGCGACCAGGGATTTCACCGAATTTGACGGGATTCATCGCGCCCGTTTCCAGGCGCGAGCTCAATCTTTCAAGTCCCCTGTGTCTACCAATTTCACCACCCGGGCTGTGTCGCGATGTTACGCGAACGTGATCACCTGCCGCACCGCCTTGCCCTCGCTTAATCGGTCGAACCCTTCGTTGATCTCGTCGAGTTTCAAGCGATGCGTGAGGAGGCGGTTCACGGGAAGGCGGCCCTGCTTGTAGAGTTCGATGAAGCGCGGCAGGTCGCGCGACGGCACGCAGGTGCCGATGTAGCTGCCCTTGATGGTGCGCTCTTCGGCGACGAGGTTCGTCGAAGGCATGGCCCACGACGCGGTAGGCGGCGGCAATCCGGCCGTGATCGTCGTGCCGCCGCGGCGGGTGATGCGATACGCGGTCTCGAACGCGCGCGTCGAGCCTGCCATCTCGACGGCGTAGTCGACGCCGCCTTTCGTCGCGGCCTTCACCTGTTCGACGATATCCGGCGACGTTGCATTGAACGTGTGCGTCGCGCCGAGTTCCTTCGCGAGCTTCAACTTGTCGTCGGACACATCGATGGCCACGACATGGCGAGCGCCCGACGCAATCGCGCCCAGCAGCGACGCCAGGCCCACGCCGCCGAGACCAACGACAGCCACCGAGGATCCTGCGCGCACTTGCCCGGTGTTCACCACGGCTCCCACGCCCGTGAGCACCGCGCAGCCGAAGAGCGCCGCTTCCTCGAGCGGCAGCTCCGGATCGACCTTCACGACCGAATGCCGCGATACGACCGCGTGGTCCGCGAACGCCGAGCATCCCATGTGGTGATGCACCATCGAGCCATCATTGCGGAAGAGGCGGCTTTCTCCCGACATGAGCTTGCCGGCCGTGTTCGCCGCGGCGCCGGGCTCGCACAACGCGGGTCGGCCTTCCGCGCACGGCGCGCAATGCCCGCAACTCGGAATGAAGACGAGGACAACGTGGTCGCCCTTCTTCAGGTCGCCCACGCCTGGCCCCAGCTCTTCGACCACGCCGGCGGCCTCGTGGCCGAGCGCCATGGGTGTCGGACGCGGGCGGTCCCCGTTGATCACGGAAAGATCCGAGTGGCAAAGGCCGGCCGCGCCCATGCGCACGAGGATCTCGCCCGGCCCGGGGGCGCGAAGGTCGATCTCCTCGATCGTGAGGGGCCTCGTCTTCGCATAGGGCGTGGGCGTGCCCATCGCATTCAGCACGGCGGCGCGGATCTTCATGGCTTCCTTGCGGGATTCGTCATCGTGGGATTCTAGAAGATGTCGGGCTCGGCCACCGGATCGCGCCTGGCGAGCACCGCGAAGTCGCAGCCCTCGTTCGCCTGCGTCACGTTCTGCGTGAAGATCGCGCCGTACCCGCGCGTGTAGCGCGGCGCGGGCGCCTTCCAGTTCGCGCGGCGCTTCGCCATCTCCGGGTCGGAGATCTTCACGTTGAGCGCGCGTCCCGGGATGTCGAGCTCGATCACGTCGCCGCTTTCGACGAAAGCGAGCGGTCCGCCCACGAACGATTCGGGCGCGACGTGCAGCACGCAGGCGCCGAAGCTCGTGCCGCTCATGCGCGCATCCGAGATGCGAACCATGTCCGTCACGCCCTTCTGCAGGAGCTTCTTCGGGATCGGAAGCTGCCCCCATTCCGGCATCCCGGGCCCGCCGAGCGGGCCGGCGTTCTTGAGCACGAGCACGCTGTCGGCATCGACGTCGAGATCGGGATCGTCGATGCGCGCGGAAAGGTCGTGGTGGTCTTCGAAGACGACGGCCTTGCCCTTGTGGCGATGCAACCTCGAGTCGGCCGCCGCGGGCTTGATCACCGCGCCGTCGGGACACAGGTTGCCGCGCAGGACCGCGAGGCTTCCGTCCTGGTAGAGCGCCTTGTCGCGCGGCAGGATCACGTCGTCGTCGAACACGCGCGCGCCGGCGATGTTCTCGCCCAGCGTCTTGCCGTTCACCGTGAGCGACGTCACGTGCAGCTTGTCGCGGATGCATTCGAGCAACGCGCGGAGGCCCCCCGCGTAGTAGAAGTCCTCCATCAGGTATTTGCCTGCGGGCCTCAGGTTCGCGATGAGCGGCGTGGTGCGCGCGAGCTTGTCGAACCGGTCCAGGTCGAGCTTGCTCCCGGCACGGCGGGCCATCGCGATGAGGTGCACCAGCGCGTTCGTCGACCCTCCCAACGCGAGAACAGTCGTCACCGCGTTGTCGAACGCGTTGTCGTCGAGGATCTTCGAGGGGCGGAGGTCTTCCCACACCATCTCGACGATGCGCCTGCCGGTGTGCGCGGCCATCTGCGCGTGGCGCGAATCGGGTGCGGGGATCGACGCGGCGCCGGGCAGCGTGAGGCCGAGCGCCTCGGCGGCACTCGTCATCGTGGAGGCGGTTCCCATGACCATGCAATGTCCCGGCGAGCGCGCGATGCCGGAAAGCAACTCCTCCCATTCCTGCTCGCCGATCGTTCCCGCACGAAGCTCCTGCCATCCCTTGAACATGTCGCTGCCCGAGCCGAGCGTCTTGCCCGACGCGTTGCCCTTCAGCATCGGGCCCGCGGGCATGAAGATCGCGGGCAGGTCCATGGACGTCGCGCCCATGATGAGGCCCGGCGTGGTCTTGTCGCATCCGCCCATCAGCACCGCGCCATCGACGGGGTAGGAACGAAGCAGCTCTTCGGCCTCCATCGCGAGGAAGTTGCGATACATGAGCGGGCTGGGTTTCTGGAACGGCTCCGCGAGCGAGATCGCCGGCATCTCGAGCGGGAAGCCGCCCGCCTGCCACACGCCGCGCTTGATGTCCTCCGCGCGCTGGCGAAAATGGATGTGGCACGGATTGATCTCGCTCCACGTGTTGAGGATCGCGATCACGGGCTTGCCGCGATAGTCGGACTCCTCGTGGCCGAGCTGAGCCATTCGCGAGCGATGATTGAACGTGCGCATGCTCTCGCGCCCGAACCAGCGGTAGCTGCGAAGCTGCTCGGGCGTCATGCGTGGAGAACTCATTCCGCGATGATGCCATGCGGTATGCTTTATCGCATGGCCACGGCACCGGCAGACCGCATCGAACGCGTGAAGGTTTCCTTCGCGATCCTCCCGCTCAAGGCACCCATCAGCGACGCCAAGGTGCTCACGGGCCGGCAGAAGCCGCTTACCGAAGTCGCGTTCGTGTTCGCGGAGGTCGAAAGCCGCGACGGGCATTCGGGCTTGGGATTCGGCTACTCCAAGCGCGCCGGCGGCCCCGGGATGTTCGCCCACGCGAAGGAGATCGCGCCCAACCTGATCGGCGAAGATCCGAACGACATCGGGCGCCTGTTCACGAAACTCCTCTGGGCCGGTGCCTCCATGGGACGCAGCGGCCTCGCGGTCCAGGCGATCGCGCCGTTCGACGTGGCCTTGTGGGACATGAAGGCGAAGCGCGCGGGGTTGCCGCTCGCCAAGCTCCTCGGCACCCATCGCGATTCGATCCAGTGCTACAACACTTCCGGCGGCTTCCTATCCTCGCCGCTGGACGAGGTGCTCGCGAACGTCGATGAAGCACGCGCCCGCGGCATCGGCGGCATCAAGATCAAGGTGGGACATCCCAATGCGGCCACGGATCTCAAGCGCGTGAGTGCGGTGAGGAAGCGCCTGGGCGATTCGTTTCCGCTCATGGTCGATGCGAACCAGCAATGGGACCGGCCCGCGGCCCATCGCATGGGACGCGCGTTCGAAGAATTCGGCCTCGTGTGGATCGAGGAGCCGCTCGACGCCTGGGACAACGAGGGTCACGCGGAGCTCGCGGCGATGCTCGACACGCCCGTCGCGACGGGCGAGATGCTCACCAGCTACTACGAGCACGCGCACCTCATCAATTCCGGCGCGTGCGATTTCGTCCAGCCCGACTGCCCGCGCGTGGGCGGCGTCACGCCCTTCATGCGGATCCTCGCGCTCGCCGACCACAAGGGGCTCAAGCTCGCGCCGCACTTCGCCATGGAGATCCACGTGCACCTTGCCGCGGCGTATCCGCGCGAACCGTGGCTCGAGCACTTCGAATGGCTGGAGCCGCTCTTCAACGAGCGCCTGGAGCTTCGCGACGGCCGCATGAAGGTGCCCGATCGTCCCGGCGTGGGGTTCAGCCTGAGCGGGCAGGCCCGCGCGTGGACGAAGGACAGCGCGGAATTCCGCTGATCACTTCTTCAGGCTGAATCCGGCGATCTTCCTGTAGCGATCCGAAAGCTCGCGAAGCTCTCCCTGGCTGATGACCTCGTCGATGTTGGCGAACGGTTTCCCGCCCGTGAGCTCCTCGACCTTCATGATGATGAAATCCGGCGGTTGCTCGCGATTCGTGCGCACGATGGCCGCGGTCGCCTCGCGCCGGGCCGCCTCGTATTCCGCGAGCGCCCGCAGCGGATGGTCGCAGCGCGCGAGCGCCTCGGCGAGCGTGCGCGCATCGATCACCGCCTGCGCCGCGCCGTTCGACCCGCGCGGATACATCGGGTGCGCCGCGTCACCCATGAAAGTCACGCGACCGAAAGTCCATCGCGCCACCGGGTCCTTGTCGACCATCGGATACTCGAAGACTGTATCGGCGTCGCGGATCATCGCCGGCACGTCGAGCCAGTCGAAGCGCCAGCCTTCGTACACGGGCAGGAAGTCCTCGAGACGGCCGGGCTTGTTCCAGTCGTTCATCGGCTCGCCGGGCATGCGCTTCTCGGTGGTCCAGTTCACGAGCTGCCGCCCCTCGCCGTCCACGTTGTCCACGATGGGATAGATCACGATCTTGCCCGTGTCCACCGTGCCGATGCGCATGTAGGTCCTCCCGCCGAGGATGGGTTTCATCCGCGTGACGCCGCGCCACGTGTTGATGCCCGTGAACGCGAGTTTCTCGCCGGGATAGAACTGGCGGCGCACGGCGGAGTTCACGCCGTCGCAGGCCACCACGACGTCGCCGCGCACCGGATCGAGCGGAAGGCCGCTCGAGGCTTCCGCGAGGCGCAACGAGACGCCCGCCGAATCCTGCAGCACGCCCGCGCAGCGCCGGTTGAGAACCACGCTCTCCGGCCCGAGCCTTTCGAGGACAGAGGCATAGAGGACGCCATGCAGTTTTCCGCGATGGATGCCGAGCTCCGGATTCTCGTAGCCGGCGTGGCGCCCTCGCGCCTCTCGATAGATGAGCTGCCCGTGGCGGTTGAAGAAAAGGCTCTCCTCGTTCTCGATCGCCAGCGCGCGCAAGCGATCGTCCAGGCCCAGTGCGGTGAGTTCGCGCATCGCGTGGGGCAGGAGCGTGATGCCCACGCCCAGCTCGCGGATCTCGCGAGCGCTTTCGTAGACGCGGCAACGGATTCCACGCTGGTGCAGCGCGAGCGCGAAGGCGAGTCCCGCGATGCCGCCGCCGGCTACGAGGACTTCCATGCCTACTCGGCCTGGATGCCCGCGCGCTTCACGAGCTGCGCCCAACGCGCGGCATCGATCTGCATGCGGGACTGCAACTCGGCGGGCGAGCTCGTGAGAACCTCCATGCCCTGCCCCGCGATCACGCCACGGACATCGGGCAACGCGAGAGCCTTCTGCATGTCGGCGTCGATCTTCGCCACGATCGCGGCCGGCGTTCCCGCCGGAGCCCACATCGCGTACCAGACGTCGGTATCCGCGTCGCGGAATCCCAGCTCGCCCAGCGTCGGGACGTCGGGCGCCATGTTCGTGCGCCGCGCTCCGCCCGTCGCGAGGGCCGTGAGCTTGCCTGCCTTCACGAAGGGGATGGCGACATGGACCGGAAGGAACATCACCGGAACCTCACCGCCGAGCAACTGCGTCACCGCCGGCCCCGATGCGGAGAAGGGAATGTGCGTGAGCGAGGCACCCGAGGTCGCCTTGAAGAGTTCCATGGCCATGTGGTGCGGGGTCCCGATGCCCGGCGAGCCATAGTTGATCGTGCCGGGCTTCTCCTTCGAGCGCTCCACGAGTTCCCGCACCGTCGTGATTCCCGTCTTCGGGTTCACCACGAGAAGCAGCGGCGCATTGGCGGCAAGGCCTACGGGCGCCAGGTCCGTGAGCGGATTGAACGGCATGTCCTTGTAGAGCGCCGGGTTGATGACGAGCGTGCTCGCTCCCATCATCAGCGTGCAGCCGTCGGGCGCGGCCTTCACCACGAGATACGTCCCGAGGTTTCCCGAGGCACCCGGCTTGTTCTCGATGACGACCGGCTCTCCCCACATCTCCGAGAGTTTCGGCCCCAGCGTGCGCGCCAGGATGTCCATGCCCGTTCCCGGCGAGAACGGCACGACGATCTTCACGGGCTGCGCGCACGATTGGGCCGCCGCCCACTGGCCGATTACCGGCCACGACACGGCGAGAAACGCGACGGCGAGACGGAATGCGGTGCGGGAATGCATGGCGTTTGGATTATAGTTGGGCTCTGGCCAAAAAAATTCCCGGAGGAGAAACACAATGACAACACAGAGCCGGATCATCCGTTCGCGCCGCCAGTTCCTGCAAGGCTCCGCGGCCGCAGCGGCCGCGGCGATGATGCCCTTCACCGCTCGCGCCGCCGACCCGGTGCGCATCGGCCTCATCCTGCCGCTCACGGGTCCCTTCGCTTCCACGGGCCGGCAGGTCGAGTCGGCGGTGAAACTCTA
Organism: Usitatibacter sp.; assembly: GCA_049300695.1. Taxonomy (GTDB): domain Bacteria; phylum Pseudomonadota; class Gammaproteobacteria; order Burkholderiales; family Usitatibacteraceae; genus Usitatibacter. Next base: position 9,082 of record JBAQKF010000029.1, read on the forward strand.
CATGGCCAAGCACGGCGACACCGTCGCGGGCCAGAGGCTCGACCTCCTGGTGCGCGACGACACGTCCACGCCCGACACGACCAAGCGCCTCGCGCAGGAATTGATCTCGCGCGACAAGGCCGCGTTCATCGCGGGCTTCGGCCTCACGCCGCTGGCACTTGCCACCGCGCCCGTCGCGACCGAGGCCAAGGTGCCGATGATCGTGATGGCCGCGGCGACCTCGATCGTCCCGCAGCGCTCGCCCTTCATCGTGCGCTCGGGATTCACGGTGCCGCAGATCACGTGGCCCATCGCGGATTGGGGCGCGCGGCAAGGCATCAAGACGGTGGTCACGATGGTCACCGATTACGCCCCGGGCCTAGACTGCGAAAAGGTCTTCGTGAAGCACTTCACCGACAAGGGCGGCTCGATCATGGAGTCGCTGCGCACGCCGTTGAAGAATCCGGACTACGCGCCGTTCCTGCAGCGCGCGAAGGACGCGAAGCCCGATGCGCTCTTCCTCTTCGTGCCCTCCGGCGAAGGCGCGGCGGTGATGAAGCAGTTCGCCGACCGCGGCCTCAAGGAAGCGGGCATCAAGTTGATCTGCACCGGCGACGTGCTGGACGACGACCTGCTTGAAGCGATCGGCGATCCGGCCCTCGGCATCACGAGCTCGCACCACTATTCGGCGGCGCACGACTCGCCCGAGAACAAGGAGTACGTCTCGAGCTTCATGAAGGCCTACAACTTCCGCCCCAACTTCATGTCCGTCGGCGGCTACGACGGCATGCACCTCATCTACGAAGCGCTGAAGAAGACCAACGGTTCCACCGACGGCGAGAAGCTGGTCGAGGCGATGAAGGGCATGTCGTGGACGAGCCCGCGCGGCAAGATGACGATCGACGCCGAGCTTCGCGACGTGATCCAGGACGTCTACATCCGCCGCTGCGAGAGGAAGGACGGCAAGCTCTGGAACATCGAGATCGACAAGCTGCCCCAGGTGAGACCCATCTAGGAACGACATGGCCCAACGCACCAAGCCTCCCTTCCGCGCCGATCACGTCGGGAGCTTCCTGCGTCCCAAGGCGCTTCTGGACGCGCGCGAGAAGAACGCCGAGGGCAAGCTGTCCAAGACAGACCTTCGCAAGGTCGAGGACGCGGCGATCCGCGACGTGGTGAAGTACCAGGAGGACCTGGGCCTCGAGGGCATCACCGACGGCGAGTTCCGGCGGACGTACTTCCACATCGACTTCCTCGAGCAGCTGGATGGCGTCGAGACGCACACGGGGTTCACCTCGCAGTTCCACACGAAGAAGGGCGACGTGGGTTTCGCGCCGCCGGTGCTGAAAGTGACCGGCAAGGTGAGGCACGCGAAGCCGATCCAGCTCGAGGATTTCAAGTTCCTGAAGTCGGTGACGAAGAAGACGCCGAAGGTGACGATCCCCTCGCCCACGATGCTGCACTTCCGCGGCGGACGCGGCGGCATCAGCGAACAGGCCTATCCCGACATGGACGAATTCTTCGCCGACGTCGCAAAGGCCTACCAGGACGAGATCAAGTCGCTCGCCGACGCGGGTTGCACGTACCTGCAGCTCGACGACACCAACCTCGCGTACCTCTGCGACCCGAAGATGCGCGAGGCGGCGAAGGGACGCGGCCTCGATCCCGATCACCTGCCGCGCGACTACGCGCAGCTCATCAACGAGGCGATCAAGGCCAGGCCCGCCGGGATGACGATCTGCACGCACCTGTGCCGCGGCAATTTCAAGAGCGCATGGGTGGCCGAGGGCGGCTACGAGCCCGTGGCCGAGGTGCTCTTCAACGAGCTCAAGGTCGACGGCTACTTCCTCGAATACGATGACGAGCGCTCCGGCGATTTTCGCCCGCTTCGCTTCCTGCCCAGGAACAAGACCATGGTGCTGGGCCTCGTCACCACCAAGCTGGCGGAGGTCGAATCGAAGGACGCGATCAAGCGGCGCATCGACGAGGCCGCGAAGTACGCCCCGCTCGACCAGTTTTGCCTCTCGCCCCAGTGCGGTTTCTCCTCGACGGTGCACGGCAACGACATCGCGATTGAAGCGCAGGCCGCGAAGATCCGGTTGATCGTGGACATCGCCCGCGAGGTCTGGGGCTGACCATCGTCGCGCGGATCTTCATCGCGGCCCTGGCGCTCCTCGCGGCGTGCGCCATGTTGCCCGGACGCGATCCGCTCCAGGTGAGCGTGGCGGACATCGAATCGCTCGACGGACAAGGTCTGGAATGGCGCATGCTGGTAAAGCTGCGCGTGCAGAACCCGAATGATGCGCCGGTCGAATACGACGGCGTCTATCTCAAGCTCGATGTCCTCGACAAGACATTCGCGACCGGGGTGAGCGATGAGCGCGGCACGGTTCCGCGCTTCGGCGAAGCGCTGATCAGCGTGCCGGTCACGGTCTCCACGATCAACATCGTGCGCCACGCGATCGACATCGCGACGGGCGGCAAGCCCCCCGAGAAGATCAGCTACCGCCTGGAGGGCAAGCTGAACAGCGCGGGCTCCGTTTCGACGAGATTCGATTCCCAGGGGGAGCTTGCACTGCCCGGCATCGCGCAGTAGCCGGAACTGGTATATACTTGGATATATACCATGGCTTCGAAAACCGCCTTTTCCAATGGTCGCTCCGCCGCCGCGCGCCTTCCGGCCGCCGCCGGCATCCGGCCGGGCGACCCCATCAACGTCACCGTCCTCGCGCCCGGCAAGGTATTGATCGAGCGCGGCCCCGAGCTGCCGGAATACATGCACTTCGTGCGCAAGCGCAGCAAGGAAGGCGGCAAGGTCACTAACGAGCTGGTGGCGAAGCTTCTCGAGGATGCCGGCCTCTGATGCGCGCCCTTCTGGACGTCAACGCGCTTATCGCGTTGCTCGATGAAGAGCACATTCATCATGCGGAAATCCTCGGTTGGCTGGGCCGCAGCGCGAACCTGCCCCATGGATTCGCAACGTGCGCCATCACGCAGCTCGGCGCGATTCGCGTCATGAGCGGCAAGGGTTACTACAAGCCGGTCGGGACCGAAGAGGTCGCGGGGCAGCTCGAAGGCCTTACCCGCAAGGGCCATCGATACCTCGGCATACCCGCTCCCAGCGAAGGCGCCATTCGCTGGAAGACGATCGGCAGCAATCAGGCGACGGACGCCACGTTGCTGTCCACGGCCGTTGCCCACGGATGCCGCCTCGTCACCTTCGATGCGGGAATTCCTCTAACATCCGTGGCCGGAGCGAAGAAAGAACACCTCGTAGTCCTCGGCAACTAGAGTTCTCATGAAATACGACGAACAGTCAATCAAGGTCCTCAAAGGCCTCGAGCCGGTGCGCGCGCGCCCCGGCATGTACACCCGCACCGACAGCCCGCTACACATCATCCAGGAGATGATCGACAACGCGGCCGACGAAGCGCTCGCCGGCTCCGCGAAGCACGTCGACGTGGTGATGCATTCAGATGGTTCCATCAGCGTGGCCGATGACGGACGCGGCATCCCGGTGGGCCCGCATCCGGTCGAGAAGGCGCCGACCGTCGAGATCGTCTTCACGCGCCTGCATGCCGGCGGCAAGTTCGACAAGAAAGGCGGCGGCGCCTACGCGTTCTCGGGCGGCTTGCACGGCGTGGGCGTGTCGGTGACCAACGCACTCTCGAAACGCCTCGAAGTCACGGTGAAGCGCGAAGGCGCGACATGGGAGATCGCGTTCGCGGGCGGCGAAACGTCTTCGAAGCTCAAGAAAACCGGCAAGGCGGGGCCGCGGGAATCGGGAACCGTCGTGCGAGCGTGGCCCGATCCCAAGTATTTCGATACCGCCACCGTGAAGAAGCAGGACCTCGAGCTCGTGCTGCGCGCGAAGGCCGTGCTCCTGCCCGGCCTCGAGGTCACGCTCACGGACGAGGCGAAGAAAGACAAGCGCGTCTGGCGCTACGAAGGTGGATTGAGCGCGTACCTGCAGGAACGCCTCGAAGGCGCCGACGGCTACATGAGTCCCGTGTTCGCCGCTTCTTCGCATGTCGGCGCCGACGACCAGCAATTCGCCGAGGGCGAAGGCGCCGAATGGGCGATGGCGTGGGCCGAAGCCGGTGGCGAAGGCGAGTCGTTCGTGAACCTCATTCCCACGGCGCTCGGCGGCACCCACGAAGCGGGCCTGCGCAACGCCGTGTACGAATCGGTGAAGGAATTCTGCGAGCACCACGAGCTCACCACGCGCGGCGTGACGCTGCAATCGGAAGACGTCTGGAAGCCGCTTCGCTACGTCCTTTCCGCGCGCATGCTCGACCCGCAGTTCCAGGGGCAGACCAAGGAGCGCCTCTCGTCGCGCGAGGCCGTGAAGCTCATCGCCTCGCGCGTGAAGGATCCGCTCGATGCCTGGCTCAACGCGAACGTCGAGGAAGGCAAGAAGATCGCGCAGCTCGCCATCAGCGTCGCCACCGCGCGGCAGAAGGCCGGCAAGGTGGTCGAGAAGCGGCGCGGCTCCGGCGTGGCGGTGCTGCCCGGCAAGCTCACCGATTGCGAGTCGCAGGACAGCACGCGAAACGAGGTCTTCCTCGTCGAAGGCGACTCCGCGGGCGGCAGCGCGAAACAGGGGCGCGATCGCCAGTACCAGGCGATCCTCCCGCTCAAGGGCAAGGTGCTCAACACATTCGAAGTGGATGCCGCGGAGCTCTACGCCAACACCGAAGTGCACGACATCGCGGTGGCGCTCGGCATCGATCCCCATGCGCCGGATGCGGCCGATACGGTCCTGGACGGACTGCGTTACGGCAAGGTGATCATCATGGCCGACGCGGACGTCGACGGCTCGCACATCCAGACGCTCCTGCTCACCCTCTTCTACCGTCACTTCCCGAAACTGATCGAGAAGGGCCACGTCTTCATCGCGCAGGCACCGCTCTTTTCGATACGGATCGCGCCACACGGCAAGGTGAAGGCGGAAAAGCGCGTGTATGCGCTCGACGAAAGCGAGCGGGACATGCAGCTGGAGAGGCTGCGCGACGAAGGCGTGCGCGATTCCCTCATCCACATCGGCCGCTTCAAGGGCCTGGGCGAGATGAATCCCGAGCAGTTGCGCGAGACGACGATGCATCCCGATACCCGGCGCCTGATCGAGATGCGCCTCGATGACGCCGAACGCGAAGTCGCGCAGGACACGTTCAGGCTGCTGATGGGCAAGAGCGAGGCCGCAGGCCGGCGCGCCTGGATGGAAAAGGATGGCCACACGATCGAGGCTGACCTGTGAGCGCCACTCGCGCGAGGAAGAAGGCAGGCAAGCCCGCCGAGGGCCTTTCGGGCGATCTCTTCGATTCGCCGCCGCCACCTCCCACGCGGGGCGATGAGCCGCCGCCGCGCGCTCCCGACAATCCATCCCTTTCCGAATTCGCACGCGGCGCCTACCTCGCCTACGCGATGAGCGTGGTGAAGGGACGCGCGCTGCCCTCCGTCGAGGACGGGCAGAAGCCCGTGCAGCGGCGCATCCTCTTCACGATGCGCGAGATGGGCAACCGCCCGGACATGCCGCACAAGAAGAGCGCCCGGGTCGTGGGCGACGTGATCGGCAAGTACCATCCCCACGGCGACACCGCGGTCTATGACGCCGCCGTGCGCATGGCCCAGGACTTCACGTTGCGCTATCCGTTGATCGACGGCCAGGGCAACTTCGGCTCGCGCGACGGCGACAGCCCCGCGGCTTATCGATACACCGAAGTCCGCCTCACGAACTTCGCGGAACACGTGCTCCTGTCCGAGCTCGACCGCGGCACCGTCGACTTCATCGACAACTACAACGGGGAATTCCAGGAACCCAAGCTCCTGCCCGCGCGGCTGCCGGTGATGCTGTTGAACGGCGCTTCGGGAATCGCGGTGGGAATGGCAACTGAGATTCCGCCGCACAATTTGCGCGAGGTGGCGGAGGCGTGTGCCCAGACGCTCGAGAACGATCCCGATGCCAAGCCCGTCACGCGCGGCATCAAGGGACCGGACTTTCCCGGCGGCGGACAGATCATCTCCTCGCGCGACGAGATCAAGCGCGCCTACGAGACCGGGCGCGGCAGCATCCGCGTTCGCGCCCGCTGGAGCGTGGAAAAGCTTGCCCGTGGGCAGTATCGCGTCGTCGTCACGCACCTGCCTCCGAACGCCTCGGCGGCAAAGGTGCTCGCCGAAATCGACGACCTCACGAACCCGAAGCCCAAGTCCGGCAAGAAGTCGCTCACGCCCGACCAGCTGAGCCTGAAGAACGCGGCGCTCGCGTTGCTGGAAAGCGCGCGCGACGATTCCGACGCCGAGCATCCTGTGCGGCTCCTCTTCGAGCCGCGCACGAGCAAGGTCGAGGTCGACGAACTGATGGCCTTCCTCCTCGCGCACACGACGATGGAGGGCAACGTGGCGATGAACCTCGTCGCCATCGGCACCGACGGACGCCCGCGGCAGATGAGCCTCGCCGAGGCGGTGGGCGAGTGGTCCAAGTTCCGCCTCGATGTGCTCGAGCGGCGCCTCAAGCACCGCGCCAGGGAAGTCGCGGACCGGGTCCACATCCTCGATGGCCGGATGATCGCCTTCATCAACATCGAGCGCGTGATCAAGGTCATCCGCAACGCCGACGAACCGAAGAAGGACCTCATCGCGAAGTTCGACCTTTCGGAGATCCAGGCCGAGGACATCCTCGAGATCCGCCTGCGCCAGCTGGCGAAGCTCGAGGGCATCAGGATCGAGCGTGAGCTGGAGGAATTGAAGAAGGAAGCCCAGTCGCTCAAGAAGCTGCTCGCCTCGCCCGCCGAGCGGCGCAAGCTCGCGGCCAGGGAAGTGCGCGAGGACGCCGAAAGGTTCGGTGATGCGCGCCGCACGATGATCGAGGAGGCCGAGCGCATCACGGTGTCGATGGTGGAGGCCGTGGTCGACGAACCGGTCACCGTCATCGTGTCGCGCAACGGGTTCCTGCGCTCGCGCTCGGGCCACGGCATCGATCGCGCCGGACTCTCGTGGAAGGAAGGCGATGGCGAGCTCGCGATCGTCGAGACGCGCACCACGCTGCCCATCGTGCTCTTCGGCGCCAACGGCCGGGTCTTCAACGTGCGTGCCCAGGAGCTTCCCGGCGGCAAGGGCGATGGCGTTCCCGTGAGCTCGCTCGCGGAAACCGCGGGCACCGCGATCGTGGGGCTGCTCTCGGGCGTGCCCGACACGCCGGTGCTGCTCGCCAGCAGCGGCGGCTACGCATTGCGCGCGAAGATCTCGGGATTCATCACCGACCGGCGCGCGGGCAAGCAGTTCGTGAGCGTGGGCGAAGGCGAATCGCTCCTGGCGCCCCGGGTCCTTACGCCCGAAGCGAAGGAAGTCGCCGCGCTATCGCACGACAAGCGGTTGCTCATCTTCCCGCTCGAGGAAGTGAACGAGCTTCCCAACGGCGGCCGCGGGGTGACGGCAATGAAGCTGCACGAAGGCGCGCCGATGGTCGGCATGAAGCCCGTGGGCGAAGCTCTCGAGATTGCCACGATCGGCCGCGGCGACAAGTCCGGCACGCTCGTCGTGAAGCGAGGGGACTTCGCGCACTACCGCGGATCGCGCGCGCGAACGGGGCGCGCCCTGCCCGGCAGTTCGCTCAAGGCTGCGCTGGGCTTCGAGAACTGATCGGCAAGCGTGCGTCCCAGTTTCGCGATCGCCTCGCGAAGCGCATCCGGCGATCGCACCTCGAACCGGAACGGCAACCGGATCAGCTCGCGCGCATACCACTCCAGGTCGTCGGCCGAGCCCGTGACCTTCACGCCCTCACCTTCGGGCTCGATCGCGCCCAGCGTGTGCGCCATCTCGCGCCGCGCGCCGGCCATGTCCGTGTAGAGGAATGCCTGCACGGCTATGGCTCGCGGCAACGTGGCGAGCGCGCGATCGAGGTACTCCACGGCGTCGAATTCCTCGGGGCGGACGAACGAGGCAGCCGAGTGCTCGGCGTGTGCGACCCGGTCGAGGCGCAACGTCCTCAGCCCCGCGCGCAAGTGGCAATAGCCCACGACGTACCAGCGTCCCGAGCGGAAGATGAGGCCGTAGACGTCGAAGTCGCGTGACGTGAGCGCGCCTTCGGCCGCGCGATAACGCATGAGCACGACGCGGCGCGACTGGGCGGCCTGCGACAGCGTTCGAAGCAGCTTCGCATCCGCATGGGCGCGCGGATCCCCCGTCTGCAGCGCGACACTTTCCCGCAGCGCATTCACGGTCTTGCGCGGCGCGCTGGGAAGGACGCGGTCGAGCTTCGCCTGCACGCTCTCGATGGCCGGCGCGGCGTCGGCGAGGCCCAGGCCGCGCGCGGCGATGAGCCCCAGCGACAGGGCCTGCGCTTCCTCGTCCGTGAACATCATCGGCGGGAGCTTGAAGCCCGGCACCAGCCGGTAGCCGCCATAGCGTCCCTGCTCCGTCGTAATGGGCACGCCCATGTCTTCCAGCATCGTGATGTAGCGGCGCAGGGTCCGGCGGTCGACCTGGAGGCGCTCGGCCAACTCCGCGCCCCCGATCTGCTCGCGGGACTGCAGGAGCTCGAGGGCGGCCAGGACGCGCGTAGTGGGCTGTGGCATACCGTGACTCTATTGATGAATTAGGGCGTATTTCGTCCTATATATGAAATAGTCTACGCCCATGAGATACGAACTTCGCCTATTCGCCGCCGCCCTCTTCATCCTGGCGTTGATCGCTTTGAGCTGCCGGTGCGAGGCCATCGCGGAGGTCCGCCGCGGCCTCGACGGGCCGCCCGCGGACCGCTCCGGGCGCGATTGTGGAGACAATCTGAAAAATCGCGAGAAGGGGCGGCAGCGCGTTGCGGCGACGGCGGGGGGTGCAAGACAATAGGGGATGGCGCTCGGTGTCACCTCCAAGCTCTTCATCGCGGTCCTCGTCACCAACGTCATCACCGCCGTTGCGGTGGGACTCGGCGTGCGCACCGCGTTCACGTCGGGATTCGAAAGCTACATCCAGGAGCGCGAGGAGCTGCGACTCACGCGGCTGTCCGCTGCGATCGCGAACGCCTATCGCGACAAGGGCAGCTGGGAATTCCTCCAGGGCGGGGACGAAGCCTGGCTGCAGTTGAACCGCGAGGTGCGCCCCGACATCCGGCGCCGCCGCCCTCCGCCGCCCGAAGGATCGCGCGAACCGCGCCCGCCGCCCGCGGTCGTACTCGACATGCGCGGCAACGTGATCGCCGGCGACGGGCAGATCGGCAGCAACGCCAAGACCCACCCCATCATCGTGGATGGCCAGCAAGTGGGCTGGCTCGCGGTGCCCATGCGGCGTCCTCCGTTCGAATTCGCCGACCGCCGCTTCCAGGAGGAGCAGCTGCGCGCCGGATGGATCGTGGCCCTCTGCGCGATCGCCGTCTCCGCCGTCGTCGCGTGGTTCCTCGCGCGCGGGCTGCTCACGCCGGTGAAGCGCCTCGCGGCCGCGACCCGCCGCCTCGCCGAAGGCGAGTACTCGACGCGCGTGGCGTCTTCGTCCAACGACGAGATCGGCCGGCTCGTGGACGACTTCAATCGCCTCGGAAACACGCTGGAGAAGAACGAGGCGCTGCGGCGCAACTTCATGGCCGACGCGTCGCACGAGCTTCGCACGCCGATCGCGGTGCTGAAGGCCGAGCTCGAGGCGATCCAGGACGGCGTGCGCTCTCCCACGCCCGAGAACATCAAGTCGCTGCAGATGGAGGTCGATCGCCTCGGCAAGCTCGTGACGGACCTGCACGAGCTCTCGCTCGCCGACGTCGGGGGTCTCGCGTACCATTTCGAGGACCTGGACCTGGCGCAGCTCCTCACCGAGGCGCTCGACGGGGCCCGTGAACGCCTCGCCGCGCGGGACCTCGAGCTCGAGACGAAGATTCCCGCTACACCCGTGCCCGTGCGCGCCGATCCGCAACGGCTCTTCCAGTTGGTCGCCAACCTCGTGGAAAACTCCGCGCGCTACACCGATCCCGGCGGAAAGGTCCGGGTGACTCTCGGCCGCGATGCCCGTCACGCGCATCTCGATTGGGAGGATTCCGCGCCGGGTGTGCCGCCCGAAGCGCTCGGCAAGATCTTCGAGCGCCTCTATCGCGTCGAGGGCTCGCGCAGCCGCGACGGCGGAGGCTCGGGCCTCGGCCTCGCGATCTGCCAGAGCATCGCGCAGGCGCACGGTGGGGCCATCGAGGCGCATCCCTCGAAGCTGGGCGGCCTGTGGATCGAGCTTCGCCTTCCCAACGCCAAGGCGGGAGAATCGTGAGCGACCCCTCCCCCATCGTGATGATCGTCGAGGACGAGGCGAAGCTCGCCAAGCTCCTCGAAGACTACCTGCGCGCCTCGGGATTCGAGACGCAGGCCATCGCCGACGGGCGGGACGTGCTGCCCGCGGTGCAGCGCAGGCGTCCCGACCTCATCCTCCTCGACCTCATGCTGCCCGGAAAAGGCGGCCTCGAGGTCTTCAGGGAAGTCCGCTCCGAGGGCGACGTGCCGATCATCATGGTGACGGCACTCGTCGAAGAGGTGGACCGGCTGATCGGCCTCGAGCTCGGCGCCGACGACTACATCTGCAAGCCCTACAGCCCGCGCGAAGTAGTGGCGCGGGTGAGGGCCGTGCTGCGCCGTGGGACACGCACGGAAGATGCGGCAAGCCACGGCCTCACTCTCGACGCCTCGCGATACGAGGCGATGCTCGACGGCAAGGCGCTCGACCTCACGCCGGTCGAGTTTCGCCTGCTCAACACGCTCGCGTCGCGCCCCGGCCGCATCTTTCCGCGCGGCGAGCTGCTCGATTCGCTCTACGCGGATCATCGCGTCGTGTCGGATCGCACCGTGGACAGCCACGTGAAGAACCTGCGCCGCAAGCTCCAGAAAGTCCGCCCGCTCGACGACCTCGTCCACTCCGTCTACGGCGTAGGCTACAAGCTCGAGATCTAGCGACGCCTGAAAAGAAAGGGGCCGGCGGGGGAGAGTTTGCCGGCCCCAAGGGGCCCTTGCGGCGCCCGACAGGAACTACAGAACAACTACTGGGGGTTTGCTCTTTCGCGACCGGGTCCCGGATGCGGCATCGAAGCCTTGAGCTTCGCGACCTGGTCCGGGGTAAGGATGGCGGACAGCTTCTTGTCCGTATCCTGGTGAATGACTTCCATCGCCTGGTGCATCTTCTCGCGCGAGGCTTCGTCGGTAGGCCGGCCATTCTGCGCGCGCAGCGCATGCATGTGCTTCCGCCCGTCGTCCAAGATCGCCTGGACCTGCTGCGCCTTGCCCGCGTCGATGTCGAGCAGCGCCGCGATGTCGACGCGCGGCGGGTGCTGCGCCATGGCGAGCGTCGATGCAAGGGCCGCGACAGCAAGGGTCGTGCGAAGGAGGATTTTCATGGTCCCATCGTGCTCCGGGAATGTGGAGCGCAGATGGAGACAATGCAACACTTTGCGCTGCGAATTGGCCTTACTTGCGCCAGTCTTTGGCGAGCAACCCGTAGTAAGCCGTGTCGGATTTCTCTCCCGCCACGATCCACCGCTCGCGCAACACGCCCTCTTCCCGGAATCCCAGCCGCGTGAGGCTCTTCGCCGAGTTGTCGTTGCGCGGGTCGATGTCGGCCTCGAGCCGGTTCAATCCCAGCGGGCCGAACGCGTAATCGATGAGCGCGATGAGCGCCTCGTTCATGTAGCCCTGTCCCCAGAACGCGCGCGCCATCGAGTAGCCGATCTCAGCCCGGCGGCTCTCGTCGTGGAAGCGGAAGAGCATGCAATTGCCGATCAGGGTGCCGTCATCCCGCCGCACGATGCCGAAGTTGACGCCACTTCCGTCGGCATAGCCCGCGAGCACGTTGGCGATCATCTTCTCGGCCTGGCCGCGCTCGGTCTGCGCGGGCCTGGACAGGAAGCGCGCGACGAGCGGGTCGGAATACACCGCGTAGAGCGCATCGACGTCGCGCTCGTCCATGAAGCGGAGCGTGAGTCGCGCGGTCTCGAGGACCGTGGGTTCGAAGGAACCGGGCATCGCTACCAGAAGTAGATCTGCAGCGACTCTTCCTTCACCTTCGGCGGGATGCTCTCCAGCACCTCGCGCTGGTCGCGGAAGTTCATGAGGCTCCGCGTGAGGAGGTTGTCGATCTCGGCCATCTTGAACCGCTCGTCGCCGTCGGGCGCGCGAAGGCGCGATGGCTCGGGGAAGATCCCCATGCCGGCGAAGATGCTGTACCACGAGAAGATCGGATAGCCCTTGCCGAGCTTCTGCGTGCCGACCGCCGGCGCGATGCTCTTGCCGGACATCCAGAGCGCGTAGAGCTCGAGGAGCGCCTCGGAGATCTTCGTGTTCTCCGCGTTCGCGCGCCAGTACTCCGTGTCCTTGCGCGTGTTGGTCTTGTAGTGGGTCACGATGTAGTCGCGCGTGCCCTCGAAATGCTCGTTCACCTTGGCGTTGAACTTTTCCTTCGCCTTCTCGCCCATGTCGCCCTGCTCGACGATATCGAGCCATTGCTGGACCGTGCGCTGGATGAAGAGAAGCGCGGTGGCCTCGAGCGGCTCGATGAATCCCTGCGAGAGCCCCACGGCAAGGCAATTGCGGTTCCAGTGCTTCACCACGCGGCCGACGCGCATCTTGAGGTGCCGCGCCTCGACGGGCGAATCGAGCATTCCCAGCTTCCCGCGCAATTCGCGCTCGGCCTCGTCGGCGGAGCAGAACTGCGAGCTGTAGACGTAGCCATTGCCGTAGCGATTGGTGAGCGGGATTTCCCAGCACCATCCGTGCTTCATCGCCGTGGAGATCGTCTGCGAGCTGATCCTGTCGGTCATCGGCGTGGGCATCGCCACCGCCGAGTCGTTGAAGAGGTTGTCCGCGAAGCTCACGAACGGCGTGTTGAGCGCCTTCTGGATGAGGATGCCCGCGAAGCCGGTGCAGTCCACGAAGAAATCGGCCTCGATGTCCCCGAGTTCCTTCGTCGCCACGGACCGGATGTCGCCGTTCTCCTTCAAGTTCGCCTGCGTCACGTGGCAGCTCACGTACTTCACGCCGCGCTCCACGGCTTTCCGGTGCAGGTATTGCCCGAGCAGCACCGCGTCGAAGTGGTATCCGTACCAGACGTCGAACGGGAAATTGCGGTTGGGCTTGGGCGCCATCCTGTTCTTCGCGAGGTACGACGCGATGAAGAACCGGTCGGGGCGCGCCTCCACGTCCAGCCCGTTCATGCGCGCCTGGGCGTTGTGCGTGAATTGCGTGAGCGTGAGGTTGTCCAGCATCGAGGCGAACGGATGGAAGTAGCTCTCGAAGCCCGGCCGCGTGGACCACTTGTCGAAAGTGATGCCGCACTTGTAGGTCGCGTTGCACTCCGGCATCCACTCGGATTCCTCGATGCCCAGCATGTCGAAGAAACCGCGCAGCCACGGCGTGGAACCCTCGCCCACGCCGATGATGGGCACCGCGGGCGACTCGAGCACCGAGACTTCCACGCCGCGCGGACCCAGCTTGTGGGCGAGCATCATGGCCGCCATCCAGCCCGCGGTCCCGCCGCCGATGATGGCGAGCTTGCGAAGGGTGACTGGTACGTTTCCCCCTGAGTCGGGAACGCGATACTGGTACGACTGGTTGAAGACTGTCGCGGTGGGCGCGGCGGTCGCGGTCATCACGTGCGCTTTCGTTCGGTAACAGGCCGCAACTTTACTCCTCCTCGCGCCGGCGCAAGATGCGGCATGGGAGGAAGACACGGTGAAAAGGATCGCCCTTGCATTGGTTGCATTTACAATCATGAGCCTGGACGGCGCCGCGCAGGCACCCCAACCCAAGCCCTGCTCCGCGCCCGAGGCGAGGCAGTTCGACTTCTGGGTCGGAGACTGGGACGTCTTCGAGAACGGGAAGCTCGCCGGCACCAACCGCATCGAGCGCATGTACGGCTGCGTCGTGCACGAGTCGTGGAAATCGCCCGGGCTCTCGGGCCAGAGCCTCAACGTCTTCGACGCGAAGCGCGGCGTGTGGCACCAGACGTGGATCGACTCGAACGCGGGCCTGCTCGTCCTCGAGGGAGCGTGGACGAACGGCGCGCTCACGATGTCGGATGCGACCCTTCCGGGGAAGAAGGATCCGAAGCGCGTGAACGAGATCGCGTGGACGCCGAATGCGGACGGCTCCGTGCGCCAGCACTGGCGGGCATCGACCGACGGCGGCAACACGTGGAAGACGGTCTTCGACGGCAAGTACGTGAGGTCGAAGCGCACGCAACCCACGTAGGCGCTATCCCGAGTTCCTGAGTCCCGCGGCCAGCCCGTTGATCGAGAGGTGGATGCCGCTTCGCACGCGCTCCTCGGCGCCGCCGGCGCGATGGCGCCGCAAGAGCTCGAGCTGCAGGTGGTTCAGCGGATCGAGGTACGGGAACCGGTTGCGGATGGAGCGCGCCAGCGCCGGGTTCGACGCGAGGAACGCCGTCGCGCCCGTGATCCGGAAGACGGCCTGCGTGGTCGCGTCGAACTCGCCGCGAATCTTCGAGAAGATCCAGTCGGCGCGCCTCGCGTCGGTGTGCAGCTCCTTGTAGCGCGCGGCGACTGAAAGATCCGCTTTCGCAAGCAGCATGTCCATGTTGGAGAGCATCGCGCGGAAGAACGGCCACTCCTTGTTCATGCGCATGAGCCGCCGGTCGCCTTCGGCGCCGTGCCGGGCGACGTAGCGCGTCACTGCCGTGCCGAATCCATACCAACCCGGAAGCATCACGCGACATTGCGCCCAGGAGAACACCCATGGAATCGCGCGCAGGTCCTCGATGCGTTCCGATTTCTTGCGCGACGCCGGGCGCGAGCCGATGTTGAGGTCCGCGATCTCGCCGATGGGCGTGGTCGCGCGAAAGTATTCGGCGAAGCCGTCGGTCTCGTACACGAGGTCGCGGTAGGCCGCCATCGCCTCGCGCGAGAGCTCTTCCATGGCCGCGGTGAAATCGTCGTGGCCATCGGGCGGCGCGCTGCCCAGGGTCGCCCGCGCGGTCGCAGCGAACAGCGCCTCGAGATTGCGGCGTCCGATCTCGCGGTTGGCGTACTTGCTCGCGATCACCTCGCCCTGCTCCGTGAGGCGAAGCTCGCCCTGGACGCTTCCCGGAGGTTGCGCGAGTATCGCGTCGTAGCTCGGCCCCCCGCCACGACCCACAGTCCCGCCGCGGCCGTGGAAGAACCGAAGCCGCGCGCCCGCGGCCTTGAACACATCCACGAGCGCCGTCTCCGCCTTGTACAGCTCCCAGTTCGACGTGACGTAGCCGCCGTCCTTGTTGCTGTCGGAGTAGCCCAGCATCACTTCCTGGAGATCGCCGAGCGATGAGACCATGGAGCGCGCCGCGGGAACCGCGAACCACGCCGTCATCGTGCGCGGCGCAGCGCGCAGGTCGGCGATTGTCTCGAAGAGCGGCACGATCTGCACCTTCGACTCGGGGTCTGTCCCCGGAGTCACGAGGCCCACTTCCTTCAGCAGCACCGCGACTTCGAGCATGTCCGAGACGCTGTCGGTCTTGGAGATCACGTACTGGCGGATGCAGGCTTCGCCGAAGCGCTGGTGCGCTCTGGCGGCCGCCTCGAAGATCGCAAGCTCCGAGCGCGCGAGGTCCGAGTACTTAGCGAAGCTCGAGCGCAGCGCGCGGGGCGATGCAAGCTCCGCAAGGAGCACGCGCTCGCGCTCCATCTCGTCCAGCTCGCGATAGTTGGGGACGACGCCCGCCTCCCGGAGAAGCTCGTCCAGCACCGCATCGTGCACGTCGGAATTCTGGCGAAGATCGATCGGCGCGAGGTGGAATCCGAACGCGGTGACGGACTTGCGGAGGAACCTCAACCTTCCGTCGGCGAGCAGGCCATTGCCGCCGACGCGCAGGCTCGCATCGATGATGTCGAGTGCCCCCGAAAGCTCCGACGGGTTCGCGAGGCGCCGCGAGCTGCCCACGGCTTCGCGATGATTGAGCCGTAGGCCCAGCGCGTCGGCCGTCGCGATGAGCCGCGCATAGATTCCGGTGAGCGCGCGGCGATAGGGCTCGTCCTGGCGATGGGGCGAGCGGTCCGGCGATTCATCCGCCAGCGCCATGAGCCCGGGCGTGCAACGCGTGAGCAGTGCCGAGAGCGGCAGCTCGGCGCCCAACGCATGGACCTCCTCGAGATAATGGTCGAATACGACCTCGCCGTGGCGGCGCAGCGCATGCTCGAGCATCTCGGCCGTCACGAATGGATTGCCGTCGCGATCGCCGCCGACCCAGCTGCCCACGGAGACGAGCGCCGGCAAGTTGGGCGCGGGCTTCCCCGTGATATCCGCAATCGCATCCTCGACCTGCGTCACGAGGGCCGGCACCGCGGCGATGAACGTGTAGTTGAAGTACGCGAGCGCGTTCTCGATCTCGTCGCGCACACCCAGCTTCACCGGCCGCACCATGCGCGTCTGCCACAGGATCGCGACGAGGCGGCGAAGCTCGGCGATTGAATCCTCGATCTCCGAGGGCAACGCGTCCGTCGAGTCCATGCGGCCCAGGGCCGTGGCGATGGCGAGCTGGCAATCGAGCGTGCTCTTGCGCTGGACTTCGGTGGGGTGAGCGGTGAGCACCGGATAGACGCGGATCGACTCGAGCGTGCGGACCGCGGCGGGCGCGACCGACGGGTTCTCGCCCAGCTCCGTGAAAAGTCCGCGAACCGTCGAAGGCAGCGGGCGCGACGCCTGGCGCAGGTTGTCGCGGTTGCGGCGCACGTGGTGCTGGTCCTCGGCGATATTCGCGAGCAGCGAGAAGTAGCTGAATGCGCGGATCACCATGACCGCCTGTTCGGCGGTGAGGCCATCAAGGATTTTCGACAGGCGCTCGCGCGCGGCAGTGTCCTCCTCGCGGCGGCTCGCCACGGCGAGCTGGCGGATGTCCTCGACGAGAGCGAACGTCGCCTCGCCCTCGAATGCGCGCACGGTGTCGCCGAGGACGCGGCCCAGGAGCCGGATGTCCTCGCCGAGCCGCGCGTCCTTCTCGTATCGGTCGTTCATATTTCGATACCATAGCGGAAGCACCGCCAGAGTGCACCCTGAAACCCAGATGGAGGAGAGCCCCCGTGTCCCGAATCAACCGCATCATCGTAGCGGCCTTGTTTGCCGTGTCCGCGGCCACCGGCGCCATGGCGGCCGGCGACTATCCCAACAGGGCCGTGAGGCTCATCGTCGGCTATCCGCCGGGCGGCACCACCGACGTTCTCGCGCGCCTCATCACCGGCTGGCTCACCGATCACATGGGGCAGCAATTCGTCGTGGAGAACAAGGCCGGCGGCGGGAACAATATCGGCACGGAGTACGTAGTGAACGCCGCGCCCGACGGCTACACGATGCTGCTCGTGAATCCCGCCAACGGCATCAACGCGACTCTCTACAAGAATCTCAGCTTCAACTTCGTGCGCGACATCGTCGGCGTCGCCGGCATCGTGCGCACGCCGAACGTGATGGAGGTGAATCCCAACGTCCCGGCCAGGACCGTGGCCGAGTTCATCGCCTACTGCAAGGCCAACCCCGGCAAGATCAACATGGCCTCGTCGGGCAGCGGTACCTCGGTGCATCTTTCGGGCGAACTGTTCAAGAGCATGACGGGTTGCGACATGCTGCACGTGCCGTACAAGGGCGCGGGGCCCGCGCTCACGGACCTCATGGGCGGCCAGGTGAACGTGATGTTCGACAACTTGCCCTCCTCCGCGCCGTTCATCCGGGCCGGCAAGCTGCGTGCGCTGGGAATGACCTCGACCACGCGCGATCCGGGATTCCCCGACGTTCCCGTCATAAGCGATACCGTGCCGGGCTACGAGGCGACCGCATGGTTCGGGCTGGGAATGCCGAAGAACACCCCGCGCGAAGCGATCGACAAGGTGAATGCCGAAGTGAACCGCGCGCTCGCCGATCCGGAATTCCAGAAGAAGCTCGCGGCCCTTGGCGGCACGCCGATCCCGGGCACGCCCGAGGATTTCTCGAAAGTCATCGCCGCCGAGACCGAGAAGTGGTCGAAGGTCGTGATCTCGTCGGGCGCGAAGGTTGAATAATTAAAGCCGAAACTACAGCCATTAACACAGAGGACACAGAGACACACGGAGGAAAGGCAACATCTTGTGGGCGTTTCGTGCCAATGCTGGATTCGCCACGGACCAAGCACGAATTTGATTTTCCTCTGTGCGCCTCTGTGTCCTCTGTGTCAACGGCTTGTCAGCGCAGCGGGGAAGGCGCGGGAGCGCAGGCCCCCTAATCCGGCAACATCTGCGCGCCTTGCGCGCGCATGAAGTTCTTCACGTCCTCGAAGGTCACGGCACCGGTGCCGCGGGCGTCGATGGCCGCGAAGTTGTTCACGATGTAGCCCAGGCCCGCGACGGCGGCTTCGTCGCGGGTCAAGGTGCCCGCGCGCTTGGCCCGGGCCCCATCGAAGAGCGCGCGCAGCCGCTGCTCGACGTCGGCCTTGAGCGCATCGCCCTTTGAAGGCGGTGTGGGAGTGAGGCTACGCAATGCCTCGGGCAACACCGGGTCGCGAAGCTTGATCTCGAATGCGGCGGGCGGCATGGCGCCGTAGGAGCGCGGCGTCTCCGTCACGGCGACCGCCGGCGCCGGGGGAATGACGGCCGCCGTCTTCGTGGACTTCGCGCTCGCATAGAACGCCGCGAGGTCCGCCTTCTCCTGCACGCGGGCCACGTCGTCCAGGTACGTCATGTGGCCTCCCTGGTAGAAGTGGATCGCGATGTTCGGGTTCGCGCCGAGGCGCGACAGGTCGCCCTCGGTGTTGTAGAACGGCGTGACGATGTCGTGGTAGCCGTTCGCGGAGAACACCCCGAGCTTCGCGTTCTGCGCCATGGCCGCCGCGAGGTCCGGCACGGTATCGGGGAGCTGCTGGCCCGCGTGGCTGAAGTTCCACACGTCGATCGCGCTGCTCGAGATCGTGTACGTCGACGGGTTCGTGTAGTTCAGGTCGCCGCCCAGGTAGGACACGATCGTCGAAGCGAAGGACGCGTTGTACATCGTGCTCGACGGATCGTCGTCGGCCGCGAGCGGCGTGCCACGCTGCGCCACCATGCGCCCGTCGTAGAAGCCGATCACCGAATTCGAGACCAGGTTGTCGTGGAAGTACGTGGGATCCATGTTGAAGTGCGACGACCAGTTGCCCGCGCCCATCCCCGTGTCGGCCGCGAGCTGCGTGACGAGGCTGCCCGAGGGGCCGCCCCCGCCCGCGAGCTGGGTGCGGATGGCCGGATCGTATTGCGTGCTCGCCAGCGCGCGCATCTGCGCCATGTACGCGGGAAGCTGCGCGATGGGTTGCGGAGGCGCCGTGAGGTTGAGCCACGCGCCGATCGCCGCGTAGCTGGGAAGGAACGTGGCGCAGCTGAACGACGGTGTCTCGAAGACGCCGCAGTTGGTGTTGTAGTTGAGGATCGACGATTGCAGGACCACGCCGGTCATCGTGGCGCCGGCGCTCTCCAGCAGGTTCGCGAGGATGGCGCTCCGCGGCGTGCCGTACGACTCCCCGAAGAGGAACTTGGGTGACGCGGTGCGGCCATTGACCGACACGTAGCGCATCACGAAATCGCGGAACGCCGCGGCATCCACGTCCGTGCCCCAGAACGTGCGGTTCACGTTCGGCGCGATCGCCTCGGAGAATCCCGTCCCGATGGCATCCACGAAGATGAGGTCGCTCACGTCGAGCAGGCTCTCGGTGTTGTCGACGAACGCGAACGGCATCGGCGTCGTGGTGGAAGGCGCGTTGGTCACCAGCCGCTTCGGTCCGAAGGATCCGAGGTGCAACCACACCGTGGCCGATCCGGGACCGCCGTTGTAGAAGAACGTGACGGGGCGCGTGGCGGGGTTGGCGCCGTCCAGCGTGTACGCGATGTAGAAGAACGACGCCTCGGCCGTGGGACTGGTAAGCGTCATCGCCGTCAGGTGCCCGGCGGTCGCCGTGTAGTTGAGCGTCGTGCCGCCGATCGCGAGCTGGTGCTTGGTGACCGCGCTGATCTCGTTGGGGGTCGAGAGCGACGCCGTGGCCTGCGCCGAGTAGGTCAGGGAGTCCGTGAAGGTCGGGCCGGGCGGCGTGGGCGTGCTGGGCGAGGAACCCGCGTTGTTGCTTCCGCCGCCTCCGCCACTACAGGCGGACAGGGCCAGCGCGAGCGCGACTGCAAGCCAGGTCCTCTGGTCCATAGGCCGATCACGCCACTTTTCGGTGCGCATCCTAGGCCCCGCTTTGCGGCTGGGCGAGGAAGCCGTGGATCTGGGAAACGACCGCGGCGCCCTCGCCTATGGCTGCGCCCACGCGCTTGGTGGATCCCGCGCGCAGGTCGCCGATCGCGAACACGCCGGGAATGCTCGAGCAAAGCGGCATGCGCGGGTCTTCTCCGGTCTTCACGAAGCCGTGCGCATCGACCTTCACCCCGCACTCCGCGAGCCATTGCGTCGCCGGATCCGCGCCGAGGAAAAGGAAGACGTTGCGGATGGCGCGGGTCTCTTCGGCCCCCGTCTCGCGATGGCGCCACGTGACCGACTGAACGCCCGGGTCGGGTGAGCCCTCGAGTCTCGTGATCTCCGTTCGCGTGCGAAGCTCGATGTTGTCCGTGGCCGCGATGCGATCGATGAGGTACTTCGACATGCTCGCCGCGAGACCCGGGCCTCGGACGAGCATCCAGACCTTCGAGGCGAAGCCCGAGAGAAAGACCGCCGCCTGGCCCGCGGAATTGCCCCCGCCCACGAGCACGACCTCGGTCCCCTTGCACATCTTCGCCTCGATGGGAGAGGCCCAGTACCAGATGCCACGGCCTTCGAGTGTGTCGAGATTCTCGTAGTCGGGCCGTCGATAGTGCGCGCCGGAAGCGACCACGATCGTCTTCGCCGTGAGCGTTCCGCCGCACGCGAGGTGCAATGCGAATGGATGCGCATCGCAGTCGAGCTTCACGGCTTCGGCGGGAATCAGCATCGTCGCGCCGAACTTCTGGGCCTGGTTGTAAGCGCGCCCCGCGAGTGCCCGCCCCGAGATCCCCGTCGGGAATCCCAGGTAGTTCTCGATGCGCGCACTGGCGCCGGCCTGGCCCCCGAAGGCCCGCGAGTCGGCGACGATCACCGACAGCCCCTCGGACGCGGCATACACCGCGGCCGCGAGACCCGCGGGACCGGCGCCCACGATTGCCACGTCGTAGGTCCGTTCCGCCGTGTCCGATTCGTCGATCATGCCGATGAAGTGCGCGAGCTCGCTCTCGCTCGGGTTGCGCAGCACCGAGCCATCCGGACATATGGCGAGCGGGAGGTCGCCCGGCGCTGGCGCATAGCGCTCGATGAACGCGCGCGCATCGTCGTCGCTCTCCGTATCCACGAGCTGGTGCGGAATGCCGTTGCGATCGAGGAAGTTTTCAAGCCGGGCCACGCTGCCCGATTGCGCCGGACCCACGAGCACCGGGCCACCCGCGCCCGCCTCGAGGATCGCCACGCGGCGCAGGATCATCGCGCGCATCACCTTCTCGCCCAGCCCCGCTTCGGCGATGAGCAGGTCGTGCAGCCCCTTCGCATCGATTCGCAGCGCTTCCACGTCGCCCACCGCGACCGCATCGACGAACGCCGGACGATGCGCAAGCGCGCTCAGCTCACCCGAGAACGAGCCGGCCTCGTGATCCGTGACGGTGATGTCGTGCCCGCGCCCGTCGCGACCGACAATGTGGATCGCGCCGGAGAGAACGACGAACAAGCCCGGGCTCACCTTGCCGGTCTCGTAGACCTTCTCGCCCGGGCGAAAGCGCACGGGCGTGGCGAAGCGGCGCGCGCGCTCGATCTCGCCGCCGGTCAGCGTCGGAAACGCCTGGGCGCGACGCGTGGCGAGCGTGCCGGAATCGTTCTCCGCCACGGCTTCGCGGGCGGTCACGATCCTACTCCCCGTGCCGGCATGCTTCCCACAGGAACCAGGCGCGGCGCTCGACCTCGTCGATCCAGACTTCGAGCAGGCTCGCCGTCGCGACGTCGCCGCGCTTTTCGCAGGTACCGTGGGCCGCGCGCATCCGGTCGGCCAGGCGCGCATTGTCCTCGCGAAGCTCCGCCAGCATGTCGAGCGGGGTCACGTACTCGGCGTCGTTGTCGAGCACGCGCTGCAGCCGCGCGATGTGGCCGATCGACCTCAACGTCGTGCCGCCTACCTTGCGGACGCGTTCCGCGATGGGATCGGCAAGGGCATAGATGGCATCGCCCTGCTCGTCGAGCATCAAGTGGTAGTCGCGGAAGTGCGGGCCCGACATGTGCCAGTGGAAGTTCTTGGTCTTGAGATAGATCGCGAAGACGTCGGCGAGCAGCGCGTTGAGCGCCCCCGTGATGTCCTTGGTCGCCGCGGCGCCCAGGCTGGTCGGGGTCGCGAGCTTGGCGGCCTTCTTCGGGCCGGAAACTTTTGTTGCCATTGGATCCTCGTGGGTGGGGGGGGGTGGATCGTGTAGCGTACTACCATGTCCGGCCCAATGCTCATCGTGAACGCGCGAGCGACCACGCTCGACCGGTCGAACCCCGAGGCCGAGGCTGTCGCGATCGCCGACGGGCGCATCACTGCCGTAGGCGCCACCACGGACCTCGTACAACGCTTCCCGGCGGCACAACAGATCGACGCGCGCGGGCGGCGAATGGTTCCCGGAATTTATGACAGCCACATGCACATCATCCGTGGGGGGCTCAACTACAACCTGGAGCTGCGCTGGGACGGCGTGCCGACGCTCGCCGACGCGATGGCGATGCTCAAGGCGCAGGTCGCACGCACGCCAGCGCCCCAATGGGTGCGCGTGGTGGGCGGCTTCACCGAATACCAGTGGCCCGAGCGGCGGCTGCCGACGATCGCCGAGCTGAACGCCGTCGCCCCCGACACTCCGGTCTTCATCCTGCGCCTCTACGATCGCGCGCTGCTCAATGCAGCGGCGCTCCGCGCCGCGGGCTACGACAGGAACTCCGCCGATCCTCCCGGTGGGTCGATCGAACGCGACGCCCTCGGCAATCCCACGGGACTGCTCCTCGCGAAACCCAACGCGAACATCCTCTACGCCACCCTCGCCAGGGGCCCGAAGCTTTCGCCCGACGACCAGAAGAACTCGACGCGCCTGTTCATGCGGGAGATGAACCGTCTCGGCGTGACCTCGATTTGCGACGCCGGCGGCGGGTTCCAGAATTACCCGGTTGACTACGCGATCATCGACGAGCTCGCGAAGGCCGGCGAACTGACCGTGCGCATCGCCTACAACCTCTTCACGCAGCACCCGAAGAAGGAGAAGGACGACTTCGCGAGCTGGATCCGGATCGCCAAGCCCGGGCAAGGCGACGACTTCTATCGCCACAACGGCGCCGGGGAGATGCTGGTTTTCTCGGCGGCGGACTTCGAGGACTTCCGCGAGCCGCGCCCCGAGCTTCCCGCGGGGATGGAAGGCGAGCTCCACGAGGTGACGAAGCTCCTCGTGCAGAACCGCTGGCCCTTCCGCATCCACGCGACCTACGACGAATCGATCTCGCGCATGCTGGACGCCTTCGAGCGCGTGAATCGCGAGGTGCCGTTCGAGGGCCTGCCCTGGTTCTTCGATCACGCCGAGACGGTAAGCGAGCGCAACATCGATCGCGTGAAGGCGCTCGGCGGCGGCATCGCGATCCAGCACCGCATGGCCTACCAGGGCGAAGACTTCGTCGATCGCTATGGCGCGGGCGCCGCCGAAGCCACGCCGCCCGTGAAGAAGATGCTCGCCGCGGGCCTTCCCGTCGGGGGCGGAACGGATGCGACGCGCGTGGCGAGCTACAACCCGTGGATCGGGATCGGATGGCTCGTGAGCGGAAAGACGCTGGGCGGCATGACAATCACGCCCGCCGCGAACCGCCTCGATCGCGAGACGGCGCTACGGCTCTACACCGAAGGCAGCGCGTGGTTCTCCAGCGAGTCCGGAAAGAAGGGACAGATCCGGGAAGGCCAGCTCGCCGATTTGGTACTGCTTTCCGCCGACCTCATGGCCATTCCCGAGGACGAGATCAAGCACATCACGTCGATGCTCACCCTCGTCGGCGGGCGCATCGTGCACGGCGAAGGCGAATTCTCGTCGCTTGCGCCACCGATGCCGCGCGCGAGTCCCGACTGGTCGCCGGTGAATTCATACGGCGGCTATTACCGCCACGCGGGGAGTGCCACGCGCGATGCGTGCTGCGTGGCGCCCTGCTCCGTCCACGGACATCGCCATTTCACCGCGGCCACGTCGAAAGCGCCAGGCGCGCCCGAAGGATTCTGGGGCGCGCTCGGCTGCAGTTGCTGGATCTGACGGACGCTATTTCTTCTTGTAGAAGTAGTAGTCCGCCGTATAGGGCACGCGCATTTCCTGGTTCACCTTGAACTCGTCGCATCCGCCCTTGGGCTCGGCGCCGCCCCGGGTCGCGACACGCAGGACGCTCGTCACGCCGGAGAAGCGTCCCTGGGTTGGTCCGGGTGTCGCCTCGAGCCGCAGCCACGGGACGTTCCCCGCGCCGCCGTCCTGGCGCTCCTTCACGACGCCCTTCACGCTGCTGCCGTCGGAGGATTCCCAGGTGGGACCGGCGTAGTGCTTGCCGACCGTGGCGCCTTGCTCCGTCAGGGCCGCATCGGGTTGCACGAACGTCCAGGCGTACGCATGGGCATCGTTCGGCTTCGTCTTGCACGCGTAGACCTGGACCCCGATCGCATTGAGGACGAAGGCGGGCTCCTCGTTGGCGGCGGGGCGAAGGGCATCCGAGATCCCGGCGGGCGGAGCGGCGGCGGCGAAGGCAGGCGCGGCGACGACGAGCATCAGGGCAGTGAATCCGTTACGGTTCATTCTTCTCTCCAGTAGAGCGAGTGGGACGCCCCGGCCTGTCCGCGGGCGTTGTTGCAGAATACGCGGGCGGTCCGGATCCGGATTCATCCAAAAGGGGAGAAAAACATGTTCGAGCGCGTCTCGCGAAGCTGGGACCTGGTGAAGTCCAGCGCCTCGGTGCTGAGCCAGGACAAGGAGCTGATTCTTTTTCCCATCGTCTCGCTCGGGGCGATGCTCGTGGTCGTGGCCTGCTTCGCGCTGCCGATGTTCGGGCTGGGAGTGCTCAATGGAGGACTCCATGGGTCGAGCCGGACGGTGTCGGCAGGCCTCTACCTGGCGGGATTCCTCTTCTACTTCGCCCACTATTTCGTGGTTTTCTTCTTCAACGCCGCCCTCGTCGGCGCCGCGATGATGCGCCTCGAAGGCAAGGACACATCGTTCTCCGACGGCCTGCGGATCGCCTCGTCGAAGGTCGGCGTGATCGCGGGCTACGCGCTCATCGCCGCCACGGTCGGCGTGGTCCTGCGGCTCATCCAGGAGCGCGTGGGCTTCATCGGAAAGATCATCGTAGGGCTGCTCGGTGTGTCGTGGACGCTGGCAACCTATCTCGTGGTCCCGGTGCTGGTCTCGAAGGACGTGGGTCCCATCGACGCGGTGAAGGAAAGCGCGCTGCTGCTGAAGAAAACGTGGGGCGAGAACCTGATCGGCAACATCGGCATCGGCGCCGGTTTCGCCTTCATCTACCTTGGCGTGATCGCGTGCGCCGTCGCGCTGGTGGGACTCGCGGTCATGAGCCACAGCACGGCCCTCATCGTCTCGATGGTGCTGGTCTGCCTCGTCGCGATCGCGATCACGGTACTCGTGCAGGCCGCGTTGAGCGGGATCTACGAGGCGGCGCTGTACCGCTACGCCACCGAAGGCGAAGGGTCGAGCGGATTCGATTCCTCCCAGCTCAAGCTCGCGTTCTCGCCGAAGTAGCCCTCGCCTACTGGCGCCAGGCCTTGTCGATGTAGCGGCGGCCGTCGATTTCGCTCGCCTGGAGCACGGCGCGATAGGCGCCGTTCGAAACGCGTAGCGCGTGCGTCTCCACCGGGACCTGTTCTTCATCCGGGCCGCCCACCATCGCCTCGGTGAGCGCGCGTCCCTGCATTCCCGACGCCGCTTGCCGCAGGCCGAGCAGGTACAGGATGGTCGGTGCAACGTCCACGTTGGCGGCCGGGACGCGGTCGACGATGCCACGCTTGTAGTCCGGTCCCCACGCAAGCATCGTGTTCGTGACCGTGAAGGGGCCGATGCCGCCGTGGTTCGCCGTATCGACGCTCACCGCCATCGTCGCGCCTTTGGCGACGATGTTGTAGTCCATGCCGCGGACGCCGAAGCGATTCGCGGCGGACGACCACGGAAACGTGAATGCGATGTCGGGGCTGCGCGCATGGCCGCCCAGGTGCGCGTACTCGAGCGCGAACGTTCCGGGCACGCGGCCCTCGTGCGGCGCGCCCGTCCCATGCGCCGTGAAGACCACGCCGCACCACGATTGGCGCTGCAGGAACTCCACGATCGCGGCGATGCGCCTGGGATCGTGGTCCTTCACGTGCACGTTCATCTCCTGGCCGCTCGAAGCGAGGACGATGTCGCCGCCTTCTTCGAGCGTCGTGAACCCCGCTTGCCGCAACTCGCCCGCGACATTCACCTCATGGTCCGTCGTGCTGAATCCATGGTCCGAAATGACGATGATGTCGGTGCGCTCCGCGAGGCCGAGGGACGCGACTTTCGCGAGCATCTTTCCGATCTGCGCATCGTCATTGGCGATCGTCTCGATCGCCGGGGGTGATCCCGGCCCGTGGCCGTGCTGCGAGTGATCGGGCTCCGTCATCCACGCGAGCACGACGCGCGGCTTCAATTCCGGCAGCACGTACTCGTCGAGCACGTTCATCGCCCAGTTCACGGCGGCCATCGCCTGATCCTTCGCGCCGGCTTTCGGTGGCGCCGGGCCGAAGCGCCTGACCACCTCGTCGATCCCGGGCTTCAACAATCCCGATTGCCCGAGGCCATGAAAATCTCCGTTGAGCGCAAGACCCATGCCCGCCGGCGACCGCGGCGCCACGAGCAGCGCGCCGCCCCCCGAGCCCGAGCTCACCTCGACGAACTTCTCGCCGTTCTTCTGCAGGATTTCGGCAAGGCCCGTCGTCGTCACGAGGTGGTCGCCCAGCACGAGCAGCTTGGCGGCCTCGTCGTTGTTGAACGCCGCCTTCGCATCGACCTCGGGGATGTAGATCCGGTTACCCATGATGCCGTTGCGCTCCGGATAGCTTCCGCTGCCGATGGCCGTTGCGTTCACGCGCGTGACGGTCGGAAACACCGAATGGCTATTGGCGAACGTGACGCCTTCAGTCCGGAGGCGATGGAGGTTGGGCGTATCGCGCGGATTGATGCTGTCCGGGCGGAAGCCGTCGAGCACGAGCACGATGTGAAGCGCGGCCTTCGACGGTGGCACTTCGGCCCAGGCTGAGGTCACGAAGCCCGACGAAGCGACGAATGATGCGGCGAGTAGCGCGCGGGCGAGCGATTTTTTCATCCGCGGAATCTATCACGGCGATCCGCGGCCTCCACGGCCGGGGGCTTGACATGCGGTAAGTTTAGCCTTACCGTAAGCCATGCCTTACGCTAACGCATTGGCCGCCCTCGCAGATCCTACCCGCCGCGCCGTCTTCGAACGCCTGCGCGCCGGGCCGGTCTCCGTGGGAGAGATCGCCGCGGAACTGCCCGTGAGCCGCCCTGCCGTCTCGCAGCACCTCAAGGTGCTGAAGGACGCGGGACTCGTGCGGCAGGAGGCCGTGGGAACGCGCCGCCTGTACGAGGTCGATCCGCATGGCCTCGGCGAGCTGCGCTCCTGGCTCGAACGCTTCTGGACCGAGGCGCTCGATGCCTTCAAGAGAGAAGTCGAACGCCAACCCCGTCACCCATCGAGGAAGAAAACGCGATGAATGCCACCGTCACCACTCCCTACGTCGAACCCGTCGTCAAGACCATTCGCGTGAAGGCCACGCCCGCGCGCGCCTTCGAAGTCTTCACCCGTTCGACGGCCTGGTGGAATCCGAATCACTCCATCAATCCCACGAAGGCAGCCATCGCGGAGGTCGTGCTCGAGCCGCGAATCGGCGGGCGCTGGTACGAGCGCGGCGTCGACGGCAGCGAGTGCGACTGGGGCCGCGTGCTCGCGTGGGAGCCGCCCAAGCGGGTGGTACTCCAGTGGCAGATCACCACCCAGTGGACCTACGACGCGAACCTGCATACCGAGGTCGAAGTGCGATTCGAGCCCCAGGGTGCGGAGACCCTGGTCACTCTCGAGCATCGCCTCCTCGAACGCTGGGGCGACAAGGCGCGCGAAACGCGCGACAGCGTCAATGGCGGCTGGGGTGCGCTCCTGGATCGCTTCGCGGCGATCGTCGAGGGCCGGCCGCTGGAGTAACGCGTGAGACTGATCGCGGCACTCTTCGAAGCGGCGCTCGTCGAAGCCGCACTGTTCGATGGCGCAGTGCGGGCTAAGGCTCGTCGCGGGCGACGAAGGTCCCGCTCCAGCCGGGCGTCTCGATCCTGAGGCGCCCGGCCGCGAGCTTCGTGAGCGTAAACTCGCCGCCGTTGGAAAAGAGATAGCGCACGGCGCCATGCGCCGCGGGGCCGAGGCGCATCTGCTCGCGCGCGATTCGCGCCACGACTTCCGTGCCATCGCGGCACACGATTCCCACGCCTTCGGCCCAGAGGCCCTCGCCCGTCTTCACGAACTCCAGGAAGAGAACTCCGCGCCGCTCCTGGAGCGTGAACACCAGCGGCTTGCTGTCATCCATCGAGGTCTCGCGCCACTGGAGCGGGAACGCCGGATCGGCGATGAGCGCGCGCAGGCCCTCGATGTTCGCCGCGCAATGCGCAGCGGCGCCGGCGTGGCCCGCGAGCGCCAGCGAGACGAGCCAGATCGCGACGGCCCGGATCAAGGCTCGCCGGGCTTGAAGGGAAGCTCCTTGCCGGGCGGGACGCCCTCCTCGGCCACCGCGAGGATCATCGCGATGCTCACGTAGGTTCCCGCGACGGCCGTGAGGTCCACGACCTGCTGCTCGCCCAGGATTTCCTTCGCGCGCTTGAAGGTCGCGTCCGACACGGCGTGCGTCGTCGTGAGCTCGGTCACGAAGTCGTACACGATCGCCTCCTCGGGTTTCATGTTCGACGGGCGCTTGTTCTGCTTGAGCTCGGCGATGATCTCCGGCGCGAGGCCCGCCTTCTGCGCGATCGGCGCGTGGGCGTACCACTCGACCTGCGAGCGCCATTGGCGCCCGATGATGAGGATGGCGAACTCGTTCAGGTGCAGCGGAACCGAAGTCTTCCAGCGCAGGTAGTACAGCAGGTCGAACATGCGCTGGCCGAGCACGGGGCTGCGAAGGAGCGCGTTGTACGGCCCGCCGAGCCCGACGCTCGAGACCTTCATGATCTGCTCGCCGAGCGGCTTCTGCTCCGGCGAGAGTTGTTCCACGGTGAGCTGCGGGAAGCGCTTGTCTGTCACGGTGTTCTCCGGGTCGGCGGCGATGCCGGCTTGGGCGGCGCAGAAGGCTGCGAGGGCGATCCAGCGAAGGGGCAGGTTCATCTTATCCTCCAAAGAAAAAGGCACCGCACGCGGCGGCGCCTTCGTCATCCGGCCGCAGCCGGGTTACTTCATCGTGACCTTCACGCCGTTGGCCGAGGCGAGATTCAGCTGCAGGCCCTGCGTGCGCGAGGTATAGCGTCTACAGGGTCCGGATCTGCACCTTGCGCCACTTGAGGACCGACGGATGTTCCTTGTCGACGCCGGCGGCGTACTGCAAGCCGATCTGCCCGAGCGCGTGCTTCGCGTCATGCGCGTCGGCCGTCGTCACGCCGTTCAGCACCACAGTGATGTGGTCGCCCTTCGCCGTGATCTCGTAGGTGTTCCACTTGCCGCCCGCCTTGGGCATCGGATTGACCTTCGCGACGTCGACGATCGCCCCGGTGCCGTACTCCTGCACCGGACGCTTGTCCCAGATGTTCACTTCGTAGCAAACCTTCGAGTCGGGCTTGAGCGCATCGGAGCAGCGCAGGAAGACGCCGCTGTTGGTGTCGGCCTCTGCGTAGAACTCCGCGCGGATCTGGAAGTCGCCATACACGTGGTCGGTCATGAGGAAGCCGATGCCCTTGTTGGCGACGATGGCGCCGTCGGCCGGGTGCCAGTTGGCTCCCTGGATCGGATGCAGCCCCGACATCGTGGCTCCGTCGATGAGGGTCGTCCAGCCCGCGTCGTAGGGCCCCGGCCCCGACCCGGACGTGGCACACCCGGCGAGCGTCAATGCGATGAGCGATGCGGTGACACGCTTCATGGGATCTCTCCTCTGTTGTTGTGGCGTTTCGCGATTAGGATACGCTTTTCGGCATCCCACACGGAGCCAGCCCATGAGGTCGATCGCCGCCGCTCTTCTCGCTCTTCTCGCCGCGTGCACCTCGATTGAATCGAAGCCGCCGGCTATCGAGCGCATGTACGTGATCGACTGCGGCGAGAACCACGTGAAGGACCTTTCGCGATGGACGCCCGGCGAGAACGCCGGCAAGCCCTTCGTCTTCGGCGACCACTGCTACCTCATCAGGCACGCGAAGGGCTGGATGCTCTGGGATACCGGCAATCCCGACCGTCTCGCCGCCCTGCCCGACGGGCTCACCAATCCCGCGGGCACGATCACCGCCTACATGAAGAAGCCCCTCGTCGATTCGCTCAAGGAGATCGGCGTCGCGCCGGCGGACATCCGGTACTTCGCGATGTCGCACTCGCACGGGGACCATTCGGGAAACGCGAATCTTTTCGCATCGTCGACGATCTTCATGCAGCAGGCCGAGTACGACGCGGTCTTCGGCCCCACGCCGGACAAGTACGGGTTCGCCGCGGCCAACTTCGAGAAGCTGAAGGGCTCGAAGTTCGTGCTGCTTCACGGCGACCACGACGTCTTCGGCGACGGCTCCGTGGTGATCAAGTCCACGCCGGGCCACACGCCGGGACACCAGTCGCTCTTCGTGCGGTTGCCGAAGTCGGGGCCTGTGTTGCTCACGGGCGACCTCGTGCACCTCAAGTACAGCTGGGACCACGACATCGTCCCGGCCTTCAACTTCGACGTCGCGCGCAGCCACCAGAGCATCGCCGAGATGAAGGAGCTCGTGGCGAAGACCGGTGCGCGCGTGTGGGTGAACCACGACAAGGAGCTGCACGCCTCGATTCCCGCCGCGCCGGCATTCGTCGAGTAGGCCCGACCGATTACAACTGAAACCCGGGGGAAATCGGGGGCTAACCCCGGTCGGGCAAAATTCCGGTAATTGGAATTGGACTCGATGGACCCGCTTCGAAAACTCGAAGAGCGGCTGGAGGCGACTGTGCTCGTCCCGGACCGGCTCGCCGCGCTGAACGACCTCGCACTCGCGCTCACTCGCGC
>JBAQKF010000030.1:0-252348 GCA_049300695.1 Usitatibacter sp.
AAACCCGCCGGGGGATGCCCGGCGGGTCCGCAAGTGTGCGCCTTGCGGGGAAAAAACCTAGTTGTAGGTGAGCGCGCGGGTCGGCTGGTCCGGCACCTGCGAGGAGCCGGCTTTCGTCGCGACGACCGGGGAAGCGTGCTTCGCAGTGGAGTTCGCGGCCGCGGAGCTCGAGTCGGCACTCGCCGGCATGAACGCGACGCTGCAGACGATCAGCACTGCCAGGAACCCGGTGGCGATCTGCTGTTTCGCTGTCATGGCTGCCCTCCCGGAACCCAAAATTCGATGGCCCATCTTTGCAGGAGGCGGCGCGCGCAACTGTGATCGCCTTCACAAAACGGCGTCCCGTCCAATACCGTTGTAAGAGTCGGCCAATACAGTTGTAAGAAACGGCCCGACGCGGCCAGAATCGGTGCATGACCCGACGCGCTCCCCTCCAACCGCCCCCCTACTCGACCGACCGCGACGTCCTCGCCCGCGAGGTCGAGACGGATGTGTTCCGTGCGAGTGGCCCCGGCGGCCAGCACGTGAACCGGACCGAGTCGGCGCTACGCCTCACGCATCCGCCCTCGGGGGTCGTGGTGGTCGCCCAGGATTCGCCCTCGCAGCATCGCAACCGGGAGATCGCCTTCGACCGGCTGATCGAGCGGCTGCGGCGCCTCAATCACGTCCCGAAGAAACGCGTGGCCACCAAACCCACGTTCGCGTCGAAGAAGCGCCGCATCGAAGCGAAGAAGGGGCGGGGCGCGGTGAAACGCAACCGCGGGCGCGTCTCCCACGATGACTGACAGGGTCACGAGGCGCCTGCGCATCACGGGGCGCGTGCAGGGCGTCTTCTTTCGCGAGTCCATGCGGCTCGAGGCCGATCGCCTCGGCGTCGCGGGCTGGGTCTGCAACCACACGGACGGATCCGTTGAAGCGATCGTGCAGGGCTCGACCGATGCAATCGACACGATCGTGCTCTGGGCACACCGCGGCCCCCGGGATGCCCGCGTAATTGCAGTGGAGGTTTCGGAAGCCAGCGGCGAATTCGCGCGGTTCGAAAAACGGGCCACGTTCTAGTACGCTAGCGCCGGCTCCAACAACAACAGGGAGATTCCAATGCCAGCAGAGTTGCCGAATACCGCAGCCAACCCCTATGCGGCGCCGAAGGCCAATCTCGAGGCAGTGGCGCCAGCGGACGAGGACGGGCAGCCCGCATTTTTCCCCGTGAGCCTTCCCAAGCTCGCGCTCATGAGCGTGTGCACGGGCGGTTTCTACGACATCTACTGGGGCTACAAGAACTGGAAGTGCGCGAACCACCTCTTCAGGAAGGACTACTCCGCCGGCATCCGCGGGTTCTTCCTGGCCATCACCTCTTTCGCCCTGTTCAAGCACATCAACGAATATTCGACCGCGAAGGGCGTCCCGCTGCCCGGCGGCGCGAGCGGAATGGCGGCTCTCTTCCTGATCCTCTGCATCATGTCGCGATTTCCGGATCCGTACTGGATCATTTCGTGGTTCGCGGTCGTTCCGCTGCTCGTGGTGCAACGCGTGGTGAACGAAGTCAACGAGAAGGTCGCTCCCGATGCCGATCGCAACTCGCGCTTCAGCGCATGGAACATCGTCGCCGTGCTGTTCGGTGGCGCATTCCTGGTGCTGGCGTTCATAGGCATGTTCTTGGCGCCGCGGCCGCACGGGTGAAAATGAGGACGAGAGCACCTACTCCCCCTTCAGCACTCCCTTCGCCGCCAGGGCCTTGAGGCGCGTCTCCTCGTCCTGCATGAACTTCGCGAACTCCCCGGGGCTCATGGGACGGACCTCCGAACCCAGATCGGCGAGGCGTTTCCGGATCGCGGGCTGCGCGAGGGCACGGGAGATGGCGGTGCTCAATGCGTTCACGACCTCGGGCGGCGTTCCCGCCGGCGCGAAGAGCCCGCTGGGCGTCACGGCCTCGTAGCCGGGTGCGCCCGACTCGTCGAGCGTCGGCACGTCGGGAAGGTCCGCGATGCGCTTGCGCGTGCAAGTGGCGAGCGCGCGAAGCTTGCCAGCCTTGACCTGCGCGATCGAACTCGACGTCTGGTCGATGCCCGATTCGATCTGTCCGCCCACGAGATCGACGAGCATCGGCCCGGATCCCTTGTAGGGCACCACGTTGAAGGTCACCTTCATCGCATCCTGGAGCAGCAGGATCGCGATATGGTTCGTGGTTCCGTTGCCCGAGTGGCCGATCGTCACCTTGCCAGGGTTCGCGCGGACGTTCGCGAAAAACGACGCGACGTCCTTGTAGGGACTCGACGCCGGCACCTCGAGCAGGAGCGGCGTGACGGCCAGCATCCCGATGGGTGCGAAATCCTTCAGCGCATAGGGCGGCTTGCCGCCCGCGATGAGCAAGGGGCTGACGATGGTCGTGCCCGTGGTTCCGACTACGAGCGTGTACCCATCGGGCGCCGCCTTCGACACGAATTCCTGGCCGATGGCGCCGCCGGCTCCCGCGCGATTGTCGATCACGAAGGGCTGGCCCAGCTCCTTCGACATCGCATCGGCGAAGAGGCGCGCGGTCAGGTCGAGGTTTCCTCCCGGCGCGAAACCCACGACGATGTGCACCGGCTTGCTGGGATACGGCTGGGCGAGCGCCGCGCACGCAACGAGCGATGCGACGAGTCCCAGCGAACGTGCGATCCTCATGGTTCCTCCTTGTCTTTTTGTCTTTTCGTCATTTCCATCCGAGCCATTCACACACGCCGCGGCCCATGATCCATTCCCGGTCCGCCGGCGAAAGAAACGGCATGTGCTCGGTGAAGAGCGCGATGCCTTCGCGGTATTTGACGGGCGAGCGTGTCTGGTCTGTGCCCCAGAACGTGCGCTTCGGCCCGAACGCATCGAGCACCTGCTTCACGTAGCGGTGCAAGCCCGGATAGGGATAAGGCTCGTCGCTGTAGCACGGCAACGCGCTCGACTTCACCGCGACATTGGGGCGCTTCGCGAGCGCGAGGAGCTTGTCGAGCTCGCGGAACGCAAGCGCATCCTTCTCTCCGTTCACAAGGCCCAGGTGATCGATGACGAGCTTCAGCGCGGGATGCTTCACGGCGATCGAATCCACAATCGGCATGAAGGGATGATGGATCAGGACCATCACCGGCAGCCCGCGACGCTCGGCCTCGCTCCACAGCCAATCATATCGCCCTTCGAGGAAAGGCTCGCGAAGCTGCGGCGTGTGAAGCGCCAAGCGAATCCCCAGCATGCCGGGTTGCTCGCGCCAGGTCGCAAGCCGCTCGCGCAACCGGGGCGCATCGGGATCGATGCGCCCCATGACGGCGAAGCGATCCGGATGCTTCGCGGCCGCGGCGGTGGCAAGGTCGTTTCGATCGCCTTCCCACGACGGCGGAACGATGATGGCGCGATCCACGCCCCCTTCGTCCATCCAGCCCAGCACCTCGCCGGCGGTGACGGGGGTCGCGCGCTGCGCTTGGGCGTGTGCGTTGGCCCGCCACGGACGCCCGGGCGTGTCCGCGGCCCAGATGTGCACCTGGGAATCGACGACGAGCAAGCCTAATCCCGGTAGCCCGGGTCCATGCGGTCGAGCTTGCGCAGGAGCGCCGGCCACTCCATCACGCCATAGGGCCTGCGCGTCTGGGGCTGGTAGTTCATGTAGGTCTCCTCGAGGACCTTCGGCGGCACCTTCACGAGCTTGGCACCCGTGGCCATGGCCGCGAGCTGCGAGCGCGCGGTGAGCTCGAGGCGGTGCATCCAGTTGAATGCCTCGCCGATCGTCTTGCCCACGGTGATGAAGCCATGGTTGCGCAGCACCAGCGCTTCGTTCTTGCCGAGGTCCTTCAATAGCGACGCTTCTTCCTTCGTGTCGAGCACTACGCCCCTGTAGTCGTGGTATCCGATCTTGAGGAAACGCATCGCGGTCTGCGTGATGGGCAACACGCCGCATTCGAGCGCCGAGAGCGCCATGCCGGCCCAGGTGTGCGTGTGGATGACGCAAGCAACGTCGTGGCGCGCCTTGTGGATGGCGCCGTGGATCACGTAACCCGCGCGATTGATGCCGTAGTCGAGCTCGCCGAAATCGGGCTTGAGGAGGATGTTGCCGTCGATGTCGATCTTGATGAGGCTGGACGCCGTGATCTCCTCGTACATCATTCCGTACGCATTGATGAGGAACGCCCCCTCCTCGCCCGGCACCGACGCGGAGATGTGGTTCGCCATCATGTCGGACATTCCGTAGTGCTCGACCAGGCGATAGCACGCGGCGAGGTCCACGCGAGCCTTCCATTCGGCGGCGGTGACGCGGTTCTTCATGGACGGGATCGGGAGGTGGGCCAGGTTGGACATCGTGAATCTCCTCACTCGGAACCGATTTCGGGAAGCGGGCGGCGGCGCTCGAGGTGGAAGCGCACGAGCGCCGCGAAGCGATACAGCGCGTGGACGAATTTTCCGTAGGGCATCGTCACGAAGAACGCGAGCACCACTCCCAGGTGCAACGCGAGGAGCGTGCCCATGGCTCGCGTCTCGCGAAAAGCGAGCAACGCGAGGCCCGTCGCGCCCAGCAGCAAGAGTAGCACCAGGAATCCCGCATCCATCCCCGACTGCGAGCGGTCGCCGAGATCCGGATCGCGCCGTTGCCTGAGCCACAGCAGGCCCGCCGGCCCCGCGAGAAGCCCAGTCCCGCCCAACGTGCCCAGGATGACGGGCAAACTCCACAGCGGATACGGCGCGCGGATGCCGAAGACGTAGTGATAGATCGTAGCGACTGTGGTCGCCGCGAAGCACAGCATGAAGCCGTAGAACGCGAGGTGGTGGAAATTGCGGCGCGCGCCGGCATCGAGGTTGCGCAGCTCTGCCGCATCCCACGTGGCGTTCGCGAAGGGCTGTGGCGCCGGAACGTCCGTGAGCGCTTCGCCGGAGCCCGTCCAGAAGCGGACGAAGCTCGCTCCCAGCGACGCGATGACGAAGAGGAAAACGATCCCGAACGCCGCGGCCATCGTTGCGTGGGGCATCACCGCGTAGAACGCGCCCTCGGCATCCGGGTGCGCGCCAAAGAAGGCCTGCGGATCTCCGAGGCCCACCGTCACGAACAGAATCGCGATCGCCAGCGAGATCGCGATCGCCACGACCACCCCGTTGCGCTCGAACGCAGACGCGAGGAATCCGGGCCACGCGTACTTCTTGTAGGTTTCCTTGCGCACCTGGGCCAGCATCCGCGGAAAGTTCACCTGGAACTCGTGCGGGGGCGCGTACTGGCACGCGTAGAGGCATGCTCCGCAGTTGTGGCAGAGGTTCGCGAGGTAGTGGATGTCGCCTTCATCGAACGCGAGGCGCCGCTCCAGCGCGGGAAACACGGCGCAGTAGCCCTCGCAATACCGGCATGCGTTGCAGATCGCCAGCATGCGCTGCGCGTCCTCGACCAGCTCCTCGAGGCGAGGCTTACCCGCGGACATGGCGCGCGGCCTCCTCGCCGGCGATGCGACCGAACGTCGTTCCGATCGCCATGCCGATGCCGGCGAGGTAACCCTTGCCAAGAACGTTGCCCGCCATGATCTCGCCCGCGGCGAAGATATTGGCCGAGGGCTTGCCGTCGCCCATCAGCATGCGGGCCTTCTCGTCGATACCCACGCCAAGGTAAGTGAACGTGATTCCGGGGCGCAGCGGATAGGCGAAGAAGGGCGGCGTGTCGATCGCGCGGGCCCAATGGGTCTTCGCGGGCGCGAGGCCTTCCGTGGCGCAATCGTCGAGGGTCGTATGGTCGAACGTACCCGGCCGCACGGCGGCGTTGAATTCCATCACTGTCTTCTCGAGCGCCGTGCGGTCGAGCTTGAGCGCCGCCGCCAGCTCCCCGATCGTCGAAGCCTTCAGCGGCGGGTATACCGGCGGCATGAATTTGCCCATGGACTTCGCGTCGATGATCGAATAGGCGATCTGGTCGTCCTCGGCCGCGACGAGGCGTCCCCAGATCGCGTAGCGCTTCGGCCAGAAGTCCTCGCCCTCGTCGTAGAAACGCTTCGCGTGCTTGTTCACGACGATGCCGAGCGACACGGCGTCGACCCGCGTGACGATGCCGCCGTCGAACTTGGGCGAACGCGCGTCGATCGCGACGCAGTGACCCTGGGTCGCATCGCCGACGGATTTGGCGCCCTTCCGGAGAAGGAGTTTCAGCACCTTGCCGCGGTTGTAGGGCGTTCCGCGCACGATGAAGTTGTCGGCCGCGGGGCCCCAGGCCTCCCGAAGCCACTCGAGATTCGACTCGAATCCACCACTGGCCGCGACGACGGCTTTCGCGCGGACCGCGTGCTCCGATCCGTGGCGAGAGACCGTCGCCGAGACGAACCGGTCGCCCTCGATCTCGAGATCGACGACCTCGGTGTCGTACGCGACCTCGACTCCGAGCGATTCCGCCACCGCGTAGTACGCGTTCATGAGCGCCTTGCCGCCGCCCAGGAAGAATGCGTTCGTGCGCCCGAGATGCAGCGTGCCACCCAGCGGCGCCTGGAAGCGTACGCCGTGCTGCTTCATCCAGGGCAGGTGCTGCTCCGTGTTGCGAATCGTCATTCGCGCGAGACGCTCATGGGTGAGACCCCCCGTCACCTTGAGCAGATCCTGCCAGTACTCCTCTTCGGGATAGGCGTCCTTCAGGACGTCGAGCGGCCCCGAGTGCATCGCGCGGAGGTTTCGCGTATGCCGGCTGTTGCCTCCGCGATAGTGGACCGGCGCCGATTCGACCACGAGCACCGAGAGCCCCGCGCGGCGCGCGGTGAGCGCGGCGCACAGCGCCGCATTGCCTCCGCCCAGCACCAACAGGTCGAACACGCGGGAAAAGTCCATGGGACAATTGTACGGCCCGATTCCGCGGGCCTGGAGGATGACCTTGAATCGCACCGCTCACGCATTGCTCGCATTGGGACTGGCCGCTTCGCTCGGCGCCCTCGCCCAGGCGAATTTCCCTTCGCATCCCGTGACGATCACCGTGGGCTTCGCGCCCGGCGGCGGCACCGACACGGCCGCGCGCATCGTCGCGAAGAAGCTGTCGGTCAACCTCGGCGTCTCCGTCGTCGTCGAGAACCGTGCGGGAGCAGGAGGCAACATCGCCGCCCAGCAGATCGCGAACGCCGCGCCCGATGGATACACGATCTCGCTTTCGTCGGTGGGCCCGCTCACCGTGTCGCCGGCTTTGTTCAAGGACCTCGCCTACGACCCGAAACGCGACATCGCGCCCATCACGATGGGCATGGTCTTTCCCAACGTGTTCGTCGTGCATCCGGGCGTTCCGGCGAAGACGCTCGCCGAATTCGTGGCGCTTGCGAAGTCGAAGCCGGGGGACTTGAACTATGCGTCTTCCGGAATCGGCGGCGCGGGTCACCTCGCCGGCGAGCTCTTCAAGCAGCGCGCGGGCATCGAGATGACGCACATTCCGTACAAGGGCGGCGGCCCCGCGATGACCGATCTGCTCGGCGGCCGCGTCACGATGTATCCCGCGGTGCCGTCGACGGCGCAGCAGTACGTGGAGTCGGGCCGCCTGTTCGCGCTCGCGGTGACGGGACCCAGACGCCTCGCGACGATGCCCAACGTCCCGACTGTCGCGGAATCGGGCTATCCCGGATTCGAGGCGATGAACTGGTATGCGTTCGTGGCTCCGGGCAAGACTCCGAAAGAGATCCTCGACTTCTGGAACCGCGAGCTCGTGAAGGTCCTCAGGGATCCCGAGATCAACGCGGAGCTCGCGAAGCACGGGCTGCAGCCGATGCCCGGCACGCGCGAGGAACTCGCGCAATACATCGACCGCGAAACGGAGAAGTGGGGCAAGGTGGTTCGCGAAGCGAAGATCACGCCGGAATGACGGCGGACGAGCTGGAGAAGCTCACGACCGGTGCGCTCGTGGGCCTCGGTGTCTCGCGTGATGACGCCGCCAACGCCGCGCGCATTCTTGTCCTGGGCGACCTCTTCGGCCATCGCACGCATGGCGTGAGCCGCATGGAGTCGTACGGCGAACGCCTCGCCATCGGGGGAATCCGCGCGAAGGCGAACATTCGCGTCGAAGCCGTCTCTCCCGGCATCGCAAAGGTCGATGGCGATAATGGCGTGGGTCCCGCGGTCGGCATGCGCAGTCTCGAGGCCGCGATCGGCGCCGCACGCGAGACGGGTATCGGCATCGCGCTCGCGCGCAACAGCAATCACTTCGGCGCCTGCGGGCCGTACTGCTACATCGCCGCACAACAGGGCTTCGCGAGCATCGTCGGGAGCAACGCCACGCCCACGATCGCGCCAACTGGAGGACGCGAGACCAAGGTCGGCAATAATCCCCTCGCGATCGGAGTGCCGCGGCCCGGTGCGCATCCGGTGATCCTCGACATGGCGATGAGCGTGGTGGCGCGCGCGAAACTGCGTGATGCATTGAAACGCGGCGAATCGATTCCCGACACCTGGGCCACCGACAGGGAAGGCAAGCCCACGACCGATCCGCGCGCCGCCATCGATGGATTCCTGCTTCCGTTCGGCGGCTACAAGGGCTACGGCCTCGCGCTGATGGTCGACCTGTTTGCGGGAGTGCTCACCGACGCGTCATACCTCACGCGCGTGAATTCCTGGATCGACGAGCCGCAGCTCGAGCAGAAGATCGGGCATTTCTTCATCGTGCTCGACACGGCGCGGCTGGGATCACCCGAGTGGCTTTCCGGCCGCGTCGCCGACTTCGCCGCCATCGTGCACGACACGGTCCCCGCGGACCCTGCGACCCCCGTGCGCTTGCCCGGCGAGAGCGAGATGCGCCACCTCGGGCGCCAGCAGCGCGACGGGATGGACGTGGATCCCGCGGTCATCGCGATGCTCGAGGCTTACGCGAGGGACGCTGCTTGATCCCTTTCGGGTCTTCGCTGACAAGCCGGGAAAGACGAGACACAGAGACACAGAGAAAAGCGATTCTGATCTCCCGTAGTGATCGTTGCGGGGCGTTCAAGTAGCTTTTGCCCTTCTCTGTGTCTCGTCTTTCCCGGACCTAGTTCGCAATAGCGATCAGTACTGATACCTGCGTAGTCCGCCATCCACGAAATACACGATCCCCTTGATGTAAGCCCCCCGAGGCGACGCGAGGAACACGGCGAGGTCGGCCAGCTCCTCGGGTTCGCCGTAGCGTCCCACAGGGATCTCGTGCTCGGACTGCCACGCGCGATATTCCGGCGTGTAGTTGCGGCGGATCTGGTCGCTCATGATGCGACCCGGCGCGATGCAGTTCACGGTGATGCCGAGCTTTCCCACCTCGCGCGACAAGCCCTTGGCCCAAGCGGTGAGCGCGGCTTTCGCACAGAACGCCCCGTTCACGTTGTCGGGCTCCATCTTTCCGGTGATGTTGATGACGCGGCCCCATTTTCCTTCGGCCATGGCCGGCAGCAGTCGATTGGCCAACTGGCGGTGGCGCGTGAAGTTGAGGGTGAGCGCCTCGTTCCATTGCTCCTCGGTCGCGTCCTTGCCGAAGTTGCGGCTGCCGCCCGCATTGTTCACGAGGATATCGACGCGGCCGAGGGCCTTCGTGGCGGTCGCCGCGACGTTCTCCACGTAGTCGTCCTTCATCGCGTCGTGGGCGATGATCGTGGGCTGCGCGCCGCCCGCCGCGACGATCTCCGCCGCAAGCGACTCGAGTTGCTCGCGGCGCCGTCCCGTGTATGCGACCTTCGCACCTTCGCGCGCCAGGGCCTTCGCGATCGCGCGCCCGATCCCGGCGCTGGCACCCGTCACCAGCGCGCCGCGCCCTTCCAGCATCAGGTCCATGGATCCCCTCGCCTAGTAGACGACTTCGACGTTCTTCTCTTCGAGCCACTCGGTGAGCGAGTCGAGGAGCGGCGCCGACACTTTCACGCGGCAACTGTCGGGCAGGCGGATGTCGCACTCGCCCGAGGCGTTGCGGTAGTGGATCGAGACGTTGCACCGCCCGCCGCCATATTGCGCGAGCAGCGACTTCAACTTCGCGGAATCGGCCTGTCCGTTGATCGACAGGCGCAGCAGCTTCGCATGGGCCGAGCGGACCTCGGCCAGGTCCATGAGGCCGTCGGCGGTGATGCGAAGGCCTCCGGTGAATTCGTCGGGGAAGATGCGGCCCTTCACGACGACCACCTGGTCCTCCTGGATGACGCTGCGCTTCTCGTGGAAAAGCTCGCCGAAGACGACGACTTCAACCCGTGCGCTGCCGTCGTCCAGCGTGAGGATCGCCATGCGGCCGCGGCGCGAGTTTCGCATCTGCACGCCGTAGATGACGCCCGCCATCATCACGGGCTCCATCGTGGCCTGCAGGCTCGCGAGCGGCGTGCGCGCCACGCGGCGAAGCTCGTCGCGATAGGCGTTGAACGGGTGGCCCGATAGATAGAAACCGAGGCTCTGCTTCTCGTTCACGAGGCGTTCGCGCTCGCCCCACATCTGGGCCGGCGTGAGGGTAAATGTATCGGCGGCGCCTGACGATTCGCCGAAGAGATTGGTCTGCGCCGCGAAATGCTCGGCGTGCTCGGCCGCGTCGATGGCCGCACCGAGCGAGGCGAGCAGGCTCGCGCGATTGGGCTCGATCTTGTCGAAGGAGCCCGACTTGATGAGCGCTTCCATGGCGCGGCGGTTCACGATGCGGCGATCGACGCGCTTGCAGAAATCCGCGAGGCCCGTGAACGGCCCCGCATCTTCGCGCCGCGCGACGATGTTCTCGATGGCGCCCTGCCCTGTCCCCTTCACGCCGCCCAGTCCGTAGCGAATGCGCTTCGCGTCCATCGGCATGAAGCGATAGGTGCTTGCGTTGATGTCTGGCGGCTCGATGGCGAGGCCATTCTTCACCGCGTCGTCATGGAGGATCTGCACCTTGTCGGTGTCGTCCATCAATAGCGACATGTTGGCGGCCATGAACGCGGCCGCGTGGTGCGCCTTGAGGTATGCCGTCTGGTAGGCGATGAGCGAATAGGCGGCGGAGTGCGACTTGTTGAAGCCGTAGCCCGCGAACTTCTCCATCTGGTCGAAGAGCGTGACGGCCCGGTCCTTCGCGAGGCCGCGCTCCACTGCGCCCTGGGTGAAGATCTC
This sequence comes from Usitatibacter sp., assembly GCA_049300695.1. Classification (GTDB taxonomy): domain Bacteria; phylum Pseudomonadota; class Gammaproteobacteria; order Burkholderiales; family Usitatibacteraceae; genus Usitatibacter. The sequence continues at coordinate 11,026 of JBAQKF010000030.1, forward strand.
GCGCTGCTGGGCCATCTCCTCGGCCTTCTTCTTGCCCATGGCGCGGCGCAGGAGATCGGCACCGCCCAGCGTGTATCCGCCGATGACCTGCGCAATGGTCATCACGTGCTCCTGGTACGTCATCACGCCGTAGGTGGGCTCGAGGATCTCCTTCAGGCGCGGATCGAGGTACTCCCAGCGCTGGCGGCCGTGCTTGCGCTCGATGAACTCCGGAATCAGGTCCATGGGACCCGGGCGATAGAGCGCGTTCAACGCGATCAGGTCTTCGAGGCGGTCCGGGCGCGCCTTCATGATGAGATCGCGCATGCCGCGCGACTCGAACTGGAAGATTCCGACCGTATTGCCCGACGAGAACACCTTGTAGGCCGGCGCGTCGTCGAGCGGGATCTTCTGGATGTCGAATGCCGGATCGCCCATGGCGCGGATGTGGCGTTCGGCTTCGGCGAGGATCGTGAGGGTGGTGAGGCCCAGGAAGTCGAACTTCACGAGGCCGGCCTTCTCGACGTCGTCCTTGTCGAACTGGCTCACCATCGCGGTGGAATTCTCGGCGCAGTAAAGCGGCGCGAAATCCGTGAGCTTGCCCGGCGCGATGAGCACGCCACCCGCGTGCATGCCGACGTTGCGCGCGAGGCCCTCGAGGGAGCGCGCGAGCGCCATGAGCTCGGCGACCTCCTCCTGGTCCTTCATGAGTTGCTTCAACTGCGGCTCGTCCTCGATCGCCTTTTCGAGCGTGATGCCCAGCTCGAAGGGAATGAGCTTCGCGATCCGGTCGACCTCGCCGTAGGGCATCGAGAGCACGCGCCCCACGTCGCGCACCACGGCTTTCGCGGCCATCGTGCCGAAGGTCACGATCTGGGAGACGCATTCGGCGCCGTATTTCTCCTTCACGTACTCGATCACGCGATCGCGGCCGTCCTGGCAGAAGTCGATGTCGAAGTCGGGCATCGACACGCGCTCGGGATTGAGGAAGCGCTCGAAGAGCAGCTCGTAGCGAAGAGGGTCCAGGTCCGTAATGCCGAGGGAGTAGGCAACGAGCGACCCGGCGCCGGAGCCGCGTCCCGGCCCCACGGGCACGCCGTGCGTCTTCGCCCAGTTGATGAAATCCGCGACGATGAGGAAGTAGCCCGCGAAGCCCATCTGGATCACTGTCTTCGTCTCGAATTCCAGCCGCTGGTCGTACGCGGGCCGCGCCTCGCGACGCTTGCCCTCGTCGGGATAGAGCACGGCCAGGCGCGCATCGAGGCCGCGATGCGCCTCGGCACGCAGGAACTCTTCGATGGATTCGCCGTGGGGCGTCGGGAAATCCGGCAACCGGCTCTTGCCCAGCACGAACTCGAAGGTGCAGCGCTTCGCGATCTCGACGGAATTCTCGAGCGCTGCAGGCAGATCCGGAAACAATTCCACCATCTCCGCCTGCGTCTTGAAGTACTGCGACGCCATGAACTCGCGTGGCCGGCGCGAGTCGCCGAGCACGTAGCCCTGCGCGATGCACACGCGCGCTTCGTGCGCGCGGTATTCGTCGGGCTTCACGAACTGGATCGGGTGCGTCGCGACCAAGGGAAGGCCCAGGCGGGCCGCGAGCTCCGCGGAGGCCTGCACGAGCGCCGCGCTCCGCGCCGGATCGGCACGCTGCACCTCGATGTAGAAGGCGCCCGGAAAATCCTCCTCCCACCCGCGCGCGAGCTTGTCCGCGAGCTCCGGCTGCCCCGACGCGAGCGCCATGCCGACATCGCCCGCCTGCGCGCCGGAAAGGACGATGAGCCCCTTCACGCCGCGAAGCCACTCGCGCCTCACCTCGGCGCGGCCGCGCCAGTGGTTCTCGGCGTGCGCCCTCGTGAGCAGGTCGCACAAGGCGAGATAACCATCGCGATCACGGCAGAGGACCGCCACGCGGTGCGCCGTGTCGCGGTTCCTCTCGTTGGTGATCCACAGGTCGCAGCCGATGATGGGCTGGACGCCCGAGCCGCGCGCCGCCTGGAAGAACTTGATCGCGCCGAAGACGTTGGAGGCGTCGGTGATGGCGAGCGCCGGCATCCCGTCGGCGGCCGCTGCAGCTACCGCATCCTCGACGCGCGCCATGCCGTCGACCACGGAATACTCGGTATGCAGTCGAAGGTGGACGAAGCGAGGTGCGGCCATGGCCCAGTCTACCGGCGTTCGGCGAAGAACCGCTTGAGGATCGCGCCGCATTCTTCGGCGAGCAATCCGCCCTCGAAACGGCCGTGGTGGTTGAAGGTATCGAGCGCCGGAAGGTTCACCATGCTGCCGCACGCGCCCGTCTTGGGATCGGCGGTGCCGTAGACGATTCGCGCGATTCGAGCGTGGGCCATCGCGCCCACGCACATCACGCAGGGCTCCAGCGTCACGAAGAGCTCGCAGCCCGTGAGGCGGTAGTTTCCGAGGTGGGCAGCCGCCTCGCGCATGGCGACGATCTCGGCGTGGGCCGTCGGATCCGACGTCGTGATGGGGCGGTTGAACCCGCGGCCGATGATGCGCCCGTCCTTGACGACGACGGCTCCCACGGGAACCTCGCCGGCGCGCGCCGCGTCGTCCGCGAGAGCCAGGGCCTCGCGCATATGGTCACAATCCATCCCGATATTTTCCCATAGACTCGTCCCCTTTCCCCACGCAATCGGGACCGGCGATGATCCGCTTACTCCGCAACATTCTTGCGCTGGCGCCCCTGTGGATCGCGCTCGGTGCGGTCGCTGAAGCGCCGCCCGCAGTGCCCCGCGACGGCAGCCACGATTTCGATTGGGAGATCGGGACGTGGAAGACACATCTCAAGCTGCTGAAGCGGCCGCTCTCCGGTTCGACCGAATGGGTCGAATACGACGGCACGAGCCTCGTGCGCGGCGTGCTCGGCAATCGCGCCAACATCGTCGAGCTCGACGTCCAGGGCCCCGCGGGCCGCATCCAGGGCGCGGCGCTACGCCTCTACGAGCCGCAAGCCCATCGCTGGACGCTCAACTTCTTCAACGTGAACGATGGACTGCTCACCTCGCCCATGACCGGCGAATTCCACGACGGCACCGGGACCTTCTTCGGGCCGGACACCCTCCGGGACAAGCCGATCCTGGTGCGCTTCGTGATCTCGAAGCTCACCGCGGATTCCTATCGCTTCGAGCAGGCGTTCTCGACAGACTCGGGCAAGACGTGGGAAATAAACTGGATCGCCACGGATACGCGCGCCTGAAGAGGGAATAATCCCGTGGGCGTGCTGTCTACGGATTGAAGGAGGACTATCTCCATGCGCCAACCTGCCAGACTTCGCCTTGCCCTCGCCGCGGCACTCTTCGCTTCCCAGGCTGCGCTCGCCGCCACGGCGGAGGTCGAATTCGTGAAACCCGAGAAGTTCACCGACGCGGGCACGCCGCGCCAATACGTCGACCGCGACACGAATCTCGGCAACCTGAAGAACCATCTCGTCAAGCAGGCGGCGAGCCTGCTGCCGGCGGAACAGAAGCTCTTCATCCAGGTGACCGACGTCGACCTCGCAGGCGCCTTCGAGCCGTGGCAGCCCTATTCGCGCGAGGTGCGGATCGTGAAGGAGATCTATCCGCCGAAGATCGATCTCAAGTTCAGGCTCGTCCGCGCGGATGGATCCGTCGTCAGGGAAGGCGAGCGGAGCCTGCGCGACAACGGATTCATGTCGGGGCCCAGCATGGGCTATGGCGGCGACAACCTGCGCTACGAGAAGGTGATGCTGGACGATTGGCTGGAGAAGGAATTCCTCAAGCCCTAGCGCGCTAGGCGCCGATCACCTCGAATTCCACGGGCACGTTGTTGCGCGTGGCGTGGGAGTACGGGCAGATCTTCTCGTGCGCTTCCTTCGCGAGCGCCGCGAGCTCCGCCTGCGGCAGGCTCGTGTCCTCGACCTTCATCTTCACCGAGATGCCGAAACCGCCAAGGTCGCGCGGCCCGATCGACACGGCGCAGGTGATCTTCGCGCCGGCGGCGTTCTTCTTCTGCTGCTTGCCGACGAAGTCGAGCGCCCCGCCGAAGCACGCCGCGTAGCCCGCCGCGAAGAGATGCTCGGGGGTCGTCGTGTTGGGCTTGCCGGGGCCGCCCATCGCCTTGGGAACCGAGAGATCGACGCTCACGCTGCCGTCGTCGGCTTGCGAGTGGCCGTTGCGTCCGCCGGTGCAGGTCGCGGTGGCGGTGAAAAGGGGCTTGATTGTATCCATGGTGATTCCTCGAGGGTCGAATCGATGGGACGCGCTAGGCGCGTTCGAGATAGCTCTGGAAAACGCCGACGTGCACGAGGGCGGGATCGGCGCCGTTGGGCCACAGCTCCTCGGCTTGGAACGCGACGTCGTACGTAGGTTCATCCTGTGCACGCACGCCGTGGGCATGCGCATCGGGAAAAGGATAGGCCGGCGATTCGGCGACCACCACGCCCGTCTTCCCGCGGATGTAGGCCGGCATGCGGATGTGACCCGGAATGAAGTCTTCCTTCACGCGCACGCGATCGCCTTTCGCGAAGCGCTCGCGCGTCGCGGCATTGGCGCGGCCCGGCGCGCTCGAGCGCGACAGGGGAATCGTTCCGCCGGCCACGCGCTCGAGCTCATCGCGCGGGATCACGCCCTTCTCCACGAGCAGCGTGAGCAGGCCCGTGAGGGAACGCTCGTAGTAGCCCGCTGAAAGATAGTGGCGCGGCTCCATGCGCTCGATGGCGTGGCGGTACTCATCCATGTTGAGGAAACCGCTCTTCACGGCGAGGGCGAGCAACGCGTTGGCCCGCCTTTCCCATTCGTCGTGGAAGACCTGCGCCTCGCGCGAATGACGAACCGGGCCGAAGCCCTGCCTGCCGCCGAGGTCGTGCATGCCGTCCATTAAAGCCTCGCGACGCCGATCATCGCGTCTTTCGTGACGATTGAGGCGAGGCGCTCCTCGCTCCAGCCATCGGTTCCCCCAGGACGCAGCGGAAGCACCATGTAGCGCGTGTCGGCGGACGTGTCCCACACGCGGATCTCGATCGCGGGCGGCAGGTCGAGCCCCATTTCCCGCAGCACGGTGCGCGATTCACGCACGACGCGCGCGCGGTACTCGAAGTCCTTGTACCAGTCCGGCGGCAATCCGATGATCGTGTACGCCGTGCAGGAACACTGCGTGCAGCAGATGACGTTGTGCAGCGTGGGTGTGTTCTCGAGCACGACCAGGTGGCGGTGGTGGGCGGGCATCGCCAAGCCGAGCTCGGCCACGGCGGATTTGCCGTCGCGGAGCAGCCTTTCACGGAACGCGGGATCGGTCCACGCCTTCGCCACGACGCGCGCGCCGTTCTGCGGCACCCAATCTTCCTCGGAGACGCGGACCTGCTTGTCGACGAAGGATTTGGCGTCGAGGCCGCGTGCCTCGAAGGCCGATTCGAGGGCCGCTACGCGTCGTTCAGGAGGCGCAACCGGTCGTTGCTCGGACATCGGCCGATACTACTCCCACTCGATTGTGGCCGGCGGCTTCGACGAGATGTCGTAGGTCACGCGGTTGATGCCGCGCACCTCGTTGATGATGCGGCTCGACACCTTGCCGAGCAATGCGTGCGGAATCTCGGCCCAGTCGGCGGTCATGAAGTCGCTCGTGGCCACCGCGCGTAGCGCGACCACGTGCTCGTAGGTCCGCCCGTCGCCCATCACGCCGACGGAACGAACCGGAAGGAACACGGCGAAGGCCTGCGCCACCTGGTCGTACCACGTGATGCCATCCTCGTTCGTCGCCTTGCGCAGCTCCTCGATGAAGATCGCGTCGGCGCGGCGCAACAGGTCCGCGTACTCCTGCCTCACCTCGCCGAGGATGCGCACGCCCAGTCCCGGCCCCGGGAACGGATGGCGATAGACCATCTCGCGCGGAAGGCCGAGTTCCACGCCGAGCAATCGCACCTCGTCCTTGAAGAGCTCGCGAAGGGGCTCGAGCAGTTTCATGTGCAACGTCTCTGGAAGGCCGCCCACGTTGTGGTGCGACTTGATCGTGACGGCCTTCTTCGTCTTGGCGCCCGCCGACTCGATCACGTCGGGATAGATCGTGCCCTGCGCGAGCCACTTCGCCTTCGGAAGCTTCTTCGCTTCGCGCTGGAACACTTCCACGAAGAGGCGCCCGATGATCTTGCGCTTCTCCTCGGGGTCGGCCACGCCCTTCAGCGCACCGAAGAATTCGGCAGCGGCGTTCACGCGGTCGACCTTCACGCCCAGGTGCTTCGCGAAGGTCCGCATCACCTGGTCGCCTTCGTCCAGGCGGAGGAGTCCCGTGTCGACGAAGATGCACGTGAGCTGGTCGCCGATCGCCTTGTGGATGAGCGCCGCGGCCACGGCCGAATCGACACCGCCGGAAAGTCCCAGGATCACCTCGTCCTCGCCGACCTGCCTGCGGATGCGTTCGATCGCCTGGGGAACGAATTGCGGCATGTTCCACGAAGCGCCCGCGCCGCAGATCTCGTGGACGAAGCGCGTGTAGATCGCGCGGCCCTGCTTCGTGTGCGTGACCTCGGGATGGAACTGCACTGCGTAGAAGCGCCGCGCCTCGTCGGCCATGCCGGCGATGGGACATGCCTCGTTCGACGCGATCACCTTGAAGCCCGGAGGCAGGTGGGTCACCTTGTCGCCGTGGCTCATCCAGACTTCGAGGAAGCCCTCGCCATTGGGGCCCGAGCGATCCTGGATGCCTTCGAGCAGCTTCGAGTGGCCGCGCGCGCGCACTTCCGCGAATCCGAATTCGCGCACCTTGCCTGCCTCGACGGTGCCGCCCAGCTGCGAGGCCATCGTCTGCATGCCGTAGCAGATGCCCATTACGGGGACACCCATCTCGAAGACGGCCTGCGGCGCGCGCGCGGTCTCCTCCTCCGTTACCGAAGCGTGGCTGCCCGAGAGGATGATGCCGCGCGGATTGAACGAGCGGACGAAATCGGCGTCCACATCGCAGGGGTGCAACTCGCAATAGACACCCGCTTCACGGATGCGCCGCGCGATCAGCTGCGTGACCTGGGAACCGAAGTCGAGGATGAGGATCCTGTCCAACGCCTGCGCCCCGCTATTCGACGTGGTAATTGGGCGCTTCCTTCGTGATCTGAACGTCGTGGACGTGCGACTCGCGCATGCCCGCCGAGGTGATCTCGACGAATTCGCCCTTGGAGCGCATCTCGTCGACGGTCTTGCACCCGGTGTAGCCCATGCTCGCGCGAAGCCCGCCCATCAACTGCAGGATGATCGCGCTCACGGGCCCCTTGTAGGGGATGCGGCCTTCGACGCCCTCGGGCACGAGCTTGTCCGCGTTCATCTCGGCATCCTGGAAGTAGCGGTCGCTCGAGCCCTTCTGCATCGCGCCGATGGAGCCCATGCCGCGGTAGGCCTTGTAGGAGCGTCCCTGGAAAAGCTCGATATCGCCCGGCGCTTCTTCGCTGCCCGCGAAGAGGCTGCCCAGCATCACGCTGCTCGCGCCGGCGGCGACGGCCTTCGCGATATCGCCCGAATACCGGATTCCGCCGTCGGCGATGCAGGGAATGCCGGTTCCTTCGAGGGCGGCGGCCACGTTCTGGATCGCGGTGATCTGCGGAACGCCCACGCCCGCCACGATTCGCGTGGTGCAGATGGAACCGGGGCCGATGCCGACCTTCACGCCGTCGGCGCCATGGTCCAGCATCGCGCGCGCCGCTTCGCGCGTCGCGATGTTGCCGCCGATCACCTGCAGGTCGGGGAATTTCTTCTTGACCCACTTCACGCGGTCGAGCACGCCCTGCGCGTGTCCGTGGGCCGTGTCGACGACGATCACGTCGGCGCCGGCCTCGACGAGCGCTTCGACGCGCTCCTCGGTGTCCTCGCCCACGCCCACCGCGGCGCCCACACGCAGGCGCCCCAATTGGTCCTTGCACGCGTCCGGGTGCTCGGAGGACTTGAGGATGTCCTTCACGGTCATGAGGCCGCGCAGCTCCCAGTCGCCGTTGATCACGAGCACGCGCTCGAGGCGATGGCGATGCATGAGCGCTCGCGCTTCGTCGGGGCTGGCACCCTCCTTCACGGTGATGAGCCGCTCGCGCGGCGTCATGATGTTCTTCACCGGCTGGTCGAGGTTTTCCTCGAATCGCAGGTCGCGGTTGGTGACGATGCCGACCACGCGCTTGCCTTCGAGGACCGGCAGGCCCGAGATGCGATGCTTGCGCGTGAGCTCCATCACCTCGCGCACGGTCATGGTCGGCGCGATCGTGATCGGCTCCTTGACCACGCCGCTTTCGAATCGCTTGACCCTCGCGAGCTCCGCCGCCTGGGTGCGCGGAGGCATGTTCTTGTGGATGATGCCCACGCCGCCTTCCTGCGCGAGCGCGATCGCAAGGCGCGACTCCGTTACCGTGTCCATCGCGGCGGACAGGAGCGGGATCTTCAGCTGGATGGTGCGGGTGAGGCGGGTTTCGAGGCGGACTTCGCGGGGGAGGACAGTCGAGTGGGCGGGAAGAAGCAGGACGTCGTCGAACGTAAGAGCTTTTTGGATGACGCGCATTCGCTAACCCTTCGCTGCAAAACGAAATTATACAGATCGACCCTGCCCCGGACAACCGCGCCCCATCGGCCCGCCCGTCGTGACGCGGTTCATTGACGCTACAGTGTTTTCTCGATAAGGTATCGTAAATGCTTGAAACTTCACGGCTTTGGCCGGTCATTTTCGGGGTGGTCGTCGTGGGATGCGCGAACCCCGGGACGCAAGCCATTGAAGCGCCCGCAACGCCCCCCGCACCCGTCGTCGCGACGCCGGCGAAGGACGATGCGGCGCTCGCGGAAGAAGCAAGAGCACTGCTCGCGCAAGCGGAAACGGACGTGCAACGCGCTCGTGCCAAGCGTGCGCTCTGGCTGAAGGCCTGGGAGGATCTGCTCTCGGCCCGCAGGGCGGTCGCTACCGGGGACAGCAGCGGGGCCATCCGCTACGCGAGGCAGGCAAGTGACCTGGCGCAGTTGGGCCTCGAGCAGCTCGCATACCCGGCAGTCAAATAAGTCCTGGAGGAGATTCACATGAAAAGATTCATCGTCCTCGCCATGGCCTTCGCCGCCCTCGCGCAGGTCGCGTCCGCGCAGCTCTACAAGTACGTCGACAAGGACGGCAAGACCGTCTACTCGGACCAGCCGCCGCCCAACGCCGACTCGAAGCAACTCAACGTGCAGACCGGCACCTCGTCGCCCACGGTCGCGCCGAAGACCGCGCTCGAGCGCGACAAGGAGTTGCAGAAAGGCCGCGAGGAGGCCGCGAAGAAATCGGCCGAGGCCACCAAGGCCCAGGCGCAGAAGGACCAGATGTGCCAGGCGGCCAAGGAGAACTTTGCGCAGTACGCGGCCGGCGGCCGCATGCAGCGCACCAACGCGAACGGCGAGCGCGAGTTCATGAGCGACGACGAGATCGATGCCGCCCGAGAAAAGGCGCAGAAACAGATGGACGACGCCTGCAAGTAGGCGCACGGCAAGGACCGCCGGGAATCCGGCGGCAGAGGGAAGAAAAAGGAGATCGAGTGGCGCACCCCCGGCTGCGAGTGACGCGAACGCTCGCCGCATGCGCATTGGCGCTTGTGGCGGCGGACGCGCGCGCGCTTTCGCTGGGAGAGCCCGAGGTCCGGTCGGGACTCGGTGAAGCGCTGGACTTGCGCTTCCCGGTGACGCTCGCCACGGGCGAATTCATCGAGCCCTCGTGCTTCAAGCTGGCGGCCGAAGGCAACGCGAGCGCGCCGCGAGTGGCGGCGGGCAACGTATCGCTGGAGCGCTCCGCGGGCGGAACCTTCCTGCGATTGCGCACGGGAGCACCGGTCAACGACGCGACCGTCGCCGTGGGGCTCGTCGCCGCGTGCAAGGGCCTTGCCGGCGAATATCGCCGTGAATACACTGTGGGCATCGAGGCGAAGAAGGCCACGGCCTTGGCGCCCTCATCTATCCCGTCGGCGGCAACCGAAGCTCCGTCGATGAAATTCGAGCCCTCCTCGATCCTTCCCGCGATCGCCACGCTCATCGCGCGAATCGGCGACACGCTCGAATCGATCGCCAAGGCGATCTTCCCCGACAACGCCAACGCACGCCGCACGTACATCGACGCGCTTCGCGAAGCGAATCCGCCGCTCGCTCCGCTCAAGGACAACGAGCCGATTCCAATCGATACGCCGGTGGCGCTGCCGGACCTGCGCACGTTCGCCAGGGCACGCCACGTCGCCCCGTCGCCCCAGGTTGCGGCGAACGCACCGTCGCCGGCGAGCGAGGAATTGGCGCAGGCCGCCCCCGCGCCGAAAGAACCCGCGCCGCGCCCGGCCGTGAAGAAGCCGAAGGCGCGCCCAACCCCGTCCCCGGCGCCGGCACCTCGCGAAGCGCGTGCGCCACGGCTCAATCCGGAACCGCCGGTCACGAAGACGGCAGCGCCGCGCGCGCAGGGCTCGGGCGATTTCGTCCTGAAGCTTTCCGGCGCGACGATGGACATGAGTGCCAGCCGCGGCGTGGACGACCGCACGCGCGCCAAGCTGCGCGAGCGCCTCATCGCGCTCGACGCCGATGACCAGGTCTCCGCGCTGCTGTCGTTGAAGCAGAGCGTGAAGGATCTCGAGTCCCAGGTGGCCGATCTGCGGCTCAAGCTGTCGGAGATGCCGAAGTCGTTCCCGGCGCCGGTCGCCACGCCGGAGCCTGCGAAGGTCGAGGCGCCGAAGGTCGAGGCGCCGAAGGTCGAACCGCCGAAAGTCGAGGCGCCGAAGGTCGAGCCGGAAAAGATCGTCGCGCCGCCTCCAGCACCGGAACCGGCGAAAGTCGAGGCACCGAAGAAAGAGGCGGAGCCTCCGCCGGTACAAGGGCTGCCCGCCGACTGGCTCGACTATGCGTTGTGGGGCCTTGCGGCCTTGTTCGTCATCGTCGCCATCCTGCTCGCCAGGCGCTTGCGCCGCCGCAATCGTGGCGACGGTCTCGATGACACTCCAGACCTCCGCACCGTCACGGCGACGCCCTCGGCCAGGGGCGAATCCCCCGAGCCCGAGCCGGAGCCGGAGCCGGAGGACGACCAGATCGTCGTAGCCGAAGAGTTTCCGGTGGACCTCGACGTGGCACCCGATATACCGTCGCCGCCCGCCGTCGCCGAAGCGCCGCGGCGCGAGATCGACGCCGACGTCGACCTGCCTACCCACATCCCCAGCAACGAGGAAGACCTGCGCCGGCGCTACATCGGGGAACGATTCCCCGAAATCGGCAAGGGCGCCATCAACCTGGACGATCCCGATTCGGTCGTGAAGGGCGCGCGCCTCTTCTACGAGGACGGCGCCCTGGCGCGCGCGGTCGAGCTGCTGCAGTACGCGATCGAGCGCAATCCCGTCGAGTTGAAGTTGTGGCTCGCCCTGTTCGAGATCTTCCGTCTCGAGCACCTCACGGGGGAATTCGCCGAGCTCGCCGGCCGGTTCAAGGAGCAGCATGGCAAGTCCGCCTACTGGGCGAAGGTGCAGTACTTCGGCCGGGAGATCGATCCGGGCAACGAGCTCTACCGGGAACCGCCGATCAACAATTTCGAGACCATCGGCCCCGCGCAAGCGAGGAAGCTCGCGGCCGCGTCGAACGTCGATCCCGTCACGGAGAACTGGCTGGGCGCTCCCATGGATTTCGAGAACGAGGTCCTCGCCAACGAATTGCGCAGGACCCTGATGACCGACGCCGGGATCGACGAGCAGGACCTGGTCCCCAACCCGATGCCGGCGCTTCGCAACATCGAGATGTTCAACGTCGCCTGACATGTCGAGCACCGGCGTCGATATCGACCGCGTCCTCGAGCAGAAGACCGTCCGCGACCCGGGCGCGCGAAGCCTGTTCCTCTCGGCGATCCGCGAGCTCGGCAAGGACGGCGGCGAGTTCAGCCTCGCCCGCCTGCAGGACCTGATGCGCGTCGAGGAGCATTTCCAGGCGCTGCTGCTCTACGACCAGATCGACTTCCTCCGCCAGTCCTCCACGACGGCCGAGGAGGACCGCGACTTCGCCCTGAACATCCAGCGCATCTGCCTGGAGGCCGCGAACGGCTTCCAGCGGTTCCTGCGCAACCGCAACCTCTGGGCGACGACGCGCGAGGCGCTCGACACGATGTTCCGCGTCACGGGGCTCGCTCTGAACGCGATCCACAGCTTCGTGAAGTGGGGCTACTTCATGAACGAGCCCGGCCGCGCGATCCCGTGGAAGCAGGTGCACGCGCTGTACTCCCTCGCGGAGGTGGACGGATATTCGCAGGTGCCCTTCGTGCTGCATCCGGCGCAACCGAGCTTCAAGCCCTCGGTGCAATCGCTCTACCTGCGCACGTTGATCCTCGACGTGCTGAACACGGGAAGCCTGTCGAAGGTCCAGATCGAGATCGCCGACGGATGGTTCTCCTCGTGGTGCAACGACTACCTGCTCGAGACCGACTACTCGTCCCCCAACCACCTCTTTTTCGTGGACCTCGCATCCGATACCGGCATGCGCATCATGCGACCCGACAGCCACGGCGATTCGATGCGCTACGTTCGCGTCGACGGGCTCAAGGCCCAGATCGAGGAGGTGCAGGCTGGATTGCGGCACGGGCGGCTGTACGCGGGCTATGGGGCGGGCGCGGTGTTCCCCGTCGAGGAGCACGTGGCGCTCCTCGCGATCATCGAGAAGCTCTACCAGTCGCTCGTCGCCGGCAGCGAGAATCGCATCGAGGAGCGCACGCACTTCGAGGACCGCGAAGTCGACGTGGTGATCGGCATCGAGAAGGTCATGAAGAAGATGCGCGAGGCCCCGGTGAAAACGCAGTCCGTCGGATCCGCGGCCGTGGCCGCATCCGACAACTTCGAGCTCTCGCCGGGCGGCCTTTCGCTCGTGGCGAGCGACGGGCAGCAGGCGACCGAGGCGCCGGCCGACCCGGACATCGAGCGCTGGAAGGTCTACGACCTGAGCTCCAAGGGCTACGGACTGCTCGTCGATCGGAACGCCGCGGAGCTCGTGCTGCTGAACGGCCTCATTGCGCTCCGCAACCACGAATCCGGCGGCTGGATCGTCGGCACCATCGTGCGCAAGCTCGCCAACCGCGTCCGCGGCGAGATCCTCGTGGGCATCGAAGTGCTCGCCTATCGACCCATCGCGGTCGACGTGCAACCCACGACCTCGGGCGCCGCCGTGCAGGCGCTCTACCTTCCGGGCGTGGACACCAACGGCAAGCTCGATTCGATCGTGTTGCGCACCGGCGATTTCCGCTCCGACCAGAACATCGTGCTGAGGGCCGGGGGCGCCCAGTACAAGGTCCGGCTGAACCGGATCATTCGCAAGGGCGCCGACTGGATCAAGGCCCGTTTCGAGATCGAGGCGAAGGCTTAGGGCGCGCGCGGCGCCGGCGCTGGTCCTTCGGATCGGCCTTGAGCGCGCGATAGAGCTCGACGCGGTCTCGGTCGCGGAGCAGCCCATCGCGTTCCACGCGGTTTCCCCAGACCCCAACCTCCACCGTGCCGGGATCGATGCCGGCGAATCTCGACTCGAGCTTCGACGCCGCGATCGCATCGGCCACCGTCGCGCCTTCGGGCAACTCGATCTCCACGACCTCCTGGCCCGTGGGCAACGCAATGGCGACGAAGATGCGCATGATGGGACGTAGAATATCGCCATGTCGATCGTCGAAAACAGGAAGGCCTTCCACGATTACTTCGTCGAGGAGCGCTACGAGGCGGGATTGGTGCTCGAGGGCTGGGAGGTGAAAGCGATCCGCGCCGGCAGGGTCCAGCTCAAGGAAGCCTACGTGACGATGATGCACGCGGAGCCCTTCGTCGTCGGAATGCACATCAGCCCGCTGCCCACCGCTTCAACGCATGTGCGGGCCGATCCCACGCGCTCGCGCAAGCTCCTTCTCAACGCCGAGGAGATCCGCAAGCTCATCGGCAAGGTCGAACAGAAGGGCTACACGCTCGTTCCGATCGACCTGCACTACAACAAGGGCCGCGTGAAGATCGCCATCGGCCTCGCCAAGGGCAAGAAGCAGCACGACAAGCGCGAGACCGAGAAGGAGCGCGACTGGCAGCGCGAGCAGCAGAGGCTGCTTCGCAAGCGCGCATAGAGTTGGGGTGGCTGATGGGATTCGAACCCACGACGACTGGAATCACAATCCAGGACTCTACCGCTGAGCTACAGCCACCGAAGAGGATTCGAATTATACCAAGACGTTGAGGTGGCGCGCCCGACAGGATTCGAACCTGTTACCCCCGGCTTAGAAGGCCGGTGCTCTATCCGGATGAGCTACGGGCGCACGATCCGCGTGGTTGCGAAGCACCGTCCTCAGTCCGAAAATCAGTGTCTGGTCGGGGTGGAGGGATTCGAACCCCCGACATCTTGCTCCCAAAGCAAGTGCGCTACCAGACTGCGCTACACCCCGTCGCGAATCGCTCCGCGACGGGAATTATAGCTAGATATATCCCATCAGCAGCAGGATGATCAGGATGAGGACGAGCAGGCCGACTCCGCCGCTCGGGGCGTATCCCCAGCCTCCGCTGTAGCCCCAGGTGGGCAGGGCTCCGATCAGGGCGAGGATCAGGATGATGAGGACGATGGCGCCGAGGCTCATTGGGGCTCTCCAGAGTGATGGGGGCTACCCCACACTCTGGCGATTCGCGGCCGGCCCGCACAGCCACGCCCGGATGATTCTCTTGTAGGACAAAGCCCGTCGCGAATCGCTTCGCGACGGGCTCGCGAATGCCCGATTACTGGGGCGTCGTCTCGGCGGGAGCCGGCGACGGCGGCGGGGTTTCCTCGCGTTTCGGCGGCGGGTCGAGCAGCGCCTTTCTCGAGAGGCGCACGCGGCCCTTGTCGTCGGCCTCGAGCACCTTGACCTTCACGATCTGGCCTTCCTTCAGGTAGTCCGAGACCGCATTCACGCGCTCATGGGCGATCTGCGAGATGTGCAGCAGGCCGTCCTTGCCGGGCAGCAGTTGCACGATGGCGCCAAAATCCAGCAGGCGCAGCACCGGGCCCTCGTAGACCTTGCCCACTTCGACTTCCGCCGTGATGGCGCGGATGCGGTTCATCGCGTCCTCGCCGGCTTCGGCCGACAGGCACGCGATTGAAATGGTGCCGTCGTCCTCGATGTCGATCGTGGTGCCGGTCTCGCGGGTGAGCGCCTGGATCACGCTGCCGCCCTTGCCGATCACCTCGCGGATCTTGTCCGGGTTGATCTTCATCTTGATGATGCGCGGCGCGTAGTTCGACATCTCGACGCGCGGGCCCGGCACGGCCTGCTTCATGATCCCCAGGATGTGAAGGCGGCCTTCCTTGGCCTGGTCCAGCGCGACCTTCATGATCTCCTTGGTGATCCCGTTGATCTTGATGTCCATCTGCAGCGCGGTGATGCCGTTGTCCGTGCCCGCGACCTTGAAGTCCATGTCGCCCAGGTGGTCCTCATCGCCCAGGATGTCGGTGAGGACCGCGAAGCGGCCGCCGTCCTTGATGAGGCCCATCGCGATGCCCGCGACGTGGGCCTTCATCGGAACGCCCGCATCCATCAGCGCGAGGCAGCCGCCGCACACCGAGGCCATCGACGAAGAGCCGTTCGATTCGGTGATCTCCGAGACTACGCGGAGCGTGTAGCCGAACTCCTCCTTGGAGGGCAGAACCGCAAGCAGCGCGCGCTTGGCGAGCCGCCCGTGGCCGATCTCGCGGCGCTTGGGGCTGCCGACGCGGCCGGTCTCGCCGGTGGAAAACGGCGGGAAGTTGTAATGCATCATGAAGCGCTCGGTGTACTCGCCCTGGAGCGCGTCGATACGCTGCTCGTCCTGGCCGGTACCCAGCGTCGTGGTGACGATCGCCTGCGTTTCGCCGCGGGTGAAGAGCACCGAGCCGTGCACGCGAGGCAGCAACGTCGGCCGGATCGAGATCGGGCGGACCGTGCGCGTGTTGCGCCCGTCGATGCGCGGCTCGCCGTTCAGGATCTGGCCGCGCACGATCTTCGATTCCATGTCGTGCAGGATCGAGCGCACGGTGTTGGCGTCGGCGGGATTGTCCTCGACCTTCACGCACGCATCCATCACCTTCGCGTGGATCTCGTCGAGCTTCTGCGAGCGCAGCGCCTTCGATTTCAGGCGATAGGCCTCGTTCAGCTCGTTCTCCGCGAGGCCGGCGATCTTCTCGACGAGCGCCGTGTCCTTCGCCGCCGCTTCCCAGTCCCAGTCGTCCTTGCCGCCTTCGTCGGCGAGCTCGATGATCGCGTTGATCGCGGCCTGCATCTGCTCGTGTCCGTACACGACGGCGCCCAGCATCACTTCTTCGGAAAGCTCATGGGCCTCCGATTCCACCATCAGCACGGCCTGCTCGGTGCCGGCCACCACGAGGTTCAGCTGCGAGGTCTCGAGCTCGGTCTTGGTGGGATTCAGCACGTATTCGCCGTTGAGGTAGCCCACGCGCGCGGCGCCGATGGGACCCTCGAACGGGATGCCCGAGAGAGTCACGGCCGCGGAGGCGCCGATCATCGCGGGAATGTCGGAGTCGATTTCCGGATTGATCGAGAGCACGGTCGCGATCACCTGCACCTCGTTGTAGAACCCGTCGGGGAAAAGCGGGCGAAGCGGACGGTCGATGAGGCGGGAGGTGAGGATCTCCTTCTCCGAGGGACGGCCCTCGCGCTTGAAGAAGCCGCCGGGGATGCGGCCCGCGGCGTAGGTTTTCTCCTGGTAGTCCACGGTGAGCGGGAAGAAATCCTGTCCCGCCTTGGCTTCCTTGCGGCCCACGCACGTGACGAGCACGACGGTGTCGTCCATGGTGACGAGCACGGCGCCGTCGGCCTGGCGCGCGATCTCGCCGGTTTCGAGCGTCACCTGGTGGCGTCCGAATGCAAATGTCTTCTTGATCGATTTCACGATGTCATCCTGTCGGGGGCGGCGCGCCTCGCGCTACAGGGCGGCCGGAAAGGTGGATGGAAGGCGCCGAAACGAAAAAACCCCGCGCGCTCGGTGTCGAGGCTTCGCGGGGTCGTTGTCCGGGCGCGTCGTTCTTACTTGCGCAGGCCGAGGCGCTCGATGAGCGAGCGGTAGCCCTCGATATTGATGCGCTTCAGGTAATCGAGGTGGCTGCGGCGCTGGCTCACGAGCCTCAGCAGCCCGCGGCGCGAATGGAAATCCTTGACGTGCGACTTGAAGTGCTCCGCGAGCATGTTGATGCGTTCGGTGAGGAGCGCGACCTGGACCTCGGGGGATCCGGTGTCGCCCTTCGCGCGCTGGAACTGCTCGAGAATGCGCGCCTTGTCTGCGGTAGTGACGGCCATTGGCAAATATCTCCGTGAATCTCTCTTAAGTCTATCGATGTCGGTAAGCCTGCTATTTTAGCGCGGAACCCGCCACAAACTCAAGCAAAATCAGGGTGCTTGGCATCGACCGTGGACATGAGGCGAAGCGGCGCGATGCGCCCGCCTCCCACGCGCGAAGCCACCCCGAGGAACCGCCCCCCAGGTCCGAAAACGGCGACCTCGTCCCCCGGGCCTGCCGGGGCCCCGATCTCCTGGCCATGCCCGAAGCGGGCCGCGTCATCGGCGGCCGCATCCAGGCGCGCCAGGCCCGCCACGAGGACTTCCGGGACGTGCAGGCGCAAGCGGGCGGCGGCGATCCCCTCACGCTCCAGGGCCTCGAAATCGACCGCCTGGCCGAGTTCGAAGCCTCCGACTCCCGTGCGCCGCAGCGCCACGAGGTGGGCGCCGCACCCGAGCTCGGCGCCGATGTCCTGCGCGAGGGTGCGCACGTAGGTGCCCTTGGAGCAGCGCACGCGGACGTCGAGATCGTTGCCGCGCCGTTCAAGCCGGGCGAGCCCGAGGACCTCGACGATGCGCGTGGGGCGCTCGACCTCTTCGCCGGACCGCGCGTAGTCGTAGAGGCGCCGGCCGGCCACATGGACCGCCGAGTGCATCGGCGGGAGCTGGGACTGCAGGCCGACGAATGATCGCAGGACCGATTCGATCTGCGCATCGCTCGCCCGGACGTCGCTGCGCCTGCCGACCGCGCTCTCCGTGTCGCCCGTCGGCGTCTCTTCGCCGAGCCTCAGCGTCGCGAGGTAGGACTTCTCGGAGTCGAGGAGGAAGCGAGAGAACTTGGTGGCCTCCCCGAAGACGAGCGGCAGGAGCCCCGTGGCGAACGGATCGAGCGTGCCGGTGTGGCCGCCCTTGAGCGAGCCCAGCAGGCGCTTGGCCTTGGCGAGCGCGCGCGTGGACGTGATCCCCGCGGGCTTGTCGAGCAGCAGGACACCGTCGGGACCTCCCGAGCGGTCCGCCTTCAACGCGACGGGCGCCTCTTGGCGGGAGCCGGCTTTACCGCCTCGTCGATGAGCTTCGACAGGCGGACGCCTCGCTCCACGGATTCGTCGTGCTCGAAATGAAGCTCCGGCACGGAACGGGTCGTGAGGCGATGCGCGAGTTCCGAGCGCAGGAACCCGGCCGCGCGCCTGAGTCCCTCGCCCGCCTCGCGGGCCGCGCCATCGGGCCCCAGGACGGTGAAGAACACCTTCGCATGCGATTGGTCGTTCGTGACCTCCACGCCGGTGAGCGTCACCATGCCGATGCGCGGATCGCGCAACTGCGTGCGCACCAGCTCGGCCAGCTCGCGCTGGATCTGGTCGGAGATTCTGGCGTGTCGGGCTGCGGGCACCGCTCTAGGCGATCGTCCGGGCGATCTCGACCACCTCGAAGACCTCGAGCTGGTCGCCGACCTGCACGTCGTTGAAGTTCTTGAGGGACAGGCCGCACTCGAAGCCCTGTTTCACTTCCTTCACGTCGTCCTTGAAGCGCTTGAGCGAATCGAGCTCGCCGGTATGGATCACGACGCCGCCGCGAATGAGGCGCACCGACGAGCCGCGCCGCACCACGCCGTCGGTCACCATGCAGCCGGCGACCGTGCCGACCTTCGAGATCCTGAAGACGTTGCGGACCTCGACGGTGCCCACGACACTTTCCTTGCGCTCGGGCGTGAGCATGCCCCCGATGGCCGCCTTCACGTCGTCCACCGCGTCATAGATGATGTTGTAGTAGCGGATGTCGACGCCGGAATTCTCCGCGAGCTTGCGCGCGGCCGCATCGGCGCGCGAGTTGAATCCGATCACCACGGCCTTGGACGCGAGCGCGAGGTTGATGTCCGACTCGGTGATCCCGCCCACGCCCGTGTGGACGATGTTCACCTTGACCTCATCGGTGGAGAGTTTCGTGAGCGCGTGCGACAGGCCCTCGTAGGAGCCCTGCGCGTCGGCCTTGATGATGAGCGTGAGGTTCTTCGCCCCTTCGGCCAGCTGGTCGAACGCGTTCTCCAGCTTCACGGTCTGCTGCTTGGCGAGCTTTACGTCGCGGAACTTGCCCTGGCGGAAGAGCGCGATCTCGCGCGCCTTGCGCTCGTCGGTGAGGACGATCACGTCGTCGCCGGCGCGCGCCACGTCCTGTAGGCCCTGGATCTCGACCGGAATCGACGGGCCGGCATCGTTGACGGCCTTGCCGTTCTCGTCGTTCATGGCGCGAACGCGGCCGAACACGGCGCCCGCGAGCACCACGTCGCCCTTCTTGAGCGTGCCGGATTTCACGAGCAGCGTGGCCACGGGACCGCGCCCCTTGTCGAGGCGCGACTCGATCACGACGCCCTTCGCCGGAGCGTTCACGGGCGCCTTGAGCTCGAGCACCTCGCTTTGCACCTGGATCGCCTCGAGGAGCTTGTCGATTCCCTGGCCGGTCTTGGCGGACACTTCGACGAATTGCACTTCGCCGCCGAATTCCTCCGCGACCACGTCCTGCGAGAGCAGCTCCTGCTTCACGCGTTGCGGGTTGGCTTCGGGCTTGTCGATCTTGTTGACGGCCACCACGATCGGAACCTTGGCGGCCTTCGCATGATTGACGGCTTCGATGGTCTGCGGCATCACGCCGTCGTCGGCGGCCACCACCAGCACCACGATGTCGGTGATCAGGCTGCCGCGTGCGCGCATCGCCGTGAAGGCCTCGTGGCCCGGCGTGTCGAGGAACGTGATCACGCCCCTGGGCGTTTCCACGTGGTAGGCGCCGATGTGCTGCGTGATGCCGCCGGCTTCGCCGACGGCCACGCGCGCCTTGCGGATGGCGTCGAGCAGCGACGTCTTGCCATGGTCGACGTGGCCCATCACGGTCACCACGGGCGGGCGGGTCTCCAGTAGGGCCTGGGCCTCGCCGGCGTTTTCCTCGAGGAACTGCTCGGGATCATCCAGCTTCGCGGGCTTCGCCTGGTGCCCCATCTCCTGCACCACGATCATCGCAGTGTCCTGGTCGAGCACCTGGTTGATCGTGACCATGGTGCCCATCTTCATCATGGTCTTGATGACTTCGGCGGCCTTCACGGACATCTTGTGAGCGAGGTCGCCGACGCTGATGGTCTCGGGGACCAGCACCTCGATGATCTTCGGTTCGGCCGGAGCGGCGAACGAGGTACCGCCCTCTTCGTCGCGATGGCGTCCGCCACCGCGGGAACGCCAGCCGTCGCGGCCACCGCTCGCGTCGCCCCGCGTCTTGATCGCGCGGCGCCGTGCGACATCGTCCACCCATGCCGAGGCGGGCTTGACGGCGCGCTTCGCGCCTTTCTTGTCGCCCTTGGCTTCCTTCTCGCCGGGCTTGAGCACCGGGCGATGCAGCGTGCCCTCGGGCGCATCGCCCGCGGCCGGCTTCGCTTCGGCCTTCGCAGGCTCGGCCTTGGCCTCGGCTTTCACCTCGACCAGGACAGGCGCTTCGGCTTCGGTGGCGACGTCCTCGCCTTTCTTGCGAACGACGCGTTTCTTCTTCGGCGGTTCGGCGCCTTCGGCGGGGACGGCCGGCGCCTCCGCGGGCGCGGCTGCCTCTTCCTTCTTCTTCACCGCGGCGGCCCGCTTGGTCTTCGTTTCCGCGTCGGCGGCCTGGCGTGCGGCGAGCTCGGCCTGGCGCCTGGCTTCGGCCTCGCGCTTCTTCGCCTCCTCGGCGTTGATGATCGGCGCGGGCGGCGCGGTCGGCTTGGCGGGCTCCGGCGCCACCTCGGCGGGCTTGTCCACCTTGACGAACGTGCGCTTCTTGCGGACCTCGACCTGGATCGTGCGCGCCTTGCCGGTCGCGTCCGCCTTCTTGATCTCGGTGGTCTGCTTGCGCGTGAGCGTTATCTTCTTCTTCTCTTCCTTGTTGCCGTGCACTTCGCGCAGGTAGTCGAGCAGGCGCGTCTTGTCCTGCTCGGTGATGGCGTCCTCACCCGCTTTCTTCTTCACGCCGGCAGCCTGCAGCTGCTCGAGCAGCAAAGACACCGGGAGCTTGAGCTCCTCGGCGAACTGGGTGACGTTCAGCTTGGCCATTTGCTACGTATTCTCCTCGCGGCGCTTCAAGCCTGCGGTTGATTCCTGAACCAGGGCTCGCGCGCCTTCATGATGAGCTTGTTCGCGCGGTCCGCGTCCATGCCCGTCATCTCGGTCAATTCGTCCGTCGCGAGGTCCGCGAGGGCGTCCATCGTGGTGATTCCCTTCGAGGCGAGCAGCCGCGCGGTCGGATTGTCCATCCCTTCCATGCTCTGCAGGTCCTCGGCGGCGTGCTCGACCGTCTCTTCGCTCTTGATCGCTTCGGTGAGGAGGGCATTGCGCGCGCGGCGGCGAAGCTCGTTCACGGTCTCCTCGTCGAAATCCTCGATCTCGAGCATCTCGTTGATCGGCACGTAGGCCACTTCGTCGAGCGAGGTGAAGCCTTCCTTCACCAGGATCTCGGCCACTTCCTCGTCGACATCGAGCTTCTCCATGAAGAGCGAACGCACGACGCTGGTTTCCTGTTGCGATTTCTGCTGGCGCTCTTCGGTGGTCATGATGTTGAGCTGCCAGCCGGAAAGCTCCGAAGCGAGGCGCACGTTCTGCCCGCCCTTGCCGATCGCCAGGGCGAGCTGGTCCTCCTCGACCACCACGTCCATGGAATGACGCTCCTCGTCGACCACGATGGAGCTTACTTCCGCGGGCGCCAGGGCATTGATCACGAACTGCGCGGGCTCCGGCGACCAAAGGATGATGTCGACACGCTCGCCGGCGAGTTCCTGGGTCACCGCCTGCACGCGCGAACCGCGCATGCCGACGCACGTCCCGACCGGATCGATGCGCGGATCGTTGGATTTCACGGCGATCTTCGCGCGAAGCCCGGGGTCACGCGCGGCCGCCTTGATCTCGAGCAGTCCTTCCTCGATCTCCGGCACCTCGAGCTCGAAGAGCTTCACGAGGAACTCCGGCGCGATGCGCGACAGGATCAGCTGCGGCCCGCGCGCGGCGCGGTCGATCTTGGCGATGTAGGCGCGCACGCGGTCGCCCACGCGCAGGTTTTCCTTGGCGATGAGCTGGTCGCGCGGCAGCAGCGCCTCGACGCGCCCCGATTCGACGATGAGGTTGCCCCGCTCGGCGCGCTTCACGGTTCCGGTCACGAGCGATTCGCCGCGATCGAGGAAGTCGTTGAGGATCTGCTCGCGCTCGGCGTCGCGGATCTTCTGCAGGATCACCTGCTTGGCGGCCTGGGCGCCGATGCGCCCGAAGGTCTCCGGCTCGAGCGCCTCCTCGATCACGTCGCCCAGGGCGGCTTCGGAGTTCTCGGCCACCGCGTCGGTGATGGCGATCTGGTGCGCAGGCTCCTCGTGCTCCTCGTCGGGCACGACGGTCCAGCGGCGAAACGCGTGGTACTCGCCGCTTTCGCGATCGATCTCCACGCGGACGTCGACCTCATCCTTGAAACGCTTCTTCGTCGCCGACGCGAGCGCCATCTCGAGCGCGAGGAACACCGTGTCCTTCGCGACGTTCTTTTCGCGCGACAGCGCATCGACCAGAAGAAGAAGATCCCTGCTCATGAACTAGCCTCCAAAACCCTTCAGACGTCGGGCACGAGCCGCGCGCGGTCGATTTCGTCGATCGCCAGGCGGTGCCTGTGACCCTCGACGTCGAGCACGATCTTGCCGTCCTCGACGCCCTCCAATTTTCCCTCGAACCGGCGCCGCCCGTCGCGGGGCAGCTTGAGCTTCACGCTCGCCTCGCGTCCCGCAAAACGCTGGTAATCCTCGATGCGCTTGAGCGGCCGGTCCAGCCCCGGCGACGAGACCTCGAGACGTTCGTAGTCGATGCCCTCGACCACGAATGCCCGCGTCAGATGGTTGCTCACGCGGGCGCAGTCGTCGACGGTGATTCCCTTCGGTGTATCGATGAAGATCCGCAGCAGCCCCGAGCGCGACGACTCGAGGTCGACGAGCTCGTAACCGAGGCCTTCCAGCGCCCGGCGGATCCATGCTTCGCGGTCCAAAACCGGTTTCACAAACAAAAAATGGGCGCGAGGCCCATCTGAATTTCGAAACTCGACGATCTTATCACGAATCGACCCCGCTCCCAACCGTGTCGGCCCCCGAAAGCCTGTCTCGCCGGGCTGCCGGACGGCCCCTGCGATGCGTACACCATTTCCAATTCAAATGGGGGCCCTGTTGCAAAAACACAACACTCGAAGAAGAATTGTTGGTCAACTGCAATCCGCGTGGCTATTATCCCGCTGGTGTCATCAGGCTCTAAAAAAGGAATTCAAAACAGACGCATTCCTCCCTACGCAAATCTCTGTTTTTCCTAATATTTATATAAACTACCTGGGGGTTTCAAGAATGAATCCGAGAATGACGAAGCTTTCCATTGCCCTGCTGCAGGTGCTGGGCGCTGGGCTCGCGGCGAGTGTCGCGTCGCTTCCGGCAATGGCGCAACAGACCGATCCGAACAAGCCCGCGGCCAAGGAACGCATCGAGGTCACGGGATCGAGCATCAAGCGCGTGGAAGGGGAAAGCGCGCTTCCCGTCACCGTGATTTCGCGGGAAGAGATCGACAAGAGCGGCGCCACCTCGCCGATGGAGTTGCTGCAGCTGATTTCCGCCAACAACTCCCTGGGCAGCGTTGCCCTCACGAGCACCATTGGCGCCACGACGCTGTCGGCGCAGACGGCTAACCTGCGCGGCCTGCAAGGCGGCCACACGCTGGTGCTGATCAACGGCAAGCGCGTCAACGGATTCGCCGGCGAGATCCAGGGCGTGCAGGGCGTGAACCTCGCGATCATCCCGTTCGCGGCGATCGAGCGCGTGGAAGTGCTGAAGGACGGCGCCTCGGCCGTGTACGGTTCCGACGCCATCGCGGGCGTGATCAACTTCATCCTGCGCTCCGACTACCGGGGTGGCGAGGTGAACGTCTACTACGGCATGCCGACCCGCAGCGGCGGCGGCGACCAGCAAAAATTCGACGCCTCCCTCGGCTTCGGTGATCTCAACAAGGACCGCTACAACGTCTTCGCGAGCGCGTCCTATGCGCACCAGAAGCCGCTCGACCAGAGGGACCGCAGCTTCTCCAAGGACAACACCAACGAGTTCCTGCAGCTCGGTGGCTTCGGGGGCTCGTCCAACACCTACCCGGGCAACATTACGACGGGCGGCATTCACATCCTCGGTTCGGTGCCCGGCGTGAGTTGCGGCCCGGTCGACACCAACGTCTTCGTGCCCCTGTTGGGCGGCTGCTTCTTCGATCCGGCGCACCAGGCCGGCGTGGAGTCGATTCCCGACGACAAGCTCGCCAACTTCTTCGTGCAGGGCAAGTTCCAGATCAACAGCGACTGGCAGCTCTATGGCACGGGCCTGTACAGCGAAGACAAGAACAACTTCAAGATCCAGGGCACGCCGATCTCGAACGCGATCACCTGGGGCCCGACGGGCGACAACCTGGCCACGGTCCTTCTCCAACCGACCAGCCAGTACTACCCGCACACCCAGGCTGCTGCAGCCGGCGTGGACGGCACGCCCCTGAACGTTCGCTGGCGGACCACTGCGCTCGGCCCGCGCGATACGACCGACACCAACACCGGCTACCAGATCACCGGCGGGATCAAGGGCACGATCGCCTCGCGCTGGGATGCGGACCTGTCGTACTCGTACTCCGAAGGCAAGGTGACCGAGCACACGAACGGCGGCTTCTTCCAGTACTCGAAGCTGCTGCCGCTGCTCAACAGCGGTAACTACAACATCGTCGGCATCCTGCCCGCCGATCAGGCCACGGCCATCAACTCCGCCGCCGGATACTTCTCCGACGTGTTCTCGGGCAAGTCCACCACCAGCGCCCTCAACGGCAAGGTCTCCGGCGAGCTCTTCAACATGGCCTCCGGCCCGGTCGCCGGTGCCATCGGTGTCGACCTGCGCCGCGAGAAGCTGGACCAGACGCCTTCGGCGGCCTACGAGGCGGGCGACATCACCGGCTACGGCGGAAGCTCCGGCGCGGTGCACGGCAGCCGCGACGTGAGCGCGTTCTACGGCGAGGTGAACGTCCCGCTGCTGAAGACCCTCGAGCTGAACGCCGCGATCCGCAGCGACCACTACAGCGACTTCGGCAGCACCACCAACCCGAAGGTGAGCCTGCGCTTCCAGCCGACTCAAAGCGTGCTGCTGCGCGGCTCCTACGGCAAGGGCTTCCTCGCGCCGTCGCTCTACGAGCTGTTCGTGCCGCAGACGGCCGGCTTGTCGAGCACGGGCCTGAACGATCCGCTGCGTTGCCCGATCACGCACGACAACACCCTCGACTGCAACGCGCAGTTCCCGCTCACCTTCGGCGGCAACCCGCAGCTGAAGCCGGAGAAGTCGGAGCAGGCGACGTTCGGCATCGTGTTCGAGCCCACCAGCCAGCTGTCGATGTCGGCCGACTACTTCAAGATCCGCCTGACCGATTCCATCACCAACGGCATCCCGGTCACCACGATCCTGGGCGACCCGCAGTACTACGGCCTGATCACGCGCGGCCCGGTCGACCCGGCCCAGCCGAACCTGCCCGGCCGTATTACCGCGATCCAGCAGACGTACATCAACCTCGGCGACACGCACATCGAGGGCTGGGACCTCGAGGCGCACTACAAGTGGCCGCGCCAGTCGTGGGGCCGCGTTCGGTTCGACCTGACGGGCACGTACTACACCCGCTATGACTTCCAGAATCTGGACGGCAGCTACAGCGGCTTCGTGAGCAACGCCTTCGGCTCCGTGGTGCTCGGCGTGATTCCGCGCTGGAAGCACTATGCGGCCGTTTCGCTGGACACGGGCCCGTTCAGCACCACGCTCGCCAACACCTACCAGAGCTCGTACACGGACTGGCAGACGGACCTGAACAACGACCTGCGCAAGGTGAGCTCCATGAGCCTGTGGGACCTGCAAGGGCAATACACGGGCATCAAGAACGTCACGGTCACGTTGGGCGTGAAGAACCTCTTCGATACCAACCCGCCGAAGACCAACCAGCAGAACTCCTTCCAGGTGGGTTACGACCCGTCGTACTACGACGCGCGCGCGCGCTTCGTGTACGTCCAACTTGGGTACGGCTGGAAATAACAACCAAGCTGCACGCAACATCGTAAAAGGGGCCGCAAGGCCCCTTTTTTTCGTCCCCACCTTCCGGGACCTTCCTCGCCCATCCAACGTCCCTGGGGCCTTCCTGAGGGCTCGGGAGCCCCTGCTTCCGATAGAATCGCAGGCATTCCATGAAGACCTATCTCGACCTCCTGCGCCACGTCCGGGAGCACGGCACGCGCAAGGACGATCGCACGGGCACCGGGACGCTTTCCGTGTTCGGCTACCAGATGCGATTCGACCTGGCAGAGCGCTTCCCGCTGCTCACCACGAAGAAGATCCACACGAAGAGCGTGATCCACGAGCTGCTCTGGTTCCTCAAGGGCAGCACCAACGTGGAATACCTCCGCGCCAACGGCGTCACGATCTGGGACGAATGGGCCGACGCGAAGGGCGACCTGGGCCCGGTCTACGGATACCAGTGGCGATCCTGGCCTGCTCCCGACGGCTCGCACATCGACCAGCTCGCGCAGGTGCTCGCGCAGATCCGCGCCAATCCCTCGTCGCGTCGCATGGTCGTCTCGGCGTGGAACGTAGCCGACCTTCCGAAGATGGCGCTCATGCCTTGCCACGCGCTTTTCCAGTTCTACGTGGCCGACGGCAAGCTTTCCTGCCAGATGTACCAGCGAAGCGCCGACATCTTCCTCGGTGTTCCCTTCAACATCGCGTCGTACGCGCTGCTCACGCTGATGGTGGCGCAGGTGACGGGGCTCAAGCCCGGCGAGCTCATCGTAACGCTGGGCGATGCGCATCTCTACCTGAACCACCTCGAGCAGGCCGACGAGCAATTGCGCCGCGCGCCCAAGGCGCTGCCGAGGATGAAGCTCAATCCGGAGGTGCGCGAGCTCGACGCCTTCCGCTACGAGGACTTCACGCTCGAAGGCTACGAGCCGCACCCGGCGATTCGCGCGCCGATCGCGGTCTAGCGTGCGCGTGGCACTCGTGGTCGCCATCGCCCGCAACGGGGTGATCGGGCGCGACAACGCTCTGCCCTGGCGGCTGCCCGACGAGATGGCGCATTTCCGCCGGGTGACCCTGGGCAAGCCCGTGGTGATGGGACGGAAGACCTGGGAATCGCTGAAGAAGCCGCTCGCGGGCCGCGACAACATCGTCGTCACCCACCGGCCCGGCTACGAGGCGGCCGGCGCCATCGTCGTTCACTCGCTCGAAGAAGCGTGGAGCGCGGCGCGACGTGCCGACGAGGTCTGCGTGATCGGAGGATCGACGCTCTATGCCGAAACTCTCCCGATCGCCGACGTGATTTACCTCACCGAGGTGGACGCCGACGTGGAGGGCGATACCCGCCTTCCAGCCTTCGACCGGGCCGAGTGGGAAGAGACCGAAGTCGCGCGCCATCCCGCCGACGACCGGCACGCTTACCCCTTCCGCATCCTCGAGTTGCGCCGCCGCTAGCCGCGGGTCAATGCCGCCTGCCCCGTCCCTCCATGCGAGTGGTGAGCTTGCTCAGCACGACGCCGTTCGCATCGAAGGTGACCGAGAAAATCGCGTAGTAGCCCCACGTGTCGATGAAGCGGTAGTCCCATGCGTGCGTGTTGGAGATTGGAAACGGCATCGTCTTGCCCGGCGGACCGATCATCTCGAGGATGTCCCGCTCCGTCATCCCGGCTTCAACCGCGTTGAACGTCTCGTCCTTCAACACGTTGCCGATGTCGCGCATGACGCCGTCGCCGCCGACCCTCACGAGAAAGGTGTCGGTGCCCATCGGACCCCTGGGATAGAAGAGTTTCCTGCTGCCGTCGGGCGCGGTGAACTCGGCCGCCGGCGCGCCCATCGTGGCACGCACTTCCGCTTCGGTGGAGCTGCCGGGACGAAGCGACGAGCCGCCGTATGAAGCGCAAGCGGCCGCCGTGAGGCAGAAAAGGACCCCTGCGACCTTGCCCATGGCAACCTCCACGAGCCCCCGGCGCATTCCCATTCCGGCGAAATTGGTAGGGCGTACTGGATTCGAACCAGTGACCAACGGATTAAAAGTCCGCTGCTCTACCAGCTGAGCTAACGCCCCGTGGGGAAACAGAAATTATAGCGTCCGGCGCGGGTTCCGGTCAAAAGGAATTCACCCTTCGCGCGTCATCCTCCAGTACTGCACTTTCATTGTGAGCGCCGATCCGGCGACGATGGCGAGGAAGGACACGATGGAGCCGATCGCGAGCGTCGAGAATCCCGTGATGCCCTGGCCGATCGTGCATCCGAGCGCGGTCACGCCCCCGAACCCCATCAGAATTCCACCGACGACGTGGTTGGCGGTGTCCTCGGTACCCGACAGGCCTTCCCAACGAAAGGTCTTCGAAGCGATCGCATACGCGAAGGATCCCGCGATGATTCCCACGGCCGCCGCGATGCCGAACGTGATACCCAGCGACTTGTCGCTCCAGAGCAGGAGGAGCTCCAGCGTGTAGCCCACCGGCGCCACGAACGACAGCGATTCGATTGTGTGGCTGTTGGTGGCGAAGAAGGTGTTCTCGAGCGTCTCCGGGTTCTCGCCAAAACCCAGGTGGCCGGTGACGTACCAGCCCGCCACGATGACGAGCCCCACGACGGTGCCCCCCAGGACGTGGTCGAAGCTCGTGCGGAATTCGCGATCCATGAAGACGAACGCGAGCAGCGCGCCCGCGAGCACGAGCGCGGCCCCCCATTCGGCCGCGGCGAGGCTCGCACCCGACCACGCCGCGATCATCGTGGGCAGGTCCTGGTGCGCCACGCCGTACGCGGCGAAGTCGGTAGCCACCGGATCGATCCAGCGCGTCCTCCAGACACCGAAGAGGCCCTTCAACGTCATGTAAGCGGCAAGGCCGAGGCAGATGAACACCACGAGCGACTTGAGGCTGCCGGCTCCCAATCTCACCAGCGTCTTGCTGCCGCACCCGCTGCCCAGGGTCATGCCGACACCGAACATGAAACCGCCCAGCGCATAGGAAAGCCACGTCACGTTGGGGCGAACGTAGATCGATTTGGTCAGATCGATCATCCCCGCGAGCTGCAACGCGTGCGTGCCGAGGATCGCCACGGCGATGGCAAGCAGCCACATCCGCATGCGCCCCCAGCTGCCCATGTTCACGACATCGGAGACTGCGCCCATCGTGCAGAAGTTGGTGCGGTTGGCCACCGCGCCGAAGACGAACGCGAGCGCGAAGCCGCCGATGCAGACGATGAGCCCGGGATTCGAGGTGCCGACCAAGGAAACGACCTCCGCGGAAGGGGCGCCTATCTTACCTTCGATACCGCGTCGGATCCGCGAGGCCCGCGGCCGCGAACCCCTCGCGGCGCAGGCGGCAGGAATCGCACTGGCCACATGCACGCGCGTCGGCGTCCGCGTTGTAGCAGGAAACCGTGATCGAGAAGTCGACGCCGAGATCGTGACCGTGCCGGACAATGTCGGCCTTCGTCATCTTCACGATCGGGGCGACGATCCGGATCGGCGCGCCCTCGACGGCGCGCTTCGTCGCGAGGTTCGCCATCGATTCGAACGCCTCCAGGTACTCGGGCCGGCAATCCGGATAGCCCGAGTAGTCGACGGCGTTCGCGCCGGTGAAGATGGCATCCGACCCGGTGACCTCGGCGTACGCGAGTGCCAGCGAAAGGAAGATCGTGTTGCGCGCTGGGACGTAGGTGATGGGAATGCCCGTCGACGGCGACGTCGGGACCGCGATGCTCGCGTCGGTGAGCGCCGATCCGCCGAACACGCGAAGGTCGAGGGCGACCACGCGATGCTCGTGGGCCCCGAGGGCCCGGGCCACGCGGGCCGCGGCCTGGAGCTCCACGCGGTGGCGCTGCCCATAGTCGACCGACAACGCGTGGCACTTCCAGCCTTCGCCGCGGGCCATGGCGAGCACCGTGGCCGAGTCGAGCCCGCCCGAGAGCAGGACGATCGCCGATCTCACGTCGGGTCGCGGCTAGCGCCGCATCGACGCGAGCCGCGTGCGCGCCTTCCCGGCCGCGTCCGACGAGGGATATCGCGCCACGACGTCCTCGAGCGTGTTTCGCGCGCTGCCCGTGTCGCCCTGCTCCGCCTGGAGCGCCGCGATCGCGAGCATCGCGTCGGGCGCCTTCGGGGACTGCGGATACTTCGTGATCAGCGCTTCCTGCGCGGCGAGCGCGTTCTTGTAGTCGTGAATGTTCGCGTAGCTGATGCCGATCCAGTAACCCGCGTTGGCGGCGAGCGCGCTGTCGGGGAAATCCTTCACGAAAGCGCGGAACGCGTCGATCGCCGCGGCGAAGTCGTTGCGGCGAAAGAGGTTCGACGCGGCGTCGTAGGCCTTCACCTCGCGCGCCTGGTCGTCCTTCGTCGGCACGCGCGGGGGCGGTGGAGGCGATGCGACGGTGCCCGCGCCCGCATCGGGCGGAGTCGCCGACGTGGTTCCCGCGGGAGCGCCTTCCAGCCGCTTCAACCTCGAGTCGATGTCGAGGTAGAAGTCGCGCTGGCGCTTCTGCAGCTGCTGGTTGTCGTTGGTGAGGACCTCGATCTGCCCGCGCAACCGCGCGAGCTCGGCGTTGAGATCGTCGTTCTGGCGAACGAGCTCGACCACGCCGATGTTGCGGATCGTCTCCTCGAGCTTCGTGATGCGCGCCTCGTTGTCCTTGCCCTGCTGCGCGAGCTCCTTGCGCAGCGAATCGATGCGGCGCCGGGCCTCGTCGTCGTCGAAGAGGCCCGCGCGCGCAGGAAGGACCGCGGCAACCGCGGCGGCGAAGGCGCCCGCCCATGCGAGCCGGCGCGCCGCGGCAATCCCTGACATTTCCACGCTAGTACTTGATGTCCGCGCGACGGTTCTGCGCCCACGCCGCTTCGTCGTGGCCGAGCGCCACGGGTTTCTCCTCGCCGTAGCTGATGGTCTCGACGCGGCCGTCGGCCACGCCCAGCACCGTCATGATCTTCTTGACCGATTCGGCGCGACGCTGGCCCAGCGCGAGGTTGTATTCGCGGCTTCCGCGCTCGTCGCAGTTGCCCTCGATGCGGATCCGCTTGTCGCGGTTGTCGGCGAGGTACTTGGATTGCGCCTGGATCACCCCGCGGTATTCGTCTTTCACCGCATTCGAATCGAAGTCGAAGTAGACGCTGCGCTTCTGGAGCAACGGATCCTGGTATCCCGTGACGGATCCCGTGGGTTGCGCCGGCGTGACCTGGTTGTTGCCGGTGGTCGTGGGCGTGTGCTGCACGCCCGTCGACTTGTCTTGCACCGGCGTTTCGTCTTTCGTCTCTTTGCTGGCGCACGCCGCCGCGAGGACGGCGAGTGCGGCGTACAGAGCGAGTTTCTTCATCTTCGTTCTCCTGTTGGGAGTCTCATCGGTTGCAGGGCGGGATCGATGCGTCCCGTTCAGTTGGTTGGCAGTGGACCCCATGCGGGATCCTGTACGTCGCCCGCAGCGGACGTGAGCCGCTGGCGGACTCGCCCGTCGCCTGATACCGCGGCGAGCTGCCCGCGCCCCCCCACTTGGGCCTCATAGAGGACCATCTTACCGTTGGGCGCGTAGGTGGGTGAATCGTCGAGGATGCCGTCCGTGAGGGTGGTGACCTGTCCGGTCGCGAGCTCCAGCGACGCGATGCGATAGCGGCCGCCGTCGCGCTGCACGAACGCGAGCGTCTTGCCGTCGGGGCTGTAGCGCGGTCCCACGTTGTAGCTGCCATCGAACGTAAGGCGCTGGGCAGGGCCTCCCGCCGCGGGCATCTTGTAGATCTGCGGCGAGCCTCCGCGATCGGAGGTGAAGGCGATCCATTGCCCATCGGGCGAGTACGCCGGCTGGGTGTCGATCCCGGGCGAGTCCGTGAGGCGCGCAGGCTCGCCGCCGCTCGAGGACACCCGGTAGATCTGAGTGAGGCCGTCCTTCGACAGGGCCACCAGCAGGAAGCGGCTGTCGGGCGACCACGCCGGCGCGCTGTTGTTGCCGCGGAACGCCGCGATCACGCGCGTGGTGCCCTGCGCGAGGTTTTGCACGACGACAATGGGCTTTTTCTGGTCGAACGAGACGTACGCGAGGCGGCTGCCATCCGGCGACCAGGCGGGCGACATGATCGGCTCGTTGGAGGCGAGCACCGATTGGGCGTTGAAGCCGTCGGCATCGGAGACCTGCAGCTCGTAGCGCGTGCCGCGCTTCACGACGTACGTGATCTTCGTCGAGAACACGCCCTTGTCGCCGGTGAGCTTCTCGTAGATCACGTCGGCGATGCGATGGGCGGTCGCGCGCAGCTGCACGGGGGCCACCACGTACGAGAAGCTCGCGAGCTGGGATTGCTTCTGCACATCGAAGAGGCGGAAGCGTACTTCGACTCGCCCCTCGGGCGCGGGCTCGATCTTGCCGATCACGAGCGCCTCGGCGCTGCGGCCCGCCCAGTCGGCGAAGTTGACCTCGGACGGCTCCGTGGGCAGGGGAGAGATTCCCGCCGTGTTCACGAGCCTGAACAGGCCCGTTCGCGCAAGGTCGGCGCTCACCACTTCGCTCACGGCCGGGGTCTGGAGGTTCTCGCCGGCCATGGGCGCGATGGCGATGGGCACCTGGCGGCCGCCCGTGGTCGTGATGTCGATCGTGAGCTGGCCCCAGGCCGCGCACGCGGCGAGGAGCATTCCAAGCGCAAGGGACAAGCGTTTCATCGGGTGGACAGGTCGCCGCCTTCAGCGGTCATGCTTGATGTTGAGGGTAAGGTTGCGGAAAGAGGAGAAAAGTTCCGAGTCCGCGGGAGGAACCGGGAGCGGGGATGCGCTGCGGGCGGCCCTTTCGATGGCGGCATCGTAGGTCGGATTGCCGCTGGGCTTGATGATTGAGATGTCGAAGACCTCTCCCCCGGGCAGGATTCTCAGGTTCAATACCACTTCAGGGTGGCCAATCACGGTGTCGGGAACGTTCGCCCTGCCGCGGATCTTATCGCGGATCTTGCCGACCCACTGGTCGAGGTCGGACTTTTGCTGCGCGGCGGCGGCCTCGCGCGCCTGCTGCATCTCCTGGCGCACGCGCTCCTCTTCCTTCTTGCGCGCCTCGTCCTCGCGTTTCTTGCGCGCTTCGTCGGCCTTCTGCTTCTCGCGGTCGGCCTTCTCCTTGCGCTCCTTTTCCTGCCGTTCCTTCTCCTTCTTTTCCTTCTCGGCCTTCTCGCGCTCGAGCTTGCGCGCGATCTCGGGATCGGGCTTCGGCGGCTCGGGCTTCTCCTCGGCCTTGGCGGGCTCCGGTTTGGGCGGCTCGGGCTTGGGCGGCTCGGGCTTGGGCGGCTCCGGTTTCGGGGGCGCGGCCTGCACCGGCTTCGGGGGAGGCTCGCTCGCCTTCGGGATCTTGTCCCAGATCTCCGCCTGCAACGGGGCCTCGGGATGGCTCTGCCACGTGACGCCGAAGAAGATCAGGGCGAAGAAGATCCCGTGGACCAGGATCGCGAGAAAGACGGAGCGGATGCGGCCCGGCGGGGGCGGGCGTTCCAACGATACCGGCGCCGACTTCCCGGAAGCCTTCACTGGGCCGGGCGGGCGAGCAACCCGACGCGCTTCACCTGGCTTCGCTGCAGGAGGTCGAGCACCCCGAGCACTTCCTCGTACTTGACCGAGCGATCCCCCGCGATCACCACGGCCAGGTCGGGGTGGTCCTTCTGGGCGTTGCGCACGTAGTCGAGCAGCTGCGCGCGATCGATGCGCGTCTCGTCGGTAGAGCGGTTGCGGTCGACCACCGCGAGGTCCCCGTTCTCGCGCACGCGCACCTCGAGCGGCGCCACGGCCGGATTCAACCTCGCGCCGGCCTGCGGAAGGTCGATCTGCCCCGGATTGATGAGCGGCGCCGCCACCATGAAGATGATGAGCAGGACCAGCATCACGTCGATGTAGGGAACGACGTTGATCTCGGCGATGGCGCGCCGCTTGCGCATCTACCGGGACCTCTGGTTCTGCACCACCGTGTCGGGTCCGTCGCGGTCGGGCAGGTGCGCCTGGCGCTGGAGGATGTTCTGCAGCTCCTCCATGAAGCTCTCGTAGCGCGTGGCGAGGCGATCGATGTCGTGGCTGAAGCGGTTATACGCGATCACCGCGGGGATCGCCGCGAACAGGCCCATGGCGGTTGCGACGAGTGCCTCCGCGATGCCGGGCGCCACGTGTGCGAGCGTCGCCTGGGCCACGTTCGACAGGCCGCGGAAGGCGTTCATGATTCCCCACACCGTGCCGAAGAGGCCGATGTACGGGCTTACCGATCCCACGGTCGCGAGGAATGAAAGGTGCGAGTCGAGGACGTCCATCTCGCGTTGGTAAGTTGCCTTCATCGCGCGCCGCGTGCCGTCCAGCAGCGCGGCGGTATCCGCGCCCGCCCGGCCCTTGAGCTTCAGGAATTCCTTGAACCCGGCTTCGAAGATGCGCTCGAGGCCTTCGGTCACGTAGCGCCCGCTCGCCGCGCGCTGGTAGAGGCCGACGAGGTCCGCCCCGCCCCAGAACTCGCGCTCGAACTCGTCGGCGTCGCGGCGCGCGCGCCGGATCGAGAAGAGCTTCATGAAGATGTAGGTCCACGACAGCATCGACGCAATCGCGAGGATCGCCAACACGACCTTCACGACGATGCTCGCATTGACGATCATCGAGATGACAGTCAAGTCATTGGTGGTCACGATCAAAGTGCCGCCTCCATCTTCTTACGCAGGGCTTCGGGAATCTCGCAGGGCTTGAAGGTGTCGCCCATGACACAGGCCACCGTCACCTTCGCCTTCACGAGCAGCTCGTCCTCGCGGCGGATCTCCTGCGCGAAGACGGAGCGCACTTTTCCGAGGGACTCGAGGTGCACGCTCACGGCGACACTGTCGTCGAGGCGCGCGGCCTTGATGAAATCGATCGCCATCGCGGTCACCACGAACTGTGCGCGATGGGTGCGCGCGAGCGCCTGGTGGTCGAATCCCAGGTGCCGCAGCCACTCGGTACGCGCCCGCTCGAGGAACTTGAGGTACTCGGAGTGATAGACCACGCCTCCCGCATCCGTGTTCTCGAAATAGACGCGCACGGGAAACGAATAGACGAAGAGTTCCGGCTGCAGCGTGGGCTTCGTCGCGATGCGGCTCATGTGAACAAGTCTCCCGCCTTGCCCGGCCCTTCTTGCGCGAGGCCCAGGTGGCGATAGGCCGTGGGCGTCGCGATGCGCCCGCGCGGCGTGCGTTGGAGATAGCCTTGCTGGATGAGGAATGGTTCGATCACGTCCTCGATCGTGTCGCGTTCCTCGCCGATGGCGGACGCGAGGTTCTCGACGCCCACCGGCCCGCCGGCGAACCGCTCGATCACCGCGAGGAGGAGCTTGCGGTCCATGAGGTCCAGGCCCACCGTATCGACTTCGAGCATGCGAAGCGCCGTATCGGCGATCGATCCGGTGACGAGGCCCGAGGCTTTCACCTCGGCATAGTCGCGCACGCGCCGGAGCAGGCGATTGGCGATCCGGGGCGTGCCGCGCGAGCGCTTCGCGATCTCGATGGCGCCGCCCTCGTCGATGGCGACCGCCAGCAGCTTCGCCGAACGCAGCACGATGGTCCTCAGCTCGTCGGCCGTGTAGAACTCGAGGCGCGCCACGATCCCGAATCGGTCGCGCAGCGGGTTCGTGAGCATGCCCGCGCGCGTCGTGGCGCCCACGAGCGTGAAGGGCGGCAAATCGAGCTTCACCGAGCGCGCCGCGGGACCTTCGCCGATCATGAGGTCGATCTGGTAGTCCTCGAGGGCGGGATAGAGGATCTCCTCCACGACGGGGCTCAGGCGATGGATCTCGTCGATGAAGAGCACGTCGTTGGGCTCGAGGTTGGTGAGGATCGCGGCGAGGTCGCCCGCGCGCTCGAGCACCGGCCCCGAGGTCTGGCGAAGGTTCACGCCCATCTCGCGCGCGATGATGTGCGCGAGCGTGGTCTTGCCCAGGCCCGGCGGCCCGAAGAGCAGGGTGTGATCGAGGGCCTCCTTGCGATTGCGCGCCGCGGTGATGAAGATCGTGAGCTGCTCGCGGATCTTCGACTGGCCCACGTATTCGGCGAGCTGGCGCGGGCGAAGCGCCCTTTCCTCGCCGTCTTCCTGCGGCGAGGCCGGGACTCCCGAGATCAACCGGTCGGCTTCTATCATGTTTTCGAAAGCTGCTTGAGGGCCTGGCGGATCGCATCGGCGAGCGGCAGGTCCGCCGGCAGCTGCTTCACCGCCGCCGACGCCTCGCGCTCATTGTAGCCAAGCCCGAGCAGCGCATTGAGCACGTCGGCGCTCGCCTGCGCGGGCCCGCCGCGCACCGAGGCGGCCACGCGCGGAAGCTTGTCGCGAAGCTCCAGCAGGAGCCGCTCGGCCGTCTTCTTCCCGATGCCGGGTATCTTCGTGAGGCGCGCCGCGTCCCCGGCGGAGACGGCGGCCGACAAGTCGTCCACGGACATTCCCGAGAGCACCGAGAGCGCGACCTTCGGCCCCACGCCGCTGATCTTCAGCAACTGGCGGAAGGCGCCGCGTTCGTTCGCGGTCAGGAATCCGAAAAGGAGGTGGGCGTCCTCGCGAACCACGAGGTGCGTGAGCAGCGTCACTTCCTCGCCCGCGCGCGGCAACGGATAGAACGTGCTCATGGGAACGTCGATCTCGTAGCCTACGCCGGCGCAGGAAACGATCACCTGCGGAAAATTCTTCTCGACGAGGATGCCCTGAATTCGCCCGATCATCGGCCGCGCCCGATCATGTGATGCGGCCTGCGCGCACGCGGCGTCCCCGGGTTGCGATCGAGCCCAGCCCCATTCCGCCGTGGGCGTGGCAGATGGCGCACGCGAGCGCGTCGGCGGCGTCCGGGCTCGGATGACCCGGCAGCTTGAGAAGCCGCTTCACCATCTCCTGCACCTGCTCCTTTCGCGCATGCCCCTGGCCGACCACCGATTGCTTCACCTGCAGCGCTGTGTACTCCGAAACGGGCAGCTGCGCCAGCACGGCCGCGCAGATCGCCGCGCCCCGCGCCTGTCCGAGGAGCAACGTGGACTGCGGGTTCACGTTGACGAACACCTTCTCCACCACGACCTCGGCGGGCTGGAAGCTCGCGATCACCTCGGCAAGTCCGGCGAGGATCGCCGAAAGACGCTCGGCGAGCGGCGTCGAGCGGTCGGTCCGGATACGGCCGCTCGCGACGTAGGCGAGCGTGGAGCGGTCCTTCTCGAGCACCCCATAGCCCGTGCAGGCGAGGCCCGGATCGATGCCGAGGATGCGAATCGCCACTCAGCTCTCGGCGAAGGAAGCGGTCGTATAGACGTCCTGCACGTCGTCGAGCGACTCGAGCGCGTCGAGGAGCTTCTGCATCTTCTCGGCGTCCTCGGGCGCCATCCCGGTCTCGTTCACCGGCTTCATCGTGACTTCCGCGAGCTCGGCCTTGAACCCGGCCTTCTCGAGGCTCGCCCTCACCCTGGAGAACTCGTACGGGCCCGTGATCACCTCGAGGGAGCCGTCATCGTTGGCGATGACGTCCTCGGCGCCGGATTCGAGCGCCGCTTCCATCAGCTTGTCCTCGTTCGTGCCGGGCGCGTACAGGAGCTGCCCCACGTGCTTGAAGAGGAACGCGACGGAGCCCTCGGAGCCCATGTTGCCGCCGAACTTGGTGAAGGCGTGCCGCACTTCGGCGACCGTGCGCGTGCGATTGTCCGTGAGCGTGTCGACGATCACGGCCGCACCGTTGGTCCCATAGCCCTCGTAGCGGATCGCTTCGTAGTCGGCGCCGTCGAGGCCACCGGTGCCCCGCTTGATCGCGCGCTCGATGTTGTCCTTCGGCATGTTCTCGTCCGTGGCTTTGTCCACGGCGAGCCGAAGGCGCGGGTTCATGTCGGCGTCGCCCCCGCCCATTCGCGACGCGACCGTGATTTCCTTGATGAGGCGGGTGAAGATCTTGCCGCGCTTCGCGTCCTGGCGACCCTTGCGGTGCTGGATGTTCGCCCACTTGCTGTGTCCTGCCATATGGGTCTCGTGATTCTGTTGCGTCAAAGACGTGGCGGAAAACGTAATGGTAACATTCGCCTCCCGCCCCTTTTCTCCAGAGCGAACCCCGTCATGGCGAAGACCGGAGAGCGCAAAGCGCAGATCCTGCAGACGCTCGCTGCCATGCTGGAGAACCCCAAGGGAGAGCGCATCACCACGGCGTTGCTCGCCGCGCGCCTGGAAGTCTCCGAGGCCGCGCTCTACCGGCACTTCGCCAGCAAGGCGCAGATGTTCGAGGGGCTGATCGAGTTCATCGAGCAGACGGTCTTCACGCTTGTGAACAAGATCCAGGCCGAGGAAAAGGACGCGATGAAGCAGATCGAGTCCACGATCGCCACGCTGCTCGGCTTCGCCCAGAAGAATCCCGGCATGACGCGCGTGCTGATCGGAGACGCCCTCGTGAACGAGGACGAGCGGCTCCAGGCCCGCGTGAACCAGCTCATCGATCGCCTCGAGGCGAGCCTGCGCCAAAGCGCGCGGCTTGCAGTCACCGCCGGGACGCTGCCCGCGGACTGGGATGTGAATGCGTACGCCAACGCCGTGATTGCATTCGTGATCGGCCGTTGGCACCAATTCGCGAAGAGTGGCTTCAAGCGCGCGCCCATGGAGGGCTGGCCGCAGCAGTGGCGGGTATTCGGCGCCTAGCGGCGGAAGATGCCCGCGCCGCTTCCCGAGATCCGCACCGCGCGCCTCCACGTCCGCCTCGCGCGCCCGGGCATGCAGGCGGCGATGGCGAGCTTCCTTCGCGACAACTTCGAAGGCCACCTCGACCGCTGGGCGCCGCCCACGGCGCCCGCATTCTTCACTGAATCCTTCTGGCAGGAGCGCCTGGGCATCGCCGTCGAGGAATTCGACGTGGGACGCTCCGCGCGGTTCGTGCTGCAGCAAGGTCCGCAGGGCGGACCCATCCTCGGGACCTGCAACTACACGAACATCGTGCGCGGCCCGTTCCTCGCCTGCTACCTCGGATACCAGGTCGCGCGTGGCCAGGAGGGACAGGGGCTGATGGCCGAAGCGTTACGGGCGACAAACACTTTCATGTTCGATGCGCTCCATCTTCATCGCATCATGGCCAACCATCGGCCGGAGAATGCGCGTAGCGCGAGGCTCCTGGAGCGACTGGGGTTCGTGAAGGAGGGTCTCGCGCGCGACTATCTCTTCATCGACGGCGCATGGCGCGACCACGTGCTCATGTCGCTCACCAACCCGAACTTCGATGCCGGGTGGATCGAGCCCGCCGGCCGCTAGCCGGGGAGCCTAGTCCTGCCCGGTCACGAGCAAGCGCAGGTCCGGCACGCGGTGGCTCGCGGGATGGAACGTGATGTCGGCACAGACCCGCTGGAAACGCG
Source organism: Usitatibacter sp. (assembly GCA_049300695.1). Taxonomy (GTDB): domain Bacteria; phylum Pseudomonadota; class Gammaproteobacteria; order Burkholderiales; family Usitatibacteraceae; genus Usitatibacter. The sequence goes on from JBAQKF010000030.1 coordinate 50,625, forward strand.
CGAACATCCCCTCGAGCGTCTCGCCCCCGAGGTTGAACACGCCGTATCGATAGCTGCCCAGCCACTTCATCTCCCGGGCGAGGTCGGCCCCGCGCTTCGGATAGAGCATCACGTGCGCATCCGAATGGCGCGCCTTGAGGGCCGCGATCTCCGAGCGCGACGGCCAGCGCGAGAGGCCCTCGCCGGCCAGGTCCCGCAGGACGAAACTCGCCGCGTGCTTCTGGCGCCCTTCGCGGTGGCGGATGTCGGGCTCGTCGCCGCATTCGAGTGCCAGCAGCGCATCGAATGAGTTGTAGCCGTCCACGCGCTCGAAGAGGTCGTAGAACTGGCCGGCCGCCCTCGGATTGATCTCGATGATTCCGAGGGCGCCGCTCGCCGGATCCACGCGCATCTCGACGTTGAACATGCCGTGGCGAAAGCCGATGCCCTCGACCAACTTCACGGCGAGCGCATCGACCCGGTCGAGCTGCTCGCGCGGCAGCGCCGACGGATACTGGAATCGCTGGAACTGGTCGGTCCCCGGATACATGATCGAGTCGACGGTTCCCAGCATGGTGACGCGACCGTCGCGCGCGTAGCCGTTGGCGGTCACCTGGCGCCCGCGCGCGATCTCCTCGCAGACCATGCTGTAGGGATCCTCCGTGAGGTCCGAATGCGCGAACATCACATCCGCGAAGGGCCTCACCAGCCTTTCGATGATCGCCTGCTCGAGGCGCCCGAAGCGCGTATGCCGGTGGAGTTCCTCGAAACTCTCCACCTTGCGCGCGAGCACCGAGAACGCGGCCTTGGCGGGCTTCACGTAGAACGGATAGGCCATCGGCACTTCGTCCGCCCGCGAAAAACCGCGGCGCAGCAGCCCGAAGCGCGGATTGTTCTCGGGCGCAATGGCCTCGAAAGCCGTGCGCGCGTAGTACTTGTGCTGGATGGTGAGGATCGAGCGAAGCGGGGTGCGCGGCAGGCCCAGGCGGCTTGCGATGAGCGATGCCAGGAACGGACCGAACTGCTCGTCCGAGGTCGCGACGGCGTCGATGCCCTTGCCGCGATAGCGCTTCACCATGCGCTCCACGAATGCGAGCGCATCGAACGTGAAGAGGCGCACGTTGTCGGGAAAGCTGAACAGATCGAATCCCTCGAAGAAGAACTCGAAGCGCCCGGCATAGCGGGGGTCCCGCGCGGCCGCCTGGTCCCACTCGTCGGGGAAGAGGAAGAGGATTCGCTTCATCACCTGATTCTACGCACGGGCGAGGTCGCCGGATGCATCAACCCAGGGCGTCCGACCCGATGCTGCGCGCCCAGTCCATGGCGTACTCGCCTTCGAGCTCGCTCATCGCCGGCGACAGGCCCCCGGCCCCGGGAACCGTCCTCATCGTGTGGTCCTTCTCATCGTACTTGTGGACGGACGCCACGTGGATCGACAACCGTTCCGAGACCATGCTGTAGCACGCGTTCACCAGCGTGGGCGAGGGATTGGGCGGGCGGCCGTTCACGAGCTCGACGATCGCCGACGCGCAGACCTTCCCATGCCCGTTCGCCATCGTGGCCGACTTGGGCATGAGCGGCGCGATCTGGAGCGAATCGCCCAGCACGTGCACGCCGCGCGCCGCCTTCGATTCGTAGGTGAGCCAATCCACCTCGCACCAGCGGCCGTTGGCGGTGATGAAGGGCGCTGCGATGTTGCCGGCCTTCATAGGCGGCAGGACGTTGAGGACGTCGCCCTTCACGTCGCCGAATTCGAGCTTCACCGTGCGCGTGGCCACGTCCACGTCCACGGCCTTGCTGTTGGGCTGGTATTCGATGAGGCCGGGGTAGAGATCCGCCCACGCGCGCTTGAAGAGCGCCCCTTTCGAGAGCACGTCCTCGTTGGCATCGACGATGAGGACCTTGGAGCGCGGCTTGGCGCGCTTGAAGTAGGCGGCGACCAGGCATGCACGCTCGTACGGCCCCGGCGGGCAGCGGAACGGGGCCTCCGGAATCGAGATCACGAGGACGCCGCCATCGCGCATCTCCACGAGCTGGGCGCGAAGCGCCGCCGTCTGCGGGCCGGCTTTCCAAGCGTGGAGGACCGCCGCCTGTGCCTTCTCGTCGTTCATCGCGGGCAGCTCGCCCCACATGAAATCGACGCCGGGCGCGACGATCACGCGATCGAACGCCAGGGGATCGGCACGGGCAAGGCGCACCTGCTTCTTGTCCACGTCGACCGCCACCGCGGAGTCGCGAACCATGCGAATGCCGCCTGCCGCGAGTCCCGCGTAGGGGCGCGTGATGTCGGCCATCGACCTGAACCCGCCCAGCACCATGTTGGAGAGCGGGCAGGAGACTAACGCCTCGTTGGGCTCGACGAGAACGACCTCGATCGATGGATCGAGCAGGCGAAGGTATCGCGCCGCGGTCGCTCCGCCGTAACCGCCCCCTATGACCACTACACGGGCTCTGGAGGCCGCGAACGAGCCCGGAGCGCCCAGGGACAGGGTCCATGCGGCCGCCGCGGCCCCGGCCCCGAGGAATCGCCTGCGGGGCAGTCTCATGGGCGGGCCTGGCGCGCGAACCAGGCGCCGAGCGCCTCGATCTCGGCGTCCGTGTAGCCCTTCGCGATCTGCTGCATGACCGTCGACTCACGCCGGCCCTCGCGAAAGGCCCGCAGCACGGGCGCGACGTCCTCGCGTCCCGCCAGCCCCCGGATGCTCGAACCGGGAGCGGCCTTGGCGTGGCACGGGGCGCAGTTGGCCGCCATGTCGCGCACGCCACGCTCGCTGAGGTTGGGTGCGGCGAACGATGGCTGCTGCGCGTGCGCCAATACGGCGCACGCCATGAGGCCCGCGCAAAGCGTGGCGGCGCGCACCTCCAGGGCCGCTAGGCCGACTCCACGGGCTCGGGCGGCTGCTGCGCGGACTGCGCGATGTCGAGCTTCACCTGGCCATTCTCGTCGGCATCGATCGTGACGCGCCCCCCGTTGGAGAGCTTGCCGAAGAGCAACTCGTCGGCGAGCGCGCGGCGGATCGTGTCCTGGATGAGGCGGGCCATGGGGCGCGCGCCCATCTGGGGATCGAAGCCGTTCTTCGCGAGGTACTTCTTCAGGTTCTCCGTGAAGAGGGGCTCGACTTTCTTCTCGGTGAGCTGCGCCTCGAGCTGCATCAGGAACTTGTCCACAACGCGCAGGATGATGTCCTCGTCCAGCGCGGCGAAAGACACGATCGCGTCCAGGCGGTTGCGGAATTCCGGCGTGAACATGCGCTTGATCTCGCCCATCTCGTCGCCGGCCACCTTCTGCTGCGTGAAGCCCATGGCGTTCTTCGAAAGGCCCTCGGCGCCCGCGTTCGTCGTCATCACGATCACGACGTTGCGGAAGTCGGCCTTGCGGCCGTTGTTGTCCGTGAGCGTGCCGTGGTCCATGACCTGCAGCAGGATGTTGAAGATGTCCGGATGCGCTTTCTCGATCTCATCGAGCAGGAGCACCGAGTACGGGGTCTTCGTGATGGCCTCGGTGAGCAGGCCTCCCTGGTCGAATCCCACGTAGCCGGGGGGCGCGCCGATGAGGCGCGACACGGCATGGCGCTCCATGTATTCGGACATGTCGAAGCGGATCAGCTCCACGCCCATGATGAAGGCGAGCTGGCGCGCGACTTCCGTCTTGCCCACGCCGGTGGGCCCGGAGAAGAGGAAGCTGCCGACGGGTTTCTGCGGGTTGCCGAGGCCCGAACGCGCCATCTTGATGGCCGCCGAAAGCGCGTCGATCGCCTTGTCCTGGCCGAATACAGTCGCCTTCAGGTCGCGATCGAGGTTCTTCAGGGCGGAGCGGTCGTCGTTCGACACGTTCCTCGCGGGCACGCGCGCGATCTTGGAGACGATCTCCTCGATCTCGGGCTTGCCGATCACCTTCTTCTGCTTCGATTTCGGCAGGATGCGCTGCAGCGCGCCCGCCTCGTCGATCACGTCGATCGCCTTGTCGGGCAGGTGACGGTCGTTGATGTAGCGCGCGGAAAGCTCGGCCGCGGTCGTGAGCGCATTGGCGGTGTACTTCACGCCGTGGTGCAGCTCGAAGCGCGACTTGAGGCCGCGAAGGATCTCCACGGTCTCCTGGATCGACGGCTCGTTCACGTCCACCTTCTGGAAGCGGCGGGAAAGCGCGTGGTCCTTCTCGAAGATCCCGCGGAATTCCTGGTACGTCGTGGCGCCGATGCATTTCAGCGCGCCCGTCGACAGCGCCGGCTTCAGCAGGTTCGAGGCATCGAGCGTGCCGCCCGATGCGCTGCCTGCGCCGATCAGCGTATGGATCTCGTCGATGAACAGGATCGCGTTCGGATTGTCGATGAGCTGTTTCAGCACGGCCTTCAGGCGCTGTTCGAAATCGCCGCGATACTTGGTGCCGGCGAGGAGCGCTCCCATGTCGAGCGCATAGACCTGCGCCTTGGCGAGGATCTCGGGCACCTGCCCGTCCATCACGCGCTTGGCGAGGCCCTCGGCGATGGCGGTCTTGCCCACGCCGGCTTCGCCCACGAGCAGCGGGTTGTTCTTGCGGCGGCGACAGAGGATCTGCACCACGCGCTCGAGCTCGGCCTCGCGGCCGATGAGCGGATCGATCTTGCCGTCGACGGCGAGCTGGTTCAAGTTCTGCGTGAAGCTCTCGAGCGCGCCGCCGGCCTGCGCTTCCGGGGCCTCGGTCTCGGTCTCGCCTTCCTCGCGCGCGCCCGGCGCCTGCGGCGCCTTGGTGATGCCGTGCGAGATGTAGTTCACGACGTCGAGGCGCGAGACGCCCTGCTGGTGCAGGAAGTAAACCGCGTGCGAATCCTTCTCGCCGTAGATCGCGACCAGCACGTTGGCGCCCGTCACCTCTTTCTTGCCGGACGACTGCACGTGCAGGATGGCGCGCTGGATCACGCGCTGGAACCCGAGCGTGGGCTGGGTGTCGACCTCGCCCGTCCCGGCGACGGTCGGGGTGTGCTGCATCACGAAATCCGAAAGCGCTTTCTTCAGCTCGTCGATCTTGGCGGCGCAGGCCTTCAGCACCTCCGAGGCCGACGGGTTGTCGCAAAGCGCGAGCAGCAGGTGCTCCACGGTGATGAACTCGTGGCGTTTCTGCCGGGCCTCTACGAAGGCCATGTGCAAACTGACTTCCAACTCCTGGGCAATCATGTTTCCTCCATCGCGCACTGTAGCGGATGCTGGTGCTCGCGCGAATATGCGGTTACTTGCTCCACCTTGCTTGAAGCGACGTCTTTTGGATAGATGCCGCAGACGCCCCTTCCCTCCGTGTGAACTTTGAGCATGATCTGCGTGGCCCGTTCCCGCGGCAACGCGAAGAACAGCTGCAACACCTCGACAACGAATTCCATCGGCGTGTAGTCGTCGTTGTACATGACGACCTGGAACATCGGCGGCGGCTTGACCTGCGTCTCGCTCGGCTTGAGCAGCGTGGAGCCGTCGGATTTTTCGGCCATGTCGATTCGGGCGGGAGGGTGAAACAACCCATAGCCTAATATGGACAAGCAGGCGGGGTTTTTCAAGCCCTTCAAACCCTTGGGCGCGACTTTTGCCGTCGGGACTTACCTTCCCGGGCGCTTTTGGCCCCTCTGCGCCCCTCTATTGACACTCCCGGGGACGAGCGCGTAAAAAGCGCGTTGGAGTTTGGTTTCAAGGATTCTGCAACGCCTTCAGTGACGTGCGGGGCCTCGATCCGAACAATGTGCGGGACTCCACCCGTTTACCAAGAGGCAAGCAATCGCATGGCAACCGGAACTGTGAAGTGGTTCAACGACGCGAAGGGTTACGGGTTCATCACGCCCGACGACGGCAGCGAAGACCTCTTCGCGCACTTCTCGGCCATCCAAATGCAGGGCTTCAAGACCCTCAAGGAAGGCCAGAAGGTTTCATTCGACGTTACGCAAGGCCCGAAAGGCAAGCAGGCGTCGAACATTCAGGCGGCATAGGGAGCCGGATTTAGCTTCAGGAAACCCCTGCGGTGCGAGTCGCAGGGGTTTTTTATCGGTACCGCGCCCCTTATTGGCGCATGCGCTTCTGCAGTTCCACGTCCACGGCGTCCATGTACTCCTCGGTGGTGAGGAACGGATGGTCGGGGCGGATGAGGATCGCGAGATCCTTCGTCATCTTCCCCGATTCGACGGTGTCCACGCAGACTTTCTCCAGCGTCCCGGCGAACTTCACCACGTCCGGCGTTCCGTCCATCTTGCCGCGATAGATGAGGCCGCGCGTCCAGGCATAGATCGACGCGATCGGGTTCGTGGACGTGGGCTTGCCCTGCTGGTGAAGGCGGTAGTGGCGCGTCACCGTGCCGTGCGCAGCCTCCGCTTCCACGGTCTTTCCGTCCGGCGTGGTGAGCACCGAGGTCATGAGACCGAGCGAGCCATAGCCCTGCGCGACAGTGTCCGACTGGACGTCGCCGTCGTAGTTCTTGCACGCCCACAGGTAGCCGCCGTTCCACTTGAGGTTGGACGCGACCATGTCGTCGATGAGCCGATGCTCGTACGTGAGCCCCGCCGCCTCGAAGCGCGAACGGAACTCGGCTTCGTACACCTCCTGGAAGATGTTCTTGAAGCGCCCGTCGTAGACCTTGAGGATCGTGTTCTTGGTCGACAGGTACACCGGGTACTTGCGGTCCAGCGCGTAGTTGAAGCACGCCTGCGCGAAGCCGCGGATCGACGCATCGAGGTTGTACATCGCCATGGCGATGCCTGCGCCCGGTGCCTGGAACACCTCGCGATCGATCGCCTTGCCTCCATCCTTCGGCGTGAACGTCATGCGCAGCGTTCCCGGGCCGTCGAACCGGAAATCGGTTGCGCGATACACGTCGCCGAACCCGTGGCGTGCCACGACCACTGGCTTGTTCCAGTGGGGTACGATTCGCGGGACGTTCTGGCAGATGATGGGCTCGCGGAAGATGGTGCCGTCAAGGATGTTGCGGATGGTGCCGTTGGGGCTTTTCCACATCTGCTTCAGGTTGAATTCCTTGACGCGAGCCTCGTCGGGGGTGATCGTGGCGCACTTCACGGCAACGCCGTACTTCTTGGTGGCGTTGGCCGAATCGATTGTCACCTGGTCGTCGGTCGCGTCGCGATGCTCGATGCCCAGGTCGAAGTACTTGAGATCGATGTCGAGATAGGGAAGGATCAGCTTCTCGCGGATCCGCTGCCAGATGATGCGCGTCATCTCGTCGCCATCCATCTCGACGACGGGGTTCTTCACCTTGATTTTGTTCATGGGGACTCCAAGAGGGGAATTTTCGACTGCAGAACCGAAAAATTATAGCAAAGCGACCCCGGCCGACTGGCTCCACCGCGCGCGTGATCCTCCTGAACAAGCCGTATGGAGTGATCTGCCAGTTCAGCCCGAGCGGCGGAAAGCCCACGCTCGCGGATTTCCTCGACGTGCCCCACGTCTATCCCGCGGGCCGGTTGGATACCGACAGCGAGGGTCTCGTCGTCCTCACCGATGACGGCGCCCTGCAGACGCGCATCGCCGGGCGGCGCCACAAGCTGGAGAAGGTCTACTGGGTCCAGGTCGAAGGCGCTCCGACGCCTGCGTCGATCGAGGAACTCCAGGCCGGCGTCACGCTGCAGGACGGGCCCACGCTGCCCGCGCGCGCACGCGCGATCCCCGAACCGGCACTCTGGGAGCGCAACCCGCCCATTCGCGTCCGCAAGGCCATCCCGACGGCCTGGATCGAGCTCGCGCTGAAGGAGGGTCGCAATCGCCAGGTGCGGCGCATGACGGCCGCCGTGGGCCTTCCAACGCTGCGCCTGGTGCGGATGCGGATCGGGCCCTGGTCCGTCGAGGGCCTTCAGCCCGGCGAATGGATCGAAGTTCCGTTCGTGCCGGGCGATGAAACCCCGTTTCGGGCGTTTTTAGGCGGGAAAGCAGGCTAAGTAGTCGAAAATAGAGAGAATTTCGGTCAACCCCGGTATAATGCGCCGCGTTAATGTCGGCGACGAGGCTGATCCCAGCGCAGTCGATGCATTGATGGACCCAACAAGAGTCTTCCAATCAATTTTTCAACGAGAACATAGGAATTCATAAAATCATGAAGAAGCTGTCCGCCCTGATCGCCGTTGTTTTTGCCAGCGCATCCATTGGCGTGCTTGCGCAAGGCACCCCCGCTACCACCCCGGCCCCGGCCAAAGCCGACGCGCCCAAAGCCGCCGCCCCGGCGAAGGCCGAAGCCCAGAAAGCCGCCGAGCCGAAGAAGGACGAGGCGAAGAAAGAGGCGAAGAAGCCCGCCAAGAAGAAGGCCAAGTCCAAGGAAACCCCGAAGGCCGACGCCCCGAAGGCCGCCGCGGCTTCCGCCAAAGACGCCCCGAAAGCCGACGCCCCGAAAGCCGACGCCCCGAAGAAGTAATCGCGTCTTAGTCCGAGCAAGGGCGGGGCCGAGAGCCCCGCCCTTGTTTTTTTGAGGCCCGTAGAATCCAATCGATGAAGATCGTCGTCGGCATCTCCGGAGGCGTCGACTCCGCCGTCGCGGCGCTGCTGCTCAAGCGCGCCGGCCACGACGTGGTCGGCCTCTTCATGAAGAACTGGGAAGACGATGACGACGACGAGTACTGCTCGACGCGCGAGGACCTGGTCGATGCGGTGAGCGCAGCGGAGAAGATCGGCATCGACATCGAGGCCGTGAACTTCGCCGCCGAGTATCGCGAGCGCGTCTTCGCGAGTTTCCTCACGGAGTACAAGGCCGGCCGCACGCCCAATCCCGACGTCCTCTGCAACGCCGAGATCAAGTTCAAGGCGTTCCTCGACCATGCGATGAAGCTCGGCGCCGAGCGCATCGCCACCGGCCACTATGCGCGGATCGAGGAACGCGAGGGATCGTTCGTCCTGCTGAAGGGATCGGATCCGGCGAAGGACCAGAGCTATTTCCTGCACCGCCTCGCGCAGGGGCAGCTCGCCCGCACGCTTTTCCCGGTCGGCCACCTCCTGAAAAGCGACGTGAGGCGCATCGCGCGGGAAGCGGGATTGCCCAACCACGCCAAGCGCGACTCGACGGGCATCTGCTTCATCGGCGAGCGCCCGTTCCGCGAGTTCCTGTCGCGCTACATTCCGCGCGATCCGGGGCCGATTGTGACCGACGGCGGCCGCCGCATCGGCGAGCACCAGGGCCTCATGTTCTACACGATCGGCCAACGGCAGGGCCTGGGCATCGGCGGGCGCCGCGATGCGGGCAACGACCCGTGGTACGTCGCGGGCAAGGAACTCGCGTCCAATACGCTCATGGTAGTGCAAGGCCACGACCACCCGCTCCTCCTGCGGGCACGATTGAACGCAGCCGACCCGAGCTGGGTGAGCGGAGCCGCGCCCGCGAGCGGCGAAGCCCTGGGCGCGAAAACGAGATATCGCCAGGCGGATTCCGCGTGCGCGGTGGGCGCCTCGGGCACCGCGGGCTTCGAGCTCGAATTCGCCACGCCGCAATGGGCCGTCACGCCGGGACAATCCGCCGTGCTGTACCGCGGCGAGACTTGCCTCGGGGGCGGAATCATCGCGTAACCGGGGCGGGTGATAAAATCACCTTCCCGATGTCCTCGTCCCTCACCGCCCTCACCCCCCTCGACGGGCGCTACGCCTCGAAGACGAGGCCGCTCCAGGAGCACTTCAGCGAATTCGCCCTGATCCGGGAGCGCGTCGCGATCGAGGTCGCATGGCTGCTCGCATTGGCGTCGGAATCCTCGTTCACCGCGCTCCCGGCGTTTTCGCCCGCGACGGTCGACGAACTGAAGGGCGTGGCGGGCAGCTTCAAGGTGACCGATGCCGAGCGCGTGAAGGCGATCGAAGCCACGACCAACCACGACGTGAAGGCGGTCGAGTACTGGCTGCGGGAACGCTTCGCGGGCAATCGCGAAGTGAGCGCCGCAGGCGAATTCATCCACTTCGCGTGCACCTCGGAAGACATCAACAACCTCGCGCATGCGCGCATGGTGCAGGGTGGCCGGGAACGGGTCCTCCTGCCGATCATCGATCGCATCGTCGAGCGGTTGCGCGCGCTGGCCGACGAGCACGCGGATGTGGCGATGCTTTCCCGGACGCACGGCCAGCCGGCGACACCCACGACGCTCGGCAAGGAAATGGCGAACATCGCGCATCGCCTCGCGCGGGCCCGCTGGAAATTCGCGGCCGTGCAGATGCTGGGCAAGCTCAATGGCGCGACGGGCAATTTCAACGCGCACGTTTCCGCGGCTCCCGACATCGATTGGCCGCGCATCTCCGAGCGGTTCGTGACGAGCCTCGGCGTCGCCTACAACCCGCTCACGACGCAGATCGAGCCGCACGATGCGCTCGCCGAGGCGTTCGACGCGGCGGCGCGGCTCAACACGATCCTCGTCGATCTCGATCGCGACATCTGGGGCTACATCTCGCTCGGCTACTTCAGGCAGAAGGTGAAGGCGGGCGAAGTGGGATCGTCGACCATGCCGCACAAGGTGAACCCGATCGACTTCGAGAACTCCGAGGGCAACCTCGGCCTCGCCAACGCACTGCTGCGCCATCTGTCGGACAAGCTCCCGGTCTCACGCTGGCAGCGAGACCTCACGGACTCGACGGTGCTCCGCAACGTGGGCGCGGCGTTCGGCTACTGCCTCATCGGATACGACTCGTGCATTCGCGGGCTCGACAAGCTCGAGGCGAACCCGCGCCGCATCGCCGAGGATCTCGAGGCGAACTGGGACGTGCTCGCCGAGGCGGTGCAAACCGTGATGCGCGCCCATCGCATCGAGGGCTCCTACGAGAAGCTGAAGGAGCTCACGCGCGGCAAGGGTGGGATCACGCGCGAGGACCTGCACGCCTTCGTGAAATCGCTGCCCCTGCCGGACGACGCGAGGCAGCGCCTGCTGCGACTCACGCCTTCGACCTACGTGGGCCTCGCGCCAAAGCTCGCGCGCGAGCGCTAGCGCCGGCTACTTCAGGGGCTGCACGGAACCATCGAGCGAGCCGATGTCGCCGCTCATCACGCCGCCTTCGTTCACCTGCATCTTCCCGTAGCGGATCTTGCCGCTCACGATGCCGCTCGCGTGAACGACGAGCTTGCGGCGCGCGGTGAGTTCGCCCTTGAACTCGCCGTGGATTTCGGCAAGGTCCACGTCGACCTTGCCGCTGAACGCCCCGCCTTCGGCGATCTGGATCGTGCGGCTCACCATCGTGGCCTCGACGCGCCCCTCGACCACGAGCGTGTCGCAGTCGTCGATCTCCACGCCGCGCAGCTTGATGTTGGGACCCACGATGAGCTTGCTGCCTCCGGGCTCCGCGCGCGCCACCACGTTCTCGTTGGCGGGAGCGGCGACCGGGGTTTGCGGTGGCCTCGAGGCAAGCGGGGGATGTGGGGGATGCGGGGGCTGGGGCGCCTGGGGACCGTGCAGCGGATTTTGCGGCGAGGCGGGGCCTTGGGCGGGGAGCGGCGGCGCATCGCGTGAAGGCGTGCGGTTGTCGCGATGACCGAAGAGATTTTGCACGGGGTCGTTCCTTTCGAGTGGGAGGACATCTCGCTAGTCGCATACACGATCCGTGCCACGGGACGAAACAAAGCGGTTCTCCCCTATGGAAACGCGAGTTTGCGGCGTGGCGCGCGCGGATGCGATCCGTCGCCGCGAGGCAACGCGATTCGCCGGCCATTCGCGCAAGCTCATGAATACGCGCGTATCGCCGTGTCGGCGATACGCGACGTCAGATCATCTCGAGGGGGCGCTTGCCGCGCGGTGCGGGAAACGCTTGCTCGAGAGCGTTCAGGGTCTCGTCGTCCAGCACGAGCGCGGATGCGGCGCGATTCTCCCGAACGTGCTCCGTTTTCGACGCCTTGGGAATCACCACGAGGTCGGGCGCCCTAAGCAGCCACGCCAGGGCGGCACGCGCCGGCGGAACGCCGAGGCGCGTAGCGACGGACACGAGCGCCGGATGCCGGGCGAGGCGCCCCTCGTCGAGCGGCGAGTAGGCCATGATGCGGATGCCGCGCTTCCGGCACCACGGCAACAGGTCGAACTCGATGCCGCGTCGCGCGAGGTTGTAGAGGACCTGGTTCGCCGCGACCTTGTCACCGCCGGGCACCGACACCAGCTCTTCCATGTCGGCGACGTCGAAATTTGAAACACCCCAGCGCCGGATCTTTCCCTGCGCGACCAGATCCTCGAGCGTCGCGACCGTCTCCGCGAGCGCAACGGACCCGCGCCAATGCAGCAGGTACAGGTCGAGCGCATCGACGCCGAGGCGCTCGAGCGAAGCATCGCAGGCCGCCAGGAGCTTGCGGCGGCCGACGTGGTGCGGATAGAACTTGCTCACCACGACGACCTCGCCGCCGCGCCCGGCGATCGCTTCTCCCACCACGCTTTCGGCACCGCCCTCGCCGTACATCTCGGCGGTGTCGACGAGGTTCATGCCGAGATCCAGCCCGAGCCTGAGCGCGGCCACCTCGGCCGCGCGCGACGAGGCGCCCTCGCCCATGTGCCACGTGCCCATGCCCAGCCCGGGCCAGGCCCGGCTCACGGCGATTCGGTGGCCACCGCCTCGCCATACTGAGGATTCATCCGCTGCGACTTCGCGGCCATCTTGTTCAGCGCGCTCACGTAGGCCTTGGCCGAGGCCACGACGATGTCGGTGTCGGAGCCCATGCCGTTCACGATGCGCCCCGCCTTGGAAAGCCGCACCGTCACTTCGCCCTGGGAGTCGGTGCCCTCGGTCACGTTGTTCACCGAATAGAGAAGCAGCTCCGTGCCGCTCTGGACCATGCTCTCGATCGCCTTGAATGTCGCATCGACGATGCCGCCGCCGCGCGCTTCGGCGCGAAGCTCCTTGCCGCCCTCGGTGATCACCACGCGCGAGAACGGCTGCTCGCCGGTTTCCGAGTGCGCCGAGATCGAGATGAGCTTGTAGTGCTCGTGCTCGGGCGTGACCGCCTCGTCGGACATCAACGCCTGGATGTCCTCGTCGAAGATCTCGCGCTTCTTGTCGGCGAGCTCCTTGAAGCGGGCGAACGCCGCGTTCAATTGCTCCTCGGATGCAAGCGCGATTCCCAGCTCCTGCAGGCGCGCCTTGAAGGCGCTGCGTCCCGAGAGCTTGCCCAGCGTAAGGCGGTTCGCGCCCCAACCCACGTCGGCCGCGCGCATGATCTCGTAGGTCTCGCGATGCTTCAGCACGCCGTCCTGGTGGATGCCGGACTCGTGCGCGAACGCGTTGGCGCCCACGACGGCCTTGTTGGGCTGAACCGGGTAGCCGGTGATCGTGGACACGAGCTTGCTCGCGGGAACGATCTGCGTCGCATCGATGCGCGTCGTGCAGGGGAAGATGTCGGCGCGAGTCTTCACCGCCATGACGATCTCCTCGAGCGATGCGTTGCCGGCGCGCTCGCCGAGTCCGTTGATGGTGCACTCCACCTGCCGGGCACCGGCGATCACCGCCGCGAGCGAGTTAGCGACCGCCATCCCGAGGTCGTTGTGGCAGTGCGTGGACCAAACCGCCTTGTCGGCGTTGGGGATGCGCGAGAGCAATTGGTGGAAGAGATCGCCCCAGCGCTCCGGCACGCTGTAGCCGACGGTGTCCGGAACGTTGATTGTCGTCGCACCGGCGGCGATCGTCGCCTCGAAGATGCGGCAGAGGAAATCCACATCCGAGCGCACCGCATCCTCCGCGGAAAACTCGACGTCGTCGGTGTACTGCCGCGCGAGCTTCACGGCCCGCACGGCCGCTTCGAGCACCGCGTCCGGCTCCATGCGCAGCTTGTGCTTCATGTGGATGGGGCTCGTCGCGATGAACGTGTGCACGCGCCCCGAATTCGCGCCCTTGATCGCCTCGCCGGCGCGCTTCACGTCGTTGTCGTTCGCGCGGGCGAGCGAGCAGACGGTGGAATCCTTCACCGCGGCGGCCACGGCGCGGATCGCGTCGAAATCGCCGGGACTCGACGCGGCGAAGCCCGCCTCGATGACGTCCACGCGCATGCGCTCGAGCTGCTTGCCGATGCGCAGCTTGTCGTCCTTGGTCATCGCCGCGCCGGGGCTCTGCTCGCCGTCGCGCATGGTGGTGTCGAAGATGATCAACTGGGATTTCTTCATGCTGGCCTCCGAAATGCCGAATACGGATGGACTGATCCGCCCCGCGTTGCCGAGGCGGCCGGATACTTCTCGAATTGTGGGGTGGGGTATTTAGCGCGCGGGGCGCAGCAGCAGGCCGAGGGCGAGCGCGCCGGCCGGGGCGAGGCGAAGAATCTGGAAGTCGCCATGCGTATGCATGGATTTACTATAGCCCTAGGGCTGCTGGGGCGCAAGTTCCTTGCTCGACTTCGCGCCGTTGCGCAGCAACATCGCCGCAATGTCATGGGCCCCGTGCTCATCGGCGACGTCGAGGGGACGCAGTCCCGACAGGTCGTGGGCGTTCGGATCGGCGCCGGCCCTGAGCAACTCTTCGACGGCCTCCTCGAATCCCATCTCCACCGCGAACAGCAGCGGCGTGACGCCATGGCTATCCCCGAGGCTGAGAGAAGCGCCGCGCGCGATCAGCAGTTGCACGGCCGGAAGATTCGCCTCTTCCACGGCGACCATGATCAGCGTACGTCCACCCGAGGACACGATTGCATCGACGGGCGTGGTCGCAAGCATGCGTGCGAGTGCGATGTTGTTGCCCTCCTCGATCGCATCGCGAATATCGTGGTACTGCTTCTGGGCGGCCTCGGTGCGCCAGCGCTGCACGACCCACATCACATAGCCGGACACGCCATAGGCGAGTGCCACGCCCCAGAGGACGTGCGAAGGCTGCAGCGAGATGAGGAGCAACGAGAGCGCCAGCAGGACCGCGGCGGAGAACGGCACCGCGCGCCGAAGGTTGATGTCCTTTCCGCTGTAGAACTTGACGCCCGACACCATTGTCGCGCCTGCGTAGGCCGTCAACCCGGCCGCGAACCAGGTCACGTCGTCTCCCTGCACATGGTCGTCGGTGAAGGCCCAAACCATTCCGGCCACGAGCGCGGCGGCGGCGGGGCTCGGCAATCCCGTGAACCATCGCTTGTCCGCGACCGAAAGTTGCGTGTTGAAGCGCGCGAGGCGCAACGCCGCGCCGGCGCAGTACACGAAGGCCGCGCCCCATCCGATCCGGTTCAGGTCATGCAGGGCCCACTCGTACATTACCAACGCGGGCGCCGCGCCGAACGAGACCATGTCGGTGAGGCTGTCGAACTCGGCACCGAAGGCAGATTGCGTATGCGTGAGGCGCGCCACGCGGCCATCGAGGCTGTCCAGCACCATGGCCACGAAGATCGCGATCGCCGCCTTCTCGAACTCGTGGTTCATCCCCTGCACGATGGCGTAGAAGCCCGCGAAGAGATTGCAGAGCGTGAAGGCGTTGGGCAGCAGGTAGATGCCGCGCTTGCGCACCGAGCCGAGAGCGAGACGGGGACGCCTGTCGGGGCGCGTGGACATGCTCTAGCTCCGGGGCAATTCCGCGAGCACTGTCGAGGCCGCCTTCACCATGTCGCCGATCGCCACCCGGGGTTTCGAACCCGGCGGCAAATACACATCCACACGCGAGCCGAATCGGATGAAGCCGTAACGCTGGCCGCGCGCGAGGCTGTCGCCCATCTTCACGTAGCAGAGGATCCGCCGCGCGATGAGGCCTGCCACCTGCACGCAGGTGATCAACGTGCCGTCACCGGCCTGCACCACGATCGCATTGCGTTCGTTGTCGCTCGAAGCCTTGTCGAAGGACGCGTTCACGAAGAGGCCCTCGTTGTACACGATCTGCCTTACGACACCGTCGACCGGGGAACGGTTCGAGTGGACGTTGAACACGTTCATGAACACGCTGATCTTCACCGCGTCGACGTTGCGGTAGGGATCGCGGGCGTCGCCCACCACGATCACGCGCCCGTCCGCAGGGCAGAGCACGAGACCCTGGCCCTGCGGGATTTCGCGCGGCGGATCGCGGAAGAACTGCAGGATGAAGATCGCGGCGAGCCACAGGGGCAACGACCACCAACCGAGGAACCACGCGACGACCGCGGATACGATCACCGTGCCGGCCAGGTAGGGCCAGCCTTCCCTGGCGATGATCGGATGGGGCCAGGGACTCACGGGCCGTCAGTTTCTCGAGGTGTCGACGAGCTTGTTCTTGCGGATCCAGGGCATCATCGCCCGCAGTTTCTCGCCCACCTTCTCGATCTCGTGCTCGGCGAGCAGGCGCCGCTTGGCGTTCAGCATCGGCGCGCCCGCGCGGTTCTCGAGGATGAAGTCGCGCGCGTACTCGCCTGACTGGATCCGTTCGAGGCATTCCTTCATGGCCTTCTTCGCCTCGGCGCCGATCACCTTCGGCCCCGTCACGTACTCGCCGTACTCGGCGTTGTTCGAGATCGAGTAGTTCATGTTGGCGATGCCGCCCTCGTAGATCAGGTCCACGATGAGCTTGGTCTCGTGCAGGCACTCGAAATACGCCATCTCGGGCGCGTACCCCGCGTCGACCAGGGTCTCGTATCCCGCCTTGATGAGCTCGACGATGCCGCCGCAGAGCACCGTCTGTTCGCCGAAGAGGTCGGTCTCGGTCTCCTCGCGGAAGTTGGTCTCGATCACGCCGCCGCGCGTGGCCCCGATCGCCGCCGCGTAGGACAGCGCCAGGTCCTTCGCCTTGCCCGAGGCGTCCTGGTGGATCGCGATGAGCGAGGGCACGCCGCCGCCCTGCACATAGGTCGAGCGGACGAGGTGTCCGGGGCCCTTGGGCGCGATCATGATCACGTCGAGATCGGCGCGCGGGGCGATCTGGCGGAAGTGGATGTTGAATCCGTGCGCGAACGCGAGCGCGGCGCCCTTCTTGATGTTGGGCTCGATGCTTTCCTGCCATACGGCGGCGTGGTTCTCGTCGGGCAGCAGGATCATGACGAGGTCCGCGGCCTTGACGGCGTCGCCCACGGATTTCACCGCGATCTTCGCCTTCTTCGCCTTGTCCCAGGAGGCCCCACCGGGCCGCAGGCCCACCGTGACTTTCACCCCGGAATCCGTGAGGTTCTGCGCGTGCGCGTGCCCTTGCGAGCCGTAACCGATGATGGCGACCTTCTTGCCCTTGATGAGCGAGAGGTCGGCGTCCTTGTCGTAATAGACCTTCATTGTGCGTTCCTTGGTTGGAGTGGCCTCAGACCTTCAGCACCCACTCGCCGCGCCCGATTCCCGATACGCCGGTGCGGACGGTTTCCAGGATCGCGGTCCGGTCGAGCGCTTCCAGGAAGGCGTCGAGCTTTTCGGTGGTGCCGGTGAGCTCGATCGTGTAGGACTTGTCCGTGACGTCGATGATGCGGCCGCGGAAGATGTCCGCGGTGCGCTTGATTTCCTCGCGATCCTTGCCCGAAGCGCGCACCTTCACGAGCATCAGCTCGCGCTCGATGTGCTTGCCCTCGGACAGGTCCACGACCTTCACTACATCCACGAGCTTGTTCAGCTGCTTGGTGATCTGCTCGACGATCTCGTCGGAGCCCTGGGTGACGATTGTCATGCGCGACATCGAGGTGTCCTCGGTGGGCGCCACGGTGAGCGTCTCGATGTTGTAGCCGCGCGCGGAGAAAAGCCCGGCCACGCGAGACAACGCCCCGGCCTCGTTTTCCACGAGGATCGAAAGGATGTGGCGCATGGCTACAGCTCTTCGGAGAGGATCATCTCCGACATGCCCTTGCCGCCCGGCACCATCGGGAAGACGTTCTCGGTCTGGTCGGTGATGAAGTCGAGGAACACGAGCCGGTCCTTCATCGCGAACGCATCCTTGAGCGCGCCCTCGACGTCGCCGGGCTTCTCGACCTTCATGCCCACGTGCCCGTAGGCTTCGGCAAGCTTCACGAAATCCGGCAGCGCATCCATGTAGGACTCCGCGTAGCGGTTGCCGTGGAAGAACTCCTGCCACTGGCGGACCATGCCCATGTAGCGGTTGTTCAGGTTCACTACCTTCACCGGCAGGTGGTACTGCTTGCAGGTCGAGAGCTCCTGGATGCACATCTGGATCGACGCTTCGCCCGTCACGCAGGCGACGTCGGCATCCGGGAACGCGAGCTTCACGCCCATGGCGTAGGGCAATCCCACGCCCATGGTCCCGAGGCCGCCCGAGTTGATCCAGCGGCGCGGCTTGTCGAAGCGATAGAACTGCGCGGCCCACATCTGGTGTTGGCCCACGTCGGAGGTGACATACGCATCACCCTTGGTGACCTCGTAGAGCTTCTCGATCACCATTTGCGGCTTGATGATGGAGGAGGCGCGGTCGTACTTGAGGCAGTCACGGGCACGCCACTCGTCGATCTGCTTCCACCACGCGGCGAGCGCCGCCGCATCGGGCTTCGCGGGCGCGGCTTTCAGCAGCGCGATGAGATCCGTGAGGACCTCCTTCACGCCGCCCACGATCGGGACGTCCACCTTCACGCGCTTGGAGATCGAAGATGGATCCACGTCGATGTGGATGATCTTGCGCGTGGGATTGCCGGAAGCGAAATGCTGCGGGTTGCCGATCACGCGGTCGTCGAAGCGCGCGCCCACGGCGAGCAGCACATCGCAGTTCTGCATCGCATTGTTGGCCTCGAACGTGCCGTGCATGCCCAGCATGCCGACGAACTGCTTGTCGTTCGCGGGATAGGAGCCCAGGCCCATCAGCGTGTTCGTGACGGGATAGCCCAGCGCGTGCACGAGCTGCGTGACCTCCGCCGACGCTTCGCCGAGAATCGCGCCGCCGCCCACGTAGATCATCGGCCGCTTGGCATCGAGCAGCAGCTGCATCGCCTTCTTGATCTGGCCGCCGTGGCCCTTCGTCACCGGGCTGTAGGAGCGCAGGCTGATCTTGTCGGGATAGTGGAACGGGGTGCTCTGGTTCGAGACATCCTTCGGGATGTCGACGAGCACCGGGCCGGGACGTCCCGTCGTGGCGATGTGGAATGCCTTCTTGATCGTGATGGCGAGCTGGCTCACGTCCTTCACGAGGAAGTTGTGTTTCACGCAGGGGCGGGTGATTCCGACCGTGTCGCACTCCTGGAATGCGTCCTCCCCGATCGCCGCGGTCGGCACCTGCCCGGTGATCACGACCAACGGGATTGAATCCATGAAAGCCGTGGCGATCCCCGTGACCGCATTGGTGACGCCGGGCCCGCTCGTGACGAGTGCCACGCCGGGCCTGCCTGTGGCACGCGCGTAGCCATCGGCCGCGTGGAGCGCCCCCTGCTCGTGGCGCACCAGGATGTGCTTCACCTTCTTCTGGCGGAACAGGGCGTCGTAAATGAACAATACCGCGCCCCCCGGGTAGCCGAATACGTATTCGACGCCCTCTTCCTGCAAGCAGCGGATTGCGATTTCGGCGCCCGTCAGGGTCGTGCCGGATTCCGCGAGCGGGGGGAGCTGGAGTTCCATGCTAACGCCTTGTAAATCGAGAGTTTTTGGGGGTGGACCGATGACATTAGCGGCTCGGTCCGGATTGGTCAAGCCAGAATGGTGGGCGAGCTCCGGGCGGCGCTTCGCGAAGGACGTTGAAACGGTTTGCTAACATCTCGCAAAAGCAGCGGCACGGACCCGAGGAGAACCCCTGGCAACCCAGAAGGAGCTGTCCGATTTTCTCGCCTCGGTCGAGCGCCGCGCGTTCAGGCAGTGCGTGTTCTCCGTCCAGGACGACGACGCGGCGCTCGATATCGTGCAGGACTCGATGATGAAGCTTGCGGACAAGTATTCGGCGCGCCCGGCGGCCGAGCTGCCCCTGCTTTTCCAGCGAATCGTGCAGAACGGGATCCGCGATCACTTCCGGCGGCAGAAGGTGCGCTCCACGTGGACCACCGCGCTTTCGAACCTGGGACTGGGAGGCGACGACGACGATGCGGACCCCCTCGAGACCCTCGAGGTCGAAGAACTGGCGAACGTCCCGGCCTCTCCGGCCGACCGCCTGGAGCAGTCCCAGGTGATGGCCGCCATCGAAGACGCGGTGAAGGCCCTTCCCGGGCGTCAACGTGAAGCCTTCATGCTGCGTTACTGGGAGGAACTGGATGTGAGCGAGACCGCCAAGGTGATGGGATGCTCGGAAGGCAGCGTGAAAACGCACTGCTCCCGGGCGACGCATGCTTTGGCGAAAGCCCTGCGATCAAAGGGGATAACGCTATGAATGAAAAAGACTTTGCGGCAAAACTGAAACCCTGGCTCGAGCGTTCCGCACAGACGCTCGGCGAGATCCAGGACACCCGGCTGAAGGCCGCGCGCCTGCGGGCCCTCGACGCCTATCGAGAGCCCGTGCGCCTCTTCGGCCTGGTGACGGTGGCGGAGGGCACGGCCCAGACCATCCGCTACTCGCTCGTGCAGCGGGCACTCCTGTTCCTGCCGATCGCGGCGCTGCTCGCCACGCTGGCCTTCCAATCCGTGAAGGAGTCGGACGTAGGCGACATCGACGCGCAGCTGCTCACCCAGGAGCTCCCGCCCGACGCATATCTCGACCAGGATTTCCGCGCGTGGCTCACCAAGCAGCAGGACTGATCGTCGCGGCGATGCTGTTCGCGT
This sequence comes from Usitatibacter sp., assembly GCA_049300695.1. Lineage (GTDB taxonomy): Bacteria > Pseudomonadota > Gammaproteobacteria > Burkholderiales > Usitatibacteraceae > Usitatibacter. Next base: position 71,084 of record JBAQKF010000030.1, read on the forward strand.
TTCCCGCAGCGGCGCTTGCCTACGACCCCAACGTGGCGCCGATGCCGTGGGCATCGCTTTCGCCGCAGGAGCAGCGCGTCCTCGGTCCCATCGCTTCCGATTGGGAAAGGATGCCGGGCTACCAGCAGCAGCGGCTCATCGCTTCCGCGCGCAATTATCCCTCGATGCAACCGATCCAGAAGCAGCGCTTCGAGGAGCGCATCCGCACCTGGGCCGCGATGACCCCGGACCAGCGCAAGGCCGCGCGCGAGACGTTCCAGGGATTGCGCAGGCTTCCCCCGGAAAAGCAGCACGAGTTGCGGGAGCGCTGGCTCGCCGAGCACGCGGCCCGCGGCAACGGACCCGCACGCCCGGCTCCCTCGCATCCACCGGGCTCACGGTGAGCGCCTCGCGCCCGCCCCGGGCGCCGGCTCTCGGAAGGCGCTTCGCCAGCGCCATCTACGAACTGCTGCTGCTCGCCGCGCTTGTCTTCATCGCGACCTGGCTCTTCATCGCGGTCTTCGGAGACTCCACGCAAGGCTGGCGAAGGCACGCGTTGCAGGGATGGGACATATTCGCCTGCGGCGTGTACTTCGTGAGCTTCTGGACCCGCGGCGGGCAAACGCTCCCGATGAAGACCTGGCGCATCCGCGTGGTGCGATGGGATGGGGACGCGGTCGGTGTCGCCCGCGCGATCCATCGTTACGTGATCGCCGTGTTGGGCTTCGCGGCGCTGGGACTCGGATTCCTGTGGGCGCTCGTCGACCGCGAGCGCCAGTTCCTGCACGACCGGCTCGCCGGAACGGCGATCGTGGACGTGCGCGTCGAGCCCGCGGAAGCTCAGCGCCTTTCGGCGCGATAGAGCATCCCCAGCGCGATTGCGGCCGCGATGACCGCGGGCGCGCTCGCCGAGAAAAACGGCGGCCAGTCGTTGAGCAGGCCCACGTGCGAGAAGAGCCGGCCCACGAAGAAGAACATGAGGCCGATCAGGATCCCCAGCACGATCTTCGTGCCGACACCGCCGGCGCGCGCCGACTGGAGCGCGAAGGGGATGGCGAGCACCATCATCACGACCGCGCCCACGGGGCTGAATAGCTTGCTCCAGAAGGCGATCTCGTAGCGCGTGGCCTTCTGGTGGTTTTCGCGCAGGTGCTCGATGTAGGCGCGCAGGTTCAGCGCGGACATGCGCTCGGGAACGATCTTCAGCACCGAAAGGATGTCCGGCGTTAGCACCGAGTTCCAGGTCGCCGAGGGTATCTTCTGCAGCACCGCGCGGTCGCCCTCGAACCGCGTGAGCTCGACATTCGTGAGCTCCCACTTGTTCGCGCCGGCGTACGTCCCCTTCTCGGCGCGGGTGATCGAGGTGAGGTGGAACGTCGGATCGAATTCGTAGATGCGAAGGTTCAGCAGCTGCGTGTCGGCCGTCACGTCCTGGATGTTCACGAAGTTGCGGTCGTCCTTCACCCAGAATCCCGAGCGGAACTCGTGCGCGACGATCGAGCGCGTCGCCTTGAGGCGCAGCCCCTTGGCCGCTTCTTCCGTGTAGGGAGCGATCAGCTCGCCGAACGCGAACGTGACAAGCGCGATGACGACCCCGGCGCCGCACACGTAGAGCGCCAACTTGGTGAGCGACAGTCCCGAGGCGCGCATCACGGTGATCTCGGAGTTTTCCGACATGCGCGCGAGCGCGAAGAGCGTCCCGATGAGGCCCGCCGCGGGCAGCAGCACATACGCGTGGGAAGGGAGCGTGAGCGCGACATACGCGAGCATCGCGTTCAGGCGATAGGTGCCGCGTCCCAGGTCGTCCAGCTCCCGGATCATGTCGAAGAAGCCGAACAGGGCCACGAGCGCGACCAGCACGAGCAGGCTCGTGAGCAGGATCTCGCGGGTGAAGTAGCGAAGCAGCATCTAGCGCATGATCTCCCGCAGCCTTTCGGTCATTGCGCGCGCGTACGTATCGTCCCTCGCGCCCGCAAGCGCCGTGCGGAACGCATCGAGGAGTTCCGACAGCTCCTGGAGGCTGTTCGCGCGCTCGAGCTTCATCGTGAACATGAAGGACTTGATGCCCATCGCGTCGACGATCGTGGTATTCATGAAAGCCTTGGCCTCGCGGAAACGGGTGAACGCATCGCGCGGTCCAGTATCGGAGGCGCGCGCCGCGGAGGATCCGGCGCCGGTCGCCGGCGGATTGGTCACGCTCGACGGTTCGATCACGCCGGCTGCCAGGAGTTGCGCGACGAAATCCGGTGGCGCGCCGACACCCGCGGCCTCTTCCTGCAGCATCTCCTCGGTCTGGATGCCGTCCACGAGGATCAGCATGGTCCGCAGGCGCGGGTTCAGCCTCAACTTGCGGTCCTTGATCTCGGCAAGCCCGAGCGCGGTCTTGCGATAGATGTCACCAGCCGCCATGCGTGGACCCTGGAAGAAAGCGGCCCCGCCGGATCACGGCGGGGCCACTGCCCTGCATGCGACTCTCAGTCGTTGATGTCCCGGTCCTTGTTGTCCTTGAGGAACAGCAGGCCGATCACCACCGTCATGATCGCCACTACGATCGGATACCACAGGCCGTAGTAGATGTCGCCGGTCGCCGCGACCATCGCCGTGGCGAGCAGCGGCAGCATCCCGCCGAACCAGCCATTGCCGATGTGGTACGGCAGCGACATCGACGTGTAGCGGATCTTCGTCGGGAAGAGCTCCACCAGGAACGCCGCGATCGGGCCGTACACCATGGTCACGTAGATCAACATGATGAAGAGGATCAGCAACGTCATGCCGTAGTTGATCTGGTCCTTGTTGGCCGCCTTCGGATACTTGAGGTCCGCGAGCGCCTTGTCGTAGGCCTTCCCGTCGAAGCCCTTGATCTCCGTGGGGCCGATCTTGGTTATCACGTTGTCCGCAGCGCCCGCCGGAAGGTCGGACGACGTGAACGAAAGGCCGGACTTGGTGAGATAGTCCTTCGCCTTGTCGCAGTCGCTGAACTTGGACCACGGTCCCACGAAGATGTGGAAGTTGCAGTCCTTGGCCTGCACCGAGATCGCGTTCGCCGCCTGGAAGGATTCCAGGGCCGGGTTCACGTAGTGCGTGAGCGCGTGGAACAGCGGGAAATACGTGAGCGCCGCGATGAGGCAACCTGCGAGGATGATCTTCAGGCGCCCGATCTTGTCGGAAAGCGCCCCGAAGATCACGAAGAACGGGGTGCCGAGAATCAGCGACGCCCCGATCAGCGTGTACGCGGTCGCGCCGTCGACCTTCAACGTGATCGTCAGGAAGAAGAGCGCGTAGAACTGTCCCGTGTACCAGACCACGCCCTGTCCGGCCGTGGCGCCCAGGAGTGCCAGCAGCACGTACTTGTTGTTCGGGTAGTGGAGGAAGCTCTCGGTGAGCGGCGCTTTCGAGCCGCGGCCCTCCGCCTTCATCCGCGCGAACACCGGCGACTCGTTCAGCTTCAACCGGATGTAGACGGAGAAGATGAGCAGGAGGATCGAGAGCCAGAACGGAATGCGCCATCCCCAGTCGGCAAACTCCTTGGCATCCATGAATCCGCCGAAGCGGCAGAGGCCAATCACGACCAGCGACAGGAGCATGCCGAGCGTGGCCGTCGTCTGGATCCAGCTCGTGTCATAGCCACGCTTGCCCTGCGGCGCGTGCTCGGCCACGTAGGTCGCGGCACCACCATACTCGCCGCCGAGGGCGAGGCCCTGGATCAAGCGCAATGTCACCAACAGGATCGGCGCAGCCCAACCGATTGCCTCGTACTTGGGCAGGAAGCCCACGAGGCACGTGGAGCCGCCCATGAACAGGATCGTCATCAGGAACGTGTATTTGCGGCCTACCAGGTCTCCGATGCGGCCAAAGACGATGGCACCGAACGGGCGGACCAGGAATCCGGCCGCGTACGCCGCGAAGGCGGAGAGCAGCGCGGCGGTCTGGTTACCCGGGGGGAAGAACAGCGCCGCGAAGAAAGGCGCGAGGATCGCGTAAAGGTAGAAGTCGTACCACTCGAATACAGTCCCGAGCGAGGAAGCGAAAATGACACGCTTCTCTTCCCCCTGATCACCCGGCGGCATCGTGGTTGTTGCGGTTGCCATGGATCCCCTCCTTATAGGTGTTTTTTCGGATACTTCTTGGCGTACCTTGACTTCGATGCTAGCGGTGACCGGGCACCCCCCGCAAGCCCGGTCCCACTCCTGCTGAAGCTTAGAGGTTTTGCTTCAACTGATCCAGAATCGCCGGATTCTCCAGCGTCGACACGTCCTGGGTGATGGCCTCGCCCTTCGCGATCGAGCGCAAGAGGCGCCGCATGATCTTTCCCGAGCGCGTCTTGGGCAGGTTGTCGCCGAAGCGGATGTCCTTCGGCTTGGCGATGGGGCCGATCTCCTGCGCCACCCAATTGCGCAGCTCGATGGCCATCTTCTTCGCGTCCTCGCCTGTGGGCCGCGCCCCCTTCATTACCACGAAGGCCACGACCGCTTCCCCGGTGAGGTCGTCCGGACGGCCCACCACCGCGGCCTCGGCCACGAGCTTGGTGTTGGCGACCAGCGCGCTTTCGATCTCCATTGTCCCGAGGCGGTGGCCCGAGACGTTCAGCACGTCGTCGATCCGGCCCATGATGCGGTAGTAGCCCTCATGGTCCGTCGAGGCTCCGTCGCCTGCGAGGTAGTACTTGCCCTGGAAGTCTTCCGGGTAGTAGCTCTTCTTGTAGCGCTCGGGATCGCCCCAGATGGTGCGGATCATCGAGGGCCACGGGCGCTTGATCACGAGGATGCCGCCCTTGCCCTTGCCGACGGAGTGACCGGTCTCGTCCACGATATCCACGATGATTCCCGGCAGCGGCCACGTGCAGGATCCGGGCTTCAACGGCGTGACGCCCGGAAGCGGCGTGATCATGTGGCCGCCCGTCTCGGTCTGCCACCACGTGTCCATGATGGGACAGCGCCCACCACCCACGGTCTCGTGGTACCACATCCAGGCCTCGGGATTGATGGGCTCGCCGACGGAGCCGAGGATACGCAGGGATGTGAGGTCGTATTTCTTCGGCAGGTCGCCTCCCGCCTTGATGAGCGAGCGGATCGCCGTGGGCGCCGTGTAGAACACGGTCACCTTGTGGTCCTGGATCATCTTCCAGAAGCGGCCCGCATCGGGATACGTCGGCACGCCCTCGAAGATGATCTCCGTGGCCCCGACGGCGAGGGGGCCGTACGCGATGTACGTGTGCCCGGTCACCCAGCCCACGTCGGCCGTGCACCAGAAGATATCCGCGGGCTTGCTGTCGAACACCCACTTCATCGTGAGGATCGCGTGCAGCAGGTAGCCGCCGGTGGAGTGCTGCACGCCCTTGGGCTTGCCGGTGGAGCCCGACGTATAGAGGATGAAGAGCGGGTGCTCCGCGTTCACCCACGTGGGCTCGCAATCCATCGCCTGGCCCTGTACGACGTCGTGCCACCATTGGTCGCGGCCCGCCGTCATCGAAATGTTCGAGCCTGTGCGCCTGTACACGATCACCGTACGCAGCGCTTCGCAACCGCCCATGGCGAGGGCCTCGTCGCACGCGGGCTTCAACGGAATTTCCTTGCCGCCCCGCATCTGCCCGTCGGCCGTGATGAGGGCCACGGCGCCCGCATCGACGATGCGCTCCTGGACGCTCTTCGCCGAGAAGCCGCCGAACACGACGGAGTGCGTGGCGCCGATGCGAGCGCAAGCCTGCATCGCGACCACGGCTTCCACCGACATCGGCATGTAGATGAGGACGCGCTCGCCCTTCTTGATGCCCTGGGCCTTCAGCGCGTTCGAGAGCTGGCAGACCTTGTGATAGAGCTCCTCGTAGGTGACGTTCGTCACCTTGCCGTCGTCCGCCTCGAAGATGATCGCGATCTTGCCCGGCTGCGTCTTCAGGTGCCTGTCAAGGCAATTGAATGACGCATTCAGCTCGCCGTCGTGGAACCACTTGAAGAACGGCGCGTTGGACTCGTCGAGCGTCTTCGTGAAGGGCTTGGACCAGATGAGCTCGTTTCTCGCGTGCTTGGCCCAGAAGCCTTCGAAGTCCTTCGAGGCCTCGGCGACCATCGCTTCGTACGCGGCCATGCCCGCGATGTTCGCGGTTTTCTGGAGCTCGGCAGGCGGTTGGAAGACGCGCGTTTCCTGCAGCACCGACTCGATGGTCGACATGGTCCTTTCTCCTCTGGCTTTCTCGGAGTTATAGCACAGACCCCAACGCCCGCATCCTGTTCCAACGCAAATTGACGCAGCGCAGCATGAAGTGCTACGTTGGATCGCATGAACGCCGTGCTCCACCCTCCCGGAAGCGCCACGCCCCAGTCCGCCACCCGCAGCGCCGTGGACATCCTGGGCGACTACTGGCCGGGGATCCAGATCTACTACCCGCCCGTGAAATACGCGCCCTCGCTTGGCATCTACGAGGACCTGGAGCAAGCCGCCCAGCGGTTCCGCAAGCATGGCTGGAACACCACCGCGCACACGCTTCTCTTCGACCTCGAAGACGGTTGCCGCCAGAAGGAGATGAGCCGCGAGCTGCTGCGCCGCGAGCTGCCCGGCCTTCCGCGCAAGAAGGAAGTGCAAGTCGCGGTGCGCATCAACCCGTTTCGCACGGACGAATACGAGAAGGACCTGCAGCTCGTCCGCGATCTCGCGCCGCACTTCGACGTCGTGATGCTCGCGAAGGCGGGCGAGGCATACGGCTCGCCGGAGATCCGCGACCTGTCCGCCGTGCTCGTGGGACTGAACCACCGTATCACCATCCAACCGATTGTCGAACATCCGAAGTCGCTCAAGATCTGCCCCGACTTGATGCAGTACTCGACCGTGAAACACGTGGTCTTCGGTATCCACGACTTCTCCAAGGCGATGGGCATCCACATCACGCCGCGCAACTGGACCGAGGAGCTCAAGTTCTACCTCCATGACATCCTGTTCGAGGCACGCATCGCGGGCAAGGGGGTGATCGGCGCCGTGGAGACTTTGATCGGCCAATCGACCATGCCCGAGGATTTCGTCGAGCCCGACGACGTGCGCCGCTGGCTCGACCTGCACGGCGACGAGGAGTCGCGCGTCGTCTACAACCACGCGCTCGAGGAAGCGTCGCTGGGACTTTCGGGAAAGCAGGTGATCCATCCGTCGCACATCCATCCGTGCAAGGTCGCCTTCACCCCATCGCCCTCGGACATCAAGACCAAGATCGCGATCCTCAAGGCCGCCATCGAGGCCGACGCGCTGCTGGGCGGGGCCATCAAGTTCCGCGGCGAGATGCTCGACCCGCCCATGTTCGGCAAGGCATTGCAGACGTTGTTGCGGGCGCACGCCCTGCATGCGCTCTCTGCGGACGACACGGACTTCGCGATCGAGGTGCTCAGGAAGCTTCCGGCGCAAGTCGTGAGGGAGAATTGGCCGTACGGCGTCATTCTCTAGCGCCCTTTCCCGCGTGGACGTGGGACGTGCCCGAGCGGCTCAACATCGGCGTCGCATGCACCGACGCTCACCTCGGCACGCCGGCCGAATCGCGCACGGCGATGATCGTCGAGGACGATGCGCTCGGCACGAGCTCCATCACGTATGGCGATCTCTCGCGGCGCACGTCGCGTTTCGCGCAATTGCTGCGCAACCTCGGCATCGCAGCCGGCGATCGCGTGCTGGTGAGGTTACCCAATTCGATCGACTACCCCACCGCGTTCCTGGGCGCGATGAAGCGTGGCGCCATAGCAGTGCCGACCTCGACGCTGCTCACGTCAGACGAAGTCCGCTACCTCCTCGAGGATTCCGGCGCGGCGGCTCTCGTGATCGATGCGGCCGCATGGGACGGCATGCGCGCGACGCTCGAAGGCGCCGGCGCGCTTCGCCACGTGATCGTCGCGGGCGAGGCGCTGGAACGCAGGCTCGCAAGCATCGACAGCGTCGAGCCCTCCCATGCCACGCGTTCGGACGATCCGGCCTATCTCGTCTATACGTCCGGCACCACGGGGTATCCGAAAGGGGTGCTGCACGCGCACCGTTCACTCGCCGGCCGCGCGCCCGCCTCGACCTACTGGTTCGACTACGAGCGTGGTCGCGAAGCGCCGGCAGGAGAGAACATCGACCGAATCCTCCATTCGGGCAAGTTCAACTGGACCTATGTGCTGGGATCCGCGCTCATGGACCCGCTCGCGCGCGGCAAGACGGTGATCGCGCACGAGGGACGCAATGACGCGGCGACGTGGCCCCGGTTGATCGCGAAGCATTCGGCCACGATCTTCATCGGCGTGCCGACGATCTACCGGCAGATCCTGCAGAAGACGACCTTCACGCGCTCCGATGTCCCGACGCTTCGCCACTGCATGAGCGCGGGCGAGCACCTCTCGGACGAAGTCTTCGCGCTCTGGAAGGAACGCTTCGGGCGGGACATCTACGAGGCGGTCGGCATGAGCGAGTTCAGCTACTACTTGTCGCAGAGCAAGTTCCGTCCGATTCGCCCGGGAAGCGCGGGCTTTCCGCAGCCGGGGCACGACATCCGCCTCCTCGACCCGGAAACACTCGCCGAAGCGCCGCGCGGCGAGGAAGGCATGATCTGCATTCCCGAATCGGACCCGGGCCTTTTCCTTCGCTACTGGAACCTGCCCGAGGAAACCGCGAAGTTGCGCCACGACGGCTGGTTCTTCACCGGCGACTATGCGCGCTATGACGAGGACGGCTACCTCTGGTTCCTCGGGCGCAAGGACGACATCATCAAGAGCTTCGGCTATCGCGTCTCTCCGTACGAGGTCGAGCGAGTCATGAAGAGCCATCCCGCGGTCGCCGACTGCGCGTGCATCGCGGAAGACGCCGGGCCCGACAAGCGGCTCGTCGTGGCCTACGTGATCGCGCAGACCGGGAGCCCCGTCACGCCCGACGAACTCCTCGCTTTCGGGCGAGAGCGGCTGGCCGCCTACAAGGCACCGAAGATTGTCTACATGGCGAAGGATTTTCCACGCACCCGCAATGGTAAAATTCTGCGTCGGGAAATCACTCCGCGGATCGCGACGGCGCGTTCGGCGGTGTAGGGATTTTTCCGTCCCCTTCGAATCGAGCCTCCATGACCACCATCCGCCAGGAAGACTTCATCCAGTCGGTCGCCGACGCGTTCCAGTTCATCAGCTTCTACCATCCGGCCGACTACATCCGCGACCTCTGGGCCGCCTACCAGCGCGAGGAATCGCCCGCCGCGAAGGACGCGATGGCGCAGATCCTCGTCAACTCGCGAATGGCCGCCGAAGGGCATCGCCCCATCTGCCAGGACACGGGCATCGCCATCGTCTTCATCCGCGCCGGCATGGACGTGAAATGGGACACGAAAATGTCGCTCGCGGATCTCGTGAACGAAGGCGTGCGCCGCGCCTACACGGACAAGGACAACCCGCTGCGCGCCTCGATGCTCGCCGACCCGGACGGCAAGCGCAAATCCACGGGCGACAACACGCCGGCCGTGACCCACGTCGAGCTCGTTCCCGGCGACAAGGTGGAAGTGATCTGCGCCGCCAAGGGCGGCGGCAGCGAGAACAAGTCGAAGTTCGCGATGCTCCTGCCTTCGGACAGCATCGTCGACTGGGTGCTCTCGATCGTTCCGACCATGGGCGCGGACTGGTGCCCGCCGGGATTGCTCTCGCTCGGCATCGGCGGCTCGCCGGAGAAGGCGATGCTGATGGCCAAGTGGGCGATGATGGAACCGATGAACATCCACGAGCTCAAGGCGCGCGGAGCGAAGACCCGCGCCGAGGAATTGCGCCTCGAGCTCTACGAGAAGGTGAACGCGCTCGGCATCGGCGCCCAGGGGCTCGGCGGATTGTCGACGGTACTCGACGTGAAGGTCGTCGACTATCCCACCCACGCCGCTTCGAAGCCCGTGGCGCTGCTTCCCAACTGCGCGGCCACGCGCCACGCGCACTTCGTTCTCGATGGCAGCGGTCCCGCGCACCTCGAGGCACCCTCGCTCGACGACTGGCCGAAGCTCACCTTCGACACGTCGGCGAGCCGCCGCGTGAACCTCGACACGCTCACGAAGGCGGAGATCGCCACCTGGAAGGCTGGAGACCGGCTGCTCCTCAACGGCAAGCTTCTCACCGGCCGGGATGCCGCGCACAAGCGCATGGTGGACATGATGGCGCGCGGCGAGAAGATTCCCGTGCCCCTCACCAATCGCTTCATCTACTACACGGGGCCGGTGGATGCGGTGCGCGATGAAGTGGTGGGGCCCGCGGGGCCGACGACGAGCTCGCGCATGGACAAGTTCGTCGAGCCCGTCCTCGCGCAGACCGGCCTCATCGGCATGGTGGGCAAGAGCGAGCGCGGTCCCATCGCGATCGAGTCCATCAAGAAGCACGGCGCCGTGTATTGCATCGCCGTCGGCGGCGCGGCCTACCTCGTCTCGAAGGCGATCCGCTCCTCGAAGATTCTCGCGTTCGAGGATCTCGGGATGGAAGCGATCCGGGAATTCGAGGTGAAGGACATGCCCGTTACAGTCGCCGTGGACGCGGGCGGCAACTCGGTCCACAAGACCGGGCCGGCCCAGTGGCGCGCGAAGATCGGGAAGATCCCGGTCGCCGTCGTCTAGGACATCCCGGCTTCCCATGTCGCGGACCACGCTCCGGAAGAGCGGGTCGTCGGATGCGCTTTGGCTCGCCCGCGAGGTGGCCGCGCACCGGCCGCTGCTCGTCCTCACGGCAACGGCCCAGGACGCCGAGCGCCTTCGCGAAGAGGTCGCGTGGTTCGATCCGAAGCTCGCGGTGCATCGCCTCCCGGACTGGGAAATCCTTCCCTACGACCAGTTCTCCGCCCACCCGGACCTCGTGTCCGAGCGCCTGTCCACGCTCTGGCAATTCGCGCATGGGCGGTTCGACGTGGGCATCGCGCCCATCGCCACGGCGGTTCAGCGCCTCGCGCCTCGCTCGTATCTCGCGGCACGCACCTTCGACCTGCGCGCGAAAACGAAGCTCGACCTCGACGGCCTTCGCGCCCAGCTGGTCCTCGCGGGATATGCGCACGTCCAGCAGGTGATGAGCCCCGGCGAGTTCTGCGTGCGCGGCGGGCTCGTCGACCTTTTCCCGACGGGCAGCGCCGTTCCCTATCGCCTCGACCTCATCGGCGACGAGATCGAGACGATCCGCGCGTTCGACGTGGACACGCAGCGGTCGATCTATCCGGTCTCCGAGGTCCGCACGCTCCCCGCTCGCGAATTTCCGCTCGATGACGAGGGCCGTGCGCGCTTCCGCGAATCGTTCCGCGAGCGCTTCGAAGGCGATCCCACGCGAAGCCGCGTGTACAAGGACGTCTCCAACGGGATCGCGCCGGCCGGAATCGAGTGTTACCTGCCCCTCTTCTTCGAGGCCACGGCCACGATCTTCGACTACCTGCCGGAGGGAACGACGATCGTCGTGCATGGCGACGTGCACGGCGCCGCCGACGCGTTCTGGAAGGACCTCAAGTCGCGCTACGACCTGCTGAAGGGCGACCGCGACAGGCCGCTCCTCGAGCCGCGCGAGCTCTACGTGCCGGTCGACGACCTCTTCATCGCGCTGAAGGAGCTGCCGCGCATCGACGTCGAGCGCGAAGCCTCCGACGTTCCGGCCATCGATGTGGACCGCCGTTCCGTCGAGCCGCTGAAGCGCCTGAAGGAATTCACGGCCTCCTTCGATGGCCGCGTGCTGATCGTGGCCGAAAGCGCAGGCCGTCGCGAGACGTTGACCACGTTCTTCGGCGAGCATGACGTGCATCCCGCATTGATCGACGACTGGAGCCGCTTCACCGAATCGGCTCATCCGCTCACCATCACCTTCGGTCCGGTCGCGTCGGGATTCCTGCTGGCGGGCGAGCGCATCGCCGTCGTGACCGAGGCGGAGCTCTATCCGGGACAGGTGCGCCAGGTGCGGCGCCGCGACGGGCGCGCGCCCACCAACGCCGAAGGCATGGTGCGCGACCTCGCCGAGGTGAAGGAAGGCGACGCGGTCGTGCACAGCCAGCACGGCATCGGCCGTTATCTCGGCCTCGTGACGCTGGACCTCGGCGAAGGCGCCATGGAGTTCCTCCACCTCGAGTACGAAGGCCACGACAAGCTCTACGTTCCGGTCTCGCAGCTGCACGCGATCAGCCGCTACACCGGAGCTTCGCCCGAGGACGCGCCGCTGCATCGGCTGGGAAGCGGCCAGTGGGAAAAGGCGAAGCGCAAGGCCGCGCGCCAGGTCCGCGACACGGCCGCCGAGCTCCTCGATCTCTACGCGAAGCGCCTCGCGCGACAGGGCCACGCGTTCCCGCTCAAGGGCCAGGACTACGAGGCGTTCGCGAGCACGTTTCCCTTCGAGGAGACGCCCGACCAGGACGCCGCGATCCATGCCGTCATCGGGGACATGACGGCCGGACGGCCCATGGATCGCCTCGTGTGCGGCGACGTCGGCTTCGGCAAGACCGAGGTGGCCATGCGCGCGGCGTTCATCGCCGTGGCCGGCGGCGCGCAGGTGGCGATCCTGGTTCCGACCACGCTGCTCGCCGAGCAGCACTTCCAGAACTTCAGCGATCGCTTCGCCGCGTTCCCCGTGCGCATCGCGGAGCTCTCGCGCTTCCGCAGCCCCAAGGAAGTCGCCAAATCCCTCGAAGGCCTCGAGGCCGGATCGCTGGATATCGTGATCGGCACCCACAAGCTCCTCCAGAAGGACGTGAAGTTCAGGAACCTGGGCCTGGTCATCATCGACGAGGAGCATCGTTTCGGCGTTCGCCAGAAGGAAGAGCTGAAGAAGCTGCGGACCTCGGTCGATGTGCTCACGCTCACCGCGACGCCGATCCCGCGCACGCTCGCGATGTCGCTCGAAGGATTGCGCGATTTCTCGGTGATCGCCACCGCGCCGCAGCGGCGCCTGGCGATCAAGACCTTCGTGAACCGGCTTTCGAAGGGCATCGTGCGCGAGGCGGTGCTGCGCGAGCTCAAACGCGGCGGGCAGGCTTACTACTTGTATAACGAGGTGGAAACGATCGAGAACCGCCGCGCGGAATTGGAGGAGCTCCTTCCCGAAGCGCGCATCGCCGTCGCGCATGGCCAGATGCCGGAGCGCGAGCTCGAGCGCGTGATGCGCGACTTCTACCACCAGCGCAACAACGTGCTGCTGTGCTCGACAATCATCGAGACGGGCATCGACGTGCCGAGCGCCAACACGATCCTCATCCACCGCGCCGACCGCTTCGGCCTCGCGCAGCTGCACCAGCTGCGGGGGCGCGTCGGCCGCTCGCACCACCAGGCATACGCCTATCTCCTCACGCAGGGCGACGAGACGCTCTCGCCGGGCGCCAAGAAGCGGCTCGAGGCGATCCAGATGATGGAGGACCTGGGCGCGGGCTTCTACCTCGCGATGCACGACCTGGAGATCCGCGGCGCGGGCGAGGTCCTCGGCGAGTCGCAGTCGGGCGGCATCCACGACGTGGGATTCGCGCTCTACAACGAGATGCTCGATCACGCGGTGAAGCAGTTGAAGAGCGGCAAGGAACCCGACCTTTCGGCGCCCCTGAGTGTCGCCACCGAGGTGAACCTGCATTCGCCGGCGCTTTTGCCCGAGACCTATTGCGGCGACGTGCACGAGCGCCTGGTGATCTACAAGCGCCTCGCCAACTGCAATACCGGGGAGGAGCTCGAGCGGCTCACTGAAGAGCTCGTCGATCGATTCGGCGCGCTTCCCGACGCGGCGCGCGTGCTCCTCGAGTGCCACAAGCTCCGCATCCAGGGGGCGCCGCTCGGGGTGCAGAAGATCGACGCATCCGCCGGCGGAATCGTCGTGCAGTTCGTGCCCCATCCGCCCGTGGATCCGAGGCGCGTGCTGGCCCTGGTGCAATCGAGCCGCATCTACCGCCTGCCCGGCCCGGACCGCGTGAGGATCGAGGTGCAGCAGGACGATCTCAAGCTCCGCGCGAACGAGGTCCGCCAGTTCCTGCGAAAATTGATCGATGTTTGATCCTGCCGACGCTTCGCGATCACGATGAACCTCATCGTCCAGGGCGAGGAGATCGCCACGCGCGACCTGAAGGAGCTGCACGGCATCGTGCGCGGCTCCGCCATCGAACGCGTGTCGGACAACGCGTTCCGCATCACGCGCGCCGACGGCTCGACGCACACGCAGGTCGCGGCGCGCTGCGCCGCATCGCGCCTCGACTGGGGATTCGTCGAGGAAGGCCGCAAGCTCTCGGACTTCGCGCTCCTCGCCATGGACATGGATTCCACGCTCATCTCGGTCGAGGTCGTGGACGAGATCGCCGACTTCGCGGGCCGCAAGGCCGAAGTCGCGGCCGTCACCGCTTCGGCGATGCGCGGCGAAATCGACTGGCTGGAGAGCCTGCATCGCCGCGTGAAGGCGTTCGCGGGACTGGACGAAACGACACTCGCTCGCGTCTACGCGGAGCGCCTGCGCCTGAACCCGGGTGCTGAGGAGCTCGTCACGGCGGCAAGGAAGAACGGCCTGAAGACATTGCTGGTGTCGGGAGGATTCACCTACTTCACCGATCGCGTACGCGACCGGTTGGGCATCGGCGAGGCCTATTCCAACAACCTCGTGGTAAAGGACGGCAAGCTCGAAGGCATCGTGGTCGCCCCATTCATGGACGCGAACGGCAAGGTCGCCCACGTAGAGCGCCTCGTGCGCGAGCTCGGCATCGCGAAGGACCGCGTGATGGCGATCGGCGACGGAGCGAACGACTTGCCCATGATGCGGGCTTCGGGGACCAGCATCGCGTACCACGCGAAGCCCGTCGTCCGGGCGGAAGCATCCCATGCCCTGGACTACTCGGGGCTGGACGGGGTGCTGAACCTCTTTCCCGCCTAGGCGGGCTTGTCTTCTTCCGGGAGGTGGGAGAAGTACACGTAGCCGGGCTGCGGCACGGCCGACTCGGCGCGCTCCTCGGAAACTTCGAGGTCCTGGGGCTTGTCCCACCAGGTCGCGCGGTTCTGCTTCTGCAGCTCCACCTGCCGCGGATCCTTCGCCATGAAGTCGCGCATGAAGCGCGTGAGTTCCGATTCGTAGGCCATGCGCGGATTTTACCACCCTATAATTGCAGCAGGATGAGGCTTACCTATCCGCGGTCGTTCCTGTCGCTGCTGCTGATCGGCTTCTCGATCGTGGCGGCACCCCTGTTGTTCGCGCTGCTCACGAACGCCATCGCCTTCCAGCGCCTGTCGCGGCTCGCGGAGCAGGCCGTCCACTCGTCGGTGAAGGTGACGCAGGCGAGCCGCTCGCTCGCGACCGTGATCGCATCCCTGGATCGCGCGGCCCGGCAATACGCCGTGGCCGGCGAGTCCATGTATCTCGACGCGTACCGCACGAACCGCGCGGCGTTCCTTCGCTTCACGCACCAGCTGGACGAGATGGAGCTCTCGGAGGCGCAACGCTCGGAGCTCGCCTCCATCGTCCGCGACGAGGACGCCGTGAACATGCTCGTCACGCATTCGGGACCCACGCCCGAGCTCGCGCGCCGGCTGCCCCAGGAGTTCGCCACGCTCTCCGAGCATGGCCAGTCCCTGATCCGCCTGGGCGACCAGGTCACCGATGACGGAATCGAACAGCTCCGCGCCCAGGCCGTGCGCTCGCGCGACGGCGTCCTGTGGCTGATGATCGCCCTCCTGCCGACGGCGATCCTGCTCATCGCCTCGTTCACGTTCCTCATCGCCCGTCCCATCACCCAGGTGAGCGAAAGCATCCGCAGCCTCGGCGAAGGCCAGTTCGGCAGGCCCATCGCGATCCAGGGGCCCGGCGACATGGTGCGGCTGGGCGAGCAGCTCGACTGGCTCCGCGGGCGGCTCATGATGCTGGAGGCCCAGAAGACGCGCTTCCTGCAACACATGTCGCACGAGCTGAAGACGCCGCTCACGGCGTTGCGCGAAGGCTCCGACCTGCTCTCCTCCGGCGTGGTGGGAAGCCTCAACGCCGAGCAACGCGAGATCGCGCGCATCCTCCAGGAAAATTCAATCGAGCTTCGCAAGCTGATCGAAGGCCTGCTCAACTACAGCGCCGTCCACGCGCAGGCGTCGTACCTCGACGCGAAGATCGTCCAGCTGCGCGAGGTCGTGCGCCGGGTCGTGAACGACCGCAAGCTCGCCATCGTGGCGAAGGACATGCGAATCGAGCTCAACTGCGAGCACGTGACCGCGTATTGCGACGAGGAGAAGGTCCGCGTGACGCTCGACAACCTGCTGTCGAACGCGATCAAGTACTCGCCCGACCGCGGCCTCATCTCGATCAAGCTCTACAAGGACCACAACGACGCGGTGATCGAGGTGCTCGACGAAGGGCCCGGCATTCCTCCCACGGACCGGGAGAAGATCTTCGAAGCCTTCTATCGTGGCGCCGACCTGCCCGTGACCGCCATCAAGGGAAGCGGCCTGGGCCTTTCAATCGTCAAGGAGTACGTGCAGCTCCACAAGGGGCGCATCGAAGTCCTCGACGGGCCCGGCGCCCATTTCCGCATCAGCTTCCCACGCAAGAAGATGGGCGCCGAGGAGGAAGCGGCATGAAACTCACTTCCTTGGCAGATTTCTTGCACGCGTTCTTCCTCGAGCGCCCGTTTGGCGGCGCGACCCACGGAGAAACGCGATGGCCCTGCGGCAAACCCTATCCGAGGCCCTGATGCCCAAGCACTCCAAGGCATCCCTGTTGCTGGTTGACGACGACCCGGATTTGCTCCGGTTGCTGGCCATCCGGCTGAAGGCAAACGGATACGACGTGACCGCGGTCGATAGCGGCCAGCGCGCCCTCGCCTCGCTCGCTGCAACGCGCCCCGACCTGCTGCTCACGGACCTGCGCATGGATGCCATGGACGGCATGACGCTCTTCCGCGAGGTCCAGGCGAGCTGTCCGGGATTGCCCGTCATCATCCTCACGGCCCACGGGACAATTCCGGATGCGGTCTCGGCGACGAGGCATGGCGTCTTCGGCTATCTCACGAAGCCTTACGACGCGGAGGAGCTCCTCTACCAGATCGACCGGGCCCTCACGTTGCAGGGCGGGACGGCGCGGCAATCGGGCGCGACGGCGCAATGGCGCGAGGACATCGTGACGCAATCCTCGCTCATGGAGGATCTGCTCGCGAAGGCGCAACGCGTGGCCGTCGGCGATGCGAGCGTGCTGATCCAGGGCGAGAGCGGAAGCGGCAAGGAGATGCTCGCGCGCGCCATCCACCGCGCCAGCAACCGCGCCAACCATCCGTTCGTCGCGATCAATTGCGGCGCCATTCCCGAAACACTCCTCGAAAGCGAGCTCTTCGGCCACACGAAGGGCTCGTTCACCGGCGCCATCGCCGACCAGCGCGGCCTCTTCGTCACCGCGGACAAGGGCACGCTCTTCTTGGACGAGATCGGCGACATGCCGTTGTCGCTCCAGGTGAAGCTGCTGCGCGTGATCGAGACTCGCGAAGTGCGCCCCATCGGCGCCACCCGCTCGATCCCCTTCGACGTGCGCATCATCTCCGCGACGCATCGCGACCTCGCGAAGGAGAAGGAACAGGGCACGTTCCGCGAGGATCTCTTCTATCGCCTGAACGTCGTCGCGTTGAAGCTGCCGTCGCTGGACGAGCGTCCCGAAGACGTGCCGCTGCTCGCGCAGTACTTCGCCGCGAAGCTGGCGCCGCGCTACGGGCGCGACAAAGCGGCATTCGCGCAGGAAGCCCTGGAGCTCCTCGTGAAGGCGAAGTGGCCGGGCAACGTGCGCCAGCTCTACAACGTGGTCGAGCAGTCGATCGCGCTCTGCCCCACGGAGATCATCCCGCAGGCGTTCGTCGACCAGGCCATCCAGGTGGAGATGCACGAGATGACCTCGTTCGAGGACGCGCGCAAGCGCTTCGAACGCGACTACCTCACGCGCATCCTCAAGCTCACCAAGGGGAGCGTCACGCAGGCGGCGAAGCTCGCGCGGCGCAATCGCACGGAGTTCTACAAGCTCCTGCAGCGTCACGGCATCGAAGCGGCCGCGTTCAAGGCCGACTCGAAAGCCGACACGAAATAGCCCCGGAGCGCGTAAGCGTGTCGCCCAACGGCGACACGGCTTTCATTCGGCAAATCAATATCTTGAGTCGCAACCGGCCCCCCACTGTCGCCGTCTTGCGACGATCGTCGGCGCATGGGGACAGGCGGTAGCGCCGCTTCCGGACTAAGTGCTTGATGTACTTGATGAAATGGAACTTCGCACTTCTGGCATCGTCCTTGCACAGTAGTGAACGTGTCACCCTCCTGTATTCAAGAGTGCGCCTTGTGGGGCAGGTTCTTCCTGCCCCGTTTTTTTTGGCGATATTGTCTTTGACGTACCACGTCCAAAGCAGCGGCCTACGCGGCCCGCTTCGCGCCTCTCGCCAACTCCATCTCCTCTAGGTCCAGCTCAAAGTTGAATACGAGCTGAATCTTGGCCGGAGGCTCGCGTTCTTCGTTGTAGTAGTCCGCGTCGTTCTTCAGTTGCTTGCATTGGTTGAGGATGTTTCTCCGACCCTGCTGGAGCGACACGGACACGAACTGGTAGTCGGCAGTGCGTATGTCGTCCCAAAGGGAATAAGAGTAGGGCCCTTCCGGATAGACGACCGCGTGCTTGGCGCGAATGCGATGTCCGCTTGCGTCGTTGAAGTACTCCTGGGCCATCGCGCGAGCAATCTGGTCCGCGCATTGCGTTATCACCGCCTCGGGTCGCTGCGCCCATAGACCCTTCTCAATCGCCCATCGCGCAATGTCCTTCGGGTTTGCAGGAGTCGAGTGTCCAGCATCCAAGTATTGCCGAACGATGTCTTGCAGAAAGTCGGTTCGCGATTTCATCGTGCCCCCAACGGTAGAGAGTTTCCAAACCCATCAGTGAGAATGGAAGAAGTCACAACATCCTTGATCTTTTCGAGCATTTCTCGATTCGTAGAGAAGTGAATAATTCCTCTGCCATGAAGCTGCCCGACGACGATGCCGGGATGAACATTCATCCGACGTGCGAAGCCAATGATCGCTTGCTTTGAGAACATCGGGCTGACCCGTGCGATGAATCCATCTAGATCAGCCTTCGGAATGCAATAGTCCGATGCATTGGTATTCGCGCGCACTTCAATGGCCGGAAGCCCCTCCTCATTCACATCAATCGTTTCATAGATAGGCACTTCTTTGCCTTCGCCATGTAGCACATGGTCAATCTCATGAAACAAGACAAACCAGAAATTATCGATTCGGTCATATCGGAGCGATAGCGCAATAACTGGTGAGCCATCCATCCAAAAGCAGCACCCGTCCATCTTGGATCTAGCCAAATGTTCCACTACTACCAACTTAACGCCGACCCCCGCCAGAATCGTCGAGACTCTTTGGATTTCTTCCTTGTATTCCATGCATCGACGCAATTCGGGGATCGCTGCTTTCAATGCCGTAGCCGAGTACTTAGATGCTGGCGCGGCCTTGGCTACAAGCCGCGCTCTGTTTAGCCAAGCCAATTGAAGAAACCCTTGCTGTCCGGTGTATTTCGTTTTCTTGGCGGCACACGCAAAAGTTGGTTCGTCGTCCATCGATTTCATCTGGAAATAATCTAGGAATCGCCGCTCCAAGACCTCGATGTTTTCGGACGTTTCAATCCACCCGCGCTTGACCAAATCCTTTACAGGGAACGTTCCGTAGAGGCGCGCGCGCTGAGACACCGACAGCTCGGCAATCTGAGCTTTGGACAGTTGATAGGACGTTTCCAGGTTCATCCAAAACTGCGGACTTGATCCGAATGCCGCAGAAAGTCCAATCGCAGTTTCCGGCGTAATGGCCCGCTTTCCCGCGATGATCTCGCTGACCAAACGCGGGGGCCGGTCCAGAATCTCGGCCAACTCAACTTGCGACCAGCCGCGCGCCTCCAGCTCTTCCGCCAGAAACTCGCCAGGTGCAAACACTTCCGCAGGAACTCGTGCCGTCATAGCTTTTCCCCTCGCCAGACCACGTTAGTGGTAGTCCTCAACTGCAACCACATGAACAATTTTTTCCGATCCTTTCCCTCGTAGTTCGAGAACCAATCGCCATTGCAGATTGAGGCGCATGGAGTGCTGATGGGATCGCGCGCCTTGCAGCTTTTCAAAATGAAGCCCTTTCAAAGCGTAGAAGTCGCGTTCATCCAACGCGGCCCGGATAGCTTGGAGCTTCTTCCGATACGCCTTAACGATGTGGGCCGAATGCCCCGCGTCGAAGGTCGGATCGACTTCCAGACGATCCAAGTCCGGGTCCTCGAATTGCACTTCCATGGGGGCACTATAGCAGGGGTTCCGCTTGTTGTAAAGTCCTACTTTACACATGGTGTAAAGATGGTAGTTGACAGAATCGGCCAAACGGGTACAATTCCTCTAACAGCATGCCGCTGGGGGTTCCATGACCGATTCCATCCTCTCCGCCGCACACTTCCACGACGAGCAAGCCGCCTACGACTACGTCGAGTCCCGCATCTGGGCCAACGGTCGCGTCTGCCCCCATTGCGGTGTGATCGGCGACAGCGTGAAGCTCGCCGGGAAGTCCACGAGGATCGGAACGTATAAGTGCCGCGCACGCGGTTGTCGCAAGCCCTTCACCGTGAAGGTCGGGACCATCTTCGAGAAGAGCCATATCCCGATGCGCCTCTGGCTCCAAGGTATGTACCTGATGGCGTCCTCCAAGAAGGGGATCAGCACCAACCAACTGCACCGCACCCTTGGAATCACGATCAAGGCCGCTTGGTTCATGTCGCATCGCATCCGCGAGGCAATGAACGACGGTAACTATGGCCTGGACCCGCTCGGCAAGATGGGCGGCGCAGTTGAAGTTGATGAAACGTTCATCGGTCGCGACTTCAACAAGAAGCCGCAAGGCGAGAAGAAGGGTCGCGGCACCGGACACAAGTACAAAGTCGTATCCCTCGTTGATCGCATCCGGGGCTACGCGCGTAGCGTCGTCGTGGACGACCTGAAGACCAAGACCCTTCTTCCGATCCTTCGCGCCAACATTCATCCCCATGCGCGGCTCATGACCGATGAAGCCTCGCAATACCGGAAGCTCGGAAAAATGTTCGCCAGCCACGGTTTTACCAATCACCGGGACGGCATGTATGTCTCCCCGATTGATCGACACATCCATAGCAACACGGTGGAAGGCTTCTTCTCCATCTTCAAGCGCGGCATGAAGGGCATCTATCAGCACTGCGCCCACAACCACCTTCAACGCTACGTCACTGAATTTGACTTCCGCTACAACAATCGCAAAGCTAATGGGATTGAAGATTCCGAACGCGCCGACATCCTTCTTCGCGGCGTGGTGGGAAAGAGACTGACGTATAGGACAGTTGCTGAATGAACAACTAGGACGTAAACGCAGGATTACCGCGCATGGCAGCAAAGCGAAAGCGAAAGTCGAAGCCCCCAAATCCGAAGAGCGACAAGGCGCAATCCGCTCGCTTTTTGAAGACGGCGAAGACTCTTGAGGCCGATGAAGGCGGGCAGGCGTTTGAACGCCTGATGGATGTGATCTTGCCGAAGAATCGGAAGTAGGGGGCGACCATGAGGACATAGCGCAGAGGCGCGGAGGAACACTGCCACCGTTACCGCGCCCAAATGGACAACGGCCCGAACAGTTCGCACCTTGGAGGGAGAGGACTGTTCGGGCCGGGAGTGGCGCTACATCTACTTCTCTGACACTTTCAAAAGGAATCGTATCATGCCGTTCCCTCAACAAGTACCTCGGGCTTTCACTCGGGCTAATGTCGAAGCACTCAACCCCGACCAGATGGGTTGCTATGGATTGTTCGTCCATCAGGGTGGATGGGTCTACGTTGGCAAAGGTGATATTCGCCAACGCCTGCTCGACCATATCAGTGGCGGCAATCCTGACATCACGCGAGCGCGCCCGACACACTGGGTCGATGTCGTAACCGGCGACATGGACAACGAGGAAAAGCGACTGATCCTCGAACTCAAGCCCAGTTGCAACAAGAAGGTCGGCTAAGTATCGCCGCCAGCGCCGCCGTACTTCCCCGAGACTCGGTCGAAGTAGAAGTCGCGTCCGTTCACCGAAATTCGGGTGAACAATACGCCGACGCTGATTTGAAGCTCCTGGCCGGTGAGCGAGTCTTTGATCGTTGTCTCGCTCACTGCGCCGGGGACCTTGGCGCGATTCAAGAAGCGCCCGAGAGATTCCTGAGCGCGTCCCTTCCAGATTTCCAAGAGGGATGAACCCGCGTGAGTCGCCCGACGCAGCGGGAAAGCGAATACCTTGGCCATGTGTGCGCCCATTCATTCAGAGTGTTCCAGCATTCGAGGGCACGATGCCGGGAAATGTCTGATCGGGGCGTAGGACTTCCGGAGCGCCCCGTGGTACGTCAAAGACAATATCGCCTTTTTTTTGGGCGATGTGTCACTTCGCGCGTCGAGGCCGCGCCGGCTACTTGATCCAGCCGATCGCGGTCGGCAGCCAGAGCGAAATCTGGGGGAAAGCGATCACCAGCGCGAGACCGACGATCTGCACGCCGATGAACGGGATCACGCCGCGGTAGATGTCGCCCGTAGTGATCTCCGGGGGCGCAACCCCCTTGATGAAGAAGAGCGCCCATCCGAACGGCGGGGTGAGGAAGGACGTCTGCAGGTTGGTGCAGATCACCGTTGCGAGCCACACCATGTTGGTGTGCTCATGCACGAAAAACGGCAGGAAGAGCGGCAGGACGATGTAGCAGATCTCGATCCATTCCATGAAGAAGCCGAGCAGGAAGAGCACCACCATCAGGAAGATGATGGTGCCCCAGTAGCCGCCCGGGACCGAGCTGAGCATCCGGTCGATGAGGTCGTCACCGTTGAGCCCGCGGAACGTCACGCTGAAGGTGCGCGAGCCGAACAGGATCAGCATGATCATCGCGTTCACGTTGAGCGTTGTCTTCATGGTGTCGCGTAGCACCTTGAAGCTGAGCTTTCCCGAGAAGAGCACGATGAAGAGCGCGCCGAGCGCGCCCATCGACGCGGCCTCGGTGGGGGCCGCGATGCCGCCCATGATCGATCCGAGCACCGCGATGATGAGCAGGATCGGGGGAGCGACTCCCTTCACGGCCCGCTTCGACAACTCGCCGCGCGAGACTCCGGAGCGCTCCTCGAACGGGATTGGTGGCGCGAGATGGGGCTTGATCTTCGCGAGGATGAGGATGTAGAGGATGTAGAGCCCGCCTAGCATGACGCCCGGGATGAGCGCGGCCGCGAACAGCGTACCGATCGATTCGCCCACCAGGTCCGCGAGCAGGATCAGGATCAGGCTGGGCGGGATGATCTGGCCGAGGGTTCCCGAAGCGCAGATGGTCCCGCACGCGAGCCCCTTGTTGTAGCCGCGCTTGAGCAGCGTGGGCAGCGACAGCAGGCTCACGGTCACCACCGTCGCGCCGACGATCCCGGTCGCCGCGCCCATCAGGATGCCGATCACGATGATGCCGATCGCCATCCCGCCCGGGACCCTGCCCGCCATCAGCCCCATGACGTCGAGCATCTCCTCGGCGATGCGCGACTTCTCCAGCAAAACGCCCATGAAGACGAACAGCGGCACGGCGAGCAGCGTGTAGTTGGTCGCCACGCCGTAGATCTGCAGGGGCACGAGGCTGAACAGGTTGTTCCCGAAGCCGATCAGGCCGAAGAGGATGCCCGCGGCCGCGATCGCGAATCCGACGGGCATGCCGGCCAACAGCAGGACGATGAAGCCCAGGACCTCGAGCCCGGCGAGCGTCTCGTTAGCCATTGCCAGCCCCGCGGGATCCGCGCAGCAGCGCAGCTGCCTTTTCCATCGCCAGGGCGAGGCTCTGGATGCCCAGCAACAGCAGGCCCAGCGGGACGAACGATTTGAGCAGCCAGACGTAGGGCAACCCGCCCGGGCTCTGCGAGACCTCGTGCTCGGCGAAGCTCTGTCCGACGAACTGCAGCGAGAGGTAGGACAGGTAGATCGAGATCGGGAACATCACGGCCATGGCGACCACCAGGTCGAACCACAGCCTCGCCCGGTCGCCGTAGTACTGGTAGAGCACGTCCACGCGCACGTGCTCGCCTTGCTTGAGCGTGAAGGACACGCCCAGCAGCGAGATGATCGCGAGCCCCCACCACTCCATCTCCTGGGCGGCGATGCTGCTCTTGTTGAATCCGTAGCGCGCCAGCACTTCGCCGGAGATCAGGATCACCAGGGCGAAGACCAGCCACGAAGCGGCGCGCCCGATGAAATCGATGGCTGCGCCCAACACGCGGGAGGAACGCGACAGGAAGGTTTCCATCGTCACCAGCATGCTCCCATGGGAATTGCACTGCCCCCGTCCCGCCCACCGGGCCGGGGGCCGATGCGACGAACGGCCTTCAGATCGGCTGCACGTGCGTCAGGTACTCGGTCTCGCCGATGGAGGACCACTTGTCGTGCGTCTTCTTGTACGCGAAGTAGGACTCGTGCACCTTCTTGACCAGCGGATCCTTTGCCGTGTAGGTCGCCAGCGTGTCGAAGGTCGCCGTCTTGAGACCCTTGATGACTTCATCGGGCAACGGCGCAGTCTTCACGCCGTAGTTCTTCACGAGATCCTCGAGCGCGGCCGTGTTCTGCGACTCGAGGTACATGATCCCCTCGATGCTGGTGGCGTGCGCCGCCTGGGCGACCATCGCCTGGAGGTCCTTGGGCAACGACTCCCACGCCTTCTCGTTCACCGTGATCTCGGCGGTCGTCGCCGGCTCGTGCCATCCCGTCGTGTAGTAGTACTTGGCGGCATTTTGCAGTCCGAGTCGCTTGTCGAGGAACGGGCCGACCCATTCCGCGGCGTCGATCACGCCGCGCTCGAGCGCCGGGAAGATCTCGCCGCCGGGCAGCGAGCTCACCGCCACCCCGAGCTCAGCGTAGATCTTGGCGGCGATTCCAACCTCGCGCATCTTGAGGCCCTTGAGGTCCGCGAGGGTGTTGATGGGCTTGCGGAACCAGCCGGTCATCTGGACGCCCGACGTGTTGGCCGGGAACGGCACCAGGTGGAACGGCTTGTACACCTCGCGCCATAGGTCCATGCCCCCGCCGTTGTAGAGCCAGGAGTAGTGGCCGAGGTACTCCATGCCGAACGGGACGGTGGTGAAGTACTGTGCGGCGAAAGTCTTGCCCGACCAGTAGTACGAAGCGGCGTGATTCATTTCGACGTTGCCCGCCGAGCAGGCGTCGAAGCCGCCAAATGCCGGGAGCAGCTCGCCCGCCGAGAACACCTTGATCTTGAGGCGGCCCTCGGACATCTGCAGGCACTTCTCCGCGAAGGACTCCGCGCTGCCCGGCCCGCTCTGGTAGAGCGGCAGTCCCGCCGGCCAGGCGGTTGTCATGCGCCAATTGAAGGTCTTGCTCGACTCCGCGCGAGCAATCATCGGTGCCGCGAAGGCGCCGGCGGCGAGACCTCCCTTGATGAAACCCCTTCTGCTGACTGCCATGGTTTTCTCCTTTGCGAATGGACGGCATGGGCGACTTGCAGCGGGCGAGCGATCGAAGGCGCCCGGTCCGAACCGGAGAACGCGGCCTCGAAAGCATCGCGATACGATATACGCAAACGCAAGTCCCATTCCAACATCGCCCTTCCGGCGAGCGGGACTGTATGTAGGAGATGATCACGGGCGCCGCGCGCGGCCGAAAGGACGTCGCGGTGTGCGGTCGTGCACCGGATGGGGGATGGGGCCGGGCATCACGCCCGATCCCAGTGCATGGCCCTCCCGCGGAAATTGCCGGCAAGGCCTCGCTCACAGCAAGCGCCAATCAGATCAGGCTGGTGAAGGGCTGTCGCTAGGAACAGGCCACCCGCTGAAGTCCATGCCCTAGAACCGGTAACGGGCCGCGATCGATGCCATCCAGTTGCGCGGCAAGGCCGGCTCGAAGAAGCGCCTGTTGGACTCGTTCACGATCACGGATCCGCTGTAGCGGCGGTCCGTTGCATTTTCCAACCGCACGAGCGGAACGATCTCCAGCGCGCCCCAGGCCATGCGCATGCCCGCTCGCAGGTTCACAACCGTCGAGGCCGGCGCGAAATCGCTGTTGATGTCGTCCACGTAAAGACGGCTCGTGTACACGACCTCGACGGCGCCATTCAATCCGTAGCCGCCCCAGCCGGGCGCGTATGCGAGCTCGCCAAAGGCGTAACGTTCCGGCGTTCCCGGAAGCCGGTTGCCCGGAGCGACGGGCGCCGCGGCGGTTCCGCTGCCGCTGACGAACGCCTCGTCGTAGCGCGCATGCATTGCCGTAATGGCGATCGTCGAGCTGAGTTCCCCGGTCCATCGCGCGAGGTGCGATACCTCGATTCCTTCCCGCAGCGTCTGCCCCGCGTTCTTGTACGTGGATCGGCCGCCCACGTTCTGGTCCACGACGAGCTCGTTGTTCGTGGTGATGTGGAACGCTGCGACATCGAGCGACTGGCGGTCGCCGCGCCATTTCGCACCGGCTTCGAAGTGGCGGCTCAACGACGCCTTGAGGTCGGTGTTGAGGCCCGAGGCGTTGTCGCGATAGGCGATTTCCGTGAAAGTCGGAGTCTCGAAGCCGCGTCCCGCGTTGAAGTAGACGTTGACGTCCGGCGCGGCGTGCCACGTGATGCCCGCGACGGGATTGGTCGCGTGATACTTGATCGTCCCGCTGTCGTCGCCGTTGCCCGGCACGATGTAGTGGTCCTTCGTCTCGAACTGCACGTTGCTCGCGCGAACGCCTGCGATCGCGCTCCAGGCCTCGCCGAAGTCGATCGTGCCCTGCAGGAGCGCGTCGGAGTTGTGGACGTAGTCGTCTTCGTTGCGCCGGAGGTCGCCGCGGCTTCCGTTCACGTTGAGGTAGCCCTGGCGGTCGTCATGCATGGAGTCGTAGTCGTAGCCCGCCATGAGACGCGCGACATTGCCGCCGCCCAGCGAGAAACGCCTCGACAGGAGCAGGCCCGCGCCCCAGTAGTCGCGCTGGAAGGCGACGATGCCGCCGCTCGAGCTCGGAGGAAGTTGCGCCGCGAGCGGAATGCCCAGGCCGTTGTCGAGGTTCCTCTCGCCGTAGTAGAGCCGGGCCGTGAAGGTCGTGTCCTCGTCCAACCGGTGATCGACGACGGTTCCGACCTGGTCCTGGCGAAAGGTCTTGTGCGTGTTGAGCTGGATCGACGATGGCTGCGTCTGGCGGGGATCGGCGTCCCATTGCGCGTGCGTGAGCCCGCCCGGATCCTGCGCTTCGGGCTGGTCCAGCCCGTTGTAGACCACGGATACGCGCGTGTCGGGAGAAGCCTGCGACGTCCACTTCGCGTTCACGAGGTCGCGCGTGGCCGTGCTGTGCACGCGATAACCGTCCGTGTGGAAGTGCCAAGCGTCCACGACGAACGCCTGGGATCCGGAAGACGTCGCGAACTTGAGATCCTCGCGATTCATTCCGTAGGCGCCCGCCGCGGCGCTCGCCCAGAACGTGGGAGATGGAGCGCCGTCCTGCGTGAACACCTGCACGACCCCGCCCGCGGCGTTTCCGTAGAGCAGCGAGAGCGGGCCGCGCAGCACCTCGATGCGCGCGGCCGACGAAAGGTCGATCGACGACGTCTGCCCCTGGCCATCGGGCATCGTCGCGGGGATTCCATCGACGATGATCCGCACGCCGCGAACGCCGAAGGTCGAACGCGCGCCGAAACCGCGAATCGAGAGCTGGAGGTCCTGTGCGTAGTTCTGCCGGTTGAGGATCGAGATCCCCGGAATGCGATCGAGCGACTCCGACAGGTTCACCTGCGGGCCGGCCACCGAGATCGCGTCGGCTCCCACGGCACCGATGGCCGCGGGCGCGTCGAAGACACGCGTCTCGGCGCGCGTGGCCGAAACCACGACCGGCTCCAGCGGAACGGCCACTTGCGCGAGCGCGCCGCTTCCGGCAACGGCGAGCGGCGCGAAGAGCACGAATCGCGATGTCATGCTCACTCACCGCCCCGAAGGACGGCGCTATCGGGTTTACTCGGGGTAGCTGTTCAGCAGGTACATGCTGATGAGCGGAAGCCCCGGCTTGCCCAGGGGTGCCAGCCACTGCCCGTAGATTTCCTCGATCTGGCCCGAGCGATAGAGCGAAGCGAGCACGCGATCGACGGCCAGGCGGAATTCGCTGTCGCCCTTCCTCAGGACGAGCGCATAGGGCTCGTAGGAGAGATCCTCGGCGAACACGATCAGTCCCTCGGCTCCTCCGCCCTGCAGGAACGTGCCGACGAGCGCCGTGCGATCGCTCGCGAGCGCATCGACCTTGCCCGCCTTCAGCAACTCGAAGCCTTCGGACACGGTCTTCGTCATCACGATTTCCGCCTTCACGAACCGCTTCGCGAGGCCCGTCTCGAGGGCCGCGACTGTCGTCGTTCCCTCGGCCACGGCGACCTTCTTGCCCTGCAGCTCGGAGAGCGTCGTCGCCGATGTCTTGCGCGCGAGGACCGTGGCGGCGTCAACGAAGATGGGCAGGCTGAAGTCCACCTTCTCGCGGCGCGACATCGTGATTGTCGTGGTTCCGCACTCGATGTCCACGTCGCCCTTGGCGACCGCGGTGAGGCGCGTCGCGGGCGTGAGCGCGACCCATTCGACCTTGGCGGGCCCGCCGGCATTGGCGACCGCGGCAGCGATGCGCTTGCAAAGCTCGACCGAATATCCGACCACGGCGCCGTCCTTGCCCTTGAAGGCGAAAGGCGCGGAGGTTTCCGAATAGCCCAGGCGGAGGGCGCCGCGCTTCTTGGCATCGGCCAGGGTCTGCGCGATGGCCGAGGATGCGAGCAGCAATGACGCGGCAAGCGAGGTCGCGACGACGAGCGATCGATTCATTTTATTCTTCCCTCTGATTTGTCGCCCCTGGAGGTGGGGCCCGCCGATTCTACTCGGACTTGATGTTGGCTTCCCTGAAGAGCCTGGCGTACTTCGCGAGCTGCTCGCGCGTGGCGGCGGCGAGTTCCCCGGGAGTCGATCCGCGGATTGTGAGTCCCTGGTTGTGGAGCTTCTCGCGCACTTCGGGATCGGCGAGCGCCTTCACGATTTCCGCGTTGAGCCTCGCCACGATCTCCTTGGGCGTCCCGGCCGGCGCCATGATCGTGAACCACGAGTTGAACGTGAAGCCCGGCAATCCCGATGACGACACAGTCGGCGCCTCGGGGAATTGCGGCAGCGGCTCCTTCGTCGTCACGCCGATCACGCGAAGCCTGCCGCCTCGCGCAAGTCCCGCGACCGTCGCGAGCCCCTGGAACGCGACGGGGACTTCGCCCGCGGCAACGCCGAGCGCCGCCTGCGACGCGCCCTTGTACGGAATATGCGTGAGTGAAATGCGGGCGCTCGACTCGAAGAGCGCCATGGCGATGTGCTGCGGGCTGCCGATTCCGCCGGATCCGTAATTGATCTCGCCCGGATGCGCCTTCGCGGCGGCGATGAGGTCGCCGGCGCTGTGATACGGCGAAGCGTTGTTCGCGACGAGTCCCCACTCGATTGTCGCCACGAGGGACACGGGCTCGAAGTCCTTGAGGATGTCCCACGGCAGCTTCGGGCCGAGGTTGGGCAGCATCGTCATGATGCTGTCGTTGAATCCGCCGAGGGTGTAGCCGTCGGGTGCGGCCTTCGCCACGCGATCGGCGCCGATCTGGCCCGACGCGCCCGGCATGTTCTCGATCACGATCGCCTGGCCCATGTTCGCCGACATCTTCTCGGCCACGATGCGCGCGCCATTGTCCACGGCGCTCGCCGCCGCGAGCGGGACGATCATGCGGATGGGCTTGGCGGGATAGGCCTGCGCAGCCGCGGCGAGGGGCAGCAGGCACGCGATCGAGACCAGTGCGAAACGTTGCAGGAACTGCATCGGCGAACCTCCTAGTTCGTCCTGAGCGGCGGGATGTCGAGTTGCTCGGCGAGACGGTCGAGAGTCTGCATGAGCGGCGGCGCGATGGCGATCCCGTCCTTCTTCTGGCGCACGCTCTTTGCGTGGCTCTGCTCGCCCGGCATGAGGATGCGCTCGACGCCCGGCAATTTTTCCGAGTTGCGCAGGTCGCGGATCAGCTTGTCCACGGCCGCCTTGAATTCGGCCACTTCCCCGAACGCGGAAGGGTCGATCGCAACGATCGCCTGCCCCGTGTTGGTCGGCGTCTCCGCGTCCGCGTTGAAGTCGATCACCTCGCGTCCCATCGCGGCGCCGTTGAGCGTGCCCGCGAGCAGGCCCACGACGAGCGAGAGGCCGTAGCCCTTGTATCCGCCGATGGGCAACAGGAAGCCTTCGGCCGCGCGCTTCGGATCGAGCAGCGGCTTTCCCTCGCGGTCGATCATCCAGCCTTCGGGCATCATCTCGCCGCGCGAGGCCTTCGCCTTCACCTTGCCGTATGCAGCGACGGTCGTCGCCATGTCGAGCACGATGGGAGGTTCTTCGCCCGCGGGAATCGCGGCGGCGATGGGATTGGTCGAGAGCAGCATCTCGAGCCCGCCCCACGGCGGAAGGTGATTCGCATTGCCCACGGCGAAATACAGGCCCAGCATGTCGTGGGGCAACATCATCTTCGCGTAGAGCGAGGCGGGGCCGGCGTGATTGCTCCAGCGCGCGCCCACCCAGGCCACGCCCGCGTTCTTCGCCTTCTCGATGGCGATCTCCGCCGCGCGCTTCATCACCAGGTGGCCCATGGCGTTGTCGCCGTTCACGAGCGCCATCGCGGCGCGCTCCTTCTCGATGCGGATGTTCGGCTTCAGGTTCACGCCGCCCGCGCGAATGCGCTTCAAGTACGGCACGAGGCGGATCACGCCATGCCCATCGGAGCCCTGGAGGTCCGCGTCGGCCATCAGCGCGGCCACGCTCCGCGCATCGGCGGCGGGCATGCCGACCGCTTCGAATGCGAGGGCGATGAAGTATCGAAGCCGCGTGTGATCGACGAGGACCTGCTCGCTCATGCTAGGCCTCCTCGATCCAGGTGCCCTGGATGGCCTCGAGCACCTTCTCGCCCGCGCGCTTCGGGTCGTCGTCGAATCCTTCGAGGGCGAGGACCCAGGTGTAGAGATCCACGAAGTTCACCTTCGAGGGGTCGACGCCGGGGTGAGCTTCGGCGAGCGCGATCGCGATCTCGCGGGTGTCCAGCCATTTCATTTCTTGCTTTCCGAAACCTGGTTCAGCGTGTACCTGGGAATCTCGATTGTGATCGGCTCGTCCTTCACGCGCGCCTGGCAGGAAAGGCGCGAGGTGAGCTCCAGCCCCCAGGCCTTGTCGAGGAGGTCGTCCTCCTTCTCGGTTGCCGGATCGAGCGCGCCGGAGCCCTCGCGCACGATCACGTGGCACGTCGTGCAAGCGCAGCTCTTCTCGCATGCGTGCTCGATTTCGATGTGATTTTCCAGCAGCGTATCGCAAATCGACGTTCCCGGCCGCGCCTCGAGCACGGCGCCGTCGGGGCAGAGTGTTTCGTGGGGAAGGACGGTGAGCTTCGTCACTTCCGCGCGACTTCGTCGAGGGTTCGCCCGGAAAGCGCGCCGGCCACGGCGCGGTCCATGCGGTGCGTGGCGAACGCTTCGCTCGCGCGGTTGAGTGCGTCGATGGCGGACTTGATCGCGCGGTGGTCCGTTCCGCTCCACGCGCGCTCGAGCCCGGCCATGCCGCGATCGAGCACGGCGCGTTCGGAGGCGTCGAGCAGTCCGCCGTCTTTCTCGAGCGCGCTGCGCAACGCCGCGAGCAACGATTCCGCCTCGACCCGTTGCTCGGCAAGCGCTCGGATATCGCGATCCTCTTCCGCGTGCGCGAACCCTTCCTGCAGCATGCTCGCCACCTCGTCGTCGGAAAGCCCGTAGGAAGGCTTCACTGCGATCGACGATTCGATGCCCGTGGTCTTCTCGCGCGCGGAGACGCTGAGCAGCCCATCGGCATCCACCTGGAAGGTGACCTGGATGCGCGCCGCTCCCGCCACCATGGGCGGGATGCCGCGCAGCTCGAAGCGCGCAAGCGACCGGTTGTCGGCGACGAGCTCGCGCTCGCCCTGCACGACGTGGATCGCCATCGCGGTCTGGCCGTCCTTGAATGTGGTGAACTCCTGGGCGCGTGCCACCGGGATCGTGGAGTTTCGCGGGATCACGCGCTCCGCGAGGCCTCCCATGGTCTCGAGGCCCAGCGAAAGCGGGATCACATCGAGCAGGAGCCAATCGTCTCCTGCGGCGCGGTTGCCCGCGAGGACGTTCGCCTGGATCGCGGCGCCGAGGGCCACGACCTGGTCGGGATCGAGATCCTTCAGCGGCGCGCGGCCGAAGAACCCCTCGACCGCCCGTTGCACGCTCGGCATGCGGGTGGCTCCGCCCACGAGCACCACGCCATCGACATCCTTCGTGCCGAGCTTCGCATCGCGAAGCGCCTTCTTCGTGGGGCCGAGGGTTTTTTGCACGAGCGCGCCGGTCATCTGCTCCAATTCGGCCCGCGTGAGGTGGAGGTGGAGCTTCTGCCCATACGAGAGCGTGATGCGGATGTCGGATTGGTCTTGCGCGGAAAGTTTCTCCTTCACCTCGCGCGCGGCTGCGAGCAGGCGCCGCGTATCGCCGCCACGCGCGTCCGCGATCTTGTGATGCACTCGCCAATGGGTCGCGATCGCCTGGTCGAAGTCGTCGCCGCCCAGGGCCGAGTCGCCGTTGGTCGCGAGCACCTCGAAGACGCCGCGAGTGAGCTTGAGGATCGAGATGTCGAACGTGCCGCCTCCGAGGTCGAAGATGGCGAACGTGCCCTCGGACGCATGGTCGAGTCCGTAGGCGATAGCGGCGGCCGTGGGCTCGTTCAGCAACCGCAACACGTTCAGTCCCGCGAGGCGCGCCGCGTCCTTCGTCGCCTGGCGTTGCGAATCGTCGAAGTACGCGGGGACCGTCACGACGGTACCGAAAAGGGACCCGCCCAGCGCGCGCTCGGCGCGATCGCGCAATACCTTGAGGATTTCCGCGGAGACCTGCACGGGAGAGCGCGCGCCCGCCGCGGTTTCGATGTTGACCATGCCGGGCGTTTCCTTGAACCGGTACGGCAATGCGCCGTACTTGGCGACGTCGGCCACGCCGCGGCCCATGAAGCGCTTCACCGAGACGATCGTGTTGGCCGGATCGTCGGCCTGCGCCGCGCGCGCCGGGTAGCCCACATCGACGCGTCCGTCGGGAAAGTATCGGACGATCGAAGGCAGCAGCGGGCGCCCTTCCTCGTCCGCGATCACCTCGGATACGCTGCTTTTCACGGTCGCGACGAGCGAGTGCGTGGTGCCCAGGTCGATGCCCACCGCGAGCTTGCGCTGGTGCGGCTCGGGCGATTCGCCCGGCTCGGAGATCTGCAGCAGCGCCATCAGTGTCCCAGGGGCTCGAGCGCCTCGTCGATCTCTTCGTCGAGCTTGGCGAGGAAACGGAGCTTGCGCACGAGCGAGCAGCCCGCTTCGTAGTTGGCGTCCGCGTCGAGGGCACGCGCGAGCTGCTTCACCATCTCCCGATGCTCGACGGCCAGGTCGCGTCGCAGGGCTTCGAGCGCGCCGGCATTGCGCGTCGCGCGGGCATTCGAGGCCGCCTCGCGCCACTCCATCTGCTGCATCAGGAAATCGGCCGGCATCGAGGTGTTCGTCTCTTCTTCCGTGTCGAAGCCCTTGAGGCCCAGGAGATAGCGCGCCCGGTCGACGGGATCGCGGAGCGTCCGGTACGCCTCGTTCGCCGCCGCGGCCCACTGCATCGCCGCGCGGCGGTCCGCTTCAGTGGCCGAAGCGAACCGGTCGGGATGGACCTGGGACTGAAGCTCGCGATAGCCGGCCTCGAGGCGGGCGGGATCCACCGCGTACCTCACCGGAATCCCCAGGAGCTCGAAATGGTTTCTCAGACGTTGAACGATTCGCCGCAGCCGCAGCGGTCCTTCTCGTTCGGGTTGTTGAACTTGAAGCCCTCGTTCAACCCCTCCTTCACGAAGTCGAGCTCCGTGCCGTCGAGGTAGGCGAGGCTCTTCGGGTCCACGAACACGTGCACGCCGTTGGACTCGAACGTCGTGTCTTCCGGACGGGTCTCGTCGGCGAACTCGAGCTTGTAGGCGAGTCCCGAGCATCCCGTGGTGCGGACGCCCAGGCGAAGGCCAACGCCCTTGCCGCGTTTCTCGATATAGCGCTGCACGTGCTCGGCGGCGCGAGTGGTCAGGGAGACGGCCATCAGTCGGCAGCCTTCTTGTCCGCGTTGGGGTCGCCGTACTTCTTGCGATAGTCGGCGACCGCGGCCTTGATCGCGTCCTCGGCGAGGATCGAGCAGTGGATCTTCACCGGCGGGAGCGCGAGCTCCTCGGCGATCTGCGTGTTCCTGATCGTGGCGGCCTCGTCGACGCTCTTGCCCTTCACCCATTCGGTGACGAGGGACGACGACGCGATGGCCGAGCCGCAGCCGTAGGTCTTGAACTTCGCGTCCTCGATGATGCCGTCCTTGTTCACCTTGATCTGCAGCTTCATCACGTCGCCGCACGCGGGCGCGCCCACCATGCCGGTGGCAACGCCCAGCTCGTCTTTCGCGAACGAGCCCACGTTGCGGGGATTTTCGTAGTGATCGATGACTTTTTCGCTATATGCCATGGATATCTCCTAGGCGGCGCTAATGCGCGGCCCATTGCACTGTATTCAAGTCGACCCCGTCCTTGTACATCTCCCAGAGCGGGCTCATGTCGCGCAACTTGCCGATCCGTTCCCTGATGAGCTTCACGGCAAACGCGATGTCCTCCTCGGTGGTGAAGCGCCCGAGTGTAAAACGGATGGAGCTGTGCGCGAGCTCGTCGTTTCGGCCGAGCGCGCGCAGCACGTACGAAGGCTCGAGGGAGGCCGACGTGCACGCCGATCCCGACGACACCGCGAGCTCCTTCATGCCCATGATGAGCGACTCGCCCTCGACGAAATTGAAGCTCACGTTGAGGTTGTGCGGCACCCGGTGCTCGAGATCGCCGTTCACGTAGATCTCCTCCATGTCCTTGAAGCCCGCGAGAAGCTTGTCGCGGAGCATCCGGATGCGCTCGTTCTCGCCCGCCATCTCGAGGCGCGCGAGACGGAACGCCTCGCCCATGCCCACGATCTGGTGCGTGGCGAGCGTGCCGGAACGGAAGCCCTTCTCGTGGCCGCCACCGTGCATCTGCGCTTCCAGGCGCACGCGCGGCTTCCTGCGAATGTAGAGGGCGCCGATGCCCTTGGGACCGTAGGTCTTGTGCGCCGAGAAGCTCATGAGGTCGACCTTGAGCTCGGCGAGGTCGATGGCGACCTTGCCGGTGGCCTGCGCCGCATCCACGTGGAAGATGATGCCTTTCGCGCGCGTGATCTCGCCCAACTCGGCGATGGGCTGGATCACGCCGATCTCGTTGTTCACGAGCATGATCGACACGACTGTCGTGTCGGGGCGCAGGGCCGCCTTGAATTTCTCGAGGTCGATGAGGCCGTTGGGCTCGGGATCCAGGTACGTGACCTCGAAGCCTTCGCGCTCCAGCTCCCGCAGGGTGTCGAGCACGGCCTTGTGCTCGGTCTTCATCGTGACCAGGTGCTTGCCCTTGGTCTTGTAGAAGTGCGCCGCGCCCTTCAGGGCGAGGTTGTCGCTTTCCGTGGCGCCGGAGGTCCAGACGATCTCCTTCGGGTCCGCGTTCACGAGCTTCGCGACTTCGAGGCGCGCATTCTCGACGGCCTCCTCGGCCTCCCAGCCATAACCGTGGCTGCGCGAAGCGGGGTTTCCGAAGTGCTCCGTGAGCCAGGGAATCATCTTCTCGGCCACGCGCGGATCCACCGGCGTGGTGGCCGAATAGTCGAGGTAGATGGGGTGCTTGCGTGCGGAGGTCATGGTCAGGCCGTGATGGGATGCCCGTCGCGCGGACGCGAATGGTTGCGAACGAGCGATACGGGCTTGGTGCGTTGCTTCTCCACGAGCTGCGCGAGGGTCACGCCCGACAGGAACCCGTACACGGTCGTGTTGAGCTCTTCCCACAGCTCGTGCGTCATGCATCGATGGTTGTCGTGGCAGTTCTCGCGCCCGGCGCATTGAGTGGAATCGAGGGTCTCCTCGACGGCGCTCACGATGTCGGCCACGGTGAGCTTGGATGCGTCGCGGGCGAGGTGGTATCCGCCGCCCGGGCCACGGACGCTTTCCACGAGCTCGTTGCGGCGAAGCTTCCCGAATAGCTGCTCCAGGTAGGACAGGGAGATCTTCTGCCGCCCGCTGATGCCGGCAAGGGTCACCGGACCCTCGGCGCTATGGAGCGCCAGGTCCAGCATGGCGGTGACGGCGAATCGTCCCTTGGTCGAGAGTCTCATGGGTTTAGGCTTACCTTAAATATCCGACAATTATACTCAACTATTGTTCCCCCGGGGTGACAAACCCGGGCAGAACACTCAGCCGGTTTTTCGACGAAGATCGCCGGAGTTCGAATCCGTTTCCAGCTGTTCGAGGCGATGGAGGATCTCGGCGATACGCTCGTCGAAGTCTTCCGTCCGGGTTCCGAGGGCATTGAGGACGCGGTTCAACGGGTCATCCAGGTCGGCGCTGACCGCATACGCGTCGAACGCCATGCGGTCGGCCGCAGGCCGGGCCGCCGCCGCTTCGACGACGCGGGCAGGAATGCCCACCACCGTCGCGCCTGCCGGCACCGCCTTCACCACGACCGAATTCGATCCCACCTTGGCCCCGTCGCCAACGATGAACGGACCGAGGATCTTGGCGCCCGCTCCGACCACCACGCCCTTGCCTAGCGTGGGATGGCGCTTGCCCTGGTTCCAGGACACTCCGCCCAGCGTGACGCCGTGATACAGGGTGCAGTCGTCGCCGATCTCGGCCGTCTCGCCGATCACGACACCCATGCCGTGGTCGATGAAAACGCGCCGCCCGATCGTGGCGCCCGGATGGATCTCGACGCCGGTTAGGAAGCGCGCGATGTTCGACGAGAAGCGCGCGAGCCAGCGCAGCCCCAGCAACCAGAGCGCATGCGTGAACCGGTGCATCTGAAGGGCATGGAACCCCGGATAGCACGTGAACACTTCCCAGACGGTGCGCGCCGCCGGATCGCGGTCGAATACGCAGCGGATGTCTTCGAGGGTTCGCCGGAACATGGACAAAAGTCTAGTATTCCCGAGTAAAATAATCAACTATTCCCGTGAAGCATTTCCTCCGTTGAAGCAATTCCTGCGGAAGTACGCCGATTTTGTCCGGCAGGGCGACGTCGCCAAGCTGTTGCTGGTGGGACTCGCCTCGCGCATGCCCATCGGCATGGTGGGCTTCGCGATGCTGATCTTCCTCCGCGAGTCCTTGGGCAATTTCGCGCTGGCGGGCGCGGCGGTCGGCATCGACTACGTGGCGGCTGCGATCGCGGCGCCGATCGTGGGACGCATCGTCGATCGCAGCGGGCCGCGCGGCGTCCTCTACGTCACCGGAGTGATGCAACCTCTCTGGCTCGTGGCGCTGCTCGTCGCGGCGAAGATGGGATTGTCTTTCACGGTCGTGGGGATCTTCGCCGCGCTCACGGGCATCTTCTCCACTCCGACCACGACGCTTACCCGCACGATGTGGCGCCATCGCTTCGAACGCGACGAGGACCGGCGCATGGCCTTCGCGCTCGACTCGGTGACGATCGAGATCAACTTCACGCTGGGCCCGACAATCGTGGCGGCGGTGCTCGCGAGCTTCGGCGCGACGGCGGCGTTCGCGGTATCCATCGCGACAGTCGTGGGTTCCTTCCTGGTATTCCTCGCCTCGCCCGCGCTTCGCTACTTCAAGGCCGGCGACGGTGGCGAGCGTCACCTGCTGGGGCCGCTCACGGAATCGCGCCTGCTCGTCATCTATGCGTCGACCTTCGGGCTCACCGTATGCCTGGGATTGCTCGAGGTGGGCTATCCCGCCTATGGCACCTTCCTCGCGGTGCCCGCCCTGGGAGGCGTGCTGCTCGGCATCAACTCGCTCGGCAGCGCCACCGGCGGCGCGCTCTACGGCGGCCTGCATTTCCGCCTGCCCGTCGAGCGGCAGTTCGCGTGCGCCCTGGGCCTCATGGCATTGCCGATCCTCCTGCACGCGCTCCTGCCGCCGACCCCGGTCCTCATGGTGCTGGCGTTCTTCGCCGGCGCGCTCATCGCACCGTCGATCGCGGCCCAATCGGTCCTCGTCTCGCGCCTCGCGCCCCCGCGCTACGCCACCGAGGCTTT
This sequence comes from Usitatibacter sp., assembly GCA_049300695.1. GTDB lineage: Bacteria > Pseudomonadota > Gammaproteobacteria > Burkholderiales > Usitatibacteraceae > Usitatibacter. Next base: position 109,147 of record JBAQKF010000030.1, read on the forward strand.
CACGTGGGCTTCGATGTGCATCATCAGTGGGCTGGGAGTCGGGATGGCGCTGGGCGGATGGCTCGTGGAAACCGTGGGCCTGCGCTCGGTGTTCATCGCCTCGTCAGCGCTCGCGGGGTCCGTGGCGCTCTTCGCGCTCCTCATCGACCCGCCGCATCCGGCCGAGGCATCCGCCGCCGACTAGCGTTTCATCCGCTTTTCGTACGCGGCGAGCATTCCACGCAGGAACTTCACCTCTTCGCGCTCCAACCGCGCGCGCCCGAAGAGGCGCCGGATGCGTTCCATCAGCCGCTTGGGTTGCTTCGGGTCGAGGAACCCGCTCGCGACCATCGTTGCTTCCCAATGCGCATAGAGCGATTCGATGTCCTCGATGGCGGCCGGCTCCTTCAGGGGGCTCGCCGCCGGAGCATGGAGCCCGGCCGCGGTGGCGATCTCGTAGCAGGCCACCTGGACGGCCGCCGCCAGGTTGAGCGATGCGTACCTGGGGTTGGCGGGGATCGCACAAAGCATCTGGCAGCGCCCGAGCTCTTCGTTGGTGAGGCCGAATGTCTCGTTGCCGAAGACGAGCGCCACGCGGCCGCCGCGGGCCGACTCGAGGATTTGCGGCGCGGCCTCGCGAAGCGTGAGCACGGGGTGGGAAAGATCGCGCGATCGCGAGCTGAAGCCCACGGCGAGCTCGGTATCTCCAAGCGCGGCCTCCAGGCGACCGAAGGTCCTGGCCGCCTCCAGCACGTCGAGCGCGCTGGAAGCGAGCGCCCCGGCTTCGGGTCCCGGCGGCTTCTTCGGGGCGACCAGGCGCAGGTCGGAAAATCCCATCGTCTTCATCGCGCGGGCGGCCGCCCCGATGTTGCCAGGGTGGCTCGGGCGCGACAGGACGATCGCGATGCGCGCCACGGGGTCGGGCTTGGGCATCGGCCGATTGTGCCCGAGGCCGGCGAAAAAAAACGGGGCACCGCTTCCGCGGCGCCCCGCTTGCCCCACCTGTGCTGCCGTACCGGCAGCGGGCGCATGTGACTGCCGGCACATGCATCGCAGCGCGATACAACTGCTGTATATATCGTAGCGCGATATTTTGTCAAACGGGTTGTAAAAGGCCTGTCCCTGTAGTGCAATAGGAACCGGAGGATTGACGCTTGGCCGATGTGAAGAAATCGAGGCCCGCCGGCCTGGGGCCCGCCGAGTACCGCACGCTCGCCGCGTTCCGCTACACGCTGCGCCGGTTCCTGGCATTCAGCGACGTTGCCGCCTCCGCCGTGGGCCTCACGCAGCAGCAATACCAGGCGCTGCTCGTGATGAAGTCACGCCACGGCATGCTCGGCATGAGCGAGCTCGCCGCGCAACTGCTCGTGAAGCACCATAGCGCGGTGGGCCTCGTGGACCGCCTGGAGCAGCAGGGGCTCGTGCGCCGCGAGCCGTCCCTCAGCGACCGGCGCAAAGTCGTCGTGCACCTCACCTCGCACGGCGCGCGCGTATTCGAAAGACTCGCCAAGGAACATCGCGCGGAGCTGCGTCGCATAGGCCCCGCCTGGGGCAAGTTCATCAAGATCCTGTCCGGTCCCACGTAGTGACGTAAAATCGGGTGGATGCACCCGATGCTCAACACTGCCGTCAAGGCCGCGCGCAAGGCGGGCGGCATCATCACCCGCGCCTCCTTCGACCTCGACAAGCTCACGGTTCGCAGCAAGCGCCAGAAGGATTACGTCTCCGAGGTGGACCATGCCGCCGAAGAGGCGATCATCTCGATACTGCGCCAGACCTACCCCGACCACGGCATCCTCGCCGAGGAAAGCGGCCAGAGCGACTCGAAGTCCGACCATCTCTGGGTGATCGACCCGCTCGACGGCACGACGAACTTCCTTCACGGCTTCCCGCAATACTGCGTGTCCATCGGCCTGCTGGTGAAGGGCGTGCCGACGCAGGGCGTGATCTACGATCCCAACCGCGACGAGCTCTTCACCGCGACCCGGGGCGTGGGCGCGTACCTGAACGACCGGCGCATCCGCGTGAGCAAGACCGACCGGATGGAAGCAGCACTCATGGGCACGGGATTTCCCTTCCGCGAGGTATCGAACATCGACGACTACATCCGCATGATGCGAAACGTCATGCTCGCGACCTCGGGGATCCGCAGGCCCGGCGCCGCGGCGCTCGACCTGGCGTGGGTCGCCGCGGGACGCATCGACGGCTTTTGGGAGATCGGCCTTTCGCCGTGGGACATGGCCGCGGGCGCGCTCCTCGTGCGGGAAGCCGGCGGCCTCATCGGTGACCTGGACGGCAACGACAAATTCCTCGAGTCGGGCCGCGTCGTCGCTTCCAACGCCAAGCTCTTCTCGGCGATCCTGCAGACCCTCAAGCAGAAGGGCTGACCATGGCCGCTCGCCCGCGATGAGCCCGCGCGTCGTCGTCGTGGGCGGTGGCGCCGGCGGCCTCGAGCTCGCCACGCGGCTGGGCGACAAGTACGGCCGCCGCGGCCGGGCCCACGTGACGCTCGTCGATCGCAGCCGCACGCACCTGTGGAAGCCGCTGCTGCACGAGGTCGCCGCGGGCAGCATGGACATGCACCAGCACCAGCTCGACTACCTCGCGCAGGCGCGCTGGCACGAATTCACGTTCATCCTGGGCGGGCTCGCGGGCCTCGACCGCGGCGCGCGCCACATCGCGGTGGAGGCCGTGCGCGACGACGAGGGACGCGAGATCCTTCCGGAGCGCCGCGTGCCCTACGACATGCTCGTGATCGCGATCGGCAGCGAGTCCAACGACTTCAACACGCCGGGCGTGCGCGACCACGCGTTCATGCTCGACAACACCTGGCAGGCGCATCTTTTCCATCGCCGCCTGGTGAACGAGTGCTTCCGCGCGAACTTCGCCGCGAGCGGCGAGGCGATCCGCATCGCGATCGTGGGGGCCGGCGCCACCGGCGTGGAGCTCGCGGCGGAGTTGCATAACACCACTCGCGTGCTCGCGGCCTACGGCCTCGCGAATTTCGATCCCGCGAAGCAGATCCGCCTCACACTCGTCGAAGCGGGAGCGCGCATCCTGCCCGGGCTTCCCGACCACGTGGCCGATGGCGCTCTCAAGACGCTCGAGGACCTGGGCGTCGAGGTGCTCACGAACGAGCGCGTGGTGGAGGCGAAGGCCACGGGACTCAGGACGGCATCGGGACACGAGGTCGCGGCCACCTTCATCGTGTGGGCCGCGGGCATCCGCTGCGGCGCGGTGCTGAAGGACCTGGGCGGCCTCGAATCGAATCGCCTGAACCAGCTCGTCGTGAAACCCACGCTCCAGGTCACGCGCGACGACGACATATTCGCCATCGGCGATTGCGCCGCGTGCCCGTGGATCGAGGGGCGCCTCGTTCCGCCGCGCGCGCAGGCCGCGCACCAGGAAGCCTCGCACGTGGTGAGGGCGTTCGCGCGGCGCCTGGCGGGAAAGCCGCTCGCCGCCTATCGCTACCGCGACTTCGGGTCACTCGTGTCGCTCGGCAACTACGAGACGCTGGGCCAGCTCATGGGCTTCATCGCGAGCGAGAAGTTCCGCGTCGAGGGATGGCTCGCGAAGTTCTTCTACGTCTCCCTATACCGGCAGCACATCTGGGCGCTGCATGGCTTCTGGGGCATGGCGCTCGATACGCTCTCCCGCATGATCCGCCGGCAAGTAGAACCGAAAGTGAAGCTGCACTGATGAGCGCCGCGGGCCACACCCCGATGATGCAGCAGTACTTCGCCCTCAAGGCGCAGTACCCCGATATGCTGCTCTTCTACCGCATGGGCGACTTCTACGAGATGTTCTACGGCGATGCCGAGCGGGCCTCGAAGATGCTCGACATCACGCTCACCTCGCGCGGCCAATCGGCGGGCGCTCCCGTTCGCATGGCGGGCGTTCCGTTCCACTCCGTCGAGCAATACCTCGCGAGGCTGGTGAAGCTCGGCGAGTCGGTGGCGATCTGCGAGCAGGTGGGAGACCCGGCGACCTCGAAGGGACCCGTCGAGCGCAAGGTCACGCGCGTGGTGACGCCGGGCACGATCACGGACTCGGCTTTGCTCCCCGCCTCGCGCGAGAGCTTGCTCGCCGCGGTGCATATCATCGACAACGAAGCGGGGCTCGCCTGGATGTCCCTTGCGAGCGGTAGCCTCGCGATCTCGCAGGTTCCACGCGCGGGGCTCGCGGCCGAGATCGAACGCCTCGCACCCGCCGAATTGCTGGCCGTGCACGACCTGGACCTCGGCAACACCCTTGCTGCGGTGAAACGACTGGAGCCCTGGCAGTTCGATACGACGGTGGCCACCCGCGAGCTCGCGAAGCAGTTCGGCACCACGGATCTGTCGGGGTATGGCGTCGAGGGCCTCGACGCGGCGCTCGCCGCCGCGGGCGCCCTCCTCGCCTATTGCCGCCACACGCAGCAATCGGCGCTGCCCCACGTCACCGGCCTTCGCGTGGAGCGCGAAAGCGAATTCGTGACGATGGATGCGCCGACCCGTCGCAACCTCGAGATCACCGAGACGATCGCGGGCGCCGAGTCGCCCACGCTCTTCTCGCTCCTCGACCGGTGCGCGACCTCGATGGGGAGCCGCCGGCTTCGCCACTGGCTGCATCATCCGTTGCGCGACACCTCGTACCTCAAGCGGCGGCACGCGGTGATCGACGCGCTCTCGGATGCGTCGTCGCCGCTTCGCCATCCGGATCTCGCTTCGACCTTCGCGTCGTGGTCGGACGTGGAGCGCATCACGGCGCGCGTGGCACTTCGCACCGCCCGGCCCCGCGACCTCGCGGGACTGCGCGACACGCTCGCAACACTCCCCGCGCTGCACCGGCTGCTCACGCAAAGCGGCAATCCGGGATTGCTGGGGGCCGCCGAATCGCTGGCACCGGCGCCGGATCTCCACGAGCGCCTCGCGAAGTCGCTCAAGGACGAGCCCGCGGCGATCCTCCGCGAAGGCGGCGTGATCCGCGATGGATGCGATGCGGAGTTGGATGAGCTGCGCGCGATCCAGGACGATTGCGGTGCGTTCCTGCTCGAGATGGAGAAGCGCGAGCGTGAACGCACAGGCATCGCCAACCTGCGCGTCGAGTTCAATCGCGTGCACGGTTTCTACATCGAGGTCACGCAATCGAACCTCGGCAAGGTGCCCGTCGAGTACAAGCGGCGCCAGACGATGAAGAACGCCGAGCGCTATATCACTCCGGAGTTGAAGGCCTTCGAGGACAAGGCGCTCGCGGCCGGCGACCGGGCCCTCGCCCGCGAGAAGATCCTCTACGAGGCGCTGGTCGACGAGCTGAACGTCCACATCGTGCGGCTGAAATCCATCGCGGACGCGGCCGCGGAGTTGGATGCGCTCGCCGCCCTCGCGGCGTCCGCCGAGACGCTCTCGCTCTCGCGCCCCGAATTCACTTCCGAGGACCGCATCGAGATCCATGACGGCCGCCATCTCGTGGTGGAAAGCCAGGTGGACGATTTCATCCCGAACGACACGAGCCTCGCCCGCTCCCGCCAGCTCCTGCTCATCACGGGCCCGAACATGGGCGGCAAGTCCACTTACATGCGGCAAGTCGCGCAGATCGCGCTCCTCGCGTACTGCGGCAGCTTCGTTCCCGCGAAGTCCGCGATCGTCGGGCCCATCGACCGGATCTTCACGCGTATCGGCGCCTCCGACGACCTCGCCGGCGGGCGTTCGACGTTCATGGTGGAGATGACCGAGGCCGCCGCGATCCTCAACAACGCGACACCGCGAAGCCTGGTGCTCGTCGACGAGATCGGGCGCGGAACCTCGACCTTCGACGGGCTCGCGCTCGCCTACGCCGTTGCCCGTCATCTCGCCGAAACGACCCGTTGCTATACGCTGTTCGCGACCCACTACTTCGAGCTGACACAGCTCGCCGGAACGATTCCCGCCGTGGCCAACGTCCACCTCGATGCGATCGAGCACAAGGACCGGATCGTCTTCCTGCACCGCCTCGAGAGCGGTCCCGCCGATCGCTCGTACGGAATCCACGTGGCACACCTCGCGGGAATCCCGAAGGACGTCGTGCGCGCGGCGCGCAAGCACCTGACGGAGCTCGAAGGCCAGCTCCGCACGAGCGGCAGCCAGTCCGATCTTTTTTCGCCGGAGGCGCAGGTCGCATCGGAGCTGGAGGCGACGAGCGCGCTTGCCGATGCGCTCGATGCCATGCGTCCCGACGAGATGTCGCCCAAGGAGGCCCTCGAGGCCCTCTATCGCCTGAAGAAGCTCTCCGATGACTAGGTTCGCGACGCTCGCGCTGGCGCTCCTCGCCGCCGCGTGCGCCACGACGCCGCGGTCGCCGGAGGGATTCGTCTTCGGCGTGATGGGAGACGCGCCCTACAGCAAGGGCGAAGAGAAACCCTTCGTCGAGATGATCGAGCGCATGAACGGCGAACCGCTCGCGTTCGTGATCCACGTGGGCGACATCAAGGCGGGCAGCCACTCGCGCTGCACCGACGAGCTCTTCGGCGAGCGCAAGGCCTGGTTCGACGCATCGACCCATCCCCTCATCTACACGCCCGGCGACAACGAGTGGACCGACTGCCGCCGCAAGACCAACGGTGCCGACGATCCGCTGGAGCGCCTCGTGAAGCTGCGGGAGGTGTTCTTCGCCGGCCGCAGCACCCTGGGCCGCGTGGAGCTTGCGACCGAGTCGGAGGATCACGCCGCGCCGGGGTGTCATGCGTATCCCGAGAATCGCCTCTGGTCCCATGGCCGCGTGCGCTTCGTGACTGTGAACGTCCCGGGCAGCAGGAACAACGAAGGCTTCGACGCCGCGTCCGACGCCGAGGCGCGATGCCGCAACGCCGCCAACCGCGCGTGGATCGACCATGCCGCCGACCTCGCCCTGCGCGACGGCGATCGTGCGCTCGTGATCGCCACGCAGGCCGATCCCTGGGTGAACGACATTCCCGCTTACAGCGAGCTCATCGCGCACGTGGGAGCGCTCGCGCGCCGGCTCAATCGCCCGGTGATGTTCGTCCACGGCGACACGCACACCTACCACTTCGACACGCCCTTCAAGGATGAGTCCGGCGCGCCGATCCCCAACGCGTTACGCCTGGAGACTTATGGAAGCCCGTTCGTGGGATGGGTGCGCGTGATCGTCGACCCGGCCGACCCATCATTGTTCATCGCGGAGCCGATGCTGCAGGCGATCGTGCCCAGGTTCGGAGGCGGCGCGCCGGATTAGTGCGGATGCACCCCGATGTCGCCGTGCGCGTGGCCGTGCTTGATCTCGTCGGGCGATGCGGGACGAATGCCGCTCACCTTCGCCTTGAACCACAGGCGCTCTCCCGCGAGCGGATGGTTGCCGTCGACCACGACTCCCTCCGGCGTGATGTCGGTCACCGTATAGATGAGCGCCTCGTCCTCGTTGTCGCCGGGGACGCCCTCGAACTGCATGCCGACCTCGATCGCTTCCGGAAAGAGGTCGGGCGGCTCGACGCGAAGCAGGTCCGCATCGTATTCGCCGAAGGCATCGAGGGGCTCGAGCGTCAAGCTGAGCACGTGGCCCACGTCCTTGCCCTCGAGTTCGTCCTCGACCTTGGGAAAGATGCCGCCGTAGCCGCCGTGGAGGTATTCCAGCTGGGCTCCCTCCTCCTCCACCGGGTCGCCGTCGCTGTCCTTCAGCTCGTAGTCGAGCTTCACCACCATGCCGCGGCTAATTGGCACGCGCTTTTCCGAGGGTCTTGCAGACCTTGAGCACTTCCTCCACGTGGGCCCGCGGGCTCACGTCGCGCAGGATGTGGCGCACGACGCCCTTCTTGTCGATGATGAACGTGGAGCGCAGCAGGCACGACTTGGGGTGGCCGCCGACGATCTTCTCCTCGATCACCTCGTAGAGGCGGCAGACTTCCTCCTCGGTGTCGGCGAGGAGTTGCACGGTAAGGCCGTGCTCGTCGCGAAATGCCTGGTGCGAGAGCACGTCGTCGCGCGAGACGCCGAAGACGACCGCATCGAGCTTGATGAACTCGCCCTCGCGGTCGCTGAATCCGATGGCCTCGATGGTGCAGCCGGGCGTCCCGTCCTTCGGATAGAAATAAAGGACGACGTTCTTCTTGCCGCGGTAGCTGGAGAGATCCATCATCTCCATGCTCGCGTCGGGAAGCTGGAACGACGGCGCTGGCTGACCTACATGTAGCATGGCACCCGCATTTCGCTCGACAGTCGAATCGATTCTAGCCCATTTTCATGACAGTCAAGGCCCCTCTGTTTGATTCTGCCGTCGCTTCGCGACCACGAAGATTCGATCGCGCGGCATTCATGCGCAGCTACTGGCAACGCGAGCCGCTGCTGCTGCGTGGTGCCTTTCCGCGCTTCGCCGATCCGCTCTCGCCGCGCGAGGTGCTGGTACTCGCGTCGAACGAAGAGGCGAACTCGCGCCTCGTGGTCCGGCGCGGCAAGCGCTGGTCCGTCGAGCATGGCCCGATCCCCGCATCGCGCTTCAAGCAACTTCCACGCCGGGATTGGACCGTGCTGGTCCAGGATACGAACCACTTTTCGCGCGAGGCGCGCGAGCTTCTGTCGCGGTTCGACTTCATTCCCCATGCGCGCATCGACGACGTCATGGTGAGCTACGCGGTGCCCGGCGGCAGCGTGGGCCCGCACGTGGATTCCTACGACGTGTTCCTCCTGCAGGGACGCGGCCGGCGCCGGTGGAAGATCTCGCGGCAGGAGGACCTCGCCTTCGTCCCGGGGACGGACCTCAAGATCCTCGCGCGGTTCGAGGCCGAGACCGAGTGGGTGCTCGAGGCGGGCGACATGCTCTACCTTCCTCCGGGCGTTGCGCATCATGGTGTTGCCGAATCCGAATGCCTCACATGGTCAATCGGATTCCGCGCTCCGGCCGACCAGGAACTCGTGCAGGGATTTCTGGATTTCCTGCGCGACCGCCTCGCTCCCGCGGGGCACTATCGCGATCCGGCCGAGAAACCCGCGCGCCATCCGGGCGCGATCCCGGCGCGCTGGATGCGCCACGCAGCCGGCGCGATGCGCAATATCCGCTGGAGCGATCGCGACATCCGGGCGTTCGCCGGCGGCTTTCTTTCGGAGCCCAAGGCGCACGTCTTCTTCACGCCCCCGGCGCGGCCGCTCTCGCGCGCCCAGTTCGAGCGGCGCGCGGCGCGCACGGGCCTCGAGCTCGACCCGCGCTCGCGCCTCGTTTTTTCTGGCACGATGTTCTTCCTGAACGGCGACGAGGTTCGCATTCCGGCGCCGGCGCGCCAGCTCGTACGGCAGCTCGCGGACGCACGGCGGATCGATGCTCCGGTCGCCGCGCCGCGGCCGTTCTGGGACTCGGCGCACGCGTGGTACCTGCGCGGATTCCTCACGACAGGAGAGGCACGATGAGCGAGAGCAGCGCCGCACCTTCGGATCCCGTCTACCGGCCCATCTCCGGCATCGCCGAGTCGCTGGCCGCGATCGACGAGGTGATCTCGGTCGCGCAGCACACCATCCGCATCTTCGACATCACGCTCGCCAACCGCGGCTTCAACTCGCCCGGGCGGGCCGACAAGCTTCGCGAGTTCCTCGTGCGCGGCCGCGCGCACCGCCTGCAGATCGCGCTCCACGAGACCGACGGCCTCGAGCGCGACTGCCCGCGGCTGCTCACGCTGCTTCGCCAGTTCCCGATGTCGATCGAAATCCACCGCACGATCGCCCAGGCGCGCAACGCCATGGATCCGTTCGTGCTCGCCGACGACCACAGCGTGTGGCACCAGCTTCATTTCGAGCAGCCGCGCGCCATCGTGGCGCTGCATTCCCCGGCCGATACGTTGCCGATCGCGCAGCGCTTCGACGAGATCTGGGACCTTTCCGAGCCTGCCGTGTCGGCGACCACGCTCGGGCTTTGAGGAACCAACCTAGGCGTCGCGCCAGTCGAACCCTTCGTCCTGCCGCGCGATGCCGATCCATTCGCGCTCGCACCCGGCGCCCCGCGCGAGTGCCTCGACCGCGAGCGCCGGGGTGTTGTTCTGCTGTGACAGGTGCGCGGCGATCAGGTGGCGAAGCTTGCCGCGATCCAGCGCTTCGACGAGGTGGCCCGCGTCGGCGTTGCTCAAGTGGCCGAAGCGTCCCGCGACACGCCGCTTCAACGAATCCGGATAGGGGCCCGTCATCAGCAAGTCGAGGTCGTGATTGCACTCGATCACGAGCGCTTCGCAGCCCGAGAGCTTTTCAACCACGTGCTGCGTGACCGTGCCCAGGTCCGTCACGACGCCAAGGCGAACGGCGCCATCGGAGAACACGTATTGCACCGGCTCGCGCGCATCGTGCGGCACCGGGATCGGATCGACCGCGATGGCATCGACGGCGAACGGCGTGTGCGAGTCGATGTAGCGCACGAGCACCGCCGGAAAGTCCTCCGGCAGCCATTGCCCCGTGCCGCGCGTGAGATACACCGGGATCGCGTAGCGCATCGAGAAGCGCGCGACGCCGCCCATGTGGTCATCGTGCTCGTGGGTGACGAGGATCGCGGTGATGTCCAAGGGCTTGAGGCCCGCGCGTTCGAGCCTCGCTTTCGTCTCGGCGAGGCCGAAGCCGCAGTCCATCAACAGGCGCGTCCGCCCGCTCTCTACGACCAGCCCGTTTCCGGAGCTGCCGCTGCCGAGCGAGGTGAAACGCATCGCGCTACTTCAATTGCTCGTAGAGCAGGCCGAGGATCTTTTTCCCGGTCGCGGTATCGTCCGCGGCGCCCTTCGAGTTCTGCACCACCACTTGCGACGTCGTCGAGCCCGCGTCGGCCACGTAGATGCGGAACTGGGGCTGGCCTTCCTTCGGCGTGGACTTCCAGAACTTGAGCTTGTCGGTCCAGCTCTCTTTCGGCTTGCCGGCGTCCAGGTCGCGCTCCGGATCGATGTAGCGCACGTAGAAGAGGCCCTTCGAGCGGTCGCGATCCTCCACCGTGAATCCGACGCGGTCGAGGGCGAGGCCCACGCGACGCCATGCGCGGTCGAAGCTGTCGTTCACGACCAGCGGTCCTGCGCCGTTGTTCTGGAGCACGGCATTGCGTTGCTCCTGGGCCACTGCGGCCGTGGGCGTGACGCCCCGGCGGCCGGGCTGCGCCGCGGAAGCGGTGGTCACCTTGGTGTCGCCGCCGCCGACTTTCACCATGAGGCGCGAGAGCATCTCCGCTTCCAGGTCGACGTCGGACGGTTGCGGTTGCCACTTCGTCATGTCGTTGTAGCTGTTCGTCACTTCGGCGACGTTGCGGTTGCTCACGAAGATCTCGGTCGTGCCCGGAACGACGCCCTTCTCCAGGCGCGTGCGGTACTTGTCGCGGCGCGGGTACGAGTACATGCCGTCGATCCACTTGCCGACGGTGCGGCGGAACCAGTCCTGCGGGATCTTGCTGCGGTCCTCCATCCAGTCGGTCTCCATGAGGCCCAGCTCCGGCGCCTCCATGGCGAGCTGGTAGCCCGAATCGATCCAGAACTCGCGCACCACGGGCCAGATCTTCTCGGGATCGCCCTTCACCACGAGCCAGCGCTGCGAGCCGTCGCGCTCCATCTTCACGTCGTCGAACTTCGGCAGCACGGCCGCCCCGGTGGGCGTGGCCGGCGCCGCCTGGGGCGTCTTCTGGTTGTAGGTGGAGAACGAAGTCTGCGCGCGCGGATCGGGCACGGAGTATCGATCGTCCATCGTGGGCGCCGTGAGCTCCGGCGGCACCTCGAGCGGCTTCTCGGTGCGCTGCGCGGCGCCCTTGTATTCGTTGGACTTGCCTCCCCCGAGCCAGCTGCAGCCCGCGAGCAAGGCGAGCGCGACGAGGGGAACGGCGATTCGTGCGAGTTTCATGGCGGGACGGTCCTTGGGCGATTACTCGATGCAGCCGGCTTCGCGCAGCGACGCGGTGAGCGCGGCATGGTGCGGGGCGGCGAACGGCGTGAGGGGCAGGCGGATGCCTTCGGCGATCCGGCCCATGCGGTTCAGGGCCCATTTCACCGGAATGGGATTTGATTCGAGGAACAGGTTCTTGTGGAGGCCCAGCATGCGGTCGTTGATCGCGATGGCCTCGGCGATCCTTCCCGCGCGCGCCGCGGCGCACATGTCGTGCATGAGGCGCGGGGCGACGTTCGCGCTGACGGAGATCACGCCATGCGCGCCCATCAGCATGTACGAGAGCGCCGTCACGTCGTCGCCGCTGAAGACGAGGAAGTCCTTGCGCACGCGCTTCATGAGGTCGCTCACCCGGTCGATGCTCGAGGTCGCTTCCTTGAGCCCGACGATGTTCGGGATCTCCGAAAGACGCACCACCGTGTCGTTCGCGATATCGGCCACCGTGCGACCGGGCACGTTGTAGAGGATCACCGGGATATCGGTGCTCTCGGCGATCGCCTTGTAGTGGCGATAGAGCCCTTCCTGCATGGGCTTGTTGTAGTACGGCACGACCGAGAGCGAATAGTCGGCGCCCGCCTTCTTCGCGAAGCGCGTGAGCTCGATCGCCTCGCGCGTCGAATTGCCGCCCGTGCCGGCGATCACCGGGATGCGGCCGGCCGTGAACTTCACCGCGGACTCGATCAGCTTGCAGTGCTCCTCGACGTCCACCGTCGGGGATTCACCCGTGGTCCCGACGATGACGATCCCGTCGGTGCCTTCGGCCACGTGCCAGTCGATGAGCGACTTCAGGCGCGGCAAATCGAGGGCGCCATCGGCGAGCATCGGGGTGACGATGGCGACAAGGCTTCCGGAGAGCATGTGTTGCGAGGGTCCGCGATCCAATGAAGTCCGCAATTTTACCCTATGAGGGCGGTTCGCGGCCGCTCGCGCGAGGTCTTTTACTCCCGGCGCGCCGCGATTCGCTGGATCGCCGCCGGCCGCGGCTCGCCGACCACCAGGTCCTCGTAGGCGAGCACCCGCAGGCGCCCGCGCACGGCCTGCAGCAGCTCGCCCGGCGCCAGCAGGAACGCCGGATTCGAAGGCTTGCCGAAGCGCTCGTTGCCCTGTGCGAAAGTCTCGTACACGAGAAGGCCGCCCGCCTCGAGAGACTCGGCGAGGCGCGGCAGCAGCGGCCGGTGCAGGTAGTTCGTGACGACGATCGCGTCGAACCTCCGCCCCTCGTAGGGCCACGGTCCGGACTCGATGTCGGCTTCGAGCAGCCTCACGTTCGCCGGCGCATCGTCGAAAGCCGAGAAGTCGCGATCGACCGCGTCCACCTCGAATCCCATCCGGGCGAGCCACCTCGCGTGGCGTCCGCCGCCCGCGGCGACGTCGAGCACGGTTCCACCGGGCCGGATCGACGCGGCCCAGCGCGCGACCCACTGCGAAGGCTCCATCGGTCCATGCGGCGGCGTGCTCATCACGCCGGCCATGATAACGCTCGGGTACCATGGCGCTTCGCCAACCGAAGGGTGCCGAATTGAAACGACTCCTGAAGGTTTCCGCGATCGTCGTGGGTGTCCTCGCCCTCCTGGCCGCGATCGCCGTCGCCATCGCGGTCACGATGGGCAACCGCAAGGCCGAACGCATCCTCGAGATCAAGGTCGTTCCCGTTCCCTTCGCCCGCGACCCCGCGGCTCTCAAGCTGGGCAAGTATCTGTTCGAGACACGCGGCTGCGCCGAGTGCCACGGGGCCGATGGCCGCGGCATCGTCTACCTCGATTCGCCCGAAGGCCTCTATGTGAAGACGCCCGACATCACGAGCGGGCGCGGGGGCGTGGTGTCCGAGTACACCGAGGGCGATTGGGTGCGCGCGATCCGCCATGGAGTAAGCCCCAAGGGCCATCCGCTCTTCCTCATGCCCTCGGAGGACTACAACCGGTTGTCCGACGCGGATTTCGCCGCCCTGGTGGGATACACGCGAAGCTTGATGCCCGTCGCGGGATCGGGCGCGACCGTTCGCCTTCCCATCATCGTGAAGGCCCTCTACGGAATCGGCGTGATCCGCGACGCCGCCGAGAAGATCGACCATCGACTGCCGCCACCGCAGGCCGTGACCGTCGGCGCGAATCCGGAATACGGCGCCTATCTCGCGAACATGTGCCAGGGATGCCACGGAGCCGCGCTCGCAGGCGGCGTGATCCAGGGCGGGCCGCCCGACTGGCCGCCCGCGGCGAACCTCACGCCCGGGGAAGGCAGCGTGATGCCGCGCTACGACACGGCGCAGAAATTCATCGCGATGATGCGCACCGCGAAGCGGCCCGACGGCGGCGAGATCTCCAAGGCGATGCCGTTCGCGAGCCTTCGCAACATGAACGACACCGACCTCGAGGCGATCTACGCGTTCCTGAAGACGCTCCCGCCCCGCAAGACCGGGGAGCGCTAGAATCGAACAAGACACGAGGAGGATCCCGATGCGCATCGCCATCCTGTTCGCGCTCGCTCTCACAGCCTGCGCGACGTCGTCGCAACAAGCCGTTCCCGGCGCCACGCCGAGATTCGCGGTCGATCCGTACTGGCCCAAGCCGCTACCCGGGAACTGGATCCTGGGGCAGGTCGCGGGCATCGCGGTCGACAAGGACGACCACATCTGGATCATCCATCGGCCCACGACGCTGCTCGATGACGAGAAAGGCGCGCAGGCCAATCCGCCCGCCACGTCCTGCTGCAAGCCCGCGCCGCCGGTCCTGGAGTTCGATCGCGACGGTAACCTGCTGCGCTCCTGGGGCGGCCCCGGCGCCGGCTACGTCTGGCCCAAGAGCGAGCACGGCATCATGGTCGACTCCGAGGGGAACGTGTGGCTCGGAGGGAACGATCTCGCCGACGAACAGATCCTCAAGTTCACGCCCGATGGAAAGTTCCTTTTCTCGATCGGTACGAACAACAGCACCGGCGGCAGTAACAGCACGACGCAGCTGGGCCGTCCCGCGCACATGACGCTGGACGAGCCCTCGCACGAGCTCTACGTCGCCGATGGCTATCTCAATCGCCGCGTAATCGTGTTCGATTCCGTGACCGGCGCCTACAAGCGTCATTGGGGCGCCTATGGCAACCAGCCCAGCGACGACAAGCAGCCCGCCTACAATCCGAAGGCCGCGCCCTCGCAGCAGTTCTCCAATCCCGTGCACTGCGTGCGCATCTCGCACGACGAGCTGGTCTACGTGTGCGACCGCGCGAACGACCGAATCCAGGTGTTCCACAAGAACGGGACCTTCGTGAAGGAGTTCCGCATCTCGCCCGAAACGCTGCAGAACGGTTCGGTCTGGGACCTGGTGCTCTCCGAAGATCCGGCGCAGAAATACATCTTCACCGCCGACGGCGCCAACGGGCGGATCACGACGCTGCTTCGGGACAACGGCGCCGTGGTGGGAACTTTGGGACGCACCGGCCGCATGGCGGGCGACTTCAAGTGGGTCCACAACGTGGCGATCGACTCGAAGGGCAACCTCTACACCTCCGAAGTGGGCTACGGGCGCCGCGTCCAGAAGTTCAACCGCGTGGAGTAGCGATGGCCCGCATCATCGGCGGCATCGGCACCTCGCACGTTCCCACGATCGGCATGGCCTACGATCGCGGCAAGCAAGGCGACCCCGCGTGGGCGCCGCTCTTCGAGGGCTACAAGCCGGTGGCGAAGTGGCTGGCGGAGCGCAAGCCCGACGTGCTCGTGTTCTTCTACAACGACCACCTCACGAGCTTCTTCTTCGACCTGTATCCCACGTTCGCGCTGGGCGCGAGCCCGGTCTTCGAGATCGCCGACGAAGGCATCGGCGTTCGCAAGCTTCCGCCCATCAAGGGGCACCCGAAGCTCGCGGCGCACCTGGCCGACGCGCTCGTGAACGACGAGTTCGACATCGCGGTCTTCCAGGACCGCCCCCTCGACCACGGCGTGAACTCGCCGCTCACCCTGCTCTGGCCCCACGAGCCGGACTGGCCCGCGGCGCTCGTGCCGATCCAGGTGAACGTGCTCCAGTATCCGCTGCCCACCGCGATGCGCTGCTACAAGCTGGGCCAGTCGATCCGCCGCGCGATCGAGTCGTTTCCCGGCGACATCGACGTGGCGATCGTGGGCACCGGCGGCCTCTCGCACCAGATCCACGGCGAGCGCGCGGGGTTCAACACCACCGAGTGGGACCTCAAGTTCCTCGACTTGATCGAGAAGGATCCGATGCAGCTCGCGCAGATGAAGCACGCGGACTTCATCCGGCTGGGCGGCGCCGAGAGCGTGGAAGTGATCATGTGGCTCGCCATGCGCGGGGCGCTTTCCCCCACGGTGAAAAAAACGCACCAGAACTACTATCTCGCCACCAGCACGGCGATGACGGTGGCGCTTTTCGAGGAGCCCCCCTTGCTTTCCGAGGCAAAAGCCCTTGAATCCGCAGCTTGAAGGCCTCGAGTCGCTGGACGGCACGTATCCCTTCGACGTCACGCGCAGCGTCGAGCGCATGCGCATCAACAAGTTCTTCTGGAGCCTCACGCAGCCCGCATTCCGCGAGGAGTTCCTTCGCGACGAGGCGAAGCGCTGTCGTGACTCGGGCCTCACCGAGGAAGAGACGAAGCTCGTGCGCGAACGCGACTGGCTCGGGCTCATCAAGTACGGCGCCATCTTCTTCGTGCTGGAGAAGGCGCTTCGCGTGCTGAAGATCACCAACCTGCACGCCTACGCCCAGATGCGCGGCGAGACCTTCGAGGAATTCCTGAAGACGCGCCGCGTCCCCGGGATGCGATGACGGGCGGCAGCGCGGCCTCGCCCCGCTACTTCGCCACTCCAGTCGATTTCCGCCGCTGGCTCGAGAAGAACCATGCGAGCGCCACCGAGCTCTGGGTGGGATTCCACAAGCGCCACACCGGCAAGCGCTGCATCGACTGGCCGCAGTCGGTCGATTGCGCGCTTTGCTTCGGATGGATCGACGGCCTGCGCAGGAGCCTGGGCGGCGAGGCCTATCTCATCCGCTTCACGCCGCGCAAGCCCACGAGTGTCTGGAGCGCGATCAACATTCGCAAGATGGCCGAGCTCACGAAGCAAGGGTTGATGACGCCCGTTGGCCTCGCCATATTCGAGAAACGAAGCCCCTCCCGCGCGCACGGATACACCTATGGCAACCGCACGCCCTTCGACGCGGCAACCCGCGCGGTCTTCCAGGCGAAGAAGAAGGCGTGGGCCTTCTTCGAGGCGCAACCGCCGGGATACCGCCGCTTGCTCGCGCATTGGGTCATGGCCGCCAAACGCGATGAGACGCGCAAGCGCCGCCTCGCGATGCTGATAGCCGAGAGCGCGGCCGGCAAGAGGATCGACCAGTTCTCGGGCAAAGCGAAGCGCTCGTAGTTCGGGGACAGACCCCTAGAGCCCAGGAGATCGTTCGATCAACAGCTTCTAGGGGTCTGTCCCCGAACTACGAGGCTCCCTAGGAAACCGAGAGCCAGCGATCGAGCTGCTCGCGGTTTGCAAGCAATGCATCGCTTCGCCCCGCATGCACGACGCGGCCGCGCTCCATCACGACCGCGCAGGGCGCGAGGTCGAGTGCCAGCTCCGCGTGCTGCTCGACGAGGATGATGGCCATGCTGCCATCGCTCACAAGGCCGCGCAGCACACCGGTGAGCTCCTGCACGACGATGGGCGCGAGGCCCTCCATGGGCTCGTCGAGGAGCAGAAGCTTCGGGTTCGTGACGAGCGCACGCGCGATCGCGAGCATCTGCTGCTCGCCGCCCGAGAGCTGCCCGCCGTGATGCTGGCCGCGATCGGCGAGGCGCGGGAAGAGCTGGTGCACCTTCCTCACGGTCCACGGCCCGGGCCGCGCCACGCAGGTGAGGTGCTCGGTCACGGTGAGCGACTTCCACATGCGCCGCTCCTGCGGCACCCAGCCCAGGCCCGCGGCGGCACGCTTGTGCGCGTCGAGGCGGGAGATCTCGGCGCCAGCCCAAGAGATCAATCCGCCGTGGAACTGCGTGAGCCCCATGATCGTCGTGAGCAGCGTGGTCTTGCCCATGCCGTTACGTCCCAGCAGCGCCAGGCTTTCGCCCGGGTCGATCGCGAGCGACACGCCGTCGAGCACGACGGATTCACCGTAGCCCGCCCTCAGCTCCTCGATGCGCAGCAGCTCAGGCAAGGGACTCCTTTCCGAGGTAGACCGCTTTCACTCCCGGGTCGCGGGCGATCTCGTCGGGCGCACCCTCGACCAGCACTCGCCCCGCCACGAGCACGGTGATGCGCTCGGCGAAGCGGAAAACCAGGTCCATGTCGTGCTCGATGAAGAGGATCGTGACGTCGGCCGGCAGCGCCGCGATCACGCCCAGCACCTCGACGCTCTCGGCGGCCGGGATGCCGGCGGCGGGCTCGTCGAGAAGGAGGATCGACGGACGCGTGGCGAGGGCGAGTGCGATCTCCACCAGCCTCTGATGGCCATAGGGAAGCCGCGCCGTGCGCTGGTTCGCATCGCCCGCGAGCTTGAGCGTCGAGAGCAGCGCCATCGCCTCGTCGTGTTCCTCGCGATAGTCCTCCACGCCGCGCCACCAGCGCCCGCCGAAACCCTTGCGCTCCAGGATCGCCAGCATCACCGACTCCAGCACGGTGAGGTTCGCGAAGAGTGTATTGATCTGGTACGTGCGCGCGATGCCGCGCTTCACCCGCCGGTGCTGCGGCAGCGGCGTGATGGATTCCTCGCCCAGGTACACCTCGCCCGCCGTGGGCTCGAGCACGCCCGTAAGCAGGTTGATGAGCGTGGTCTTGCCCGCGCCGTTGGGTCCGATCAGCGCGTGGCGCGCGCCTTGCGCAAGCGAAAGGCTCACGCCGTTCACCGCGGCGAGCTCGCCGAAGTGCATCGACAGGGACTCGGTGCGGAGCGCCGTTGTCACCGGCGTTTCCACAAGGCCTCCAGCGCCCCCAGGACTCCGCCACGCGCGAAGAACACGATGAGGATCAGCAGGAGCCCCAGCCAGAACTGCCAGTAGACCGGGTTGATGCCCGACAGGTAGTCCTGCGCCACCATGAACACGAGAGTTCCGACGATCGCTCCGTACAGGCGCCCCGTGCCGCCCACCACCACCATGATGAGCAGGTCCGCCGAGCGTTCGAAGCCCAGCGTATCGAGTCCCACGAACTGCGTCGTCTGGGCGAGGAGCGCGCCCGCGACGCCGGCGACGGACGCGCCCAGCGTGAACACCGCCACGAGGCGCCGGTGCACCGGCGCTCCGATGGCATCCATGCGTTTGCGGTTTTCGCGAATGCCGACCAACGACAAGCCGAAAGGCGAGTCGACCACGCGTCGCAACCCGAGGAAGATGAGCAGCAACACTGCGTAGCTGTAGAGGAAGCCGGTCTTGCCCGCGAGGTCGAACGGGAAGACTCCGAGGACCTTCCCCATCGTCACGCCCGAGAGACCGTCGACGCCTCCCGTGATGAACGCCGCGCGGTTGGCCGCCTCGAAGAGCAGCAGTCCCACGCCGAGCGTCACCATGAGCCGCGCGAGATCCTCGCCGCGCACGACGAGGAAGCTCGCGACGAACCCGAAGATCGCGGCCATCGCCGCGGCCGCGATCAAGCCCGTGAGGGGCTCGCCCCAGCCGTGGGCGGCGAGCAACCCGGCCGTATAAGCGCCCAGCCCGAAAAACGCGGCGTGACCGAGCGACACGATCCCCGCGTAGCCGAGCAGCAGGTCGAGCGACATCGCGAAGAGCGACACGATGAGGATCTGGCTTCCCAGCACGAGGTAGCCCGGCAACAGGAAGAACGCCGCGAGCGGCAGCAGCCAGAACGCGACCTGCACCGCGGGCAGGCCCGGCTTCATCGGCGTTTCCCGAAGAGGCCCGCGGGAAAGAGCATCAGCAAGACGATCATCGCCGCGTAGATCACGAAGGCACCGATCTGCGGCACGTAGTACTTGCCCGCCACGTCGAGCACGCCCAGCAGCAGCGCCGCGGCGATGGGCCCCTTGATCGTGCCCACGCCCCCCACGACCACCACGAGCAGGAAATACACCATGTACTTGAGCGGGAACGTCGAGTCGAGCCCCAGCACCTCGATCCCGAGGCCTCCGCCCAGTCCCGCGAGGCCCGAGCCCAGCGCGAAGGCCACGCTGAAGACGCGATCGACATTGATGCCCAGCCCGCGCGCCGCGGTCGAATCATCCACAGACGCGCGAACCTGCGCCCCGAAGCGCGTGTGGGTGAGGAGGAAGCCCAGCACCGCGGTAAGGACGATCACGGTCCCGATGAGGAAAACGCGATAGACGCCGAAGTCGCCGCCGAGGAAGTGAAATTGCCCGCGCAGGAACGCGGGCAGGTGCATCGGCTGCTGCGACGAGCCGAAGAAGTACGTGGCCGTCGCGATCGACATGAACGTGAGGCCGATCGAGAAGAGGACCTGGTCGAGCTCGCTCGCGTTGTAGAGGCGCCGGTAGAGGAAGCGCTCCAACACCGCGCCGATGGCGGCGGTGACGACGAACGCGAGCGGCAGGGTCGCGAGGAACGGCATGCCCAGCCTCGTCATGGCCAGCACGCACGTGAAGCCGCCCGCCATGGCGAAGGCGCCGTGGGCGAGGTTCACGAAATTCATTAGGCCCATCGTCACCGACAGGCCCAGGCTCACGAGGAAGAGAAGGCTTCCATAGGCGATGCCGTCGAAAAGCACGCCGATCGCCTGTCCCATCCGGGAAACACCCTCCTCTGGATTTTCCCGATGATATTACGCGACGGCGGCCGCGGCCCTTGCAGGTGCCGTGTGGCGAATGCCCATTTCCTTCAGCGTCTCCGCGACCGCCGAAACGACATTTCGCATCTCGTTCGCGTCGATGGCGCCGATGCATCCCACGCGGAAAGTCTCGACTTGCGTGAGCTTTCCGGGATAGAGGATGTAGCCGCGGGCTCGCACCTGCTCGTAGAACGCCTTGAAGTCGTAGGCGGGATCGGCGGGCGCGTGGAAGGTCGCGATCACCGGGGCCTGCACGTTGCGCGGCACGAAGGACTTGAAGCCCAGCGCGGCCATGCCTTCGAGGAGCGTGTCGCAGTTCCTGCGGTAGCGCGCGCCTCGCGCGGCGGTGCCGCCTTCGGCGATGAACTGGTCGAGCGCCGAGCGAAAGGCCGCGACGACATGCGTCGGCGGTGTGTAGCGCCACTGCGACGTGCGCTCCATGTAGGTCCACTGGTCGTACAGGTCCATGGCGAGCGAATGGGAATTGCCCTGGCATTTCTCGAGAACCGAACGGCGCGCGATGACGAAGCCCATGCCCGGCACGCCCTCGATGCACTTTCCCGAGGCCGCCACCACCGCATCGATCGCGTTGGCCGAGACGTCGATTTCTATGGCGCCCAGCGCGCTCATGGCATCGACGATGAGTCCCACGCCACGGCGCTCGCATGCCGCGGCGATCTCCTCGAGGGGATTCAACATGCCGACACCGGTCTCGAGGTGCACCTGTGCCACGTGCGTGATCGAAGGATCGGCCCTGAACGCCTCCTCGATCATCGCGCCCGTGGGATGCCGGTCCTCGGGCATGTCGATGACCGTGTGCGCGCGGCCAAGGTACTTGAGGATCTTCACGATGCGCTGGCAGTAGGTGCCGTTCTGCGGGACGAGGACCTTGCCGTCGCGCGGCACGAGGTTGGCGAGCGCCGCTTCCACCGAGAAAGTCCCGCTGCCCTGCAGCGGCACGCATTCATGCGTCGCGGCGCCGTGGACGATGTCGAGCAGGTCCTGGCGGATCGAGGTGGTGATCGCGTTGAACGAGGAATCCCACGAGCCCCAGTCGCGCAGCATCGCCTGCTTGGTCTCGAGCGACGTCGTGAGCGGGCCGGGCGTGAGCAGGATCGGGTCGTTGCCGAGGATCATGGAAAGCCTCCGAGCGGAGAGCCTCAGAGTCTATCTCAGGCGATGGACTCGTCGAGAAGAGCTTCACCCGTCAGGCAGATTGGGCTTACCATGGGACCGACGCCGTGGGAGTGATGCCATGGGACTCAGGCTCGTCGACATCGAGAAACTCTTTCGCGACCACGGGCACATCGCCTACGACGGCGAGGGCGTGACGCAGCTTGAGCACGCGCTGCAATGCGCCGAGCTCGCGGAAAACGAGAAGGCCCCGGCGGAGCTCATCGCCGCCGCCCTGCTCCACGACCTGGGCCACGTGCTCAATCTCCAGGGCGAAACGCCGACCGGGCGCGGCATCGACGACCAGCACCAGTACTTCGCGATCCCCTTCATCCGCCCGCTCTTTCCGCCGGCCGTGGTCGAGGCGATCCGCCTGCATGTCGATGCCAAGCGCGCGCTCTGCGCGCTCGAGCACGACTACTACGAGTCGCTCTCCGAAGATTCGAAGCGCAGCTTGACGCTGCAGGGCGGCATCTTCTCCCGCCAGGAGACCGACGAATTCATGGCGAAGCCCTTCGCCGGCAACGCCATTCGCGTCCGGCGTTGGGATGACCGTGCCAAGGTCGCGGGAGCGACCACGCCTCCGATCGGGCACTATCTCGAGATCGCAGCTCGCTGCGTGTCAACCAATTAAAGACAGGAAAAGCGAGAACGGCGGAGAAAAGCAAGGAACCTGCGTGCCTCGTGCCTTCGTTTGAAATGAGCACGAAACGCCGTCAAGGTCTTGCCTTTCTCCGCCGTTCTCGCTCTTCCTGTCTTGAACCGAAGCCGGAGGCGCAATGAAGAAAACGAACGCGGCGTCGATCGTCGAGCAGCTGCGCAAGTCCAGCGTGGCCAAGGTGAAGGTCGCGGTGTCGGACATCGACGGGATCCTCCGCGGCAAGTACATCAATCGTGACAAGTTCTTCTCGGCCGTCGAGGGCGGCTTCGGGTTCTGCGACGTGGTATTCGGCTGGGACGCCCACGACCAGTGCTACGACAACACGAAGCTCACCGGTTGGCATCATGGATTCCCCGACGCGATGGTGCGCCTCGACCTCGATACCTATCGCACGGTGCCCTGGGACAACGGCGTGCCGTTCTTCCTCGGCAACTTCGTGACCGCGAAGGGCGATCCCCATCCCATCTGCCCGCGCCAGGTGCTGAAGCGCGTGCTGAAACGGGCCGAGAAGATGGGCTTCTCCGCCATGGTCGGCGCCGAGTACGAGTTCTTCAATTTCGCCGAGACGCCGCAGTCGTGGGCCGAGAAGAAGGGCGTGGGGCCCACCACGATCACGCCGGGGATGTTCGGCTACTCGCTGCTGCGCGCGAGCCTGAACCGCGAATACTTCAACGCGCTCATGGACGATTGCGCCGGGTTCGGCATCCCGATCGAAGGGCTGCACACCGAGACCGGGCCCGGCGTCTACGAGGTTGCGATCCAGTTCTCATCGGCGCTCGAGGCCGCCGACCGCGCGCTGCTCTTCAAGACCGCGGCCAAGGAGATCGGCCACCGCTTCGGGATCATGCCGTCGTTCATGGCGAAGTGGAGCGCGCAATATCCCGGCTGCTCCGGCCACCTGCACCAGAGCCTGTCCGATGGAAAGAAAAATCTCTTCCACGATGCGAAGGGGCGCCACGGGGGCATGTCGAAGCTCTTCGAAAGCTACCTCGCGGGCCAATGCGCCGTGCTGATGGAGATGGCGCCGATGTTCTGGCCCACGATCAACTCGTACAAGCGACTGGTCGACGGATTCTGGGCGCCGGTGAAGCCCACCTGGGCCGTGGACAACCGCACGGCATCGTTTCGCGTGATCCCCGGCTCGCCCAAGGCCACGCGGCTGGAGACGCGCTGCCCGGGGGCGGACATGAATCCCTACCTCGCGACCGCCGCGGTGATCGCTGCCGGGCTGCATGGAGTCGAGAAGGGCCTCAAGCTCACGCAAAAGCCGATCCACGGCAGCAACCAGGGTTCCGAGAACATCGCACGCGCCCCGCGCACGCTCATCGAGACCACGCGAAACCTGCGCGCCTCCAAGGTCGCGCGCGACTGGTTCGGCGACGACTTCGTCGAGCACTTCGCCGCCACTCGCGAATGGGAGTGGCGGCAGTGGCTCGATGCGGTGACCGACTGGGAACTGAAGCGCTACTTCGAGATCATCTAAGTTCGCTAGCGCGTGTAGTTGATCGGGATGAACGTGTAGCCCTTGCCCGAGGCGACAAGGTGGCCCACGGCCGGGAACGACAGGTGGGCGCCGGCGATCCAGTAGCCGTCCTTCGCCGCCTCTGCATAGGCCTTCTTGCGCTCCGCCATCCCGGCCTTCGCATCGGTATCGAACTTGATGCTGATCGAAGGATCGGCGAACTGCATGGCGGCGAAGTGCATGAGGTCGCCGATGAAGACGATCTTCTGTCCCTTGCTCTCGGCGACGTAGCTGGTATGCCCCTTCGTATGGCCGTAGCTCGCGTGGGCTTTCACGCCGGGAACAAGCTCGGTGTCGCCGTCGAACGGCTTGAACTTGCCGGCCTTCACATAGGGATCGAGCATCGACTGCGCGGCCTGGAAGGAGCCCTTCGAGCCCTTGTCGGCCTTCTCGAGGTTCTCCTTGGAGAGCCAGAAATCGGCTTCGCGCTTGTCGGCTCGCACGACGGCGTTCGGGAAATTCAGCTCGCCGTCGGTGACGAGCCCACCCACGTGGTCGGGGTGGAAGTGCGTGATGTAGATTTCGTCGACCTGGTCCGGGGTGTAGCCGGCCGCCTTGAGGTTGGCGGCGAACTTGCCCAGCGTCGGGGCGAAAAGCGTGCCTGCTCCCGTGTCGATCAGCAGGACCTTAGTGCCTGTGTTCACGAGGAATCCGTTGAAGGAAGTCTCGACGGGCATCCCGAGAAAGGCCTTCTTTGCGGCCGCTTTCACCTTGTCCGGCGCCGTGCCCTGCAGGAGCTGGTCCATCGGCAGGTCGGTCGTGCCGTCTGAAATCGCGATGACTTGAAAATCGCCCAGCATGAACCGGAAGTAGCCGGGCTGCGGCGCCTGCGACACGGGCGCGGCGGCCCCGGCGCACGTGGCCAGGGCGAAGATGAAAATGGAAAGCGCGGCGCGGAACGATCTCATGAAAATCTCCATGGGGGGTAGACGCTTGGAACGTGGACGCGACGAATTATGGACCATGCGATGATTCACGGTATGAACACCGTTCATCGCTTCTCATTCCCCACGTCGATCCATTTCGGCCCCGGCGCGCGCGGCATGGTCGCGGGACACCTGCTGGACCAGGGACTGCGCCGCCCGCTCATCGTCACCGACAAGGGACTCGCCACGCTCGCGATCCTGCACGACTTCGCCGAAGGCCTCGACGGCCTCGACGTGAAGGTCTACGCCGGCGTGGCAGGCAATCCCGTGAAGAAGCAGGTGGACGACGGCGTCGCATCTTTCAGGGAACATCGCGCCGACAGCGTGATCGGGTTCGGCGGAGGCGCGGCGCTCGACGTCGCGAAAGCCGTGGCCCTCATGGCCGTACACGAGGGCGACGTCATGCAGTACGCGTGGGACCATCCGCAGGTCCTGCCCATCGTGAATCCGCTGCCCTGGTTCGTGGCGCTTCCCACGACGAGCGGCACCGGAAGCGAGGTCGGGCGCTCGTCGGTCATCTCCGACGACGCCACGCACGTGAAGAAGATCATCTTCAACCCGGCGCTGCTCGCAAGGGCGGTCTTCGCCGATCCCGAGCTCACGCTGGAGCTTCCCGCGCCGATCACCGCAGCCACGGGAATGGACGCGCTCACGCACAACGTGGAGAGCTACCTCTCGCCGGCCTATCACCCGCTGTGCGACGGCGTCGCGCTGGAAGGCGCGCGCATCGCGGCCCAGGCGCTCGAGACCGCGGTGCGGGAGCCGAAGAACCTGCGCGCCCGCTCCGACATGATGATGGCCTCGATGATGGGTGCCATCGCGTTCCAGAAGGACCTGGGCGCGGTGCATTCCTGCGCTCATGCGCTGGGCACGGTCGTGGACATGCACCACGGCCTTGCCAACGGCATCATGATCGACCACGTGATGCGATTCAACGCGGACGCCGCCGGCGGGAAACTCTCGGAGCTCGCGCGGGTCTGCGCGTCGGCCGCTGGCTCGGGCGCCTTCATCGACTGGCTCGCGGCGCTCAAGTCGCGCATCGGGATTCCGGCGAAGCTGGGTTCCCGGGGTGTCACGCGTGATCATGTGCCGCGCCTCGTCGACATCGCCGTGGCCGACACCTGTCACCAGACCAACCCGAAGCCCGTCTTGCGCGAGGATTTCGAGCGCATCTTCCTCGCGGCGATATAAGCGCCCGCGCGTAATTTTCGGCAGCACGGGTGCCGTTGATTCGCGTTGCCCCGGTGCGTGGGCTGGCGCAGAATGTTCCAAACAACGATAGATTCCCATGCGCACGCTCGCTGCCGGCTCGATGCGGTCCCTGAGGCAAGTCGCCATTGCCCTGGCGTCGCTTTGCGCGCTCGCCGCCTCGCCAGCTCTCGCGCAGAGCATCCAGTGCACCATCACGAGCTCCCCGCCCAGCGACCAGAACCATCCGGTCGCGCCGGGCACGATGGTCACGCTCACTCTCAACTGCACCCCCAACGCCACGACCTACTCGTGGTCGAACGGTGCGACGACCCAATCGATCACGGTGACCGCCGCCGCGGGCAGCGGAATGCAGTACTTCTTCACCGCTACAAATTCCGCGGGCGCGTACACGGCCTCGTACGTGATCAACGTCACGGGCGGCGGGTCGTCCTCGCCTGTCGACACGCGCGTGTCGGGCAGCGCTACAGGCAACCACGGCAGCGGCCAATTCGTCTGTTTCGGCATGCCGACGTGCATCGGTTCCATCACCGTTCTCGACCAGCACCCCGGCTGCTCCAACAATTTCACCTTTACCAGCGGCTTCACCCTCACGGGCCTCGACCTTTCGCATCCGGGGTCGTTCTCCGGCACCGCCACGCTCGACAACGCGGAGCAGGGGACGAGCATGAACGGGAATGGAACCTGCACCTACTCGACCGGACCTGGAGACGGAACGCCCTACTCGGGCACCTGGGACGGAAAGAACGGCAGCTTCGTCGTCCATGACACCGACGATACTGGCAATCCGCAGCCCATCACGGGCACGTTCACCGCGAGTTTGCCGGCATCGTCGCCGCCCGTCTTCCCGATGACCGTGAACGGCTCGTATACGCCGACAACGACCGATGTCGGCGCGACCGTTCAGGCCCCGCCGCAGGTTGTCGGGCAGAACGCGAGTCTCTTCGTCTTTGCCCATGCGCCCTCCAACCTCGTGATCGGCGCTTCCCCCGTCAAGCGAGTCGCGTCGTCGCCTCCCGCAAGCGCGGTCACCAAGAGCGACGCGATCGTGTGCGTGCTGGCACAGGTCAACTCCAGCGGCCAGTTCGTCGCCGTTTCCGCATCGAGCATGCAGGCGTACCTCACCGGCGTACTCACCTCGCAATCGCAGGCCGTGGAAATCCTGAACAACGTGCAGACGTCCAATGTGGCGGGCGCGACGATGTACGTCGGATACGGCTCGAGTGCTTCGGCGATGCTTTCGAGCGGCGTCTATCAGACGGCGATCTCGGTGCCCGGAGGCGTGCAGTGCACCGCGAGCCTCGCCTCGGCGCCCGCGCCGACCTTGCCTGGCGCCATCACGGGCCTGTGGTGGAACGCGAACGAGTCGGGTTGGGGCATCCACTTCACGCAGCGCGGAGCCAACGTCTTCGCCGCCTGGTACACCTACGATGCGGCCGGCAATCCCAAGTGGTACGTCGCGCCGCAATGCGCCGGCATGACCGGCACGAGCGGAACGTGCACGGGATCGCTCTACGAGGTGAATGGCCCCACCTTCTTCGGCGTGAACTTCGTGCCGATCACGTCGAACCAGGTGACCGCGGCCGGCACGATCAGCCTCACCTTCACCGACGCGAACACGGGCTCCATGAAATACACGGTGGGGACAGTGACGAGAACCGTGCCGATCACGCGCCAGCCCGTGGGTGTCGGCACGCTGACTCCGGCCGTCGACTACTCGGACCTCTGGTACAACGCGAGCGAGTCGGGCTGGGGCATGGCGATGGCGCAGCAGAACGCGAACATCTTCCTCGCCTGGTACGTGTACGACAACACCGGCAAGCCCGTGTGGTACGTCGCCTCCAATTGCACCGTGAGCGGCAGCAGCTGTTCGGGCGCACTCTACGGCACGAAAGGCCCGCCCTTCGGCCCAACGTTCCCGCCGAACCAGATACAGGTCGCCACCGCCGGCAGCGTCATCGTGAGCTTCATCGACGCGAACAACGCCGTGCTCTCGTATACCGTCGGCAACGTGACGACCTTCAAGACCATCACGCGGCAGCTGTTCTAAAAGGGGCACCATGGGCGCAATGCGATTCATCCTGATCATCCTCGCGAGCTCGTGGGTCACGGGGGCGATCGCGGACCCCGGCGACAGCGTGAGCGGACATTGGCGCGGGACGGATCCCGATGGCGGTGGGTATATCGACGTCAACTTCAGCTGCTCCGGGACGCCGACGTGCACCGGAGTCGCGAGCGGCACGATGCAGGACGGTGGCTGCCTGAACTCGAACCCGATTCCACCGGAGACGATCACCCTCCAGGGCCTGGACCTCTCGAAGCCCGGCACGTTGAGCCTCGCCATGATTCTCGGGAACGACTTTCGCGACAACCAGCCCAATCCCGCGAATCCGATCGTCTGCATCTATACGCCTCGCGGCACTTCGCTCACCCTGTCCTTCGGGGGCTCGTGGAGCGGAAGCACCGGGGATTTCAACGGAATCGTGACGACCCCACAGGGCACCCCCGGAATAGTATCGGCCGGGAACTTCACTGCAAGGCTTGTCGGCGCGTCGCCCGTGTTCCCGATGACCGTGAACCAAAGCGTGACGCCGACCACGACGAACGCGAGCGCCACGATCCAGCCGAGGTCGCAGGACGTGGGTGTGAACGCGAGCGTCTATGTCTTCGCCCACGCGCCCTCCAATCTCGTGATCGGCGCGTCGCCCACGAAGCACGTCGACGGGTTGCCCCCGATTCCCGCGAAGCCAGAGGACAATGCGATCGTGTGTGTCCTCGCACAGGTCAATTCGAGCGGGCAGCTCGTCGCGGTTTCCGCTTCGACCATGCAGGCGTACCTCACGGGCGTGCTCAGCTCGCAATCGCAGGCCGTGCAGATCCTGAACAACGTCCAGACCTCCAACGTTGCCGGTGCCGCCGTCTACGTGGGATACGGCTCGAGTGCGGCCGCGATGCTTTCGAGCGGCATCTACCAGACAGCGATCTCCGTGCCCGGGGGCGTGCAATGCACGGCGAGCCTCGCTTCGGCGCCCGCGCCGGAATCGCCCGGCGCGTTGACGGGCCTGTGGTGGAACGCGAACGAGTCCGGTTGGGGCATCCACTTCACGCAGCGCGAAGCCGACGTCTTCGCCGCGTGGTACACCTACGACGCCGCAGGCAATCCCAAGTGGTACGTCGCGCCGCAATGCGTCGGCATGACCGGCACGAGCGGAACCTGCACGGGATCGCTCTACGAGGTGAACGGCCCCACGTTCTTCGGCGCGTCCTTCAATCCGTCGCTCGTCAACGTCGTCACCGCCGGAAGCCTCAAGCTCACGTTCCAGGACGCCAACAACGGTTCCCTGACCTACACCGTCGGCACGCAATCACGCACCGTGCCCATCACGCGCCAGGCCGTGGGCGTCGGCACGCTGACTCCGGCCATCGACTACACGGACCTCTGGTACAACGCGAGCGAGTCGGGCTGGGGCATGGCGATGGCGCAGCAGAACGCGAACATCTTCCTCGCGTGGTACGTCTACGATGCCACCGGCAAGCCCGTGTGGTACGTCGCGTCTAATTGCACCGTGAGCGGCAGCAGCTGTTCGGGCGCGCTCTACAGCACGAAAGGCCCGCCCTTCGGCCCAACGTTCCCGCCGAACCAGATACAAGTGTCCACCGCCGGCAGCGTCATCGTGAGCTTCATCGATGCGAACAACGCGGTGCTTTCGTACACCGTCGGCAGTGTCACGACCTTCAAGACCATCACGCGCCAGCTTTTCTAGGAGATAATGGTGCGATGGAACCCCTGAAGATCGGCGTCTCGGCGCGCCTGCTCTATCCGGATCCTTCGCGCACGTTCCTTCCGACGAAGTCGGTCCAGTACATCGAGCAATCCGCGGCCAACTGGGTCATGTCGGGCGAGGTGCTCACTTTCATGATTCCCGAGCTCACCGTCGCCACGCCGCACATGCCCAAGACCTTGCGCGCGCGAGACTACGTGAGTGCCCTGGATGGCCTCCTCCTGCAGGGCGGCGCCGACATGTCGCCGAAAAGCTACGGCGAGCTGCCGATCAACCCGAAGCGCTGGGGCGGCGACGAGGTGCGCGACCAGTACGAGATCGAGCTCTTCCACGAATTCGTCGCGCAGGGCAAGCCCGTCTTCGGCATCTGCCGCGGCCACCAGGTGATCAACGTGGCGCTGGGCGGCACGCTCTACCAGGACCTGGCCACTCAGCGCGGCGAGCCGAGCGCGGTCCACCGCGACGACACCAAGTACGACCACAATTTCCACGACATGCGAGTCCTTCCCGGCACGTGGCTCTCCCGCCTGTATCCGCAGGTGAGCACGAAGCACGTGAATTCGATCCACCACCAGGCCATCAAGGACCTGGCGCCGGGACTCGTCGCCGAAGCTATGAGCGAGCCCGACGGCGTGATCGAGGCCGTCCGCTGGGAGGGCCCGAGCTTCGTGGTCGGCGTGCAGTGGCATCCCGAATTCGTGGATCCGTCGGACGCGGCGCTCATCGACGGGCGCCCGCTGCTTGCGGCATTCCTTTCGGCCTGCGACCTTCGACGACGAACCGGCAAGCCTTCCCCGGTAACGGCCATCAAGGCCGCCTGACCCTCCGGTGAAGCTCAAGATCGTGAATCCCGCCACCGGCGAGGTGGCGGCGACGCTCGCAGCCGACGACGCACGCTCGGTCAGGGCGAAGTTCATGCAGGCGCGCTCGGCGCAGCCACGCTGGGCGCGATTGCCCGCGAAGAAGCGCCTCACCGCGATCGCGAAGTTCCGGGACCTCGTCATCGCGCAATCCGAGAAGCTCGCGCAGATCCTCACGGGTGAAGTCGGCAAGCCCATCTCGCAGTCCCGCAACGAGTTGAAGGGCGTGATCCCGCGGTTGGATTTCTTCCTCGCCGCGACCCCGAGGACGCTTCGCCCCGAGAAGGTTTCGGCCGATGCTTCGATCGAAGAGCGCATCTCGCATGAGCCGCTGGGGATCGTCGCCAACATCTCCGCCTGGAACTATCCGTGGTTCGTCGGCGCGAACGTATTCGTGCCGGCGCTGCTCGCGGGAAATGCCGTGCTCTACAAGCCCTCGGAATTCGCCGCGCAGACGGGGCTTGCCATCGCGAGCCTCCTCCACGAAGCGGGCGTTCCGGAGGATGTGTTCGTCCCGCTCATCGGCGGGGGCGAAGTGGGCTCCGCGCTCGTGAAGCAGCCCGTGGATGGCATCTTCTTCACCGGCTCCTACGCCACGGGGCGCCGCATCGCCGAATCGGTTCGTGGGCGCATGGTGAAGCTGCAACTGGAGCTGGGCGGCAAGGACCCCGTGTATGTCTGCGAGGACGTGGACGTCGCGAAGGCCGCCGCGTCGATCGCGGACGGCGCGTTCTACAACACCGGACAGAGCTGCTGCTCGGTCGAGCGCGTGTACGTGAGCGAGAAGGTCTTCAAGCCCTTCGTCGACGCGTTCGTGGCGGAAGTGAAGGGCTACAAGCGCGGCGACCCCACCGACGATCGCACCTACATCGGGCCCCTCACACGCGCGCCGCAATTGAAGCTCCTCGAGGCGCAGGTGAAGGACGCGCGCCGCAAGGGCGCGAAGGTGCTTACGGGCGGCGAACGCGTGAAGGCCAAGGGCAACTGGTTCGAGCCCACGGTGCTCGTGGACGTGAATCACGCCATGGACGTGATGCGCGAGGAATCCTTCGGCCCCATGATCGGCATCATGGCGGTGCGCGGCGATACGGAAGCGATCCGCCTCATGAACGACAGTGAATACGGATTGACCGCGGGCGTCTACACGCCGGACCGCAAGCGCGCCGAGCGCATCCTCTCGCAGCTTTCGAGCGGCTCGGTGTACTGGAATTGCTGCGACCGCGTGAGTCCGCGGCTGCCGTGGTCCGGGGTTGGGAACTCGGGGATCGGCCTTACGCTTTCGACTTACGGCATCGAGACATTCACGCGCCCCAAGGCGTGGCATCTGCGCAAGGCATGACAACAACAGGGAGGCAGTCAACATGGGTTTGCGGGCAATGAGGCTCTTCGCAACGCTCGCCGCTTCGGGCGCGATCGCGGCCATGGCCGAAGGGCCGAGCGGCCCCGGCACGGAAAGCGACGACTATCGCACCGGATATCGCGCGGGCTACGACGATGGATTCCAGCGCGGCTACGAGAAGGCGATGCGTGAAGCGAACGTGCCACCTTCCGTGTCAGCCCCAGCGCCCTCAGGGCCGCCGCGCGCGACCGGCCCCATCACGATCTCGCGCGCCGTGTATGGCACGAGCGCGAAAACGTGCGACGCCACACGTTGGGCCGCGCGCATGGCCAACGGCCGCGCCACCGCGTCGCTCGACGCATCCAACAGCATCTGTGGAGATCCCGCGCCGGGCGATCGCAAGTCGCTCAGCGTGACCTACGTCTGCGGCACGATCGCCAAGGCGGCGGACGGCTACGAGCACCGCAGCGTGTTCCTGGACTGCTCGCCCTAGTTCGGGGACAGACCCCGAGAAGCCCTCTCCCTCGGGGTCTGTCCCCGAACTAGAGCTTCTCCAGCTCGACGGCCCCGTTCCATTCGCGGGCGGGGCTCGCCAGGCGAAGCCGCTCGATGCGCTCGAGATAGATCGCGGCGATCCTGTCGTCGGGATGGTCGGCGGCGATCTCCAGCCACGCGCGCTCGGCCTCGTCCCAGCGTCGCGCACGGTATTCCGCGAGGGCTTTCTCGGTCGCCGTGATCAGCGCCGCATCGGCGCATGGCGTGTAGATGTCCACGGGCTCCGACTTGCCTTTCACGATCACGCGATCGACGGGACGTAGCGGCACCTCGCCGGCGATCTTCCCGTACGTGTCGCCGCTCACGAGGATTCCCGTGGCGTAGAGCTTGTTCACGCCCTCGAGACGCGCGGCGAGATTCACGCCGTCACCGATGGCCGTGTAGTCGAAGCGGTCCTCCGAGCCCAGGTTGCCCACCACCGCCACGCACGAGTGGATGCCGATGCGCATGCGGATCTCGGGCAACCCCTGGCGCACGAGATCCCTGCGCAAGTCCTCGAGGTCATGCTGGACCTCGATCGCGGCCAGCACCGCGTTCACCGCCTGGCGCGGATCCTCCACCGGCGCGCCCCACATGGCCATGATGGCGTCCCCGATGAAGCGGTTCACCGCGCCGCCATGGCGCTTGATGATCGCCGTGGCGCGCGAGAAGTGCATGTTGAGGATCTTCGCGACCTGCTCGGCGCCGAGTCGCTCCGTGAGCGGCGTGAAGCCCTCGAGGTCCGTGAAGAACATGGTGACCTCGCGACGCTCGCCACCCAGCGACAGCCGCTCGGGGTGCGCGAGCACGTCGTCGACGACCTCGCGCGAAACGTAGAGCGAGAACGCGCGCCGCATCTCGTTCTTGCGGTACTGCTCCGCCACGAACACGATCGCGCCGAACACGAGGTACGTCGCGGCGACGCTGCCGGCGACCGCGAAGACCGGCAGCCACACGTGGGCATGGGCGAAGAGCGCCCAGTCGAGCACCGCGATGGCCGCGACCAGGGCCAACCCGGCAAGCGCGCTCACGACCGGACGCCAGCGCCGCATCGCGAACGCAGCCGCGCCGACGGCCGCGATCAGAAGGAGGATGCGCGAGGATTCCGGCGCGGGGGTGATCGTGTCGCCGCGAAGGACGCTCTCGAGGATGTTGGCGTGAATCTCCATGCCCGGCGTCAGCCACTCGCTCTTGTGGCGGAAGGGCGTGAGGAAAAGATCGCCGCTCGCCTGCTCCTGGTCCGTCGACGATTGGAACTCCCGGCCGACGATGACGACCTGGTCCTTCAGCGCATCCTTCGGCAGGCCGTCGAGGACCTGGAAGTAGGAGAGGTACGGGAAGGTATGCAGCGGTCCGGCATAGCGGATCATCGCGCGCCGGTCGGGCTCGGCGACCTCGACGAGCCCGGGCCTGACTTCGTTGATGCGGCGAACGATCACGCGCCAGAAGACATCGTCGCCCTGCGGCACCTTGCGCACCTCGAAATCCGGATCGAGCGCCACCCCGGCGAATGCGCTCGACGCGCCCGCGTTGCGCAGCTCCTCGAGGGGCTCGACGCGGATGAGCGCGTTGCCATGCGACGTCTCCCTGGTGACCCGGTCGGCGGCCAGCACCACGTTGCGCGACCGGCCTATCGAACGGGCGAACGCCGCGTCGTCCTTCGGGCCGTCGCGCGAGGGCTCGGCGAAGATCACGTCGAACACCACCACCATCGCGCCCGCCTCGTTCAGCTTGTCCACGAGCTTCGCGTGCAGGGCGCGCGGCCACGGCCACTGCAGCCCGATCGCGCCAAAGGACCTCTCGTCGATCGCGACTACCGTGATGGGACGGGTCGACTTCATCGGCGCGGTCTCCACGCTGAGAAAGTCGAAACCCTGGAGCTCCACCGTTTGCCAGGCGGGAAGGAACATGAGCGCGCCGGACACCAGCGCGACCGCCCCCGCGGTGATCGCCGCGAGCCTGGGGGACATTCCCGCGGAGCGCTCCACCACCCTAGAACCGGTAGCTCACGATGGCGCCCAACACATCGGACACGTGCGGCTTCTTCAGCAGGTTGTTTGCGTAGGCCTCGACGCTCCAGTGCTTGTCGGGGCTCTCGATGTAGAAGTCGACTTGTGCATCCCAGCTCGCGGGAAGCGCGAGGAATGCCTGGTTGTACTGGTCGGTGAAACGCTCGCTTCGATAGACCGCGTAGACCGAGAGCTGCGAATGCCACCCGGGCGAGAGCACGGCGCCGAGGTTCACCTGGTTGCGCGGGATGTAGGGAATCCGCGCGCCCGGGGGAACGACGCGCGGCGGATAGTTCGGCCCGGTGACGACGCTGTCGCTGTACGTGTAGTAGGCGCGCAGTGTCACCACGGAATTCACGATGCGATCGAGGGCCAGGGTCGCGCGCTTCACCTCGCCTTCGCCGAAGACGGGCTGCGCCTCGAGCAGGTCCGGCGTGGGCGGCGGCGCGATCGCGCGGTTGCGAAGGCGGTCGAGGTTGGTCACGTCGGAAGCCGTGTTCTGCACGCCGTCCAGCGGCGAGACGAGGTTGTTCACGCGGCTTCGCTCATAGAACGCCGTCGCGAACGTCCGGCGCCCGTCGTTCCATTCGACCTGCGCGCGGCATTGATGGAGCGTGCCGCCCGGATAAACGAGCTGGTCGTCGAGCGGCATGCCGGCAATGGCCACCGGCGCGAGCGTATCGAGGCTCGTCGGGTGCACCCAGCGGCGGCACGCGCCCCGGACAAGGAGCGACTCCTCGATGCGCCACACCGCTCCAGCGAACGGCTCGACCTTCTTCACGCGATACGACTCCGCGAGCGGCGTGACGCCACCACGGCTCGGGTCGCGGGTGACGATGATGTCGCGATCCTTCTGGTAGTCCATCCATGCGGCGCCAGCCTCGAAGCGCCACGTCGGCGTGAGCCAGCGCGCCATAGCGTAGATCGTGTCGGACCGGTCGCGATCGGTCTCGTCGAGGCGATCCTGGAGGACCGGCGTGGGCACCGGGTGGAGCGCGGAATCCTGGATCAACACCTCGACGTTCTTCGTGTGCGCGCTCTCGGCGCCGAAGGTGACCTCGAGGCGATCGTTCGCAAGGATCGAGTAGCGCGCGGCCACGTCGGCCGAGGTGGGCTTCACCGTGAAGTGCGAGCCCTCGACGTAGGCCGAGCCGGGCTGCACGATGCTCAACGTGTCGTCGGACGTGGAATCCTGCGTGCTGCCGCCGGCCTTGATCCAGAGGCTCGATCGCGAATCCGGGGCATATCGAACGCCGCCGTCGACGCGCCAGGCACTGCCGTTGATGTGGTCGAAATCTCCGCCGACGCCCTGTTGGCCGAGGTCCGCGTTGACCGACAGGTAGTTCGCGTACACGAAGGTCGAGATGTCGTAACGCGGCTTCATGCCGACCGCGGCGGTGTAGGTATGGGCGCGCGCCGAAATCGCCGCGTCGCCCGGATCGATCACCGTGTCCACGGCCTCGCCGAAATAGGAGACCGGGACGTTGCTGCTGTCGTTGCCGTTCACGGTGATCACGGGCTCGACCAGGTGCAGGTCCTTGCTGTGGTTGTAGCGCAGCGACGCCGTGCCGAAGTTCCCGGGCTGCGTGATGAGCGACTGGAACCGGTTGGGCGCGCCGAACGACGACGGATCGGTGACGAAGCCTTGCATGAGCTCCGAGCGCTTGTCGAAATCCCCGGGATAACGATCGGCGAGGAAGAGGTGGCTTGCGCCCCAGAACGGCAGGTACGACTCGTAAGCGGAGCTCCGCGCCCAGTACTCGAGGCCCGTGGTCGCGAGCGGCGTGCCCACGTTGGCCACGCCCTTCTGGTTGTCGGCCACCTGGTTGGGCGACTTGAGGTAGGGAATGCGTTTCAGGGCTTCCTGCGCCTGCTCCACGGCCGCGACGGGCTCGAGTCGATCGAGACGGATCAGGCTCGCGAGCAGGTACGGCAACGGATCGTTGGGATCGACATCCTTCGCGCGCGAAAGCTCGAAGAGCGCCGCATCGTCCTTGCGCTGCTGGTAGTACGCCACCGCGAGGTAGATGTGGGCGCGCGCGTAGCGGGGCTCGATCGCGCCCGCCTTCTGCAGCGCCACGAGCGCCGCATCGACGTTGCCGGCCTTGAGCTCGACGATGCCCAGGCCGGTGAGTGCCACGTAGTTGTCGGGTTGCAGCTCGAGGGCCGCGTTGAGCTCGCTCCTCGCGCGACCGAGATCGTTGGCGAAGCTCTCGACAGTCCCCGATTCGGCGCGGTACGTGGCCTGCGAGCCGTCGAGCGCGATCGCCTTCGCGAGGTCCGAGCGCGCGGGGCCCACGTTCTCGCGCTCGCCTTGCACGGCTCCACGTCCGTACCACGCGCGCGCGTCGCCGGCGGCGAGCTCCACTGCGTGCCCGTACGCTTCAATCGCCTCGGGGCCGCGTCCTTCATGCCGCTCGATATCGCCCAGCATCACCAGCGCATCGGGAGAGCCGGGGTCCAGCACGAGGGCGGCGCGAACATGGGTGCGCGCCTTCTCGGCGTCGCCGTCGAACAGCGCGAGCCGCGCAGCGGATACTTCGAAGCGCGCGTCCTGCGGGAAGCGCCGCGCCCCGCGCTCGAGAGCGTCCCGCGCGGCGGCGAACTCGCCGCGATAGACCTCGAAGTCGGAAAGCAGCAGGAAAGCGGCGGCGGGCGCATCGCTCGCGTCGGCGAGGGCTCGGGCGTTCGCGTAACCCTCCGCGAGCCGGCCGTCGCGGACCTGCGAGTCGATCGCGGCGTAGCGCGGATCGCGTTCGGCGTAGCGGCGCGGATCCACCGTGAAAGCGCTCACCCACTGGATGCGCTCGCGCGAGGTGCGCAGCAGCAGCTTCACGGGAGCCTTTCCCTTCTCCGCCCGCGCCTGCTCGTTGGGCCGCACGGTCACGCCGCCCTGCTCGTTGGAGAATTCCACCTCGCCACTGAACACCGAGAGGACCGTGACCTCGCCGTCCGTGACGAGCTCCCAGTCCGTGCCCCGCACCGCGGCGAGCGCCGTGCCCGTGCGGATCTCGAGGCCGCCCGGCGAGGTCTTCGACTGGCTCCACATGCGCCCCTTGTTCAATTCCAGGATCGTCTTGGGGTCGGCGGGCGTAGCGACCTTCACGACGTGGAACTGGCTGTTGGGGCCGATGAACTCGGTGCTGCCGTCGCCGAATCGAATCACCATGCGGCTGAGATCCAGCGTCTGCAGCCAGTCGAGCGGGAAGAGCTTCTGCTTCACCGCGGCGGGCGTCCAGGCGCCCTGCTGTCCGTGGCGATATTCGCCCTGGCCGGTGATGCTCGCGATCTCGCCCTCGGGCGATTGCGCATGGGCCAATGCGGCGGCGAGCGCGATCGTGGCGAGTCCGATCCGTTTCATCCTAGAACCGCTGCCGCGTGAGCGCGGTCGTCCGGTTGTTGGGCAGCGTCATGATCGCCGTATCGGACGCGCTGAACGTGATGGACACGGGCGCGAAGGTGCTGCTCGTTTGCGTCGCGGGCTTGTAGGGGCCGAACATGGATTGCCCGTTCGCGTAAGTCCACCATGAGCCCGCAATCGTACGTGGATCGGTGAGCTGGTATACGCCGATGTACCACACGGGATTTCCGCCATCGTCGCACATGTACCCGACGAAATCGACCCACGCGCCCTGCCACTCGATGAAGAAGCCGCGGCCGCTTTCGTTGGGATTCCACCACCAGCCGCTCTCGGGCTGGTTCGCGAGCGCCGACGCATCGAGGCTTCCCGGTACGAAGGGCTGGCGCTCGATGGGCACCGTGCCGCCGGGCCAGGTCATCGTGCCGTGCGACGCGTCGGCGAAGTTGAGCGTGATGCTGCCCGCGTTGGAGACGTTCGGGAATCCCGCGTAGGGGCCGCCCAACGTCTGCCCGCCGCTCACGCCCAGCAGGTCTCCCGTGAAGAGCGACCCGTCGAGCGACGTGGGACCGCTCGCGACGTTCCACGTAGAACGCCCCGACGCGTCGTACTGGAACGCTGCGAAGAAGATGTGGCCACCCTGCTCCTCGATCGAGAACCCGCGCCCGCCCTCGGCCGGATTCCACCACCATCCGGTCTGCGGCGCCTGCGGCTGGCATGTGACCGAGCCGGGGACCGTGACGGCGCTTCGATTCGTGCCATTCGTGATCATCGTGCCCGAGCTCGCGCCGTAGCCCACGTAGAACGTCGCGCCCGCGGCGTTCTGCGTCGTGCCGCTGTTGAGGATCGTCACCGCCTGTCCCTGCGAATTCAGCACGCCGCTCGTGTAGGCCTGGAGAGTCGATGCCGAAGCCGACGCGAGCTGTCCCGACGAGCCGAGCTGCGTGAGCACGCATGGATTGCCGCCGTCCTTGGTGCCGTCCTTCCTCCTCGCGAATCCAAGGGCCCCGGCCTTCTTCGCATCCGCGCCCTGCACGGTGCTCGCCGGCGCCACGGCGAAGATGTAGATGTTGGCCGTGCTCCCCACGTCCTGGCCGCGGAACTTCACCGTCGCGGTGATCGCGCCCGAGGCGTTCTGCGTGACGACGAGGAACACGGGAATTCGATCGGCGGGAATCGTCTTCGGGATCGCGGGGTTCAGGTCGAGGAACCAGTCGTTCGTCTCGAGGCTTCCCGCGCCGTCCTCGCTCAGCACGACCACGGGAAGATCGCGCGATGCGAAGGTGCCGTCGCCAAGGCGGCCATCGATGTTGTTGCCCCACGACCAGACGGTCCCATCGCTTCGAAGCGCCATCGCGCCCGTGCCGCCGCCGGAAACGGAAACGATGTTCGACGGCAACGCGACCTTCACCGGATGCGTCTGGCCCAATCCGGATCCGTCGCCCAGCTGGCTCGACCAGTTCGCGCCCCATCCCCACACGGTGCCGTCGCTCCGGATCGCGAAGGAGAAGGATTCGCCGGCGTTGATGGACACGACGTTGTCGAGGCCGATGACGGGCGCCGGCACCGAGTGCGGCGTGTTCGTTCCATCGCCCAGCTCGCCCGAGTAGTTTTGTCCCCACGCCCACACCGTGCCGTCGGTGCGCAGCGCAAGCGATTGCCCGCCGCCCGCGGCGATCGCCTTCACGTTCGTGAGTCCCTGCACGATGACGGGCGAGGTGCGGTCGGTCGTGGTGCCGTCTCCCAGCTGTCCCGTGCCGTTGCCGCCCCACGCGCGCACCGTTCCGTCGCGAAGCAACGCGAGCATGTGCGACGAGCCTGCGGCGATGGACGCGACGTTGGAAAGCCCGGACACCTGCGTCGGCACGAGGCGATTGTCCTGGTCGCCCTGGCCGAGCGGTCCTCCATAGCCCTCGCCCCACGTCCACACGGTACCGTCGCTGCGCAGCGCCGCCGAGTAGTAATAGCCCGCGGCGATCTGCGTGAGGCCCCCCGGCCCCGCCACCGAGACGGGGCTCGAGTGCGCGTCCGTCGTATTGTCCCCCAGTTGCCCCGCCCAGTTGGCACCCCACGCCAAGAAGGTGCCGTCGGACTT
The DNA here is from genome assembly GCA_049300695.1 of Usitatibacter sp. GTDB lineage: Bacteria > Pseudomonadota > Gammaproteobacteria > Burkholderiales > Usitatibacteraceae > Usitatibacter. The sequence continues at coordinate 149,171 of JBAQKF010000030.1, forward strand.
GAGCGCGAGCGCGTGCGTTCCGCCGCCGGCGATGGCCACGATCGACGAGACGCCGGGAACGCGCGCCGGCGTCGAGCGCTCGGGCCTGACACCATCGCCCAGCTCGCCGAAATCGTTCGCGCCCCACGCATAGACGAGACCACCGGTCGTCACGGCGAACGCGTGGAATCCGCCCGCGGCAATCGACGCGATGACCGGCAATCCCGCGATACGCGCCGGCGAGGCGACCTGCGCGGTGTTGCCGTCGGCCATCTCCCCGGAACCATTGTCGCCCCAGGCCCACACGGAGCCGTCGCGAGTGAGCGCAACCGAAAAGAAGATCCCCGTGGCGACTGAGAATGCATTCGAAAGCCCGGCCGCGCGCACCGGCGTATTGGAGGGGGTGTTCGTGCCGTCGCCGAGCTGGCCTGAATATCCGCCGCCGAAACCGATCACCGTGCCGTCGGCGAGCAGAACGATCGTGTGATCGTCGCCGGCGGACACATCGATCGCGTTCGTGATGCCCGGAACGGCCTTGGGCAACAGGCCGTTGTTGCCGATGCCGTTTCCGAGCTGGCCCGAATCGTTAAGGCCCCACGTGTACAGGAGGCCATCGGCGGTGACGGCGGCCGCGTGCTGTCCGCCGCCCGAGAATTTCGTGACCACGCCGGGGACCTTCACGGGACGCGCGTCGGTGCGGCCCGTATAGGTCTCGGTCGTCGTGCCGTCGCCCAGTTGTCCCACGTCGTTGTCGCCCCATCCCCACAACGTTCCGTTGCCGTCGAGGGCGAGGCTGAAGCCGTTGCCCCCGGCGATCGCGACAATGTTCGACACGCCGGGCACCGGCTCGGGCAGGAGCGTCGACGTGTCGTATCCGAGCTGCCCCCGGTAGTTCACGCCCCACGACCACACGGTGCCGTCGCCCTTCAATGCGAGCGTGTGGTCGTAGCCCGCGGCGATCGCGGTCACGCCGGAAAGTCCCTGCGCCGGAGCGGGCGTCGAACGGCTCGTGGTCGATCCGTCGCCCAACTGGCCGAGGCTGTTCACGCCCCAGGCCCATACGGTTCCGTCGTTGCGGAGCGCGACGACATGGCTTTCTCCCGAGCGCACGCGCAAGACATTGTTCAGGCCCTGCACGACGGCCGGCGCCGTGGCTAGCAGTGTGCGTCCGAGGCCGAGCTGCCCCGCCGAATCGTCACCCCAAGTGCTCACCGTGCCGTCGGAGTGCAACGCGACGCTGAAGTGGTCGCCCGAGCTCGCCGCGGGCGTGGCGGCACGCGCCGGAACGACGGCGAGCAATGCCATGAGACAAGACAACGTAGCCGTGCGCAAGGCGCCGTTCCCCTTATCAGCTCCCTGGCATCAATTCTGCTCTAATCTCGCTTCGCGTTCCTAAAGGACAAAGCAACACGACCCGGCATGAATATTCGGCGCTTCGGAGCGGTACTTCTCACGGCGGCACTGCCCGTGCTCGCCCAGCAAGGCGACGCGGAGCATTCGATCGCCGTGGCTGGCGCCACGCGCACCTACCTGCTCCACGTTCCCGGGGACATGCCTTCCGGGCCACTTCCGCTCGTCGTGGTCTTCCACGGCGGCGGCGGCAATGGGCGCAACGCCGCGCATATGAGCGGCATGAATGCCAAGGCCGACCGGGAGAAGTTCATCGTGGCCTATCCCAACGGCAGCGGTCCCATCTCCGGGGCGCTGCTCACCTGGAACACCTGGCAGTGCTGCGGTTATGCGCTCGACAAACACATCGACGATGTTGCGTTCGTCCGGGCCATGGTCGAAGCGATCGCGCGCGAGCAATCCATCGACCGCAAGCGCATCTATGCGACGGGGATGTCCAACGGCGGCATGATGGCCTATCGCGTGGGCTGCGAGCTCGCCGACCTCTTCGCGGCGATCGCGCCGGTGGCGGGCGCGCTCGATACCAACGAGTGCAAGCCTTCGGCGCCGGTGTCCCTCATCGCGTTCCACGGCAAGGCGGACCAGCACGTGCCCTTCGAAGGTGGCGCGCCCGTGAAGACCGTGGACGCACGCCATCCGCGCGTGGACAAGTCCGTCTCCTACGCGATCGACTTCTGGAAGCGGCAGGATCGCTGCGAGACCCCGCCCACGAGCCAGAGGAAAGGCAGCATTCTTCACGAAGCTTACGCGTGCCCGTCGACCTCGACCGCGGTGGAGCTCTACGCCATCGAGGGCCAGGGACACGCGTGGCCGGGCGGCGAGAAAGGCATCCGCGCCGGCAACGTCGATGCGCCCACCACGGAGATCTCCGCCACGAGCCTCATGTGGGACTTCTTCGCGCGCCACCCGAAGAAATAGAATAGGAACCCATGAGCATCAAGGGCAAGACCGCAGTGGTGACGGGAGCAGCCGGAAATGCGGCGCTCACCGTCGTTCGCACGCTCCTCGAGGACGGCGCGCAGGTCGCCCTCGTCGATCCCGACGCGATGCGACTCGATAGCCTCATCCGCTTCCTCCGGGGCCCGACCGCCGCGGTGCCGTGCGAATCGAGCGAGGCGGGGGCGGTGCGCGAGGCGCACCAGCGGGTCGAGACCGTCCTCGGCCCCGTGGACATCCTCATCAACTGTTCCGATGCGCCGGCGGCGCTGCGAAGCGACGCGACCGATCCGTCCGACTGGCGCCGGGTGATGGGCACCCAACTGGACGCCGCCTTCTATTGGAGCCGCACGGTGATCCCGGCGATGCGCAAGCGAAACGACGGCCGCATCGTGAACATGGTCTCGCCCGCCGCCAAGGGCGTGATGGCCGAGCCCGGCGTGGCGCTCGCCGCCGCCCACGGTGCGCTGGCCTCGCTCACGTTCGCGCTTGCGCGCGAGACGGCCGCCCACGGCATCACGGTCAATGCGATCGCGCTGGGCGCGATCGAGGGCTCGAGCGCGGTGGAGCCGCTGAACGACGCGCAGCGCCGCCAGCTCCTCGCCCAGATTCCCGTCGGAAGATTCTGCAGGCCCGAGGAGCTCGCCCATGCCGTGCGATTCCTCGTCTCGCCGCTCGCCGGCTTCATCACCGGCGAGGTCCTCGACCTCAACGGCGGGTTGTTGATGGATTGACCGGGATCGCCTGCGCGCGCCGCGCGGCGAGGAACTTGAGCAGGTCGTCTTCCTCGAGGGGCCTGGCGCAGAAGAAGCCCTGGAACTCGTCGCAGCCTTCGTTGCGCAGCAGGTCGAACTGGTCCTGGTGCTCCACGCCCTCGGCGACCACCGTCATCTTGAGGCTGTGGGCCATGGCGATCACCGCGCGCGTGATGGCGACATCGTCGTTGTTGTGCGGCAGGTCCCGCACGAACGAGCGATCCACCTTGAGGCGGTCGATGGGGAAGCGCTTGAGGTACCCGAGCGACGAATGCCCCGTGCCGAAGTCGTCGATCGAGATCCGCACGCCCATGGCGCGCAGTCCCTCCATCACCCTGGCCGCGCGGTTCGGATCGCGCATCACCATGCTCTCGGTGATCTCGACCTCGATCAGCTGCGGCGACACGCCCGTGGAACGCATGATCGCGCCCAGGCGCGCCACGAGGTCGGGTTCGTGGAATTGGCTCGCGGACAGGTTCACCGCGACCGGCAGCCCCATGCCCAGCTCCTGCCAGCGGCGCGCGCGTTCGCACACGCGCTTCAACGTCCAGTAACCGATCGGCACGATCACGCCGATCTCCTCGGCGAGCGGGATGAAGCGGTCCGGCAGCAGCAGCCCCAGTTGCGGATGGCGCCAGCGGATGAGCGCCTCGACGCCGGAGACGCGGTTGGTCGGGAATTCGATCTTGGGCTGGAAGAAGATGTCGAACTCGTCGCGCTCGAGGGCGTGCCGCAGGCCCGCTTCGAGGGACAGCCGCTCGTGCGTGTGCGTGTTGGGCGCCGCGGCGTAGAAGCAGTGGCGGTTGCGGCCCTGCTCCTTGGCCTGGTACATGGCGATGTCGGCGTTCGACACGAGCGCCTGCGCGTCGCCGCCGTCGCCGGGGAACGTGCTGATGCCGATGCTGACCGAGAGCCCCAGCTCCTGGCCGTCCATGATCATGCTCGGCGCGAAGGCACCCAGCACCTTGTTCGCGATGTCGGAGAGCTCGTCGTTGGAGTGGAAATCCTCGACAAGCAGCACGAACTCGTCGCCGCCCAGCCTCGCCACGAGGTCGCTCGATCGCACCGCCGCGGTGAGGCGGCGCGAGGCTTCCTGGAGCACGCGATCGCCCAGGGAGTGGCCCAGCGTGTCGTTCACGTACTTGAACCGGTCGAGGTCAAGGAAGAAGAGCGCGAGCGAACGGCTGTGGCGCGTGGCCTGCGCGATCGCGTGCACCAGCGACTCGTTGAAGAGCGTGCGGTTGGGCAGGCCCGTGAGCGTGTCGTGGGTGGCCATCTTCTGGATGGTCTCCAGGGCCGACGAGAGCTCGTCGTTGGTCTTGCGGAGGTCCCGGCGCATCTCCGAAAGGCGGCCGCCGATGATCGCGAAGCACGGCAGCACGAAGGCGAGCGTGATCCACTGGAACGCCTCCAGCCACACGTTCACCTCATCGGGCTTGCGCCACATGAGCAGGTTGATCACGAGGGCGTAGCCGGCCAGGATCGAGCCCGCGGCCGTGAGGAACTCGCGCGTGTTGAAGCGGAAAGCGCCGAACGAGAGCACGAGCAGCGACATCATCAGCGCGAGGCCGCGCTCGCGGTCGAAGTGGTACACCACGAACATGAGCACCGTCGCGCCCGTGAGCACCTGCAACCAGGTGAGGCTGGGATCCGAGAAACGCTCGTTGAGGTTGGTGCGGAAAGCGAAGTAGAAGCCCAGGTTCATCACGAACATCGCGATGGCCGTGGCAACGGTCGGCGCCGTGGCGATGAGGCCCAGGGCGTGGGCGATCCCGAGCAGGACGATGGAGATGCTGTACGCGGCGATCGCGAGGACGAAACGCCGCAGCCGCACCATCTGCTTGGTCCTCACGCCGTGCAGAGGGTGCGTGGTGGACATCGTTTCCCTGAGTCATTGTTATTCGATCGCGAGATTATCCGGCGCAATCCGCACGATCGACGTGAACTACGTCACTGTTTGGCGACGGGCCCCCTTACCGTTGTAATCGGAGCCGCCCTGCAGCGCGTGCGCGAGCCCGAGGGCGCAGGTGAACACGACGAGCGCGCCCGCCTGGTGGATCGCCGCGAGCGGAACCGGCACCCGCAGGAGCAGCGTTGCGATGCCGACGGTGACCTGGAATGCAGCGGCGACAAGCAGCGCGTTGCCCCAGGCGCGTTCGCGCGGCGCCGTATCCGCGCGGCGCACGGCCCACCAGAGCGTGATCGCACCCGCGGCCACGAGCACCGCGATCGCGCGGTGGTCCAGCTGCACGGTGGCCATGTTGAAGATGAAGTTCTTCCACCGGGGCTCGATCAGCAGGATCTCGTCGGGAATCCACTGGCCGTTCATGAGCGGGAACGTGTTGTAGGCGAGTCCCGCGTGGATGCCGGCGACCAATGCCCCCGAGAGAACCATCACGAAGACGAGGACCGCGTAAGCGCGAGACAAGCGCACGAGACCCGCGCTCGCGCGCACCCCCCGCTCGCCCGAAAGTCCCAAAGCCACCCAGAGCATCGCCCCGTAGATCAGGAAGGCGATCCCCAGGTGCGCGGCCAGGCGCACGGAGCTCACGCGCGGATCGTCCACGAGGCCGCTCGCCACCATGAGCCATCCCACCGCGCCTTGCATCCCCCCCAGCAGGAAGATTCCCGCGAGGCGCCAGGCGAGCGCGCCGCGAACGACGCCGCGCGCGAGGAAATAGAGGAAGGGAACCAGGAAAGCGGCGCCGATCAGGCGCCCGAGCAGCCGGTGGCCGTACTCCCACCAGAAGATGCCCTTGAAGCCGGCGAGCGTCATGTCGAAATTGCGCTGGCGATACTCCGGGGACGACTTGTACCTGTCGAACTGCGCCTGCCACTCGCCGTCATCGAGCGGGGGCACCGCGCCGATCACGGGCTGCCACTCGACGATTGAAAGGCCCGAATGGGTGAGCCGCGTGATCCCGCCCACCACCACCATGGCGAAGACGAGCGCGCAGCAGGCGAAAAGCCATGCGGCGACGGCGCGTCGGGGATCGGGAGAGGTCGTGCGGTGCATCCGAGTCCGGCATTTTGCCAGACCCGGGGGCGATTACTCGAACGTGTACTTGAAGACGATGGCGTTGTGGCGGATCGACAGGCTGTCGGGCTGCAGGCCGTTCATCTTCGGCATGTACTGGCGCGCGCCGCGGTACACGATCCGGCCGTTGCCGGCGTCGAAGCAGATCGAGCTCGCATTCGACGTGCAAGCGGCCGACGGCCCGGGGCTGCCCGGCGTCGCCTCGGCGTGCACCAGGACCGCGATCGGGTCGCGCCCGTAGGTCGTCGAATCGGCCTTCACGTAGTTGGTGGCGGACACCGAGGCATTGGCGCCCGCGGAGGCCAGCGCCTTGGTGCGAAGCTCGACCCCATCATTGGCCGCGGCTCCCAGCGAGAGGGCGGTCAGGGCGGTGATCCACATCGAGCGACGCATTTGCGCCTCCTGTACGGCGGGTCAGAATTCCCCTTCCGCCGTATCGACATCATCGGACGGCGGCCCCGGGAAGACCAATCCCGGCGACGACCGGGCCCGGGCGGCGGACGGTCGGCGGACGTCTCCGAATCCCTACACGCGGGGTGTGATTTTGTTCACTATTCCAACCGGGCTAAGATCGAAGAAGACCGCCGGGGGAGACCGATGCTTGGACTGATGATGGATACGCCGCTGCTCGTGTCGGACCTGATCCGCCACGCCGACCGGCATCACGGCAACGCCGAGATCGTGTCGCGCCGCGTCGAAGGCGACATGCACCGTTATACGTATCGCGAGGCGCACGCCCGCGCCCGGCGCCTCGCCAAGGCGCTTGCCGCCCTGGGCCTCGTACCGGGCGACCGCATCGCGTCCCTCGCCTGGAACGGCTACCGGCACTTCGAGCTTTACTATGCGAGCTCCGGCAGCGGCATGGTGATGCACACGATCAATCCGCGGCTCTTTCCCGACCAGATCGGCTGGATCCTGGACGACGCCGCCGACGCCGCGCTCTTCGTGGACCTCACCTTCGTGGCGCTCGCGGCCCGGCTCGCCTCCGGCCGCCTCGATCCCGCGCGCATCGTGGTGATGACCGACCGCGCGCACATGCCGCCCGAAGCCGGCGGGATGACCTGCTACGAGGAACTCATCGACGCGCACGACGACGCGTTCGAATGGCCCACGCTGGACGAGAACACCGCGTGTGGCCTCTGCTACACCTCGGGCACCACCGGCAATCCCAAGGGTGCCCTCTACAGCCATCGCTCGAACGTGCTGCATGCCTACGCGATCTGCCTTCCCGACGCCATGGGACTTTCGGCTCGCGACTGCGCGCTTCCGGTGGTGCCGATGTTCCATGCGAACGCCTGGGGCCTGCCGTTCGCCGCATGCCTCGCCGGCGCGAAGGTGGTCTTCCCCGGCCCGGCGCTCGACGGGAAATCGCTGCACACGCTCTTCGAAGGCGAGCGGGTCACGTTCTCCGCGGGTGTCCCCACGGTCTGGGCGGGCCTGGTGCAGTATCTGAAGGACAACAAGCTGCGGCTTACGACTTTGAAGCGCACCGTCATCGGCGGCGCGGCGGTCTCGCCTGCGATGATGCGAACGCTCGAGGATGACTACGGCATCGAGGTGCGCCACGCGTGGGGCATGACGGAGATGTCGCCCACGGGCTCCGTCTGCAATTTGAAGGAGAAGCACTCCCGGCTTCCGCCGGAAGAGCAGCGCGTGATCCGCGAGAAGCAGGGGCACGTGCTGTACGGCGTGGACTGGAAGATCGTCGACGGCGAAGGCCGCGAGCTTCCCTGGGATGGCGTGGCGTTCGGCGATCTGTACGTGCGCGGCCCATGGGTGGTCGAGCGCTACTACAAGGCGGCGTCCTCGGCGCTCGTGGATGGGTGGTTCCCGACGGGCGACGTCGCGACAATCGATGCCGACGGATACCTGCGCATCACCGATCGCAGCAAGGACGTGGTGAAATCGGGCGGCGAATGGATCAGCTCGATCGCGCTCGAGAACCTCGCCATGTCGCATCCGGCGGTGCAGGAGGCGGCGGTGGTCGGATGCAAGCACCCGAAATGGGACGAGCGTCCGCTGCTGATCGTGGTGAAGAGGCCGGGCGCGCAGGTGACGCGCGAGGAGATGCTTTCCTTCTATGACGGCAAGGTCGCCAAGTGGTGGATTCCCGACGATGTCGTGTTCGTCGAGGAACTCCCCCATACGGCCACGGGGAAGCTCCTCAAGACCGAGTTGAGGGCGCGCTACGCTAATTTTTCAGGCACGAGCTCATGAAGGCGCGGCGCTCGTCGCCGTGCAGCTCCTTCTTCCCTGCTTCCTCGTTGCATGACTTCATCTTCGTGTGCTGCAGGCTCGGCTCCGCCGCGGCGCGTTGCGCCGACGACTCCTTCTTGAGTTCCTCGGCCTCGGCCTCGTGGCCTTTGAGGCACTCGCTCATGAAGTTCTGGTGGTCGTCGCCGCGCAGGCCCTTCGATTCGTGGGCACACACGGAGAAGCGGTTCTGTTGCGAGGGCTTCGCCTCGGCGTCGGTGGCGGCAAGCGCCGGCGATGCGAGGAAAGCCGAAACGGCGGTGCAGGCTGCGAAACAAAGGGTGCGGATATTCAAGGGGTCCTCCCGGGACTCGCGTTGATCGGGCCCCCATCAGACCGCGGCGGCGCGGGCGCCACCACTGGAAATCCCCGAATTCCGTTCGCATTTCATCGGTAAGCCGCCGGCGGGAAACCGCCCTACGTCGCCCGCAATCGACCGCCCGTCGGGGTTGTCGGCAAATGACGCACGCGACTTTGAGAAATATCCCATAGTGCGGCCTCCCCGATCGGTGGAGACTGGCCTCATCGCGGGAACGATGAAACCCGCCGGGAGAGCGAAGTGAAACGCGTCCTGAACGAGAAGGTGCTGAAGCGCGAAAACGTCGTGCACGAAGGCACGGGCGGGCGTAGCCAGGCGAATTCGGGCCTGGGATTCCGCCCCGCGTTCTACGACTTCGCCACCCAGCGCATCTATCCTTCGCGCTTCGCCGATGGCCGCCTCGCCCCCTTCCATCTTCTCGATGGGCTTCCCGACGAAGTGATCGTGGATCGCCTGCCGAATGGCCGCGTCGTTTCCGCCAAGGCCACGCTGATCTCGGGTTTCGTGCGCGACGGATTCTTCTATACGCGCACCGCTGCCGCCCGCGCCGTGCGCGAGTGGTCCGCCGTCGAAACGGAAGGGTAAGCCCGCCCTACTTCGCGGCGGTGGTGCCCGCCACCGGCATCGGGATCGACATCTTCCTGCGCTGGTCTTCGGAGACGGACATGTCGCCTTCCTCGGCGTACTCCGTGGCCTGGCCGAAGTTCCCCTTGGCCATGTAGACGGCCCACAGGTCGTGCTTGGCCGCGACGCGGTCCGGATTCTTCTCGGCGAGCGACTTCTTGCGGATGGCGTAGGCCTTCACGAGCAACGGCTCGGCCTTGTCGTTGTTGTGCGTGGCGAGGTAGAGCTCACCCAGGTTGCTGTAGCTCATGGCGAGGTCGAGGCTGTCCGGGGGAAGCTGCTTCTGCCGGATGCCGAGCGCGCGCACGTAGTAGGGCTCCGCCTTATCGAATTGGTCCTGGGCATCGTAGAGCGCGCCGAGGTTGTTGAGGCTCACGGCGACGTCCAGGTGTTCCGGGCCCAGCTTCTTCTCGCGAATCGCGAGGGAGCGCTCGTAGAGCGGCAGCGCATCGGCGTAGCGGCCGAGCGCGCGATAGGTCGTCGCAAGGTTGTTCAGCGCCACGGCGACCTCCAGGCTATCGGGACCCAGCGCTTTCTCGCGGATGTCGCGCGCGCGGGCGAACATCGGCTCAGCCTGCGCGTATTGCTTCTGCTCGCGAAGCACCGAACCGAGATCGTTCAGGCTGCTCGCGACTTCGAGGTGATCGGGGCCGTAGAACTTCTCGCGAATCGCGAGCGCGCGGCGGTACAGCGCTTCGGCATCGGCGTACTGGCCTTCGTTGTCGAGCATCTTCGCCACGTTCGAGATCACCGTGGCGAGGGCCGGGTGATTCGGGCCGAGTGCCTGCGCGGCGGCGTCCACGGTCTTCGCGCCCATCGCGAGCGCGCCCTTCAGGTCGCCCTTCTGGTAGAGCGCGATCGTTTCCTTGTTGAGCGCCTTCCAGTCCTGGGCAGGCGCCTCAGCGATCGACAGGAACGGCATCAGCGCGATCACGGCGACCGCGGTAGTACCACTTGCGAGGGTGAAGCCCGTCTTGATTTGCGACACTGGTATTGTCTCCACGAAGATCCGTGGAGACATTATCTCCTAGCGGCGCGCGAGGTTGGCGTCGAGGAAGAAATCCAGGTCGGACTTGCAAAGCGGAGTGCCGCCGTTGTACCGGCCCAGGCATGCGAGCACCGCGGCGCGCGCATGTTCTCCGTTGCCGAGTCGGCGCGTGCGCAGGTAGTTCTCGACGTAGTCGTCGATGCTCCATTGCTGCGTCCAGGTGACGAAAATGCGTTCCATGAGTCTCGCGCCCATGGCGCAATGCTCCGTCCTGCATCTTGCGGATTCATGACGGACCTTCAGGAATAAGCAAGGTTTTCATGGCTACTATCGCGTCGTGCAGCGATACGCCCTCACGAGCCTCTTCCTTGTATTGGCGACCTGCCTCGCCTTCGGCCGGGCCACGCCCGTAAAAGCCGCGGTCGAACCCAACCCCGCGGGCATCGTGGTGCGCGCCGATGGCGAGCCCAGGATCGCCTCGGCCGGCAAGGCGGCCCGCCCGCTCAAGGCCGGCGACACGGTGAGCGAGGGCGACAGGATCTCCAGCGCCAACGGCGAGGTCCACGTGAAGATGCAGGACACGGGATTCCTCGTGGTGCGTCCCAACACGCAGATCGAGATCGTCGCGTACAAGGCCGACGGGGGCGACGACGACAAGGGGGTCTTCAAGCTCATCACCGGGGGCCTGCGCTCCATCACGGGCTGGATCGGCAAGTTCAATCGCAAGGATTACGTGGTGAAGACGGCGACCGCGACAATCGGCATCCGCGGCACGGACCACGAGACGCGCTACATCCCGGAAGGCTCGCCCGAAGGAGAGCCGGGCACCTACGACCGCGTGTACGCGGGTGAGACCGTGATCCAGACGACCGACGGAGACACGACGGTGTCTCCGAACCAGGCGGGTTTCCAGCCGGCGAGGAAAGGCCGGCCGCGCCTGCTCAAGGACATCCCCGGCTTCTTCAGGCCCGGCCCGCATGAGGACGAGATCAACGCGAAGCACGCCGCGATCCAGAAAGAGATCGACCAGCGCCGCGAGGAGCGCCGCAAGGTGATCCGCGAGAAGGCCGCGGCCCTGCGGGAAGCGCGCATGAAGACCGTGAGCGTGATGCAGCAGAACAAGGAGGCGGCCAAGCAGGCCCAGCAGATGTCGGCGGAACAGCGCAAGGAGCTGAAAGCCAAGCGCGAGGCGTTGCAACAGGAGATCAAGGATGCCGAGGCGCTGCGCGAGGACATCGTCGCGAAACGCAAGGAGCTGCAGGACAAGCTGAAGACGGGCGAGATTGCTCCGCATGAAGTCCACGCGCGCCGCCAGGAGCTCAGGCAGAAGAACGAGCGACTCGCCAAGTCGTGGGAAAGCATCAAGCGGCATCGCAAGGAGCTGCTTGAAGCGAACGACACCCAGATCGACGAGCAGTACAACGCGGCGCTGGCCCGCGCGAAGGCCCTGCACGACCAGCAGCTGGAGACGCGCGACAAGCGAAACGACCTCGAGCAGGAGCGCGAGTCCACGGCCAAGGAAATCGGCACGCTGCAGAAGCAGGAGAGCCAGCGCTACCGGCAGGAGCTCAAGGCCGACAAGAAGGGCGCCGCGCCATCCGATTCCGCACCCACGAGCACTACCCCCTCTTCAGGCCCCGACTCGCCTCCCAAGCAGTAGACGGATGCCGCCTGGAGCCCGGTGACCGTGTTCGCGTGCGCCCTGCCCGACCGCAAGGCGCGATGGACGACCAACGAGCTCCTCTTCATATGCTGGACGCGCGAAACCGGCGTGATCCCTGGCGCGCTGGCGGGACTGCTCGTGGTAATGAACGCGCCCCAGGCGCAGCTCATCGCGTCGGTACCTTAGAAGGCGGCCTCGGTGCGCACGATGTACTGCACGTGCTTGATGCCTTCGACGCGATTCAACGGGACGGCGATGTCGAGGTGGAGCACGCGGGCGAATGTGCGGTCGAGCGAAAAACGCGCGCCCACTCCGGCGTCCGAGAGCCAGCCGCCGTTCACCGTATTCTGGTTCACGCCGCCCCACGCGCGGCCGCGATCGTAGAAGGCCGCGGCCCCGACGCGAAAGAGGCGGAACGGATACCAGTCGGTGTAGTAACGTTCCTCGATCGTGAGGAGCGCGCGCTTCTCTCCTTCCTGGTATCGCATCGGATATCCGCGCAGGCCCGCTTCTCCGCCCAGCTGCAACTGGTCGGGAGCCGCGGCAGGGCCGATGCGATCGCCCGCGAGCGCCGCATAGAACGACGTGTGCACGCCCTGCGGCCAGTAATAGCGCAGCGCGAAGCCCTGGTGCGAGAGCGGCTCGCCCGTGCTCGCGAGAGATCGCTCCGCTATCGCGGTGGTGAAAACGTCGTGCTCCCACGGCAGCGTGAAGGCGTCGGTCCAGTTCAACGCATAGAGCATTGCATCCGAGCTCGCGCCCCACGACTTCGACGATTGCGTGACCTGCGCCGTGAGGTCCGTGCCGAGCTGCACGACCTCCGTGCGGCCGATCTGGTCGTGGTTGCGCATCCTCCCGTAGCTGTCCTGGACGAGCTCATATAAGAGGAATGGTCCGCGCATCCGGTGGTCCACGGGGAATGGGACCGGCGCGACTGTGCCCGGCTCCATCGCGTACCTGTCGTCCTGCATCGTGAAGCCGCCCGAAAAGCGTTGGGCCCACCCGTCGATGAGGCCAGGCGACCATCCGCCCGAAGCCTGCGCGCTTTCGACGTGGTGATGGAACTGGCTCACGGTGTCGCCCGCGTTGTAGACCGAATCGGTACGGCCGTTCTTCAGTACGCTCGCGCCCGCGGCCCAGCGGGTGTCGAGCGCGTAGAAAGGCCGGTTGATCGACGCCGTGAGCAGGGTTCCGTCGTTGAAGCGGCCGTCGAGAAGGTTGACCTGGGTCCAATGGTCGAACGCTTGCGGGTAGCTGAACTCGAACTGCGTGCCGTGGCGGTCGGGCGTGGAGGTCTGGAAGACGCCGAGTGTGGCGGCGGTGCCGAGCAGGTTGTACTCGGTCAGGCCGAAGCGACTGTTGTTCGCGCCCCCCGAATGCGAATACGAGACGACGATGTCGAGCGTCCAGGTATCGCGCGTGATGACATCGATGTCCACGACGCCGTCGTGGTAGGCGGCCGGGCGAATATCGACGTCGTAGATGTACTTGTCGGCGCGAAGCAGGCGCTCCGACTCGTCGATGAGGCGCGCCGAGAGCGGATCGCCAGTCTTGAAGAGCAGCTGCCGGGCGATCACCGCGGGCCGCGTCGTGATGTGCAGGAAGTTGACGAAGCGGTAGAAGGACTTGTCCTCGCGCGGGTCCGTGAGGTCGAAGACGTCCTGCGCGTCGACGCGGACCTCGCCCACCCTCGCGCCCTTCGCCTCGAGCTCCTCGAAGGACGGCACCGGCGCTTCCTCGGCGGCGGCGCAGCATCCCGCGGCGAGCGCGCAGCACGCCAGGAAGCGTCCGAATTGAAACGGTTCGCCGGGCACGGGAACATTTTGCGTCATCCGGGGTCTGTTCCGACATGAGGGCATGCAAGAAAGTTGCTCTCGCCGCGGGATGGATCCTCGTCGCCGCATCGCCGGGCCTTCTCGCGGACGAGATCTACAAGTCCGTCGCGAAGGATGGGGCGATTACCTATTCGCAGTCGCCGCAGCCGGGCGCCACGAATACGGTGGTCGATATCCAGGTGCTCTCGCCGGAGGAAAGGCGCGCCGCGTTCGCCCTCCAGAGGCGAATCAACGGCACCGACCTGGCGCTGAACGACGCCTTCGAGAAGCGCGAACAGGCCTGGCGCGATGCCGACATCGAGATCCGGGACGCGACCGAGAAGCTGACGATCGAGGAATCGGCGCTCGACTCGGGCCGCGACCCGCGCGCCGACGAATGGATCCAGAACGTTGGCGGAGGCGCCCGTCTCACACAGGGCTATTTCGAGCGACTCAAGACCCTCGAGGATCGCGTGGCGCAGGCGCGCCAGCGGCTCGACCGCGCCTACGACGCCCGCAACGCACTCAAGTGAACTCGCAGTGATAACTTCAGGAGGCAGCCCAGTGAACGCAAGACCCGTGGCCCGCGCACTCTCCGCAGTCGGCATCTTCACGATGCTCGCGGTCGGAACCAGCACCGTCAGCACCTTCTTCTTCTCGCACGCCCGCGCCGAGACGGCGCCTACCCCCGCGGCGCAGTCGGCCCCGCTCGTGACCGGCCTTCCCGATTTCACCGCCCTCGTCGATCGCTACGGCCCCGCCGTGGTGAACATCAGCGTGAGCGGCAGCCTGAAGGTGAGCCAGGAACAGCCGCAGCTTCCGCAGGTGAATCCGAACGATCCCTTCTGGCAGTTCTTCCGCAACATCCCGATGCCCAAGGCGCCGCCGAGCGGGGCCATCCGCGGCGTGGGCTCCGGATTCATCGTGAGCCCCGACGGCGTGATCCTCACCAACACCCACGTCGTGGACGACGCCAAGGAAGTCACCGTGCGCCTCACCGACAACCGCGAGTTCCGCGCCAAGGTGATCGGCAAGGACGAGGCCTCCGATGTAGCCGTGCTTCGCATCGATGCGACGAACCTTCCCACGGTGAAGCTGGGCGACTCGTCGCGCGCGAAGGTCGGCGAATGGGTGGTCGCGATCGGCTCGCCCTACGGCTTCGACAGTTCCGTCACGGCGGGCATCCTGAGCGCTAAAGCGCGCTCGCTCGGCAACGACAGCTACGTGCCGTTCCTCCAGACCGACGCCGCGGTGAATCCCGGTAACTCCGGCGGCCCGCTCTTCAACCTGAAGGGCGAAGTGATCGGCATCAACTCGCAGATCTACAGCCGCAACGGCGGCTTCCAGGGCCTGTCCTTCGCGATCCCGATCAACGTCGCGTATCGCATCGAGAACGAGCTGCTTCAGACGGGGCACGTCACCCGTGGACGGCTCGGCGTCACAATCCAGGGCGTGACGCAGTCGCTCGCGGAGTCCTTCGGATTGAAGCGCCCCGAAGGCGCGCTGGTGAGCTACGTGGATCCGGACAGCCCCGCCTCCAAGGCCGGCATCGAAGTGGGCGACGTCATCACGAAGGTCAATGGCGAGACGATCCTGCGTTCCAACGACCTCCCGGTGCTCGTCGCGGAAATGAAACCCGGCTCCAGGATCACGCTGGAGGTGTGGCGCAAAGGCGCTTCGCGCGAGCTCGCCGCGACGATCGGCACTTTCAAGTCCGAGAATGTCGCATCCGCCGGCGAGTCGCCCGCGGGCGAGGGACGGCTCGGCCTCGCGGTACACCCGCTCACGGCCGAGGAACGCCAGGAGGCCGGAGTCCCCGCCGGCCTCGTCGTGGATTCCTCGAGCGGGCCCGCGGCCGATGCGGGCATCGAACCCGGCGACATCGTCCTCGCCGTGAACAACACGCCGGTCACGAGCGTGCAGCAGTTGCGCTCGGTCACGGAGAAGGCCGGCAAGCACATCGCCCTGCTGATGAAGCGCGGCGACGCGAAGGTCTTCGTGCCGATCGACCTGGGCTAAGGGAGCCAATCCCGATCAAGGAGCATTGAAATGGCACACATGCAACGCAAGTTCGCGCTCGCGCTCGCGGTCGCCGGCGCCTTCGCCGGCCCCACGTTCGCGAGCCTCGACACACCCCTGCCCGACGTGCAGACCCAGGGTTCAGTCTCGTTCATCTCCGGCGGCATCGGCGAAGACGAGTCGCTCGCGATGAAGCAGGCCGAGTCGAAGTACCCCCTGTCGATGCTGTTCGTCGAGCGCAGCAAGCCTCGCGACGAATACCTCGCGGCGGTCGCGGTCACCGTGAGGGATCGCAACGGGATCACGCAGCTCGACACGATCTCCGACGGTCCGTATCTCCTCGCGGACCTTCCCGCGGGCAAGTACACGGTAACCGCGGTCTACGACGGCAAGACGGTCAATCGCAACGCGACTGTCGTCACGGGCAAGCCGCGCGAGCTCGTGTTCGCCTGGTAGCCGGAGGGCGCCGGTCCCTTTAGTGGGTCCGGCACCTTCCGACGGCACGTCGCGTAGAGGCTGTCGCGCCGAACTGGCGACGGTACCAACGCGAGAAGCCGCTCGGTGCCGAGAAGCCCAGCAGCGCGGAGACTTGCGCGAGCGTGAGGTTGCGGTTGCGGAGGTACCGCCCGACCTGCTCGCGCCGCACCGCGTCGAGGATGTCCGCGTAGTTCTTGTCCTCGCGGGCGAGCTGGCGGTGGATCGTGCGCCGGTTCACGTTGAGGTGGCGCGCCACCTGCTCGACCGTGCAGCGCCCTGACTCGAGCAGCGTGGCGACGAGCTCGCGGACGCGCGTGGACATCGCCGGCCCTTCCTGGATCTCGCCTTCGTCGAGGAGCTTGCGCGCGAAGCGCGCCATCGCCGGATCGATGTTGGCATTGCGCAGATCGAGGTCGGCGCGCGCGCAGACGATGCCATTGAAGTCGGCGCCGAACTCGACGCGGCGCCCGAAGACGCGCGCATGCACGGAGCCGTCGGCCGGCGCGTCGTGGGCGAAGCACACGCGCCTGGGCCGCCATTCGGAACCGAGGAATCCCTGCAGGATGCGGAAGACCACGCCGAGTGCCAGCTCCGTCGATTGCCGCACGGGCCCCGCGCGCCCCACGATGATCTTCTCGCGCAGCACCACGACGTCGCCGGTCTCCTCGATCGTGAGGAAGAGCGCCTCGTTGATCTGGCGGCTGTAGCGCGCGAGCACGGCCAGCGCATCGCGCAGCGTCGGCGCCTCTCGGATCAGGAGTCCCGCCGGTCCCAGCGCCGAGAGCTGGCGCGTCTCGGCCATGAGCAGGCCGAAGCCCTCCGTGCCGCTTCGCTCGGCGGCCGCCTCGAGCAGCTGGCGCACCGCATCGGCCGACACGCGCATGTCGGGGCCTCGCAGGCTCCGGCCGGGCAATCCGAACTCCGAAACCATGCGCGCCGGGTCGAGCCCGACCTTCCGCGCGATGTCCGCGAAGTTGGTGAGGCTGGCGCTGCGAATCATCACCGGCATGGTCGCCGCCGCGTGTCCCGAAAAGATAAGTGTATGTCACTTCGGGGAAAGCCGCCGGCGGGCGAACTGCCCAGAATTCCTCCTAAGAAAAACGAGGAGGAGAGGATGTCCCATACGATCCCCGCGGACGGCCCTGGAGCCGCCGCGATCCGACCGGCTACGCGCCTTCATGCGTGGTCGGTCTTCGCGATCGTCTTCGCGCTGATGGTGTTCGACTACGTCGATCGCCAGGTGATCGTCTCGATGTTCCCCCACCTGAAATCGCAGTGGTCGCTCTCCGATGGCGCGCTGGGCGGCCTCGTCTCGGTGATCTCGATCACGGTCGCGCTGGGCGCGATCCCGCTGTCGATCCTCGCGGACCGCTGGAGTCGCGTGAAGAGCATCTTCATCATGGCGCTCGTCTGGAGCCTGGCGACAATCGCCTGCGCGCTCGCGACCGAATACTCGCACCTGCTCGCGCTACGAAGCGTGGTGGGGCTGGGCGAAGCCGCGTACGGCACCGCCGGCGCCGCGTTGCTCGCGGGACTCTTTCCCGACCGCATGCGAAGCACGATCCTCGGTGCCTTCCTCGGCGCGGGCATCGTGGGCTCCGTCCTCGGCGTGGTGGCGGGCGGCGTGATCTCGCAGCATTGGGGCTGGCAGGCGGGATTCGGCGCCGTGGGAATCCCCGGCGTCTTCCTCGCCATCGCGTTCCTCGTGATCGTGCGCGGCGACACGAGCGTCGAGCCTCCCAGGATCCAGGGCGGCGCGATGCCGTTGCGTGCGCCGGCCGCGAAGATGCTGGCGTCGCGCACGATGCTGCTCACGTGCGTGGGCGCGGGACTGCAGCTCGTCATGGTCTCCACGACGTGGGCGTGGATGCCCAGTTACCTCAACCGCTACTACAACCTCGCCACCGACAAGGCGGGACTTCTCGCCGGGGTGGTCGTCCTCGTGGGCGGAGTCGGCGCGATCGTCTGGAGCATGGTCGCCGACCGCCTGAAGCGGCGCGACGCGCGCGCGCGGCTCTACGTGCCCGCGGCGGTCGGCGCCACGACGGCGGCGCTCATGTTCATCGCTTTCCGCTTTCTCGCACCCGGCAGCGCGCAGTTCGCGCTGATCGTGGCCGGCGCCACGGTGATGACGGGAACCGTGGGCCCCGCCGCGGCCGTGGTGGTCGACGTGACGCATCCGGCGCTTCGCGCGACGGGCCTCGCGATCCTCTCGGTGATGCAGAACCTCTTCGGCCTCGCCGCGGGCCCGCTCCTCGCCGGCTATCTCTCCGATGCGTACGGGCTTGCCTTCGCGCTTTCGGCGATCCCGGTGTTTTGCCTCTTCGCGTGCGCGATGTTCATGCTCGCCGCACGCAGCTACCGCGACGACATGATGAACGCCGGGAGCGCGCCCGCATGAAGCGCATGAAGAAATCCCCGCGCGCCTCCTCGGGCAACTGGAATCCCGACTGGGAGCCCTTCGCCGTGCTCGACCCGGCATGGACGGAGAAGGTGCTCGCCATGGCGATCACGCCGGCCGTCTCGGGCGCGCTCGACGCGAAGACCGTGGAGCTCATCGGAATCGCGCTCGACGCATCCTGCACCCACATGTACGAAGCGGGCGTGCGCCGCCACATCCAGCGCGCGCTCAGGGCGGGCGCGACGAAGGATGAGATCACCGCCGTCCTGCAACTCGTCTGCCTCCAGGGCCTGCATGGCATGAGCCTCGCGGGACCC
The DNA here is from genome assembly GCA_049300695.1 of Usitatibacter sp. Classification (GTDB taxonomy): domain Bacteria; phylum Pseudomonadota; class Gammaproteobacteria; order Burkholderiales; family Usitatibacteraceae; genus Usitatibacter. The sequence continues at coordinate 168,163 of JBAQKF010000030.1, forward strand.
ATCCTCATCGAAGAGCTCATGGCGCCGAAGAAGCGCCGGGCTCCCTGACCGCAACGCACCTCGCACGAAAGGAACCGACATGCAATTCCTCGACGATTCGCTGCTGCCCGAAAACCAGGAGAAGCTGGTCATCACCGTCGCTCCCTACGGTCCCGAATGGGAACCGGCCGATTTCCCGGAAGACATCCCGGTGACGATGGACGAGCACGTGCAGAAGGCGGTGGACTGCTACAACGCCGGCGCCACGGTGCTGCACATCCACGTCCGCGAGGAAGACGGCAAGGGCAGCAAGAGGCTGTCGAAGTTCAACGAGCTGATCGCGCGCCTCAAGGTCGCGGTGCCCGACATGATCCTGCAGGTGGGCGGCTCGATCTCCTTCGCGCCGGAAGGCGAAGGCGCCAACGCCAAGTGGCTCTCCGACGACACGCGCCACATGCTGGCGGAGCTCACGCCCAAGCCCGAGCAGGTGACGATCGCCTTGAGCACCATCCAGATGAACGTGATGGAGATCCTCTCCGACGACGACGTGCGCGGCACCTCCTTCGCGCGTCCCGACATCGCCAACGCGTACCGCGAGATGTACGTGCCCGCGGGCCCGGGCTGGGTCGACGAGCACCTGAAGCGCCTGCAGGCGAACGGCATCCAGCCGCATTTCCAGCTCTGCAACATGGCGCACCTCGAGACCCTCGAGCGCATCGTGCGCCGCGGCGTCTACAAGGGCCCGCTCATGATCACGTGGGTCGCGCTGGGCGGCGGCTTCGACGGCCCGAGCCCCTACAACATGATGGAGTTCATCAAGCGCGTGCCCGACGGCGCCGTGCTCACGCTCGAGACGCTGATGCGCAACGTCCTTCCCGTCAACACGATGGCGATCGCCATGGGACTGCACGCGCGCTGCGGCATCGAGGACACGCTCTGGGGCCGCAAGCGCGAGAAGATGACCTCGGTGCAGCAGATCGAGCAGCTCGTGCGCATCTCGCGCGAGCTGGGCCGCGAAGTGGCGAGCGGGAAGGAAGCCAAGCGCATCTACCGCATCGGCGAGCAGTACAAGACGGCGGAAGAGACCCTCGCGAAAGTCGGCTACGCGCCCAATCGCAAGCCGGGCGAGCGCGGCGTTCCCATCCGCGCCGCGGCCTAGGACGCAGACGCGATGGCAAAGGCAGTTCGCTTCTACATGACGGGCGGTCCCGATGTCCTGCACCTCGAGGACATCGTCGTCGGCAATCCCGGCGCGGGACAGGTGCGCCTCAAGCAGAGCGCCGTCGGCATCAACTTCGCCGATACGTACTTCCGGACGGGCCTCTATCCGGTGCCGCTTCCGGCGGGCATGGGCGTCGAGGCCTCCGGCGTGGTCGAGGCGGTCGGTCAAGGCGTCACCAACGTCGTGCCCGGCGACCGTGTCACGTACACGGGATTCATCAACACGCTGGGCGCCTACAGCACGGAGCGCCTCCTCCCCGCGGCGCCGCTCATCAAGCTGCCCGACGGCATCACCACCGAGACCGCTGCGGCGATGACGATGCGCGGCCTCACTTCCGCATACCTGCTGCGCCGCATCCATCCGTTCAAGGCGGGCGATTCCATCCTGCTGCACGCGGCCGCGGGCGGCGTGGGCCTCATCGTGTCGCAGTGGGCGAAGCTCCTCGGCCTCACGGTGATCGGCGCGGTCTCGTCGGACGAGAAAGCGGCGATCGCGAAGGCTCGAGGCTGCGACCACGTGATCGTCACCCGGCGCGAGGACATCGCCAAGCGCGTCCGCGAGTTGACCGGCGGCATCGGCGTGAACGTGGTCTTCGACAGCATCGGCAAGGACACCTTCACGGCGTCGCTCGCCTCGCTCAAGCGCCGCGGCCTTCTCGTGTGCGTGGGCACCGCGTCGGGCCCCGTGCCTCCCATCGACGCGATGCAGCTCGCCATCATGGGATCCCTGTTCGTGACGCGGCCGGCGCTCGCCGACTACATCTCCGACCCCGCGGAAAAAGCGGCGCTCGCCGAGGAAATGTTCGGCCATGTCGCCGCGGGGCGCATCAAGATCGAAATCAACCAGCGCTACGCCCTCGAAGACGCCGCCCGCGCCCATCGCGACCTCGAGTCGCGCAGGACGACCGGCTCGTCGATCTTCGTCGTCTGAAACCAGGGAGGAACATGAAGAACGCCACCGCCGCTCCCGCCATCGTGCGCTCCACGGGCAAAGGCTCGCTCCGCGTCGAGCCGCTCACCTGCAATATCGGCGCGCAGGTCGGCAACGTGAACCTGGGCGACGCCTCGCGTGACGACGCGCTCTTCGCCGAGGTGCGTGCGCTGCTGCTCCGGCACAAGGTGCTGTTCCTGCGCGACCAGGACATCACGCGCGCCGAGCACGTGGCGTTCGCGCGCCGTTTCGGCGAGCTCGAGGACCATCCGGTCGCCGGCAGCGATCCCGACAACCCGGGCCTCGTGCGCATCTACAAGGACGTCGACAGCAAGAAAGAGCACTACGAGAACGCGTTCCACTGCGACGCGACGTGGCGTGAAGCCCCGCCGATGGGATGCGTGCTGCGCTGCGTGGAAACCCCCGCGGTGGGCGGCGACACGATCTGGGTGAACATGGTCGAGGCCTACACGCGGCTGCCCGCGTACATCAAGGAACGGATCGCGGGACTGCGCGCCCGCCACAGCATCGAGGCCACGTTCGGCGCGGCGAGGCCGCCCGCGGAACGCCTGAAGCTGAAGGAGCTCTATCCCGACGCCGAGCATCCCGTGGTGCGCACGCACCCCGAGACCGGCGAGATGGTGCTCTTCGTGAACGGCTTCACGACGCACTTCACCAACTTCCACACGCCCGCGAACGTGCGCTTCGGCCAGGACTTCGCGCCCGGCGCGGCGAACCTGCTGGGCTACCTCATCTCGCAGGCCGCGATCCCCGAGTACCAGGTCCGCTGGCGCTGGCAGAAGAACAGCGTCGCGATCTGGGACAACCGCTGCACGCAGCACTACGCCGTGCAGGACTACTGGCCCGCGGCGCGAAAGATGGAGCGCGCCGGAATCATCGGAGACAGGCCCTACTGAGTCGCAGCACCGGGCCGAAGCCCGCGCCCGTCACCACGAAGCACCAAACCAACGAAGGGAGAAAGCACCCCATGCACCACCTCGCCCCAAAGAGCCCCGGAGGAGTGAAGCACCGGCGAAATGCCCTGGCGATCGCGCTCGGTACCGTGTTCGCCCTGGCAGGCACGGCGCACGCCTTCGAGATCAAGACGGACAACCCGGATCTGTCGATCCGCTGGGACAATACCGTCCGCTACAACCTCGGCGTTCGCACGCAGGCCCAGGACCCGGCGATCCTCGGCAACCCGAACTTCGACGACGGCGACCGCAATTTCTCCAAGGGTTCCATCGTCACGAACCGCCTGGACCTGCTGTCGGAGTTCGACTTCGTCGTGAACCGCACGTACGGATTCCGCGTGAGCGCGGCCGGATGGGGTGACGCCGCCTATCGCAATCTCGACAACACCAACACGGCCACGGCCAACACGCTCGTGAACGGCCTTCCGGTCGCGGGCGAGCTGAGCCCGTACACCAAGCGCTACTCGCGTGGACCCTCGGGCGAGCTGCTCGACGCGTTCGTCTTCATGAACGTCGACGCGGGCGATGTCCCCGTGAACATCAAGGCGGGCCAGCACACCGTGTTCTGGGGCGACAGCCTGCTGCTCGGCGGCGCTGTGCATTCCGTGTCGTACGCGCAGAACTCGCTCGACCTGCAGAAGGGCTTCACGACGCCCGGCAGCGAGGCGAAGGAGCTCTTCCGCCCGCGCGGCGCGATCACACTGCAGGCGCAACCGGCGAGCGATCTTTCGATCGCGGGGCAGTGGTTCTACAACTGGCAGGCCGTGCGCATCCCCGAGTCGGGCAACTACCTCACGATCCAGGACGGCCTCAACTTCGGCGGGAACTCCGTCATCGTCGCGGCGAACCCGTTCTACCCGGCCGTTCCCGGCACGCCCGCGATGCTGCGCGCGTGGAACGTCTCGAACACGCCGCCCCAGCGATTCAATTCCAACATCGGCGACTTCGGCTTCTCGGCGCGCTGGAGCCCGGAATGGCTCGGCGGGACGATGGGCTTCTATGCCCGTAACGCCACGGACATCCTGCCGCAGATCCTGCTCACGCCCGGCCTCGTGGCGAACGTGCCGGCCGGCCCGTGCGGAGCGATCGGCGGTGTCGTGCTCCCCGGCAACAACTGCATCGTGAACACGAAGGCCACCACGCTCGCCGACCTGCAGAAGTACGGCAAGTTCGGCACGTACCAGACCGCGTACGGCGACAACATCCACATCTTCGGCATTTCGCTCGCCAAGGAAGTCGCGGGCGTGAGCGTCGGCGCGGAACTGAGCTACCGCCAGAACATGCCGCTGCAGAGCAACCTCATCAACGTGCTGCCGGCACCGCTCGTCGCGAATTCGCCGGGCTCGATCGCCACGACCGCGATTCCCGAGCACGGCACGCCCGGGGCACTGGGCAACACGTACCACGGCCTCATCAACGTCTTCAACGTCTTCTCGAAGACGCCGCTCTTCGACACGGCATCGCTCCAGGGCGAGCTCACGTGGATGTCCTGGGACAAGGTCACGCAGAACATGGCCGTGTTCAAGGGAAATCCCGGCTACACGGGCATCGACAAGGTGACCAAGAACTTCGCCGGCCTCGCCATCAACTTCGCGCCGACGTGGTTCCAGGTGCTGCCCGGCGTGGACCTGAGCGCCCCGCTCACGTGGAGCCGCGGCCTGTACGGCAACGCCGCGGTGCAGTTGGGCGGCAACAAGGGCAACGGCAACTGGAGCGCGGGCGTCGCAGCCGACATCTACCAGCGCTACCGGATGCAGCTCAGCTACAACGGCTACTTCGGCGATTACTCGAAGACCGCGACCGGCGCGATGAACGTGGCCAACGGCACGTTCGGCGCGCTCTCGGATCGCGGCTGGGTGTCGCTCACGTTCAAGACCACATTCTGAGGAGGCACGGAAAAATGTTTCGCAAAACTCTGATGGCGATCGCCATCGCGGCGCTCGGCGCGCAAGGTGCGTGGGCTGCCGTTTCCGCCGATGAAGCCAAGCAGCTCGGCACGACGCTCACGGGCGTCGGTGCCGAGAAAGCAGGCAACAAGGACGGCACGATCCCGGCGTACACGGGCGGCATCACGGCGCCCGCAAGCTACGAGAAGGGCTCGGCGTTCCGCACCGATCCCTTCGCCGACGAGAAGCCGCGCCTCGTGATCACGTCGAAGGACGTGGCCGCCCAAGGCGACAAGCTCACCGAAGGCACGAAGGAGCTGCTCAAGCGCTTCCCGACGATGCGCGTGGACGTGTATCCCACGCATCGCACGGTATCGTTCCCGCAGCGTGTCCTCGATAACACGCTGAAGAACGCGACGGGTGCCAAGACCACCGAAGGCGGTGCGGCGCTCGACAATGTGTTCGCCGGATATCCATTCCCGATCCCGAAGACCGGAGCGGAAGCGATCTGGAACCACCTGCTGCGTTACAGCGGCCTGGGTTACGACGGCTCCCGCTACGAGAACTGGAACGTCGATTCGGCCGGTGTGCCGACGCTCGCGGTGCAGGCCGACGCCTTCTGGGCGTGGCCGATCTACGACCCGAAGCACACGAGCCCGATCTCGCCCACGGAACCCTTCTGGTACAACAAGCTGCTCTACGTGGGACCCGCGCGCCGCAACGGCGAAGCGCTGCTCATCATCGATTCGGTGAACCCGCTCAAGCAGTCGCGCAGGGCCTACCAGTACCTGCCGGGCCAGCGCCGCGTGAAGCTCGCTCCCGATCTCGCGTACGACACGCCGAACCCGGGCGCGGCCGGCGCGGGCACGTACGACGACGTCTCGGTGCTGAACGGCGCGATCGACCGGTACGACTGGAAGCTCGTGGGCAAGAAGGAGATGTACGTGCCCTACAGCGACTATCGCCTCACGTACCACCCGAAGGCGTCCGACATCACCACGCCGCATCACCTGAATCCGGACCTCGTCCGCTGGGAGCTGCATCGCGTATGGGTGGTCGAGGCGACGCTCAAGGAAGGCAAGCGCCACATCTACAGCAAGCGCACGTTCTACCTGGACGAGGACACGTGGCTCGCCGTCGCCTCGGACCAGTACGACTCGCGCGGCCAGCTCTATCGCTCGAGCTTCGCGTTCCCGTCGTTCAGCTACGACGTGCAGGCGCCCTTCGGCGACACGTTCGCGATCTACGACTTCGCGACGGGCGCGTACAACATCTCGGGCCTCTTCGGCCCCAACAAGGGCCTGCGCTACATGACGCATCTGCCGAAAGACAGCGCCTGGTCGCCCGAAGCGCTGGCCGGTTCCGGCCTTCGCTAGCGCATACGTTTCGTTGAGGTGAATTTCCGCATCGCCACCGGTGTCCCCCGGGCCACCGACTGGCGATGCGGTTTCTTTCGAGAATGACAACTTCGTCCCGATTCATCAAATCCTCGGCCGCGGTCCTCGCCGCGTTGTCGATGCACGCCGGTGCGGCGGACTTCGCCGACGTGCTGGAGACGCCCGCGCAGGTTTCTCCGCTCGCGGCCCACAGCCTGCTGCAGGCCGTCACGCGCGCGGGCAATCGCCTCGTCGCCGTGGGCCAGCGCGGGCACATCCTTGTATCGAACGACGCGGGCACGACGTGGACCCAATCGCGCGTTCCCGTGAGCTCCGATCTCACGAGCGTTTTCTTCATCGATGCCACCGAAGGCTGGGCCGTGGGCCACGACGGAGTGATCCTCCACAGCACCGATGGCGGATCGACCTGGGAGCTGCAACTGGACGGAGTTGCCGCGTGCGACCGGACGGTCGCGTCCCTCAGGCAAATGCTCTCGTCCCTCGAGCGCAAGCCCGGGACGGCGAAGCTGCTCGACGAGGCGCAGCGCTGCAAGCAACAGGGCGCCGACAAGCCTTTCCTCGACGTGTGGTTCTCCGATTCGCGCAACGGCTACGCGGTCGGTGCGTACAACCTGCTCTTCAGGACACGCGACGGCGGCAAGACCTGGGAGTCGTGGTTCGATCGCAGCGACAACCCGAAATTCCTGAACCTGTATGCGATCCGTCCCGCGGGCGGAGTTCTGCTCGTCGCGGGCGAAGGCGGGCTCGCGTTGAGGTTCGATCCGGCCTTGCAACGCTTCAAGGCCGTGGCACTTCCCTACCAGGGCAGCTTCTTCGGCGTGGCCGACGCAGGTTCCACCGCGATCCTCTTCGGCCTGCGGGGCCACGCGTACGCGAGCAACGACGACGCGCGCACGTGGAAGCCCATCGACACGGGGCTCGCGGCCTCCATCGTCGCAGCCGCGCGCACGGACGACGGCCGCGTCCTGCTGGCCGATGCCGGTGGCCGCGTTTCCTCGAGCACCGACGGCCGCACGTTCACACCGCTGGCGCTCCAGTACCCAACGCCCATCGCGGGACTGGTGGACGCCGGCAACGGCAAGCTCGTCCTCGTGGGGCCGCGCGGCGCATCGCTCGCGCCCGTCCTTCGCTGAACTCCTGCCGATGGCAAGCATCGTGAGCCCCTCTCCCATCGAATCCGAAGTGATGCCGGTCACGGGCGAGCTTGCGCACTTCGACCGCGACGCCGGCAGCCTCCTCGAGCGCCTCGTCTTCAACAACCGGCTCGCGGTTGTAGTGGCCTGCGCCATCGCGACCCTCGTGCTCGGCTACTTCGCCGCCACGCGCCTCGTGCTGAACGCGAGCTTCGAGAAGATGCTCCCGCTGGGGCATCCGTACATCCAGAACTACCTCGACCACAAGAAGGAGCTGCGCGGCCTCGGCAATTCGATCCGGGTTGTCGTGGAGAACACCTCGGGCGACATCTACGACCCCCGCTATCTCGAGACCTTGAAGCACGTGAGCGACGAGCTCATCGTGACGCCCGGCGTGGACCGCGCGTGGACCAAGTCGCTGTGGACGCCGGCGGTGCGCTGGACGGAAGTCACCGAGGAAGGATTCCGCGGCGGCCCCGTGATGCCCGATTCCTACGACGGCTCGGCCGGCTCGGTCGAACGGCTGCGCGAGAACATCGCGCGTTCCGGCATCGTCGGGAGCCTCGTCGGCAACAATTTCAAATCGAGCATGATCTTCGTGCCGGTGCTGGACAGCGACCCGGCGACCGGAAAGCCCATCGACTACCGCGCCTTCTCGAAATCGCTGGACGAGATCCGCGCGCGCTACGAGAACGGATCGACGCGGATCCACGTGATCGGCTTCGCCACGCTCGTGGGCCAGCTCATCGATGGCCTCGTGAAGGTGATGGTTTTCTTCGCCATCGCGGCACTCGTCGCGACGGCGGTCATTTTCGCGTACACGCGCTGCGCGCGCAGCACCGCGCTCGTGGTCGCGTGCTCGCTCGTGGCCGTCGCCTGGCAGCTGGGCCTCGTGGCGCTCCTGGGCTTCGAGCTCGACCCCTACTCGATCCTCGTGCCGTTCCTCGTCTTCGCCATCGGCGTCTCGCACGGCGCACAGAAGATGAACGGCATCATGCAGGACATCGGCCGCGGCACGCACCGCCTCGTGGCCGCGCGCTACACGTTCCGCAGGCTCTTCCTGGCGGGCCTCACGGCGCTGCTGGCCGACGCGGTTGGATTTGCGGTGCTCATGGCGATCGATATTCCCGTGATCCGCGAGCTCGCCCTCACCGCGAGCCTGGGCGTCGCCGTGCTCATCTTCACCAACCTCATGCTTCTGCCGGTGCTGCTCTCCTACGTGGGCGTGAGCGCGGCGGCCGCGCGGCGCAGCCTTCGCGAAGAAAACGAGGAAACACGCGGCAAGGGCCTGGGCAGGCTCTGGAACGTCCTCGACCGCTTCACCACGCGGCGCTGGGCGTCGGCCGCGATCGCCGCATCGATGGTCCTCGCGAGCCTCGGCCTCGTCGCCTCGCGCCACCTGAAGGTAGGCGACCTCGATCCGGGCGCGCCCGAGCTTCGCGCCGATTCGCGCTACAACCGCGACAACGCCTTCATCACCGCGAACTACGCGCTCTCGAGCGACCAGTTCGCGGTCATCGTCGAGACCGGGAAGGAAGGCTGCCTCAAGTATCCGACGCTCGTGGAGGCCGACCGCCTCGCCTGGGAGATGAAGCAGGTGCCGGGCGTGCAGGCGACCGTGTCGCTCCCCGACGCCGTGCGCCAGATCACCGCGGGCTCCTTCGAGGGCAACCCGAAGTGGCTCACGATCAACCGTAACCAGGACGTCCTCAACTACGCGGCGCAGCAGGCTTCGGTGAACAACCCCGACCTCTTCAATACCGCCTGCTCCGTGATGCCCGTCATCGCGTACCTCTCCGACCACAAGGCCGAGACGCTCGACCGCGTGGTCGCCGCCGCCGCCGGCTTCGCCGAGTCGCATGGCACTGCGGACCGGCGCTTCCTGCTCGCCGCCGGCAGCGCGGGCATCGAAGCGGCCACCAATATCGTCGTGGAGCGTGCCAACCGCACCATGCTCTTCTACGTGTATGCGGCGGTGATCGCGCTTTGCTTCATCGCGTTCCGCAGCTGGCGCGCGGTGGTGGTGGCCGTCGTGCCGCTCGCCCTCACCTCGATCCTCTGCGAGGCGCTGATGGTCTGGCTCGGGATCGGCGTGAAAGTGGCGACACTGCCCGTGATCGCGCTGGGCGTCGGGATCGGCGTCGACTACGCGCTCTACCTGCTCTCGGTGCAGCTCGCGCAGCAACGCCTGGGCCTTCCGCTCGCCAAGGCGTACAAGCGCGCGGTCCAATTCACGGGGAAGGTCGTGGCCCTGGTCGGCGTGACGCTCGCCGCCGGCGTGGTCACGTGGGTGTTCTCTCCCATCAAGTTCCAGGCCGACATGGGCATCCTGCTCACGTTCATGTTTCTCTGGAACATGGTGGGCGCGCTCGTGCTGATTCCGGCCCTGTCCCACTTCCTGCTCCAGGGGAAGCCCGCATGAGCGAGGCCCACGAACCCGCGATGTCGATCGGGTGGATGCTGCGCGAGGGCGTGGCGAAGGCGCCGAGGCAGGAGATCGTGTACGGCGCGCGCCGCCACACCTACAGCGTGCTCGACGAGCGCGTGGCGCGCCTTGCCTCGGCGCTCGCGACCCTCGGCGTGAAGCCCGGTTCCACAGTCGCCGTGATGGACTGGGACAGCCACCGCTACCTCGAGGCCTTCTTCGCCGTCCCGATGATGGGCGCGGTGCTGCACATGGTGAACGTGCGCATGTCGCCCGAGCAGATCCTCTACACGATCAATCACGCGAAGGACGATGTGATCCTCGTGAACGCGGAGTTCCTGCCGATCCTCGAGGCGATCCACGCCAGGATCCGGCCGGGCGTGAAATTCGTGCTGCTCGACGACGGCACGGCGCCGGTGCACAGGCAGTTCGCCGCGGAATACGAGTCGATGCTTGCGGCCGCAAGCCCCGGCTACGACTTCCCCGCGCTCGACGAGGACATCCGCGCCACGACCTTCTACACCACGGGCACGACGGGCCAACCCAAGGGCGTCTACTTCAGCCACCGCCAGCTCGTGATGCACACGCTCGCCGCCTCGCAGGCGCTCGCCCACGCTTCGCACGCCACGTTCACGAGCCGCGACGTGTACATGCCCATCACGCCGATGTTCCATGTCCATGCATGGGGATTGCCCTACGTGGCGACGATGCTGGGCGCGAAGCAGGTCTATCCGGGCCGCTACGTTCCCGACACGCTGCTGCACCTCATCCGCCACGAGAACGTGACCGTTTCGCACTGCGTGCCCACGATCCTCAAGATGCTCCTCGACAAGCTCGAGGCCGGCGGCACGTACCTCCTGCGGTGGAAAGTCATCGTCGGCGGCTCGGCTCTGCCGGTAGCGCTCGCGCGCGCCGCGATCGGGCGGGGCATCGACATCATCGCGGGCTACGGCATGTCGGAGACCTGCCCCATCCTCACGCTCGCCCACCTTCGCCCCGAAATGAAGGACTGGAGCGACGAGAAACGCATCGAGCAACGCTGCCGCGCGGGCCGGCCGATCCCGTTCGTGCAGCTTCGCATCGTGGATCCCGACATGAAGGACGTCGCCCAGACGACGCCTGGCGAAGTGGTCGTCCGCGCGCCGTGGCTCACCCAGGGCTATCTCGGGGATCCCGAACGCTCCGCCGAGCTCTGGCGCGGCGGATGGCTGCACACGGGCGACGTGGGCGTGATCGACGCCGACGGATATCTCAAGATCACCGACCGCATCAAGGACGTCGTGAAGACGGGCGGCGAGTGGGTATCGTCGCTCGACATCGAGGACATCATCCTTCGCATGCCGGGAGTCTCCGAAGTCGCCGTGGTCGGGATGCCCGACGAGCGCTGGGGCGAGCGTCCCGTCGCCGTCGTGGTCGCCAAGGCGGCCCTCACGGCGGAGGCGATCCGCGCGCACGTCGCGCAATTCGCCGAAAGCGGCGCGATCTCACGCTACGCCGTGCCCGACCGCGTGCATTTCGTGGATGCGATCCCCAAGACGAGCGTGGGAAAACTCGACAAGAAGGTGATCCGCGCAGAGCTCGGGGAGGCTGGACGATGAACGCCACCGGGCAACCGACCGTACTCATCGTCCCCGGATTGCGGGACCACATGCCCGACCATTGGCAGACGCACCTCGAGAAGGAGCTCCCCCGGGTCGCGTGCGTTCCGCGCATGCGCTCCGAGGACAAGTTATCCTGCGCCGCGTGGGTGTCGATGCTGGAGCGGTCGCTCGCGATCATCGCGGGGCCCGTGATCCTCGTGGCTCACAGCGGCGGCGTGATGATTGTCGCGCATTGGGCGAGGCGCCATGGCCGCCCGATCCAGGGCGCGCTGCTCGCCACGCCTCCCGATTTCGATTCGCCCCTTCCGGCAGGCTATCCGCAGCCCGACGTCCTCAAGGAAAACGGCTGGATGCCCACGCCCCGCCACAAGCTCCCGTTCCCGAGCATCGTGGCCGCGAGCGAGAACGACCCGCTCTGCGGCATTGAGCGCGCCGAAGCGCTCGCGCGCGACTGGGGCAGCGCCGTGGTCAACATCGGCCCCGCCGGGCACCTCAATCCGGCCGCAGGATTCGGCCCATGGCCGCGCGCCCACGAGTTCATCGCGGCCCTGTCCTAGCCTCGCCAAATCGCTGAAATCGGGGCGTGTTACCCTGCCAGCCTGCACGGCCCAGGGAACATCGGGCGGCAGCGAAGGTCATAGCCCCAGCATCCCCAATCCAGCGGAGGCAATAATGAACGCTCGCATCGCTTCGATCCTCACGTTCGCGCTCCTAGCATTCTCGGTGTCGGCCGCTCGCGCCGACGAATACAGCGCCACGGTGAACCTCTTCAAGCACGCGGGCGAGAGCGCCGCGTTCTACAAGAACGCCTACGGGTACGCCGTATTTCCCACCATCGGCAAGGGCGGCGTGGGATTAGGTGGCGCCTACGGCAAGGGCCGCGTGTACGCGGGCGGCAAGCACGTCGGCGATGTCTCGATGAGCCAGGTCACCGTGGGGTTCCAGCTCGGCGGCCAGGCCTACAGCGAAATGATCTTCTTCGAAGACGAGCGCGCGTTCAAGGAATTCACGGGCGGCAACTTCGAGTTCGGCGCGGAGGCCTCCGCGGTCGCCATCACGGCCGCGGCTAACGCGAGCGCCAGCACGACCGGTTCGTCGGCGGGCGCCAGCGGCGGCAAGAAGGACGCGAAAACGGTCGGCGCCAAGTACTACAAGGGCATGGCGACCTTCACGATCGCCAAGGGCGGCCTGATGTACGAAGCGAGCGTCGGCGGCCAGAAGTTCAACTACAAGGCGCATTGAGTCCCGCGCGTTTCGCGGGAACCGTCGTCGCGCTGGCGTTCGCCGGCGCGGCGATTGCGGCTGATTTCGGCACCAGGGGCGGCCCCGAGCCCGCCAACATCGACGAGGTCGTAGGAATCCTCCGACAGGATCCGTATGACCTCGAACTCCTGATCAGCTTCGGGACTTCGAAGGGCGGCTCCGCGGGGCATCTCGCCCTCGCGATCCGCGGCGGGGCGCCCAACGACGACCTCGTCTATTCCGCCAACTTCTACGCGGATCGCTCCGAAGCGCACGCCAAGGGCTTCTGGACCGACGACCTCATGGCGCGCATCCCGAAGAAGGAATATCTCTTCCGCACCTCGTCGTCGCTCGGAAGCGCGGCGGCCTTCGGACTCGACTTCGGCGAGATCTACAAGCGCTCCGTGATCGGCGTGCGCGTCTATGGCGTGCCGAAGGAAGAAAAGGATGCGCTCACCGCTTTCTTCGCGCGGCTGAACGACGACTTCCACAAGCGCGCGAGCGACACCGAGTATCACAGCGGCGAGATCGCCTACGACTACCTGAGCCTGAATTGCGCAAAGACCATAGGCTCGGCATTCCGCTACGGCGCCGGCTACAAGGACCTCAAGATCAACGCCCCGCTCATCGGAATCACCCGCGTCGTCACGGCATTGAACGCGAACCTCCCGACCGAAATGGCCCTGAAGCTCCTCAGGGAATGGGACGCGCGCGGCTACAGGATGGATGCGGTGCTCTACAAGAAGTATCCGGGATCGACCTACGCCGATCCTCACGACGATCCGCCCGTCCAGTTCAAGGACCTTCCGAACCGGTTTCCTTCCGTGCTCTCGCTGGATTTCCGCAAGGAGGAAGGCCAGTACCGGGATTACGACAACCTCTACGCCATGTACGTGCTCTACAACCTGGGCAAGTACAGCGTGCGGGTGGGTGACGACCGGCGCCTCGTGATCGACAAGACCAAGGAACCCCTGCCCTACGCGCAGGCCGACGCGATGGCGAAGAAGAGCGCCCGGTCCGACAGCGACAACTACTCCAAGGGCGCGCGATTCAATCCCGAAGGCACGGGATACAACCCGTAACGATGGGGCCGGCGATGGAGAAATGGAAATCCGCCGTGAAGGTCGTCCGGGGCAAATCCCTCGAGCCGGTGATCGCACGCTCCGCCGGGCGCGCCACCGCAATCGATTTCGCCGGCATCGGCGGCACCAAGACCTGGATCGGCGCCGTGAAGATGCCTCCGGGCGCCGTGACGGGCGCGCACCACCATGGGCGCCACGAGGTTGCGATCTACATCACCGGCGGGCATCTCGAGATCCGCTGGGGCGACCGGCTCGACTACGCCGCCGAGGTCGGTCCCGGGGATTTCGTCTATTTCGAGCCCTTCGTGCCGCACCAGGAACGCAACTTGAGCCGCAGGGATTCCGTTGCCTACCTCGCAATCCGCAGCGACAACGAGCGCATCGCCGTCCCCCTCGACGCGGCGCCCGTCGAGCCGCCCGAGGAGATGTTCGCCGGCTGAGGGCGAAGGCCGGAATCAGGTCCTTTAGGAAACTTTAACCCCGGATAAAGGACTTGAGGCCTCTCCGGGAAGACAGTCTCCCTCGCGTCCCAGCTCCTCCGGGGGCGCGAATTCCAAGGAGACTCGCAATGAAAACGAAACTCGACACGCTGTCGTTTGCAGCCGTGACCTCGGTCATGGCGGCCATGACGTTCACAGGCCTCGTGACGCTGTTCCAGGGGCAGGCACCACCGGAAGAAGCGCGCGGATTCCAAGTAGCATTGGACGATGACGCCAATCCCGCCGACGAACCGGATCGCGCGCATCGCGTGCCTGGCCGCATTCAGCGCGTGGACGCTCTGGATCTTCAGGGACAACCACATCCGTGACGGCGAGATCGGCAGCAACTTCCTGCACCTCGTGCTGCTGCCGTTCCACGAGGCCGGGCACTACGCGCTCTTCCGCTGGTTCGGCCGGTTCATCATGACGCTCGGCGGAACGATCGGGCAGCACCTGCTGCCGATCGTCGCGGGCTACGTGCTCCTGGTGCAGCGGCGCGACGCATTCGGCGCGGCATTGTGCCTGTGGCTGCTCGGCTTCTCGACGATCGACATGGCCGTGTACATGTACGACGCGTTCGATCCGAAGATCATGCTGCTGGGCGGGCAGACGGGCGCCGAGAGCGACGGGCACGACTGGCAGAACATCTTCGGCGACCTGGGATTGCTGCGGCACGCCCGGGGCATCGGGCTATTCTTCGGCTTCGCCGGTTGGCTTACGATGTTCGGCGCGCTCGCGTGGGCCGCGCGCGTCCTGTGGGTGCAACGCGGAACACCCGAGGCACCGGCCTAGAGCGCCTGCATCAGCTTCTCGAGCTGCTGCAGCGTGAGTCCGCAGAGGGACTTCCTGGTCTTCCGGTCGAACCACGCCGTGTCGGCGATGGCGTAGGTCTCATCGACGTACGCGGCGAAGAAGTCCCAGGTCATCGTGTAGTACTCGCCCCACGAGATCAGGCGCACGCCATTCACGTCGTAGCCCGCGAGCACGACGGCGTGGCCGCCGATGATCCTCGAGCCCGGCTGGACCCGCCACGTGGAAGGCGGCGGAGCGTTGCGCGGCAGGATGTTCGCCGGGACGTTGAAGCCGATGTAGGCCACGCCGCAATCGAGGATGCAGCGCTTCACGTCTTCGTGGTTGCGCGGATCGACCTCGACGAAGGCCGCGATCTTGTGGCGCGTAGTGCCGCGCGCTCCCGTGGCCGCGCCTTTCTTGAGGAGGTATGTGAGCACCGCCTGCTCGACGCCGCCGGGGCCCTCGCCGCCCCTGCGTGGATCGTAGCCGCACGCCTTGATGTAGAGGTCTTCCACGTCGCGGTCGGGCTCCGTGACCATCTTCCCGGCATTGAAGGTCCACACCTGGCGCGCGTGGTAGTAAGCCGCGCACGTGCAGTCCCCGAGAGTGTCGTTCAGCATCATGCCGAGGTTGGCCGGCATGCCCTTCGTGTAGTCCACCGTGGCCGGCGGCGGCGGGAGCACGCCCTTGGCGGCCAGCAGCGCGCTCAGGTGGGGAATGCCGGGATCGAAGGTGCGGGGGAGGCGGCCGAGCTTGAGGGTTACCATTGGCTTGCTCCTGTGATTAACATCCGCAATACTATGCCATGAACGTCTTCATGGTGCACGGCGTGGGCCACGGCGACGATCCCGCGGCGGGCGGCTGGCGGGCGTCGTGGGAGGCGGCGTTTCGCGCGAGCGCCAATGCAGCGGGGTTTTCCGGGACGGCCGACATCGAATTGCGCTTCGCGCAGTTCGATGCGATCTTCGCGAAATATCCTTGCGACGCCGCGACGATCGCGCGGGGACTTGCCGTCCTCGCCCGCGGCGCCGCGGAGCCCGCGCCCGGATGGTCCGCCCGCGACCTGCGCGCGCTCGATCTCGCGTCCACCTTGCGCTGGACCGCCGGCATGGTCCTGCAATGGATCGAGAACGAGGTACTGCGCGAGGAGCTCGCCGGCGCGATCGTCTCCCAACTCGTCGCCTTCGCGCCCGACATCATCTGCGCGCACAGCCTGGGCTCGCTCGCCTGCTACGACGCATTCCGGCGAATGGTGGCGGCCGGCGACGCGGGCCCCATCGATGGGCGCCACCTGCTCACGTTCGGCTCGCAGATCGCCCATCCCGCGGTTCAAGCCGTCTTCGGCGGACGTATCGGCCCCCTCTACATCGCCTCGACGGGCCGCGGAATCTCCCAGTGGTTCCATCTCTTCAATCCCCACGATCGCGTGTTCACGTGCGCGGTGCCCGGCGGCGACGATCGCACCCATTCGATCCCGGCGCCGTTCGAGCACGGGCTCCTCAACCACGACGGCGACTGCTACCTGGGCCACGCCGCGGCGGGCACGGTCGCGCTGCCCCGCATGCTTCCTTCGACCGGAGCACGCGCCGCAAGATTCCTGTCGCGCGGTGTCGCCAGGCAATCCGCTCCCCGTCGCCGCGCCCTGCTCGTCGGCATCAACGACTATCCGAATCCCGATTGGCGTCTCGAAGGTTGCGTGAACGACACGTACCTCGTGAGCGCGATGCTGCAGGAGTGCGGCTATCCCGCCGAGGGCATCCGCCTCGTCACGGATCGACGGGCCACGCGAGCCGCGCTGCTCGAGCGCCTCGACTGGCTCGTGGACGGCACGCGCGACGGCGACGAGCGCTTCTTCTACTACTCCGGACACGGCGCGCAGATGCCCATCTACGGTCCCAACGGCGCGCCCGAGCGCATCGACGAGACGCTGGTGACCGCCGACTTCGATTGGTCCGAGGCCCACGCATTCCGCGACAAGGATTTCGCCTCGTTCTACAGCCAGCTCCCCTACGGCCTCACCTTCGTCGCCATGCTCGATTGCTGCCACGCCGGCGGGATGACGCGCGGCGCGATCCGGGCCAAGGGCATCGATCCGCCCGACGATGTGCGCCACCGCGCGATCCGGTGGAACCATCGCCACCAGATGTGGGTACCGCGCGGCATCGAAGACAAGCTCCAAAGATTGGGCTACGCGACGTCGCGTCGTCCCCAATCGCAGGCGCAGTTTTCCGCGGCCCGGCGCGCGTACGGCCACAAGGGTCCCTTCATGCCGCTATTGCTCTACGCGGCGCGACGCACCGAGCTCGCGAGCGAATACGACCACGGATCCGTCGTGCAGGGCGCCTTCACGTTCTCGTTCGTGAAGCAGCTTCGCGCCGCGCGGCGGCCGCCGACGTTTCGCTCGCTCGTGAAATCGGTGGGCGAGGAGCTTGCGGCGCTGGGATTCGCGCAAACGCCCGAGATCGCCGGGCCATCGTTCCGGGTGAAGGGGCGCATTCCGTTCGGACGGTAGAATCGGCCTCGAGGGCTACTTCAGCTTGTCGAGCTCCGCGATCGCTGACTCGTACTCGACGTAGTTCTTCGGGCATTCGTCTCGCGCGGCCTCGAAGAGCGGTCGCGCATCGTCCTTCTTTCCGGCGATGAGGAATCGCTCCGCAACGTAGAAGCGCGCTTCGCACTCGCGCCCCTTGCGCTCCTTCTCGTCGGCCGATGCGGACCTCATGAGCGAATCGCGGTCGGTGCGATCGAGCAGGTACGCGAGGATCGGCGCCGGCCATTCGCCGGCTTTGAGTTTCGCGAGGCCCTGCTCGAGGGGCTCGCGGGCATCGTGCCCCTGGCGGGCGCGCGCGAGGTATAGGAACAAGGTGTCGAAGGCATCGGTACGGATTGCGAGCACCGTCGCGAAATCGTTCTCCGCGCCCTCGAACTTCCCCGTGTTGTAGCGCAACCGGCCCCTCGTGCGAAGCGCGCGCACATTGTGAGGATCGAGATCCAGCGCGCGGTCCAGCTCGACAATCGCGCGTGCCGTATCGCCCTGGGCTCTCCGCACCGCCGCGCGATACGCGTACATCTCCGCAGTACCCATCCCGTTCGCGATGGCGGCATCCGAATCCGTAAATGCGCCCTCATAGTCCTGGAGCGCGAATCGTATCCGGGAACGCGTGGACAGGGCCACGCCATTGGAAGACTCGATCCTGATCGCTGCATCGAGATCCGAGAGCGCGCCGGCGAGGTCCCCCTGCGAGGCCCGCAGGTTGGCGCGGAACTGGAGCGACTTCGCGTCCGCGGGATTCCTGGCAACGAGCTCATCGTAGGCGGCGATCAATTCCTTCGGTGTGTTGCCCTTCACCCGGTCGTCGCCGCATTCGAGCGCGGCAATTGCGGGAAACACGAGGCCGCCCGTGTATGTCAGGTAGACCTTGCCCTGGCTGTGCGCGACCAGCACGCGATGCGCCTTGAGGAAATCCCCGCCGAGAAGCATGTCCGGTGACTGGACGGCGCGCCAGTAGTAGTAATCGGGGAGGAACTCGGAAAGGCGAATGCGCGCATTGCGGATGGTCTCGCCCGCGATCACCACCGTGTCGTACCTGGCGACCCATTCGCGGACGGCGTCGGCTCCAAATCCGGCGATGCAGGAGGACGGCTCCACCCCGGGACTCCGCGGCGTGATCCCGAGCTTTTCGGCAAAATCCAGGTGCACGATGGAATGCGACGCGCCGCTGTCGATCTGCGCGATCGCGCCGCGGCCGTTGATCGACACGGAAACGAGGTCCTGGTCGGACCCGTTGAGCGGGAGCTGCTGCGCATCCGCGTCCCAATACGCGAGCGGCCTGTCCTTGCAGTCGAGTGGCTGGAAGAGCCGCACGGCGCCCCTCGCGTAGTCGAACTCGACATCGACGTTCCTCAGGAAGTCGTGGCCAAGGACGAGATCGATGCCTCGCATCTCGCTTTCGCCGGCCACGAGCAGGCGCAAGCCCTTGGTGGAAAAGTCCCCCACCTTGAGTTCCTCCACCTGGGCCAGCAGCATGCGCGATTCGCCCCCGACTCCCACCATGACCTTGGAGGTGCTGCGCGTCGAAAGCTCCAGCCTCGCGGCCGCGGGTTTCGTGATCACGCTGGTGTACGAGCCGCTGTCGATCAGCACGGCCACGTTCTTGCCGTTGATGGACCCGTCGACAATCGGCTGCGAGCCCGCGAAGCGAACGTGCCAATCAGCGACGCGCACGAGCTTGCATTTCGCCGGACCATCGTCGGCGAGCACGGGCAATGCCAGCGACAGGACGAAGAGCGCGGCGAGCCTTTTCATCGCCCGCATCCTAGGGCACCGCCTAGCCGCTGACAACCTGCTTCGCCGCGCGGCGCACCTGCCCGCGAAGGAACTTGTGCGCCGGATCCGCAGTGCTGCCCGATCGCCACTCCATGCGAACCGGAATGGGACCGGTGCGCGGGATGCCGGGAACGACCTGCACGCCCAGGATCGGGCGCGCGCGCTCGGCGAGGCTCCACGGGACGATGCCGAGGAGATCCGACTGGCTCACCACCATCAGGACCTCCAAGAGCTCCGAAACTTCAAGCGCGATGGAGGGATTCAGGCGCGTCCACGCGCGAAGCTCCTCGAGCGGCGTTTCATCCAGGTTCACGCGCGGGCGCAGGCGCACGAATTTCCATTTCGAGACGAGCGCCTTGAGGGTGTTGCGGCCGCGCAGGCTCGGATGGCCCTTGCGCGCGATGAACACGATGCGGTCCTCGAAGAGCGTCTCGTCGACGAGCTCTTCGCGCCTGGTGGGAAGCCAGTCCACCGAGAGGTCGATGCGGCCGCTCGCGAGGTCGCGCTCGAGCTCCAGCGGGCGCGAGCGCGTGCTGAAGGAAAGCGTGATGCGCGGCGCCTCGGCTTGCATCGCCCGGATGAGGTTCAACGCGAGCATGGGCCCCAGGGGATGCGGGATCGCGATCGTGAAGTGGCGTTCGGAGACCCGCGGATCGAACCCCCGGCTTTCGCCCACCGCGGCGCGCACCAGCCCCAGGGCGTCGCCGAGCCTTCCGTAGATCGCATCGGCGATGGGCGTGGGCGTCATGCCGCGCGAATGGCGAATGAAGAGGTCGTCGCGGAAGGTATGCCGCAGGCGGGCGAGCGCGTGGCTCACCGCAGGCTGGGTCATGGCGAGGCGCACCGCGGCCCTGGAGAGGCTCCGCTCCTCGTAGGCCGCTTCGAAGATGGGGAGCAGGTTGAGATCGACGGCGCGAAGATTGAGCATGGTGAATATCTCATATGCCAACTCATCAGTAGTGTGAATATAGCACGCCGCCTATCCTTGATGGCGAACACCCATCCTGTGGAGGCCGAGATGAGCAAGAGCATGGTTCCGACGTATCCCCCGGCGCGCGCGAAGCGGTTTCGCGCCCTGTACGACCTGGTGAGGAACAGGCAGGACTGGACGCAGCCCATCGACACGTCACTCGACGAGCCGGCCGTGTTCGCGTACCTGCCGGATAGCAAGCGCAGGGCCGCCCGCGAGGCGCTCGCCGCCGACCTGCAACAGGCGGTGACGGTCTACACCGGCGAACCCGCGACAATCTTCGTCGCCCTGAACGGGGACTCGGTGCGCTTCCACGTGCGCGCCGCCGGATGCAAGGCGCCGCGAAAGCCCACGAGGATCGGAAGGCTCTTCGGATGAAGCACCGGAAACGTCATTCGACGGCGCTCTGGATCGCCGCGCTCGCGTGCCTCATCTTCGGCTTCGTGCCGCTCGCGAGCATCATGGTGACCGCGGGAATGGAGTTCGCGTGGCTCTTCGCCACGGAACCCCAGGCCCTTGGATGGTCCGCGCCCGGCATGGGCCAGATCGCCGCCAATGCCTTCGACCAGGTTTTTCACCACTGGGCGGCCTTCTACATGACGGACGGCCAATACGACGTCCGCTTGCTCACCGCCCAGGCGGTGTGCGCGGTCCTCTGGTGCGCTTACGTCTTCAGGATGCGCCGCACTATTTGTTGATCGTCGCGGCGCCGGCCTTGCAGCCCACCTCATCCTGCGAGCCGGTGCCCCCCGAGCATCCGATGGCGCCGATCAGCTTCCCATCCTCCACGAGCGGAATCCCGCCGCGCGAGGCGATCACGTCGTCCAGCGTGAGGACGTAGTGGAGATTTGCGAGCTGCACGCCGTTCTCGAAGGCCTTGGTCTCGCGGCGATACTTCACCGCCGCGCGGGCCTTGTGCTCGGAGATCGCGATCGACGCGAGCTGCGCGCCGTCCATGCGTGAGAAAGCGACGAGGTTGCCGCCCGAATCCACGACGGCCACGTTGAGCTTCCAGTCCTTCTTCTTCGCTTCGGCGATCGCCGCAACGATCGCGGCGTGCGCGCGCTCGAGGTTGATCGGGGCGCCGTAGGGAACGTCGAACGGCATCTTGTCGGGCACGACATCGAGTGGGTTCGGAGCGGGCGTCTGGGCCAGCGCGCCGGTAGCGAGCAGCATCGGGGCAAGCAGCGTTACTGCGACAGTTCGCATCGGTGACATCGCGGATCTCTCCTCGTTGAGTGGCAGTGACAGGAACAGCGGCTAGCGGCGCCCGCCTCCGCCGCCGCGCGGCATGGCTGCAGGCCGCGGCGAAGGCATTGGGCGCGAAGGGGGTGTTGCGATCGGTTGGGAGGGCTTCACGGGCGGCGGCTTGGCGATCGGATGCTCCGGGCGCGGCGGTCCGATGTCGCCCGGATAATCCACGCAGCAACCACCGCCATACCAATAGTCGTCGTAGTAACCATATCCGCCATAGAACTCGACGCTCCCGCCGCCGCCCTCGGTCGCGCATTGGCTCACGAGCATTCCGCCGAGTGCGACGCCGGCAATGAAGAAGGCGCGCTTCACCTGGCGCCCTCCTCGACCCAGTTCACGATGCCGATGATGGCACCGGCGGGATCCGCGATCACCGCGAGGTTTCCGCCGAGCAGGTCGGGGCGCGGGGCGAGGAGTGCTTTGCCGCCCGCCTTCACCGCGCGGCTCAACGTGCCGGGAACATCGGCAACGAGGATGTAGGGAAGCCACGCGGGGTTTTCCGCATTGGCGGGAAGGTGCGCGATGCCGGCGCGCGCGATTCCGTTCGTCGAGAGGATCGTGCGGCTGCGGCCCGCGATCTCGCCTACGTCAATGTCGTAGCCCGCGATCGCCGAATAGAACGCCGCTTCCCTTGCCGGATCGCGCGCGAAAAGGTCGAACCAGAACACGTCTCCATCGGTCACCGGCGTGTCGGCAGGATCGCCGCCGTCGGTGGTGATGATGCCGAACACGGCTCCCTCGGGATCGCGGAAGACCGCATGCGTGCCGCGCCCAGGAACCACGGTGGGTGCGAGCATCACCTGGCCACCGCGATCGCGGACGATCTGCGCGGCCTTTGACGAGTCTTCCACCGACATGACGGAGAGCCAGCGGGCGCCCGCCTTCGCGTCTGGAGGACGCGCGTGCCTGAACATGCCGCCTACCTTGCCGCTTGCGTTCTCGATCAGCGTGTAAGGCGTGCGGGCGTTTCCGGCGTCGCGGAATTTCCATCCGAAGACGGCGCCGTAGAACTCGCGCGATGCCGCGGGATTGTCGGTCGCGAGGTCGATCCAGACGAACTTGCCGGGCAAACGCTGGCCCGGCACGCCGTCGGGCCCCAGCGGCGACGCAAAGGCGCCCAGCGCGGTGAGCGCAAGCATCATCGCGAGGGCCAGGAACCGCTTCATGTCAGCAAGGCGTGCCATCCCTGTGGGTGAACACCAATCGACCCCCGGAATATTTCGCCTTCAGGTCGTCATCGGGGTACGCGACTTCGTCTCCCGGTGTCCGGTCGCCCACCTCGAGATAGACGACCTCTTCCTGGGTCTCGTTGATGAGGCAGTGGCCATTGCCCGTTCCCGCCTTGAATCCCGCGCACATGCCGGCCTTGAGCACGGTGAGTCCCTCGTCCGTATGCAACGTGGGTTGCCCCTCGAGGACGTACACGAACTCGTCCTGCTTCGAGTGCGCGTGGCGAAGCGCCGAGATTCCGCCCGGGGCGATGCGCGTGAAGTTCACGCCGAAGTTTGTCAGGCCGAAGAGCTCGCCCAGCGGATGCTTGCGTCTCCCTGTCATCTTCGACGCGAACGGCTCGGGCAGGTGGGACGGCTTGGGTCGCGGCGGCGCGTCGGCAGCGACGATGGCGATGGGAATGACCGGGGTATCCATGGGATATCCTAACTCCTCCCATGAAGCCCGCCCAGCACCCCACCGCGCTTCGCATCGCGCAGCTCGTGAACGATGCCGGGATCGAATCGCAGGTGGTCGAGTTCGAGCAGACGACGCGCACCAGTGCCGAGGCCGCCGCGGCCGTCGGTTGCGAGGTCGCGCAGATCGCCAAGACGATCGTGTTCCGCGGCAAGACGAGCGGGCTCGCGGTCGTGGTCGTCGCGAGCGGCGCCAATCGCGTGGGCGAGAAGAAAGTCGAGGCGCTTGTCGGCGAGGCGCTCGGCCGCGCGGATGCCGATTTCGTACGCGACGCGACGGGTTTCGCCATCGGCGGCGTGGCCCCAGTTGGCCACACCAAGCCCATCAAGATGCTGCTCGATGAAGACCTGCGGCAGTTCGAGTCGATCTGGGCCGCGGGCGGAACGCCCTTCGCGGTATTTCCGCTGACCCCGGCGCAATTGCGCGATTTGACGCGCGCCGAGTGGGCCGACGTGAAGGCGAGCTGAAGCGGCGCTACGGCTTCGAGGCCGCCGGCGAAGAGGCGTGAAGCTGCGCCGACAACAACAACAGGTTCTGCGGCGAGACGCAGATCACGCCCCGGCGCGGGCTGTCGATGTCCGCGATGAGGTAGAGCGCGATCGACAGCACCAACGGCAGGATCAAGAGCACCCGCGACAACGCCTTGGCGGTCTGCGCCCCGACACCCACGAGCAGCGACGAGCCGACGGCGATCGCGAGCATCATGACCCACGCCGCGATGGGAATCCGGTTCAACCAGGCCGCCTGCGTGTAGCTCTGCGAATTCAACACGTCGTTCATTCCCGAGAGCACGAGCGCCATGACCGGATCGGCCCGCGTGGAGGCGGGAGCGCGCACGGCGCCCCAGAGCTGGTCCTGGAGCTTCGCGGTCTCGGCATCGGCGCCGCCGGGGACTTCGCTCAGGCACGTGTAGTGCCGGACGCGAAGGTCCAGGTACTTCACCAGCAGGGACTTCACTCGCGCCGCATCCTCTGCAGGCAACAGCTCCGCTCGCACGTACTCCGTGCCGATCGCGTTCGCCTCGGCCTCCTCGAGGTTCTTGCGCTGGTCATAGCGGCCCACCGCCATCGAGAACGTGAATCCGATGATGAGTGCCAGCAAGGTGAGTGTCGCGCCCTCGATGAGGCGGACATCGTCCCGAAGCTCGGCGACCTGCTCCTTCAGCTTCGTGAGCACCGTAACCCCGACCCAGGTCGACGCCGACAACACGGTGAAGACGACGACCAGCAGCACCACCGGGTGGTCCACGAGCCATTCGAGAATGGTGAGCATGGGGTGTCAGGCCTTCGCGCCGGCGCGGGCCAGCAGCTCGCGCAGGATCGATCGATGGCAACGCTCTTCGCGTTCGCAATAGCAGCCCACCGAGAAATTCGTGGATTGCGACATCAGGGCGAGCAGCGCTATGGCGTGGGCGGCGGCCGGCGCGGCCATCTCGGACCTGTATTTCCTCTCGAAGGTCCGCCATTCCGCATCGCTCCCGGCCGCGAGGCCGAGTTTCATTGTCGTCACGCTCGGCGCAAGCGTCGGGAACCACACGTCGTACCAGTCGTCGCGAGAGAAGCGCGCCTTCGGGACTCCACGCGGCGGCCGTCGAACGGTGCCGATCCGCAAGCCTTCCCCGGGAAGGCGGGGACTCCCCAATCGCACCACGCGCAACGTCATGTCGGCGCGTGCGCGACCTGGATCGGCTTGCCCTTGCGCATATCGCGAACGAACACGATGAGCTGCCACAACACGAAGATCGCGATCAGGCCGATCAGCGTGCCGGCGATGGGCCGCGTGACGAAGATCGAGAAGCTGCCGCGGCTCAAGAGGAGCGAGCGGCGGAAGTTCTCCTCGAGCATGGGCCCGAGGATGAAGCCCAGCATGAGCGGCGCCGGATCGAGCGACAGGCGCAGGAACATGTATCCCATCAGGCCGAACGACGCGGTGATGTACATGTCCTCGAGGCTGTTGTTCACGCTGTACGTGCCCACGCAGCAGAAGAAAAGGATCGACGGGAAAAGCACGGTGTACGGAATCTTGAACACGGACAGCAGGTAACGCACCATCGGCACGTTGAGGATCAGCAGGAAGCAGTTGCCGATCCACATGCTCGCCACGAGTCCCCAGAAGAGGTCCGGGTGCTGCGCGATCATGTTCGGGCCGGGCTGGATTCCCTTGATGATGAAGGCGCCCATCATGAGCGCCATCACGGCGTTCTCCGGGATGCCGATGCTCATCAGCGGAATGAAGCTCGTGCGCGCCGCCGCCTCGTCGGCCGCCGCCTGTCCCGCCACGCCTTCGATGGCGCCGCTGCCGATCTCGTGCTTGTACTTGCTCACCTTGCGGTCGATCGCGTACGCGGCGAACTGCGCGATCACGGGGCCGCCGCCCGGAAGGATCCCCAGGAACGATCCGACCGCGCTGCCGCGCAGTGCGCTGGGAATGATCCGCTTGAATTCCGGCCACGTCGGCATGAGTTTGATCGTTCCGTTGAAGGGCGTGCGCTCGGTCTTGTTGTCCAGGTTCTTCGTGATCTCCGCGATGCCGAAGCAACCGAGAGCCACGCTCACGAGGCCCACGCCATCGACGAGCATGGGCAGTCCCAGCGTGAAGCGCTGGACGCCGCTATTGATGTCCGTGCCGATCTGCCCGAGCAGCACGCCCACCATGCACATCGCGAGGCCGTCGAGGAGGCTGCCGGTGGTGACGAAACTCACGCACACGAAACCGAAGAGCATGAGCGCCGTGTAGTCCGCGGGACCGAAGAGAAGAGCCACTTCTCCGAGGGCCGGCGCCAATGCCGCGAGAACGATGATCGCCACGGTCCCGCCGATGAAGCTCGAGACACCCGCCGTGAACAACGCGAGGCCGGTCTGGCCCTTGAGCGTCATCTGGTAGCCGTCGATGCACGCGACGATCGAACTCGCGTGCGGGATCTTCATCGTGATGGCGCTCACGCTGTCGCCGTACTGCGCGCCGTAGTAGATGCCCGCCAGCATGATGAGGGCGCCCGTCGTGGGGATCGAGAACGTGAGCGGCAGCAGCAAGCTGATCGTCGCCAGCGGACCAAGGCCCGGCAGCAGTCCCACGAGCGTGCCCACGGTGCAGCCGATCGCGCAGAACATGAGGTTCTGCATCGTGAGCGCGTGCTCGAATCCGAAGGCGAGGTTGTGGAGCATTTCCATCAGTTTCCCCAGAGGGGAAGCTGCAGCCCCAGGCCCTTCTCGAAGGCGAACGCTATGCCGATCAGCACGGCCGCGATCATGGCGTTGCGCACCCACGAATACGAAGTGCCGGCGACCGTGGAGAGGAACACCAGGAAGATGATCCCGGCGATCATGTTGAGGTACTTCGATATGAGCGCGAACCCGATGAGGCTCACCATGATGATCGCGATGTTCTTGCCGCTGAACTCCATCGGCACCTTCTCCATGAACCGCGACCGGATGACCATCGACAAGCCGAGCAGGAAGAGGATCGAGCTCACCAGGAGCGGGAAGAATCCGGGTCCCGCGCGCTCGAGCTTGCCGACGGGATACTTGAGCGACCCGATCCCGAAGGCGAGCGCGATCGCGATGAGGAAAAGGCCCTTGAGGAAGTTGCGATCTTTCATGGGCCTTAATAATGAATGAAAAAGCCCTTGGCATCGACAAGGGCTTCCAAAATATTCTCGCGCGGCCGGAGGGATCTATGCCGTGATCCCGGGGTTCATCGCAGACCCCGGGAAGCAATAACTTCAACTACTTACGGGATCAGGAACAGCAGGTGGCCTTCCCCGGCGCCTCGCCGAAGAACGGAACGGTCCCGAGGCTGTGGAACGACTCCCACGGCACGCCGGCCGGATCGGTGACCCAGTACTTGTCCGAGAGCGCGTAGCAGCACGAGGCATTCTTCTCCTCGACCACGCCCGCGTCCGCGGCCTGCAATCGCGA
Organism: Usitatibacter sp.; assembly: GCA_049300695.1. Classification (GTDB taxonomy): domain Bacteria; phylum Pseudomonadota; class Gammaproteobacteria; order Burkholderiales; family Usitatibacteraceae; genus Usitatibacter. The sequence continues at coordinate 195,459 of JBAQKF010000030.1, forward strand.
GTGAAGCTCCGTCAATTCCGAGGCACTGTCCACCTGGAATCCGAGGTGGTTGATCCCGGGCGCGCCACCGCGCTTCGAGATCGCGAAGTTGACGCGGGGATCCTCGAGCATCCACTTCGCGTAGTCGTCCTTGACCACCGAAGGCTCCGCGCCGAAGACGGTGGAGTAGAAGCGAATGCCCTGCTGGATGTCGGGCACCGCGACGTGTACATGGAATCGTTTCATGGCTATCTCCTTAGGTCAGCCCTTCTGGGTCGTGGACTTCTTCGCCGCACCGCACTTCACCGCGCCACGGCCACCGTCTCGCGCGCAGCAGTTGTCCGTGAGGAACCCCAGGATCTCGTTCATGAGCCTGTAGTTGGCCGAGTAGTAGATGTAGCGCCCGTCGGGGCGCGCGGCGATGAGGCGAGCGTGCGTAAGCTCCTTCAAGTGGAAGGAAAGCGTCGCCGGTGCGACTTTCAGGTCGGAGCCGATCTCGCCCACGGCAAGACCGGTGGGTCCGGCCTCGACGAGGAGCCTGAAGATCGTGAGGCGCGACTCGTGTGCCAGGGCGGAAAGGACCGGAACGGCGGCGGCGGCGGCGGCGGTGTTCATGATTCGATAATACACGAATTATCGAAGTATTCAACACCCGTAATATGGACTCCCATGGCGACGCCCATCGACCTGCGCTCGGACACCGTCACCCGCCCCTCGCCCGGGATGCGATCGGCGATTGCCTCCGCTCCCGTCGGCGACGACCAATACGGCGACGACCCCACGGTGAACGCGTTGCAGGAGCGCGTTGCCGCGTTACTCGGCAAGGAAGCGGCGCTTTGGTTGCCCAGCGGCACGATGGCGAACCAGGTTGCCCTGCGCACGCTCACGCATCCCGGCGACGACGTGATCGTGAGCCGCGAGGCCCACGCGGTCTGGCACGAGACCGGGGGCTCGGCCGCCAATGCGGGCGTCCAGTTGACCGAGATCGGAGCGCGAGGCGTATTCACCACGGAAGAATTCCTCGCCGCGATCAAGCCGCGCGACCATCCGATCTACCCTCCCACCACGGTGGTCGAGATCGAGAACACGCACAATCGCGCCGGCGGCGTCATCTTTCCGCAGGAAGAAGCTGCACGCATCTGCGCTGCCGCGCGCAAGGCGCACATCGCCACCTTCCTCGATGGAGCGCGGATCTGGAACGTGGCCGTGGTAACGGGCCAGGCATTGGCCGGGCTCGCCGCGCCCTTCGATCTCGTCGCGGTGTCGCTCTCGAAGGGGCTCGGGGCGCCCGGCGGGTCGCTCCTCGCGGGCCCAAGGGATGTGATAACCCGCGCGGTGCGCCACCGCCGCATGATGGGCGGCGCCATGCGACAGGTGGGAATCTTCGCGGCGGCCGGCCTCTTCGCGCTGGACAACAACATGGCACGCCTCGTCGAAGACCATGCGAACGCGCGGCTCATCGCGGAGCGTCTCGGAAGGAATCCGCGCATCGCCATCGATCTTGCGACCGTCCAGACGAACATCCTCGTGTTCAGCCTCGCGCCCGGCGCGCCGGACGCCATGGTGATCGTCGCCAAGGCGCGCGAGCGCGGCGTGCTGATCAATGCGTTCGGACCGCGCACGATCCGCGCGGTCACCCACCTCGATGTATCGCGCGATCAGTGCGCGAAGGCTGCCGACATCCTGGTGGAGCTCGTCGGCTAGGTCGCCCAGGCGATCAGCGCTTCTTTCGAGTCGCAGCGCGCCACCGGCAGCCCTCGAGGAAGAGCTTCACGACATCGCGCGGCCAGTCGCGCAGCTCCGCGGCGCTCATCGGCGGGCCGAGCCCCATGGCCCGGCGCTGTGGCACCGCGATGACCATGTGGAGGAACTGGCGCGCCGCGAATTCCGGGTTGCCCAATGCGATGCTGCCCGTGCGGGCTTCGCGCTCGAGAAGCTGCCCGATCAGCCCGACGGCTTCCTCGGACGCCCCATTCTTGTTCACCACGGCCGCGAGGCGGGGAAATCTCGCCGACTCGCCGACGATCAGCCGGTGAAGGGCGACTCCCTGAGGCGAGAGCGCTGCCTGCAGGATGAGATCCGCGATCTTGCGGAGCACCGCCGACAGGTCCGGCCCCTCGACGGAAGGCGTGCCACCGGCAGGACGGAGGCTCTCGACGATGCGGTGCACGACCGCGCCGAAGAGCGCCGGCTTGTCGTCGAAGCGATGGTAGAAAGTTCGCTTGGAGATTCGCGCATGGCGCGCGACCTGCTCGATGCTCGTCGCGCCATATCCGTGAGCGAGAAAGAGCGAGGTCGCGACCTCGAGGATTCGATCCCCGAGCTTTTCAGCCTGCGCCTTGGATGGACGGCCTCCCCGAGAGGCGCGTCTCATCAGCGGCCGTTGTCGTAGTACTCGGGCGACTCAGGCTGGTTCGGATCCTGCTGCGGCGCGTTGTAATAACCGGGCGGCGTGTACTGGTGCGGCGGCGCGTACTGCGGCGCGTATTGCTGGGGCGGAGCGTATTGCGGTGCGTATTGCGGCGCGTATTGCTGGGGCGGAGCGTTGTAGTAAGCGGGCGGTGGCGCGTAGTTGGGGCCGGGACCGTAGTACGGGCCGGGGCCGTAGTAAGGCGGAGCCGCGATCGCCGACGCTATCGCGAAGGGCGCCGCGATGATGGCGGCAGCCGTTCCCACGATCAACGCCGCAGGCCAGCCATATCCGTATCCGGAGTGCCCGCCATAGTAGTGTCCCCCGGAGGAGTAGCTGTGGCCGCCGTAGCCGTGGCCAGAGTAGCCGTGGCTGGAGTACCCGTGACCGCCGTGGCCGTAGTGCGTGGCCGCGACAGCGGGAGCAAGAGGCGCGAGGACGAAAGCGGCGCCCACGAGCGCGATGATTGCCTGGACTTTGCGTTGGGTCATTTTCGACTCCGGTGATGGGACGGACATCTCCCCAGTTACAGAGGCTATCACGGATAAGAACGCAACGCAACCGTTTCGTTCCATTAATTCCGGCAGGCCTTGAACGCGATCGGGCCCGGGTTTTAGTGCGCTGGCGAACAGACCGGCTCCAGCGGGAGGCCGACAGTGGCCTTCCGAGCAAATCGAATTGGAGTCGAGCATGAAGAAGAGCCTTGCCCTATCCGCCCTGGTGGCGATGTCGTTGACGATTCCCGCATTGGCATTCGCCGAAGGCCCCAGCGACAATCGCGACCGCGAAAATCACGCCCAGCAGGAACGCGGCGCCGGTCCGAACCACTCGTACCACAAGGGCGACCGCCTTCCGGCTGCGGAACACCGCAAGGAAGACGTGGTCAACGATTGGCAGGCCCGCAACATGAGGGAACCGCCCCGTGGCCAACACTGGGTTCGATCGGGCGACGATTTCGTCCTGGCCGCGATCGCCACCGGCGTTATCGCCGACATCGTGCTGACGCATTGATGCGCGGGAGGATCCCGCCCGCCAAGGAAGGCCGCGCCGGCTCATCGCCGGCGCGTCTTCTACTCGACCACGTAGCGCAGGTCGTCGCGCCGATTGCCGGCCCACGACGTTTCGTTGTGCCCCATGACGACCGGCTTCTCCTCGCCGTAGCTCACGGTCTCGATGTGGCTGTCCGGGACGCCGAGCGCGGTCATCACATGCTTCATGCTCTCGGCACGGCGCTGGCCTAGCGCCAGGTTGTATTCACGGCTGCCCCGCTCATCGCAGTTGCCCTCGATGCGAACTCGCGATTCGGCGTGGCTTGCGAGGAAGCTCGAGTGAGCCTGGATGAGAGGCTGGTATTCGGCCCTCACCAGGTTCGAATCGAAATCGAAGTAGACGCTGCGCTTGGCGAGGATGTCGTTCGGATCGTGCAGCGGGTTGCCGATCGCGACGGACTGCACGGCCGGGCGTGTCGTGGCCGACGACGCGGATGGGGCGACTGGAACCGTCGCGCCGGACTGCTGGGCCACGGGAACTTCCCTCGCTTCATGACTCGCGCACGCGGCGGCGAGAAGCACGGGGGCCAGGTAAAGGAATTTGCGCATGGTGTTCTCTCGGTTGGGTTGTAGCGCAGTGTTCATGGATCGAGCCCGTCGATCTGTACGATGCCGCACAGACGCGAGCACGGGCTGGAATTAACCTCATCCCAAGCCCCGACAATCAAGAGGAAGACTCCAGATGCTTCGCAGCCTGAAGGACCTGCAGGACTATGCCATTCACGCCACCGACGGCAACATAGGACATGTGAAGGACTTCTACTTCGATGACGACGCGTGGGTCATCCGCTATCTCATCGTCGACACCGGAACGTGGCTCTCGAGCCGAAAGGTACTGATCTCGCCCATTTCGATCGGGCAGCCAAACTGGAGCGAACGGATATTGCCGGTCTCGATCACGAAGCAGCAGGTGAAGGACAGTCCCGACATCGACACCGAGAAGCCGGTCTCGCGGCAGCACGAGATGGGATACCTCTCGTACTACGGCTACCAGAACTACTGGGGCGGCGCCGGGCTCTGGGGCGCGATCCCATACCCGGGCAAGATGATGCCGGGATATCCTGGCGTCGTGGAGCAACAGCCGGCTGTGCCGCCCAATCCACGGAAGTCCGTCGCGCGGCCGGAAGTGCAACCCCGCGACGAAGATCCTCACCTGCGCAGTTGCAACGAGATGATCGGTTATCACATCCAGGCCACCGATGGCGAAATCGGCCACGTTCAGGGACTTCTCGTCGATGAGGGCACCTGGGCGATTCGATACCTGGTCGTGGACACGAACAATTGGTGGCTCGACAAGTGGGTGCTCGTCGCGCCGCAATGGATCAAGAAAATGAGCTGGTCCGACATGACGGTGTCGCTGGACCTGACGCGGCAGGAAGTGAAGAACGCTCCCGAGTACGATTCGTCAGCCGAGCCGGAACGAACGCAGGAACTGGGCATCTACAAGCATCATGGGCGTCCAGTCCAATGGGTGGCGGAGACGCAAGCCGCGCGCAAGCGAGAGCCCGCGACATCCCCTCGCTGACTCCGTGGCCGGCGCATCACCAATGCACCTGACCCGCGCCGGCTTCCTCGCCGACTTCTATGTCTATCCCTGGGTCGCCGCGATCCTGGGCGCCGTGGCGATCCACCAGGCCCCTCGCGATTGGCTTGCGCTAGCCCTCGCGCTCCTGGCCGGCCTTTGCGCCTGGACGCTGATCGAGTACGCCATGCATCGATGGGTCTTTCACCATGCGCCGTGGATCCGGAAACAGCACGGGGCGCACCACGAGGATCCGAAGGCCCTGGTAGGCACCCCGACGTGGTTGAGCGTCGCTTCCCTCTTCGCCATCGCGTGGGTTCCGTCCGTCATCGCCGCGGGCATGGCGGACGGCAGCAGCTTCACCGCGGGATTGGTGCTGGGCTATCTCTGGTACTGCACGGTTCACTACGGAGCACACCACTGGCATGCCCGCCGGCGCGGATACTTCTCCCGCATCAAACGCCAGCACGCCATCCACCACCAGGTCGACGTCCGGAGCAATTTCGGCGTGACGAGCTCCGTGTGGGACCACGTGTTCAGGACCTGCAGCCGCTAGGCCTTGTCGATCGCGGCGCACAGCTCCTGGGCGCTGCGCCGGGTGACGTAGCGATGCCCGGAGGTGAGGGTCACGATCGACCGGCCTTCCCCCAGCTTGCTGTCCTTGACGACCTCGATCTGCACGATGTGGGCGATGGCGAGGTGAAGCTTGATGGCGCGCTTCGCCTCGAACGTGACGACGCGCAGCCCCTCCTTGTCGCGCGAATCCGCGGAGAAGTCGTTCTCCACGATGGCTACGTCCTCGAGGATGTATTTTGTCGTCATGTCGATGCCTTCAGTGCGCTCAGGTTGGGCGTGATCGAGCATATACCCTACTGTCAGCGCCCTCCTACGCATTTTCGGTGCGGTGTCGTACAGACGGCGCTCCGATCCGGCCGCATGCTGAACGCTAGTTCACAAACGCCGGAGTCCCCTCGTGAAAATCAACCTCCTTCTCTACGCCCTCGTCGCGACCGCCCTGGCAATGCCGGTGATCTCGTATGGCGAAGGTCCCAGCTATAACCCTCCGGGCCATGAAGAACGCGGCGCGGGCCCCCACGGCTACCACAAGGGTGACCGGCTCCGCGCGGAAGATCATCGCAGCCAGTACGTGGTCAACGACTGGCACTCCCGCAACCTGAGGGAGCCTCCCCGTGGCTACCACTGGGTCCAGCACGGTGACGATTTCGTCCTGGCGGCGATCGCCACGGGCGTGATCGCGGACGTAATGCTTCACCACTGACATTCGCGGAGGTTCACATGCTCGACTACTCCGTCATGAAACCCGAAGGCATCCTGGTGCTGAGGCCCCATGCGCCGCTTTCCAAGGACGACTTCAGCGGCGTGAGCGCCGCCGTGAACGCCTATCTGTCCGATCATGACAAGCTGCACGGCGTGCTGATCCAGGCGAAGGATTTTCCCGGCTGGGAGAATTTCGACGGATTCACCGCGCACATGCACTTCGTCAAGGCAAACCACAAGAAGGTCGAACGGGTTGCCGTCGTGACCGACAGCGCGATGGCGCCGATCGCCCAATCGCTCGCGAGCCATTTCACGTCGGCCGAGGTGAAGCGTTTTCCGTACGAGGATGACGCCCAGGCGATGGACTGGCTCACCGGCAAGACGCACTGACCATGATCGAGCGGGCGATCATCTGGCGGATTCCGCTGATGGCCATCGCCTTATCCGTGGGCGTGGCCGCCGCCCAGCTCCCGGAGGTCAAGCCGCTGCCCGAGCCGAAGGGCACCACGACCCAGCGGATGGAAGACGAGACGATCTCGGCCAAGGTGAAGGACGCGATCTCCTCCGATCCGGTGCTGAAGGAAATGGAGTTCACCGTCGCAACGGCGGATGCGGTGGTGACCCTCGAGGGGACCGCGCCGGCCCGCGATCAGATCGCGCGCGCCATCGCGATCGCCCGGGCGGTTCCCGGTGTCAAATCGGTCATCAATATCCTGGCGGTGAAGACATCATGAAATGGGCCGGAATGTATTTCGTGGGTTTCGTGGTCCTGATCTGCGGAGTTCTCGCCGCGCTCTGGAAGCTGGGTGTCCTGCAGAACATCGAGACGAGCTGGATCCTGATCGCCATCGCGATCCTCGTGGGCGTCGGGATCATGATCTCGGTGACCAAGAGCGGGTCGAAGGAAAACATCCAGATCGACCGGAAGTAGCCGGGCCCGCGAGTTTGCGATCGTCCTACGGGGCTGTCCCCGTGATGTAGGCATCCAGCAGGTCAAACTCGCGGCGGAAGTCTTCCACGCTCGCAGCGATGGCCGGCCAATCCTTCGCGCGTCCCGCCTGCTCCAGCCGCTCGCTCGCCGCAGCAAGACGCGCCGCGCCGATCGAGTTGCTTGCCCCCTTGATCCGGTGCGAAGCGCGGACGACCGCGTCGAGATCGCGCTTTTCGAGGGCATCCACGAGCAGCTGCCGGTCTTCGAGGTTATGGCGGCGAAAGTCGAGCAGGACCCCGCGCTCCGCGGCCGCGTCGCCGCCCGAGATTTCGGCGAGCACCGAGCGATCGAGGAGTTCGGCCCCTTCGGCGGATCCGCCTTGCGCAATGGGAATCGGAAGCCATTGATCGAGCTTGCCCTGCAATTTCGCCAGCTCGATCGGCTTCGCGACATAGTCGTCCATGCCGGCGGCAAAGCATGCCGCAGCTTCACCCTCCAGCGCGTTGGCCGTGCAGGCGATGATTGGAACGCGCCTGCCACCACGCGATGATTCGAAGCCGCGGATGCTGCGCGCGAGCTCGTAGCCATCCATCTTGGGCATATGGCAGTCGGTGATCACGAGACCGATGCGATGCGACTTCCACTTCTCGAGCGCTTCGAGTCCATCGTCAGCGCTTTCGACCGCATAGCCCAGCAGGTTGATCTGGCGAACCAGGACCATGCGATTGATCGGATGATCCTCCGCCAGCAACACCAGCGTGCCGTCGGCCTCGGCTCGCGAAACACTCGGCACGTCGCGGCGCGCGCGCTTCGTGGCGAGCGGGCTTTCCGGTGCGGCTTCCGAGGCGTGTTCCACGATGTCGACGGGATCCGCGATCGGCAGCGCCAGGGTGACGATCATCTCCGTGCCCTTTCCCGGCGCGCTCACCATCTCGATCGTTCCTCCCATCGCGTCGGCCAGGCGCCGGCAGATCGCGAGCCCCAGGCCGGTGCCGGTATGGCGCCGGGCAGCGACTCCCTCGTCGACTTGATGGAAAGGCTGGAAGAGTCGCCGCTGCTGCTCGGGCGTGACGCCGGCGCCGGTGTCTTTCACCAAAAAGCGAACCCGGTCCGTGTCCGCGCTCCGCCCGATCCATTCCGCCTTCACCTCGACCATGCTCCCGCGCGCGGAGAACTTGATCGCGTTGCTCACCAGGTTGTGGAGGATCTGGCGCAGTCGCAGCGAATCCACTCGTACGGCCGCGCTGATCCGGGGATCGGTCTCGTGCTTCAGGAATAGGCCCTTGCTGCTGGCACTTCCCAGGAAAAGATTGTGCACGCTCTCGATCGTCTTCGCGATCGAGGTGGCCTCGGGGCGCAGCTCCAGCTTTCCCGCCTCGATCTTGGAAAAGTCGAGGATGTCGTCGATGATCCTGAGCAGCGACCGGCCCGACTCCCGCACGACTCCGATCATGGTGCGCTGCTCCGTATCGAGGCGGGTGAGGCTCACCAGCTCGATCATGGCGAGCACGCCGTTCATGGGCGTCCTGATCTCGTGGCTCATGGTGGCGAGGAACGTGCTCTTCGCCCGGTTGGCGAGATCGGCCTCCTCCTTCGCGCGCTCCACCTCCGCCGCATGCACGCTTTCGTTCTCGCGAGCAATGGCTAGCTCCGCGTAGAGCCTGCTGTTCTCGAGGAGCAGCATGATCAGCACGAAGCTCCCCGCCAGCAGTCCGTAGACGCGGCCTGTGTACCAACCCACATCGTAGCGGCCGGCGTTGAGGACCGAGGCCAGTGCAATATCGAAAACCCAGACGCACAGGACGACAATCAGCCACAGGTTCAGCACGGTGAGCGGCCGCTGGCGCCAAAGCACCGGTATCGCGATCAGCGTCAGCATCCACGTTGCGGTGGCGACATACACCTTGGCTCCCGCATCGCTATTGCCCTGCATGAGCTGGGGCAACAAGTCCTGGCTGGCGGTCGCGAGCCAGGTCAATCCGGCCGCGCCGATGAACGCCGCCGCGATGGCGCCAAGAATCGCGGGCGCCACTCGCCCCGGAAGGACGCCGGCATCATGTTCCTTCCTGCCGGTCACGGAATAGGCGATGACCAGCAACGGGAACGTGCCGTGCCAGAAGAAGTAGATCCAGGCGGTCGTCTGCGAATTCGCGCCGAGCAGGCCCCCGGGCGCGAACAGCCCCGGAAAGCTGAGCGCATGCGAGATCGCCATGAGCGCGCAGAAGAGATAACCGCTCGCCAGCAACAGCATCGCGCGCGACTGGAGGATCCTGAACTGGCCGAACATCAGCGCGGCCGTGATCAGGTCACACATGACCAGCGCGGATTGATAGACCGGGAGAAACGCCGGAACCGGCGTGAGCGCCTGCCGCGCGAACGGCGCCACCGCGGCGAAGATCCCGCACGACAGTACGACCACCACAAGCGCGATGCGCTGTTCGCGGGGTCGGGCCGGCAGGATTGCGAGCGACGGCGCTGGGCGCATTACATATGCTGCTCTAGTAAGGCCGGCGAACACTGTAGCAAATTGCAAACACTTGCCGCATCGCGCCAGCTTGCTGCTAGGCCACGGCTTTCCTCTCGGTCGTCACCCAGGCCTGGAACTGCCGGGCCTCCATCGGCCTCGAGACGTAGTAGCCCTGCACGTAGTCGCACCCCAGCGAGCGCACGAGCTCGAAGTCCCTCCGGTTCTCGACACCCTCGGCGACGGCGAGGATGCCGAGCTTCTTCGCCATCTCGAGGCTCGACTCGACGACCGCGCGGCTCGAAGCCTGGGTCGCCGCATGCTTCACGAAGGACTGGTCGATCTTCAGCTCCGTGAACGGCACGCGCGTCAAGCGCTGCATCGACGAGTATCCGGTCCCGTAATCGTCGATTGAAAGGCCGAAGCCTTTCATGCGAAGACGGGCAAGGTTCTCGAGCGCGTGGCCGATGTCGGCCGCCATCGCCGACTCGGTGACTTCGAGCGTCATGTACCTGGGCTCGAGTCCCTCGCCCTGCACGAGATCCGTCAGGCGATCGGCCAGCGCGACGTCGTTCATCGAGAGCGGCGAGAGATTCACGCCAACGGTGAGATCGAGGCCCGCTTCGCGCCAGTGGCGGCAGTTGAGTGCCGCCGACTTGATGATGAGCCCGGTCAGCTCTTCGATGAGGCCACTCTTTTCCATGGAGTCGATGAAGGCGAGCGGCCGGATCACGCCATGCTTGGGATGCCGCCACCGCACGAGGGCTTCGGCGCCGCGGGTCGATTGCGTGTTCGCGTCCACCTTGGGCTGGAAGAAGGCCTCGAACTCGTTCGCCTTGAGGCCGGCCGCGAGCTCCTCCTGGCCGAACGTGGTCAACGCATGATGCGGGCCGCTGCCGGTGGAGGCGCCGTAGCCCTGGATCACTTCCTTCAGCTTCCTCGCGGTAACGGGCTTTGAGATCGAGCCCAGCAGCGTCACGCCGTACGCGAGCGCCATGGTCCGCACCGTCGTCAGCAGCGATGGATCCATCGCGCTCGCGACGATGAGCGCCGCCGGGTAGCGGCGCTCGGATAGCCGGCGAATGAATTCCATGCCATCCATGCCGGGCATGTCGAGATCCGTGACGATGATGTCGATCGGCGGTTCACGGTCCTTGATCAGGTCGAGCGCCTCCTGGCCATCGCCGGCCGAGAAGACGTATTGCGCGCCGAGGGTCTCGAGCTGGTTGGCCACCAGCCATCGCTGGAAGCCGTGGTCCTCCACCACCAGGAAGCGCAAGTCGAGGGTTTCCATCAGGGGCTCCTCAGCGCCGACAAAAAGAGCCCCCCGTATCCTTGCGAATTACGGGGGGCGGTGCCCGCTGCGTGCGCTGTCGCTCGACCCGAGAGGGAGGGGCCGAGCTTAGGCGCGCGAGCAATCACTGGAACGACCCATAGCCCGATTTAAGCGCAGCCCGCGGGAGCCGGCAGTCGGGGGCGGCACGCGACCGCTTGTCGTGGATTCCCCTACAGGGACGCGCTATTCGAGGGACGCGATGCCGTGCAGGATGGCGAACTTCACCAGGCCCGGCACGTCGCGGATATCGAGTTTCTCCATCATCCTGCTGCGATAGGTCTCGACGGTGCGTGGGGAAAGGGAGAGCGCGAGAGCCATCTCCGAGACGCTTCGGCCCTCGGAGATAAGCTGCAGGACCTGGCGCTCGCGCGAGCTCAGCCGGGCCAAAGGGTCCTCGACCACCTTGGACTCCACCAACTGCTCGAGCACGCTCGCCGCGATCGTGGGATGCAGATAGCGGTTGCCGCCGCACACTGCGCGTATCGCCTCGACGACGTCGATTCCCGCGGAGCTCTTCGGCACGTAACCCGAAGCTCCGGCCCGCAGCGCGCGCACGATGTGAAAGGCATCCGAGTGAACCGACAACATCACCACGCGCGCGCCCGGGCAGCGCTCCAGCAAGATGCGCGTGGCCTCGATCCCGTTCAGGTTGGGCATGCTGCTGTCCATCAGCACAACGTCCGGCTGCAGCTCGACCGCGCGGCGCACGGCTTCGCGGCCACTCGGCACGGTGTCCAGCACCTCCATGTCGCCGCGCGCCTCGATCAGGTGGCGCAGGGCTTCAGCGACTACCTTGTGATCGTCTGCAATGAGCACGCGGATGGTCATGATCGCCGTGGGACATCCACCGTGATCCGAGTACCCTTTTCCTTCTCGGACACGATCTCAAACGTGCCTCCCAGAGCCTCGCTGCGCTCGCGCATCGTGATGAGGCCGAACCCTTTCTTTTCGGAACGCTCGCCCGCCGGATTGAACCCGACTCCATCATCCACGATGTCCAGCACGATGTTCCGGTCGCCGCGCCGCAGCTCGACCGTGACGTGTCGAGCTTGCGAGTGACGTACCACGTTGTTGAGCGCTTCCTGGGCTATCCGGAAGAGTGAAAGCTCGGTCTCGGGCTCGCAGCGCGAGTCCTCCCCGCCCCGGATTTCGACAAGAATCCCGGTGCGCGCCGAGAATTCCCTCGCGTACCAACGCAAGGCCGCGACAGGGCCGAAATCGTCGATCATCGGCGGTCGCAACTCGTACATCACGTCCTCGACGGCTTTGAACGCCGACTCGATGAGTGTCAGCGAATCATCGTTGCGTTCACGGACCAGCGGATCGTCACGCTCGGAAAGATGGGTCCGAATCACCTCCATGTTGATGCGCAGGGCCGTGAGCGTCTGGCCGACCCGATCGTGCAGCTCATGGGAGAGGTCGCGCCGATCCGATTCCTGCACCTCGACCAGCCGGCGCGACAGCGCTTGCAGCCGGACCGCCAAAGCACGCAACGAATCTTCGGCTTGCTTGCGCTCGGTGATGTCCTGGACGGTGCCGAACAGGGACGAGACGGCGCCCGCAGGGTCCTTCCTGGTGTATCCCATGCAGCGCACGTGTTTCAGTTGGCCGCTGCGCGTCACGATGCGGTATTCGGACTCGAAGGGTTTGCCGCTCGATGCGGCCTCGGCGAGCACTTGTGCTTCACGATCCCGGTCCTCGGGGTGCACTCGGGCCTGCAGCGTTTCGTACCCGATGTCCCGCGGCGTCCTGTCCACGTCGTAGATACGGAAGACCTCATCCGATCCCCGGACGATGTTGGTGGCGACGTCGATTGTCCAACTACCGATCTGGGCGATCCGTTGAGCCTCCGCCAGGTCGAATTCGCTCTGGCGCAGCGCCTCCCTCGCACTCCTTTGCGCCGCGCTGAACCACATGACAAGAACCGCCACCAGCATGGCAAGCAGGAAGCGCGGCAGTTGCACATCCAGGGCCAACGCGGACCCGGCGCCGAGGAAGTAGGAATAGAAGACCAGGAGGGAGAGCGCCACCGCGAGCCATCCGGCCGTGAATCCACCAAACCAGGCGCTCAGCATGATGGCGATGAGGAACGGGACTAACAACGGCTCGTAGTGGTATTGGTACTGCAGCAACCGGGTGATGATCAGCGCGGCGACCACGAACAGAACTGCCGCGCCATAGCCGGAAAACGCGGGCTGCTTGAGCCGGCGAAGCAGGTCAGGCACGGAAATATTCACTTGCCTTGGCAAGATGTTCAGTCCGGAAGGGCTCCTTGACATCATATCCGCAAGGAACCCCACCGTGAGCCGCGCGCTGTAGGGAAATCCACGACGCGCGGTCGCGGAAGGCCCACGACTTCGCGGGGGCTTCGCGGGGGCTCAAATGGCCCTACGTGAATCTTCGAGCCGGCATTCTGGCCGTTGCGGCCACGTGTCTTTTCATGGCGCCGCCTGCTGCCGCTCGCGATGCGGCCACTGAATTCAAGGTTCGCGTTCGCCTCGAATCGGGCGCGCGCATGGACACGCCTCGCGTTTACCCATCGGGTGGCGCGATACACGCCGTGTCACTCCGCCTGCCGGGTGCCGAGCCATTCAGGCTTCGCCTCGAGGTCACCGATGCCGCGGTCCAGTCCGTGGAAATTTCAGGGCTGGGGCAAACCTTCGACATCGGAAAAGAAGCGGTAGAGATCGCGCTGCCCGCCCGAAGTACCACTCACGCGCTCAACCTCACATGTGTATTCAAGTACCATGAAGGCGCTCAACCCCGGGGCGTTCCGTTGCGAATGACGCTTATCCGGTAGCGCCCCGACGACTCGATACCGACTTCGTCACATGCCCAGGAAAACCAAGGCCAAGGCAACGCCTGCGAGGCGCCCAAGGAAAGCCGCCCCTGCGGAGACGCTGCTGCAGAGCGAGGTACGCTTCGCGGCGTTCATGGACAATCTGCCCGGATATGCATGGATGAAGGATCTCGAGGGCCGCTATGTGTATGTCAATCACGCGGTCAAGGGGTTGCCTGGATATCAGTCCCTCGGGAAAACGGATACCCAGATTTGGCCGGCTGATCTCGCAGCCCAGTATCGGGCGAACGACCGGGAGGTGGTCGAAGGGAAAAAACCAATCCATACGATCGAGCATTTTCCCTATGGAGGGAAACAGCGCTGGATGGCGGGGAGCAAGTTCCCCATCTTCGACAAGAAGGGCTCCGTCGCGCTGGTGGGCGGAGCCGGCGTCGATATTACCGAACGCATCGAGGCCGAGGAGGCGCTGCGCGTCATCATCGACTCGATCCCCGTCATGGCGTGGACGGCGGATCCCGACGGAAGGGTGGATTTCCTCAACTGCACATGGCTGGAATATTCGGGGGTGACGATGAGCCAGGCCGTGGAGCGGCCCGGAGGCACGATCCATCCCGACGACCACGCGCGGGTCCTGGCACGCTGGCGTGAAGCCTTCGCGAATGGCCGGCCGTACGACGATGAGATGCGCCTCAGGCGGGCCGACGGGCAATACCGCTGGTTCCTCGTGCGCACGGTGCCGTTCCGCGGCGCGGGTCGAAACATCCTCAAGTGGTACGGGACGAGCACCGACATCGAGGACCGCAAGCGCGCCGAGGAAGCGCTGACCAACAGCCTGAGGCTGTTGCGCGAGGCGCAGGAACTCGGACAGACCGGCGGCTGGGAGCACGACCTGACTACCGGGAGGATCTCCAACACCGAGCAGAACGCCCGGCTTTTCTTCGGCACCGCCAGTGCCAACGCGGAACGCTTCGAGGATTTCGCCGGAGCCGTGCACCCCGATGATCGCGCCTATGTGAAGCAGCGGCACATGCAGTTGCTTGCCGAAGACGGGCCCCACGAGATCGAGTACCGCGTGGTCTGGCCGAACGGGGAAGTCCACGTGCTGCGAGGCCTCGCCACGGTCGTGCGCGATGATTCCGGTCGCCCGGTTCGCGTCTACGGAACCAACCTCGACATCACGGAGCGCCGGCGCAAGGACGAGGCGATCCGGACCAGCACCCAGAGGCTGCGGGCACTCACCCGCCGGTTGGTGGAGCTGCAGGAGACACAGCGCCGCGACATCTCGCGCGAGCTGCACGATCGCGTCGGGCAGACGCTCACCGCCATGCGCATCAACATGGAGATCATCCGCGACCGCCTCGGGAGCCGCGATGACTCCGTGATCCGCGAGCGCAACGGCGATTCATTGACGCTCATGGCGTCCGCGTTCGAGGCAATCAAGAACGTGATGTACGAATTGCGTCCCCCGATGCTCGACGAGCAGGGCCTCATCGCGCCGCTGCAGTGGTACGCGAAGAAGTTCGCGGACCGCACCGGGATACGCCTGACCGTCACGGGGGACGAGGGCGTCCGGTGGCGGCCGGAGGTGGAGCTCGCCCTCTTCCGGATCGCGCAGGAGGCCATCACGAACATCGCCCGGCATGCGCGTGCCGCAAGCGCCCGCATCGACGTGCGTCGGGCTGCGGATGCAGCGATCCTCACGATCGAGGACGACGGCGTGGGCATCAGCGAGGCGGGGCGCATGGAGCCTCCCGGATACGGAATGATCTCCATGCGTGAGCGCGCCGAATCGGTGGACGGCACGATCGAGGTCTCGCCGCGCGCGCCGCACGGCACCCGGATCACTGTTTCAGTGCCGGTCTCAGCCGAAATCGAATTGCAGCATTAATGCACTCTTTCGCGGATATAGGCGCGTAGCTGCGGCAAATCGCGCATGCCCACGCGCGCGCCTTCGATCGTCGTGTCGATCTGCTCTGCGGTGAGCGACAGGCGGGTCGGGATCGCTTCGAGACGCTCGCGGAGCGCGCTCGGGAGGCCCTGCATGGACAGGTGCGCGAGCGTGAATCTCACGTCGCGGCAGTTCCACTCGGCCGGGCCGCCGAGCCGCGCGACCTCCTCGCGCGAAAGGCCGCAACGAAAGGCGATCACGGAGTCCCGCCATCCGTCGATCATGGCGTCGAAAGCGTCGGCCGCGAGCCGCGCCGCGGAATCCACGGCCGCGTCCGCCGCGGAAAGCGCGAGATCGAGCCCGACAGGCCCTTCCTCCTGGTTGATCCAGTCGCCGCTCGGGCCGCGCGACGCGTCGACGACGATCACGAGCAGGCGCCGGATGCGCACCGCGTCGGGTGCCGTCATCGGCGCATAAGGAGTCCCGTAGATGATGCGTGCATTGGTGAGCAGCGAAACGCCATAGTTGTCCGTGAGGCCGCCATCGGCGAGTTTGATGTAGTGCACTTGGCGATCGCGGTAGGCTCCAAGCGCCCGCGATATCGCGCGCAGATCGTTCGAGGTTTGCGCCTTGTTGGTGAAAGCCTCGACCTCCTTCGGCAGTGGCGGGCAACTATCCGGATAGGTGCGGACCACGATGGGCGCGAAGACGATCGGCACTGCCATCGTCGCCGCGACGGCGTCGGCCACGCTGTAGCGTGACAGGTCGCTGCACAGGACGGCGAAAAGCGGCGGTATGAAGGGAAAGGGCACGCGGTAATAGAGGTCCGTCGCGTGGATGCGGATGCTGGGGCGCGGATGCCGGTAGAAGTCCGCGAACGTCGCGCCGTGGAAGACCCTGTGGTCGAGGACATCGCCGAAATCCTCGCGCGCGTTGAGTCCGCCATGCAGGATCCGCAAGAGGTTCGCGGGATTCAGCGAGAGCCGCAAGCCGCTCTCGAAGCCGGGCAGCAACACTTCCTCGCGGAACCGTCGAAGCCCGTCGCGCCCATAGAGCCCGTAGTACGCGGCGGTGAGCGAGCTGCCGGAGACGCTGCTCATGATCGCGACGTCGTCGAGCAGATCGCCCTCGGGAGTCTTCTCGCTTTCGAGCGCGGTGAGCACGCCATGCGCGAACGCTGCTGCGCGCAGCCCGCCACCCGAAAACATCACGATGATGGAGTTCTCGCGCATGACGTCGGCCGGCGCGCCCATGTCCGGCGACGTCCCGGGCGTCCACGGCTCGTTGCTCGCCTTGTTGAAAATCGCGGTCGCGCAGCCGCAGAGGTTCGCTGCGGCAACGATGAGGACGGCGGCGAAACGCATTGGACTCGGAACTCCCGGCTCTCACGCCTGTTACTGCGGTGATGCTAGCAGGAACCGGTTAAAGACGACCTTCGGTTGCGCGGCGCAGAAACTGCCTGTAGTTCATTGGTTCCATCTTCCCCAGGAATCGCCGCAATCCCACGCGAATCGCTTCCGCGGAGGAAGGTCGCTCGACATCGGCCGGGTGGATTGCGAAGCGGGTATCTACAGGCGGCCGGCGCGATTGGAAATGCGCATAAGCCGCCGTCAGGTGCGCTTCAGTCCAGGTGAGAGATCCGAACCCCACGAGGCGACGTGCGTGGATAGCGTCACCACATACGATTCCGGAAAACCTTTCGTAGAACCCGAACCCGGCCCGCTTGATCACAATCAACGCGTCCGGGGACAGCAGCCACGCCGGCGCGACGAAGCCCCCCACGCTGCCCTCGAGTCCGGCGCGGCGAAAGACCTCTCGCGCCGCATCCAGCCGACGCTCGCACTCGGCAGCTTCGCATGCGATGAACTCAGCCTGGCCGCGGGCAAAACCTCGGGCCAACACCCATTTCCACGGATTGCGCACTCGAGCGATCATTTGATGGGTCAAGCCGTGCATGCACAGGCAAGCGCCCACGTCGACGAGACTTCGCACCCAATCACGGGTCGGGGCGTGTTCATCCAACGGCGCGCAGTCGTCGTGTCGTGGGATGACGAGCAGAGTCAACGCGGAATAAGGGACGCCGGCCGACACGGCCAACTCGACGCTACGGCGGCTCGACTCGAGGGTTAGCGGTGATACGTCGTGGATCGAAACCAGCAGCGAGGGTTGCACGTGGGCGCCGGCTCAGGCCGAAGTCTGGCTTGAACCAACGCCGATCATCGCCTTCCACACCGCATCGAACTGCGCCTCTTCCCATCGCTGGAGCATATGTTGCCGCCCGTTCCCGGCCAAGCCAGCCGCGTGGGCTGGGTCATCCAGCAACGCGCGCAGCGCTTCGCGGAGGCCATCGGGGCTCGGGACGAAGAATGAAGCGTTGTGCCCATCGCTCAGGAATTCGGTGATCGCCGAGCCGGCGGGCACAAGCACCGGCACGCCACTCGAAAGGGCTTCCAGGTTCACCAGTCCCAGCGTATCCAGTTGGCTCGCGAACACGAAGGCGTCCGCGGATGCGTAGAGCTCACGCAAGATCCGGCCCTCCTGGAAACCCACGAAAACAACGAAGGCCTTGTCACTGCAACTGAGTTCGAGCGCGCCTAGCGCCGGCCCGTCGCCAACCACTACGAGGACCGGTGGTGGCCGGCGGTCCTGCAGGCTCTCCACGGCCTCGATGATGGATGCGACATTCTTCTCCATGGACAGGCGCCCGACGCTCAAGACAACAGGCCGGTCGCCAATCTGGATTCCGAGATCGGAGAAAGCGGTTGGAGAGGATTTCGCCGGAGAAAACTCCTCCGGATCTACCGCGACCGGCATGATTCCGATCCTTTCCAGCGGTATCCCCATCCCGACCAGCTTGTCTCGCGACGCCACGGAGAACACGAACACCCGATCGACACTGCGGTAAAGCAATCTCAGGTAACCGCGCACGAACTCTGCCAATCCGGGCTCGCCGCTCAGGACCTCGGCCAGGTCTGCCAGGTCGGTGTGATGGCTTGCGGTGACCGGCAAGCGCAGGATCCTTGCTGCGAGCAAGCCAACCAACCCCATGGGCCCTGGCGTTGCAATCTCTACATGGGTGATGCCCTCTCGCCAGAGCCGGTCTATCGTGGACGCGAGCGACGGAACGGCAATCTCCAGCCCGGGATAGAAGGGCACCTTGAAGCGCGCCACTGCCGGAAGCGGCGGGGGGCATGCGCCCGAATCCTCGCGGGGCAAGTCGCACCGCGCGAACCAGACGCGCCTTCCAGACAAGGCGGCCTGCGTGGTGAATCGACTGCACCAGGTGGAAACGCCATCGATCGTGTCGAGCGCATCGGAGAAGACCGCGAGGTATTCGGCCTTGGGCGGTCGCTCGGTCGCCGTCCAGTTCTCCCAGACGCGCCGCACCTGAGCCTCCTGCCTGGCGAAATGATCGGCGGCGAAAAGAAACGGCGAAGCTACGCATGCCGCTGACGCGAGGTCCGTCAGGGCCGTCAAGATTCCATAGATGTCGGAAGCGACGAGCGCCTTGCCGAGATCCCCGACCGCCCGCCCCGTCAGCGTGTCGCTAACGCGCGTGACCGCATCAACGATCTCGCGGTCGTTCTCGTCGCTGGCTTGTTCGGGTACGTGAGTGATATCCAGGTCAATTCCGGCAGGGGCGCGTCCCTGCTGCGCGGCCCAAGTCAGGCTTTCAAGGATCGAGAAAGGCCGGCGCTGCGATTCGCCGCTCGAATCGGGCGTTCGCCCGGCGAGGACATCCATGACGTCCGTAAATGGATTGCGTCGACTGGGATCGCCGTGGTCCCGTCGCTGAAAGTGCCGATAAGCCGTCTGCTTGATGCAGATGGCCATTGAGTTGAGATCACCCGATCTTCCCGTCAGCCGGGAATCGCCTTTCATGACCCGACGCAAATACGCACCAGCGTCAAGGTTTCCGTCGACCTCGGTGAAGATGGTCCCGCATCGTCGCTGGCCGTGATCGTCCGAGCCCGCGGTGAGCGCAAGACGCGCCGGCGAGCCCTGCGCCAGCGCAATCCCGTGCTTCGCCGAGAGTGTTGCAAGAACGTGCGGGGTTATGGATGCAAAGAAATGCGCCACGTCGGAATCGGTGCGACGATCCAGCAAGGAGTTCATCACCTCGAACGCGGGAAAGAGCACGAGGCACTTTTCCAGCGTCATGGCGTCCAGCTTCCAATTCGGGCTCAACAGCGGATGTGGAAGGCTGTGGGCCAGGCCCTCGCTGCGGAGGTAGCTCGAGACGTCGTAGACGCTCCCGCGACGCCTCTGCAGCTCGGCATGCTGGGCCGGCGTGATGTCGTAGGCGAGGACGTGTATGGCGCAGCCGTTCTCGGGAAACCGGGTCGAGACTTCCACCGAGAGGAAGAAGTCCGGGCGTTCGATCAGCTGCAATCCCCCGTCGATCGTGTCGTGATCGGTCAGGGTCACGAGCGTCATCCCGCGCGCCTTGCACAGCTCGTACTGGCGCGCCGGGTCGGCATAGCTTTCCGGAGCGGAAAAATATTCGGAAAACCACTCGCCACTCGTCAGGGAAGCAGCGGAATGGAGATGAAGGTCACAGCGGGTTACAGGGGTTGGCAAATTCATTCTCCTACTGCACAAGCGTCCATAGCATGAGCACGGCAAGAACGGGCCAGAGCACGACGCTGCCGTCGTGAACCAGGATGGGGCCGAGAAATCGCTCCAGGGAAGCGCCGATGCTCACGCATAGAACGCTTACAGAAAAAGCGACAACGGACCCAATCCACGAGATGCTCATCCCGTACCAGGCCAGATAGCCAAGGCCGACGGCTGTTCCGGCGAAACCCATGAGGGACAGGAATGAGCGAGCTGTCTTCGACGTTCCCCGGAATTCCCGGGCCCATCGACGATTGTAGTAAGCGAATACCGAAAACAACGAAAAGAGGAATATCGACGACCAAATGAACATTCTTATCCCCGGCCATGCCGCCAACCCGCGCCACAAGACGATCCCGGACTCGGGCGCTGATTCAAAAGAAGACCAGGGCGTACGGAGGCAGGCGGCGCAGCGCCCGACATCGCTCTGCAGTGCCCGGCGGTCCCGCGCAATACAGGCGGCGCGCCTGCGATTGCGTCGGTCCTCCCGTTCGAATTTCAGAACGTAGTGGGCTAAGGACGAGTGGATGGAAGACTAGCTGAGGAACCTGTCCACTAGCTGTCGTGATCGAATCTCGGCGAGCGCCTCCTTGCAGTTCGCTGCGTCGTGATTCCGGCGCGCACGGTGTCAAGGGCTTCAGCACTCGCCGTAACCTACCCGCGATGTATTAGCCGACAATTAGGCGTGATGGGACGGTTCGCTTCGGGCTAAGCCAACCCTAACTCGACATTGGTACGCTCCGGGCTGTCCCAAAAAATCCACATGCGCATCCTTCTAGTCGAAGACGACCAGATGATCGGCGAAGCGGTCCGCGTCGCATTGAAGGACGCGGCCTATGCTGTCGATTGGGTGCGTAACGGAACCCTGGCCACGCAGCTCCTGGGTATCGGCGAACACCAGGCCGTGCTGCTGGATCTCGGGCTTCCGGGCCGCGACGGATTTCAGGTCCTTCGCACGATGCGCGACCGCGGCATCACCATGCCCGTGATTATCGTCACCGCACGCGACAGCGTGGACGATCGGGTGAAGGGCCTGGATCTCGGCGCCGATGACTACCTCACGAAACCCTTCGACGTGGGCGAGTTACTGGCGCGATTGCGCGCAGTCCTTCGCCGCCACGGCGGCCACGCTGCGCCACTGCTCGGCAACGGGATCGTGACGCTCGATCCGGCAACACGCGAGGTGCGTCGTGGCGACCTCGTGCTTGCCCTGAGCGCGAGGGAGTTCGCGTTGCTTCATGCTTTGCTCCTGCGCCCGGGCGCCATCCTCACGAGGAGCGAGTTGGAGGAGCGCATCTACGGGTGGAACGAGGAAGTGGACAGCAACGCCGTCGATTTCCTGATCCACGGCGTGCGCAAGAAACTGGGCGCGGATGTGATCAAGAATGTTCGCGGTGCCGGATGGATGGTGGCGAGGACCAATAGCGTCGTAGGCCGATCATGATCTGGAGATACTTCGGAGCCGGGCATCGTTCTCTGGAGCGGCGCCTGAACCGCATGCTATTGACGGTGATCCTTTCCACCGGGCTCATCGCAGGCTGCGCATCGTTCCTGTTGGCCTATGTCGACGCGCAAGACCTCCAGGACGACATGCTGCGGCAGGTCGCGACCTTGGTGGACCGTTCTCCTGGAGCGTCGACTGCCGGCAGCGAAAGTCAGCTTTCGGATCCAGGAACGCGTGTCATCGTGATTCGGCTCGCACCTGACGCGCGGTCCGCGTGGCTGCCAGCCGATCTGTCATCCGGACTCCACACCGTCGCCATGGCGGACGGGACTTGGCGGGTCTATGTCGGCGAGACGAGCGCCGCCGGCAAGATTGCCGTAGCCCAATCGACAGAGGTACGGAACGAAATCGCGATGGATCGCACGCTCGGGACGCTGGTACCTCTGATGCTGCTCCTGCCGGTGCTGGCATGGCTCGCAGCGCGCACAGTTCGTCACGAGCTTGCACCAGTCCGCGAACTTGCCCATGCGCTGGATCGCCAAGCCGCCGAACGGCCAGAGCCCGTGAACTCGGCGAATCTCCCCGAGGAGGTTGCGCCGTTCGCGAACGCCATCAACCGCCTCCTGGATAGGGTGGGCAAGCTCATGGTCGCGCAGCGTCGATTCGTTGCAGACGCCGCCCACGAGCTGAGAAGTCCTCTCACGGCACTCTCGCTACAGGCGCAAAATCTTGAACAGGCGCCCTCGCTCGAGGCCCTGCTGGAGCGGATTGCTCCGCTGCGCGCTGGCATCGAGCGCGCCCGGCGATTGACCGACCAGCTTCTTTCGCTCGCTCGCAGCCAGGCCGCAGATCACGAACCAAGGAAAATCGACGTAGGCCCTCTCATCCGCGAACTCATTGCCGAGCATCTCCCGTTGGCCGAGTCGCGCGGCATCGACCTGGGCATCGGGCGCTCCCAGGATCTACTCGCACTGACCGCTGACGCCGAACTCCTGCGTGTCGTCCTCAAGAACGCCCTCGACAACAGCCTTCGCTACACGCCGGTGGGTGGCGAAGTGACGATGCACTATTTCGCCGAGGCGAGTGATTGCGTAGTCGAGGTCACCGATACGGGCCCCGGAATCCCCGAGTCGGAACGCGAGCGCGCCTTCCAGCCCTTTCGCCGGCTCGAGGACGCCGCCGGGGAGGGAAGCGGGCTTGGACTCGCAATTGCGCGGGACGCGGCCGCGCGATTGGGTGGAACGGTCGGCCTGTTCGAGCCCTCCGGGGGCGGTCTTGTCTTTCGCTATCGTCAATCGTTCGACGGCCCACCACGCCGAAAATAATTTCCAAGGGGAGGACGCGATGACAGACCTTGACGGGCAGCACACGCCGAGCAATTGTCGAGTGATTGGTCTGCGCCAAATTGGATTTGAGTTCCTTGCGGACGGCGAGCTTCGCTTCGGCATCATTACTGTCGAAGCCGTGCAGCACCTGTACTCGACAAGGCATCTGGACAGCGAGGAAAAGATCCTCGGGGCGGTCTCCGGCAGCGTCTACATCGTCGAGCAGGCGGCTCACCGCGTCCGCCTCGGTCTGGGTGGAGACGCGCGGCGCCCTATCTTCCTTTCGACAATCAACTTTGCCTAGTCGGGTGGTCCCAATGATCTGCGCACGCTCCCGTCGGCAGTGCGAAGATCGAGACGCAACTTTCCCCTGTCGATCACGTGGCTTTGCGTCGCGTCCGTCACTGAAATGTCGCCATGCTCCAGGCTGACGGCGATTCGCTCGAATCCCGCGGCCGGCAGCTGGATCGATAGCTTCGCGTCGAGATCGGTGAACCAACCTTGCTGTACGACTCGATAGCGTAACTTCGGCTGCGGCGCCCCGGCGAATTCCGCACGCGCGAACAAGCGGCTGGTCGGCAGGCCGAAGCCGTGCAGCTCACCGGCGATTGAAACCGCGGCGGCCGGCGTGTCGATCACGACGATCTCGACGTTCGCGGTCCGCGCATCCACTTCAAATATCTCCGGCGTGCGCGGCAGGGAGGCGAGCTGGATCTCGAGCTGGAGATCGGAGCCGTGCGGTGTCGCAAACAGCGCGAGAAGGACGGCCACCCCGCCGAGCGCAGCGAGGCCCGAGAGTGCATGGAAGATTCTGGATTCTGGCGCTGGCTCCGCAGCGGGCCCGGCAAGTCCGCGCTCGTGCGCTGGGATTCCCAGCACGTGATGGTAGAGCGCATGCGCCACGCCGAACGCCAGCAGCGCGGACCAGATCACATCCGAAAGGAAATGAGCGCCGGCGGCCATGCGGCCGAGCCCCAACGCCGCGCCGACGAACAGGCCGCCCGCTAGAGATCCAACCGCCCACTTCGGATGCGTGTGCCGCCAGATCCACCACCCCAAGGCGTAGAGGAAGCCCACAGAGCAGTGGCCACACGGGAACGACTTGCCGCCCTCACCCCGTAACGGCGCCGCCGCATAGTGCAATTGCCCACCCAACTCGACGATGTCCCGGGGCCGCGGACGGTCCCAATGATCCTTGAAGACGGCGTTGACGATGAGCCCTGGCCCGAGCGCGACGCTCAGGAGCACGAAGACGGCATGCCGGCGCAGAGCGCTCTTCCGGCGCACGAAGCCGGCGGCCAGCGCCACCAGGCCAACCACGACCAGCGATGCGGTGATCCAGGGGGCCGCGCGATACAACACGGACCACGGCAGATGTCTCGCAAGCGGCCAGTGGTCGCGGGCGTCGCTGCTATAGAAGAGCGAGGCGGTGGTGATATCGAGCTGGGCGGATGCGAACAGCGCCGTGAGCATCACCGCGAGAGCGATGAAGACGATCAGGTCGAATCGCCAGCCCAGCCCGCCCGACAGTTTCAGCACGACGCCGTTGCCGATGTCTCAGAACGATTTGCGGAAACCGACGGAGAATCCCTTGGGCAATATCGAGACGAAGATCGGCGTTTCCCGGCCATGCGAGTACCAGCCTGATGCGCCGCCGATCGCCCAGCCCGTTATGACGTCCGACTGCCAGTGGGCGTGATTCTTGAGGCGGCCAACCCCCACGTACGCCGGAATGGCGAGCAGTGCGTACACCGCAGGGTGGTCACGTCCATATTCGATGATGTATGGCGTTACGAGGGCGGCAGCGACGCTCGCCTCTCCGCTGGGAAAGCTGTAGTTCGAACCGCCCTTGAACCATTGGCACGGATCGTTGTTCGTATCCGGCCGCTCCCTCGTGAAGACAAGCTTCGCCCCGTTGGAAGCAATGGCCGCGATGGCTTCTGAATCCATTCCTTGCCACATCGTGCGGCCAATCCGCGAGTCGGCGCCCTCCCAAAACGCACCGCCGATCTGCGCGACGGTAAGGATGTCCATCACCGCCCGGTACGAACTGGCCGCCCACACGCCGGTATCGTTGTAGCCGACCTCGTGATCGATGTGCGACCAGAAGCAGCTGGCCTGCGCCGCCGGAATGCCGAAACTCGAGATCGCGGCGAGAGCGACGGCCAGCCTTGTTCGCGAGATGAAGGCCCTGCTGGAGCTCACGGATAGCTCCCCGGAGACTGGAGGTTGACGCTGACGCCAACCCTAGCCCCCCTAGCCTTCGAGTACCTTGCTACGGTGCTTTCTTCGTCCAGGCGATGCAGTAGCCCCGGGGCGATATCTCGGTGTCTCCCGGAATTATCTTGCACCCGCCCAAATCTTTCGTGGGGCCGGCCACGAACTGCGCGCAGTTGGCGCAACTCTTGTCGCCTTCAGGCTTGCCCTGGTATTTGAGCGAGGTGCGCAAGCTGGCATTCGTCGCGGCAACGGACACGCCCGGAGCACAAATGAGCGGGATCATCGCCAAGACGGTGCCAGTCGCCAGGAACCGGCGGCGCGGCATTCCATTTTCGTTCATCGAAATTCCTCCTGGGGAAACTGTCACCTGTCGCTGGGAAATGCCTGCAGGTAGCCGGCTACGGCTTTCATCTCCTGGTCCGTGAGCAAGTGCGTGACCTGCTTCATCGGCGTGTCCGGGCGCGCCTCCGTTCCCCGGAACACTTGCAGTTGCTTTACGAGATAGTCCTCGTGCTGCCATGCAAGCCGCGGGAAAGTCGCCATGCCCTGCGCCTTGTCTCCGTGACAGGTTTTGCACGGGGGAGTTTCCTTGGCCGGCACGCCATTTTCGAAGATCTCTTTTCCGGCCGCCATGCGATTCGCATCGACCGCGGCGTTCGGTCGCGGGGCCTGCTTGGCGAAGTATTCCGCTAGCCCCTTGATCTGGTCGTCCGTGAGCTTGTGGCTGATGCCCCACATGTACTCGAACCCTTCCGGATCGGAGCGATGGTGGCTGCGGAAATTCTCCAGCTGGGCAACCAGGTAGGCCGGTTGCTGGCCGGCGAGTCGCGGGAAGTTGGGCGACACGGAGTTGCCGTCGGCGCCATGGCAATTCGAGCAGACCTGGAGCGCCGTCACTTCCGGCGGCACGCGCGGGTTGGCAAGGTCCCGCGACCGTTGCAGGTTGGCGCAGCCCGCACCGGCGAACACCAACGCCAACGCCAGAACCATGGGGATCGTCCTCATCAGTAAGCTCCCCAGACATAGAGGAACAGCGTGTTGTTGTCCCTGGCATTGCGAAGATTGCCGTCGTAGTTGCTCGACGAGCCGTTGAACTGCGTGAAGTTGAAGTATTGAACGCCGATCCGGACATACTGGACCGGGGTCCAGAACGCCTCCGTGATCCAGAGCTTTGTGTTGGGAGTGTCGCTCACGCTCCCGAAGGCAACGGCGCCCGTGTTGTAGTGCAGGTTGTCGGCGCTGCCGCTCGCGCTGGTGTACGCGAGGCTTGCCCCGTACTTCGCCTGGTAGGTGTAGGTCACTCTCGCCCGCAGGTGGTTCAGCGTGTTCGAGGAGTTGGAATAGGCTCCAACGTAGTCGGCGTTGGTGGGATCCCAGAGTTCGTTGCCGTAGTGCTGCTTCTCGCGGGTGTAGCTGAATTGCGCGGAGACGGTGTGCGGATCGAGGATGTACTGGTATTGGCTGTCGATGCCGACGTCGCTGTAGCGAATGGTCGGGCCGCTGGTATCGGGCGCGTTGGCGTAGGTTTCGACGTTCAGGCCGTAGAGACCGATCATCGCGCTGTTCGCTCCCCAGTCGTGGTTGAGCGCGAGGCGCCAGTACGGGTTGGCCTGCCCCTTGAGCTTGGTGTCCATGTTGGCGTCGCTGATTCCCTGGCTCAGGAACGAGAATCCGCGATTCGCCGTCTGGTAGAGGCCCAGCTCTCCGTACAGGGTGTTGTTCCAGAATGCGTAGACGTTCATGCCCGCTGCCAGGGGGCCCAGACCCTGAAGGACTGGCTTCACGGGAACATCGACGAAGGGCCCGGCGCCCCCTGGATTGCTCACGGGGACGTAGCCTGGGACCGAGGTGAAAGCGCCGTTGAACGTATTCCAGACGTCGGTGACGCCAGGATTGTTGTTGATGCTCGCGCCGAAGATGAGATCGCGCTGCAGGTCGATGAAGCGGTCCGCGAATCGCAGGTCGAATTGGTCGGACGAGCCGTGACCATGCCAGTGACCGTCGTCACCCTGGTGGTCGTATGCGTTGAACGTCCACTGGCCGAACAGGCCCACGTTGTCCGTGATCTTTCCGCCTGCGAAGAGGCTCGCCGTGGTGGGGTGAAAGACGCCGTTCTGCGGAAAGTCGGCTTCGACGTCGCCGCTGCCGGGCGTTGCATGGAGCACCTTCGCGGAAGACGCAACGCCCATGACGGCGAGCGGGACCAACGTTCGATCCCCCATCGTATAGCCCGTCAACTTGAACTTCCGTCCATAGGGAGTGAGGTCTGGAAACTGTCCACCGGTGTGGCAGGAAACGCAGTTCTGCCCGGTTTGCCGCGCAAATAGCGGTAGCGCCTGCGAGGCGACAGGCAGGAGCCCCGCGACTAGGCCAAGAATGGCCGGGAAAAGAAGATTGCGCACTGGCGGTCTCATCGGAGGTTTGTGCATTCCAGTCTTAAGGATTTGGGCCCGTCATTCCGTGCGGTACCGCACGGATGCGTGCTACTTATAGGCGACGCACTCCTCGCAGGGCGTGCCCTTCACGTCGCGCTTCAGGTGCGCCTCGCGCAACCCGCGGAACCGCGAGCTGTTCCAGCCATCGGTAAACGACACTTCGTTCAGGTCTGCCATGACCCAGCGGTCGCCCGCGTCGAAGCAGCACGCCGAGAGCTTGCCGTCGTGCGTGATGTGGCCCTCGGTGAAGGCCGACCAGCAGGGCAGCGGCTCGCGCATCGCGCCGATGCGGCCCTGGTTGCCTGCGATCGGGCGGTAGCCCAGCTCCCCCTCGCGCTCCTTCGCGAGCGAGCCCATCGAATAAAGCGGCAGCCAGTAATGCTCGTCCAGGTAAGGAAGGATCTCGTCCACGAGCGCCTGCATGCGCTCCTGCTGCGCTCCGTCGTACCGGATGCTCGAAGCGTAGAGGCCGCACGTGAAACCGCCGCTGTCGCGGACCTTGCGCGCGGCCTTGAGGTTCGCGATCGCATCGTGGAACAGCTGCCCCTTCACTTTGGCGATGCTGCGGAACTGGGCCACGTCGGCGTTGTTCATGGAGAACTTTAGCGAGTCGAGCCCGGCCTCCATGCACAGGCGCACGCTCTCGGGCGTGGCGAGCGAGCCGTTGGTCGTGAGGAATGCGTAGCGGATGCCGCGGTGTTTCGCGAAGGCGATCGCCTCGGGCAGCCAGTCGCAGATGAAGGACTCGCCGATGAAGAAGAGACCCAGCTCTTCGACGCCGGCGTCGACCATCTCGCCCACCACGCGCGTATAGAGGCCCCAATCCATCTCGCCGCGCTTCTTCATGCGCAGGCGATGGGCGCAATATCCACACCGGTAGTTGCACTGGGACGTGAGCTCGATCTTCACCGCGCGCGGCGGCGGCGGGGCCGCGGTGAGGTAGCTCGCCGGGATCCGCGTGACTGCGTCGATGCGGGAGGTGATGCGGGCTCCGCCCGGCTGGGGCGGCATGACGACGTTGGAAATCATTGTGGAGCTCCTATGCAGTGCGTTACATCACGCGCGAGTACTGGGCGCGCTGCTCGGCCGCGTGCAGGTACTTGTCGAACACCATGCACACCGAGCGCACGAGCAATCGGCCCGCCGGTGTAACCGTGATCCAGTCGTCGTCGAGCTGCACCAGGCCGTCGCGCTCGAGCTCTGCCAGGTCCTTCATCTCGGCGGCAAAGTACCGGTCGAAATCGATGAGATACGCGATGCTGATCGACTCCTTCGACAGCGTGAAGTTGCAGGCGAGCGCCTGGATCACCGCACGGCGCACCAGGTCGTCGGAGGAGAGCTCCACCCCGCGCAGCACCGGCAGCTCGCCACGGTCGAGGTGTTCGTAGTATTCGTCCAGCGTCTTCACGTTCTGCACGTAGGTGGGACCGACGCGGCCGATGGCGGAAATGCCCAGGCCCACGAGATCACAATCCCCGCCGCTCGCGTAGCCCTGGAAATCGCGCGTGAGGCGTCCCTGCCGTTGCGCGACCGCGAGCTCGTCGCCGGGCTTCGCGAAATGATCCATGCCGATGTAGACGTAGCCCGCGTCTTCCAGCCGGCGCATCGCCATCGTCATCAACTGGAGCTTCACCTGCGGCGAGGGCAGGTCCGCATCGAGGATGCGCCGCTGCGGCCTGAAGACCGTGGGCAGGTGCGCATAGGAATAGAGCGCGATGCGGTCCGGGTCGCACTCGATGACGCGGTCGAGCGTCGTCGCAAACCCGGCCGGGTTCTGCTTCGGCAGCCCGTATATCAGGTCCATGTTGATGGAGCCGAAGCCGTTCGCGCGGCCCGCGTCGATCGCCGCACGCGTCTCCTCGTAGGACTGGATGCGGTTCACGGCGCGCTGCACCTCGCCGTCGAAATCCTGGACGCCGATGCTCATGCGATTGAATCCCAGGCGCGCCAGCAGCGCGATGCGCGCGGGATCGGCCTTGCGCGGATCGATCTCGATCGCGAGCTCGGCCCGTGGGTCGAACTGGAACGTCGCTCGCAACGACGACATGAGCGACTCCGTGTCCTCCTCGTCGAGGAATGTGGGGGTGCCGCCGCCCCAGTGCATCCGCGCGATCCCGCGGTCGCTGCCGAGCGCGTCGCCCACGAGCGCCATCTCGTGCTGCAGGTGTTTCACGTACTTGTGGGCGCGGCCGCGGTCGCGCGTCGTGATCTTGTTGCACGCGCAGTAGAGGCAGATCGTGTCGCAGAAGGGGACGTGAACGTATAATCCGAGGGGTCTCGCGAAGGCTCCGATGTTGCGGTTGGAAAGCCAGTGGCGATACGCGGCCGCGTCGAACGCCTCGACAAAGCGGTCGGCGGTGGGATAGGACGTGTAGCGCGGCCCGTTGCCACCGTACTTGCGGATGAGTTGCTCGTCGATGACGAGATGGACGTCGGGGCTTCCGGCGCCGATGGATACCGGCAAGGCATTCATGCAGCTACTATGCGCAGCGTCACGAAAGGCCCTTTGACGGACGTCAACCCCAGGCAAGACTCCGCCATGCCCCTGGAGGGGCTCATCGGCGCCATCGTGGAATCCGCGATGGACGCGATCATCACCGTCGATCAATCGCAGCGCATCGTGGTGTTCAATTCAGCCGCCGAACGCGTCTTCGGATGGACGCGCGCCGAGGTCCTCGGCGCCCCGCTCTACCGGCTCATTCCGGAGCGTCTGCGCAAGGCGCACGAGGGGCATATCGGCAAGTTCGGCCAAGGAGTCGCGGCCTCCCGGCGCATGGCCGGGGCAAGGATCGTGCAAGGCCTGCGCCGCAACGGCGAAGAGTTCCCCATCGAGGCGTCGATCTCGCACGTGGCGGAGGGCGGGCGCCTCTATTTCACCGTGATCCTGCGCGACGTCACGGAGCGCGTGCGTTCGGAGGCGGAGCTCGAGCGCTCGCGCGAGGAGCTTCACGAGTTCGCCGTCGCCACCAACACAGTGCGCGAACAGGAAAAGACCCGCATCGCCCGCGAGCTCCACGACGAGCTCGGCCAGACGCTCACCGCGCTCAAGATCGACCTCGGATGGATCCGCGAGCGCGTGAAGTCGGATGGCGAGGCTGTGGTGAAGCTCGCCTCGATGCAGGGGCTGCTGGATTCCACGGTGGCCTCGACGCGCCGCATCTCGTCGGACCTGCGTCCGCTCATGCTCGACGACCTGGGGCTTGTCGCGGCGTGCGAGTGGCTGGTGCACTCCTTCCGCGCGCGCACCGGCAAAGCGTGCAGCTTCGAGATGACGGGCGACCTGGAGCTCGCCGATCCGTACGCAACCGCCATCTTCCGCGTTCTCCAGGAGTCCCTGACCAATGTGACGAAGCACGCCGAAGCCACACAGGTGGCGGTGAGTCTCGGGCGCTCGGACGGGAAGGTCGCGCTGAGCGTGAAGGACAACGGCCGCGGATTCTCCGAGAGTGACGCGCGAAAGCCCAACTCGTACGGGCTCATCGGCATGCGCGAGCGTGCCTACGTGCTCGGCGGCATCGCGACGATCGAAAGCACGCCCCGCGGCGGGACGCTCGTGCGCCTGGAATTTTCCGAGGCGGGAACGTCGAAATGATCCGCATCGTCATCGCCGACGACCACACCATCGTGCGCGAGGGGCTGAAGCAACTGCTCGGCGCGGCGGGCGACATCCAGGTCGTCGCTGAAGCCGGCGATGGGCACCAGGCGATCGAACGCGTGCGCGGGCTCGAATTCGACGTGCTGTTGCTCGACATGTCGATGCCCGGCAAGAGCGGCATCGAGCTCATCAGGCAGGTTCATGCGGAGAAGCCGCGGCTTCGCGTGCTGGTGCTTTCGATGCACGAGGAGCACCAGTACGCGGTGCGCGCGATCCGCGCCGGCGCCGCAGGCTACCTCACCAAGGAAAGCGCATCTTCCCTGCTCGTCGCGGCGATCCGCAAGGTCGCCGCCGGCGGCGCCTTCATCAGCGCGGAGGTGGCCCAGCAATTGGCGCTTTCCGCGATGCCCGGCGCGCAAAACCTTCCGCACGAGGCGCTCTCGGACCGGGAGTTCCAGGTTTTCCGCATGATTGCCGAGGGCAAGTCGGTTTCGGACATCGCCGAGCGCCTGACCCTCTCGGTGAAGACCGTGAGCACGCACAAGGCGAACGTCCTGAACAAGATGGGCATGGCCACGACGGTGGACCTCGTGCGCTACGCGCTCACGCACCACCTCATCGAGCCCTGAGCTAGCCGCCCACCTTCACCTCGCCCAATCCGGCGGCATCGCGGCGGATCTCGCCCTTCAGCACGGATGCGGCGGCCGCGAGTTCCGCGGACAAACCGTCGATGATGTCGTCGATCGAAAGGATTCCGCAGACCTTGCCGCGGCGTCCCGTCACCACCAGGCGCCTTACACCGTGGGCTCGCATGAGCTCGAGGGCCTCGTGCGAATCGGCGTCCTCGCCGACCGTCGCCACCACCGGCGTCATCGCGGCGCCGACGCTCGACGACTCCGATGCAAAGCCCTGCAGCGCGATGTCGCGGTCCGTCACGATGCCCACGGGCATGCCTTCGGGATGCGCGTCGTCCATCACGAGGAGGCATCCCACCAGGAAGCGCTGCATCGCCGACGCGGCTTCGGCGAGCGACGCACCGCGCGTGGTCGCCAGCAGCCTTCGCGTGTAGACGCGTTCCACCTTCATCGGGTGAATATGGGCGCACCGGGCCCCCGGGAGTTGACGCCCGTCAAATCCCCGTGAGGGCGTCCCTTTCGCGAAAGTCGCGGCGATGCAGGATCGCCACCAGCTCGGCGGGGCGCTCCAGCAGGTCCTGCAGCGTATAGCTGTCGAGCACCCGATAGAAGCCAGCGAGCGCCTCCCGCAACACGCCGGAAAGGCGGCACGCCCCGCTGATGGCACACAGGTTCGAGCCGGGTTCGAAGCATTCCGCGAGCAGGCTCTCACCTTCGGTCGCCCGCACCACACGCCCCAGGTTGATCGCCGAGGGGGGCAACGCCAGGCGCAGTCCGCCGCCCCGGCCGCGCACGCTGGCGAGCAGCCCGTGGCGGCCCAGCAGGCCGGCAACCTTCACCAGGTGGTGGCGCGATATGCCGAAGGCCCGCGCCACCTCGCCGACGCTCGCCTGTCCACCAGGCGCCGTGCCCACGAGGAGCAGGACGCGCAGCGAATAGTCGGTGAATCGAGTCAGGCGCATATAGGTACAGGATCTACACCTTTCCGCGGCGCGGCTTGATGCCCGTCAACCGGGAGCGCCGCGACCCTAGGAATTTTCCTAGCCACGATTCCGTCCGATGCCGAGCGTGCTCTCATCCGGCGCCGATGGGCGCATTGCTTGCGGGCGGCGACGATGCAGCCATGAAGATCTTCATCGTCGACGACTCCGGGCCCATCCGCTCCCGCCTTGCCGCAATGGTCCAGGCGATGGAAGGTGTCGAGCTCGTCGGGGAAGCGGCGAACGCGCGCGATGCCGTGAACGGGATCCTCGGCCTCGCACCCCAGTCCGTGCTGCTCGACCTCGCGCTCCCCGACGGAAGCGGGATGGATGTGCTGCGCGAGCTCCATCCGATCCGTCCCGCGATCGCGTTCATCGTCCTCACCAACCACTCCGAACCCCAGTACCGGCGCGCGTGCAAGAGCGCCGGTGCCGCCTACTTCCTCGACAAATCCAGCGAGTTCAATCGGGTCCCCGAAGTCATCCGCGAAATTGCATCCACGCGCCATTGAAAGGGAGAAAACAAATGATCGCAGCCGCCACTACCCTCACCACGAAGGCCCCGGTAGCCGAGAAACGCCTCAAGCTCGTGACCGGATCGGCGAAGCTCCACTCTCCTCGCGAACACGAAATCACACGCTGCCCGACGCGCTGCGCCACGTGCAACCTGCGCGAGCTCTGCCTGCCCTGCGGACTCAATGGCTCCGAGCCGGACCTGTTCGAGGAGATGGTGTACACACGCAAGCGCGTGCGCCGAGGCGACGCGCTTTATCGCACCGGCAGCGATTTCGACTCGCTCTACGCGATCCGCAGCGGCTTCTTCAAGAGCAGCGTCGTGCTCGAGGACGGACGTGACCAGGTGACCGGCTTCCACATGGCCGGCGAGATCCTCGGCATGGACGGCATCGGAACCGAACGCCACGCGGTGGACACGACCGCACTCGAAGATAGCGAGGTCTGTGTGATCCCCTACGCGCACCTCGCCGAACCCGCGCTGCAGCGTCAGCTCCACAAGGTGATGAGCCGAGAGCTGGTACGCGACCAGGGCGTGATGATGCTGCTGGGCACGATGCGCGCCGAGGAGCGCCTGGCCGCGTTCCTGTTGAACCTCTCGCAGCGCTTCGTCGCGCGCGGCTTCTCGCAGCACGAATTCCACCTGCGCATGACTCGCGAAGAGATCGGGAGCTACGTAGGGCTGTCGCTCGAGACCGTGAGCCGCCTCTTCTCGCGGTTCCAGGAGGACGGCCTCATCACGGTGCAGCAGAAGCACATCGTCATCCTGGATATCCCGGGCTTGAAGTCCGTGGTGATCCGGGTCAACGACTAGGGGGGAGCATGTACAAGCACATTCTCGTTTCCACCGACGGCTCGAAGCTTTCCCTCAAGGCCGTGAAGGAAGCCGCAGAGCTCGCCCGCACCTGCAAGGCGAAGGTCACCGCGCTCTACGTGATCGAGCCCTACATGCCGCGCATGCCCGACGAGAGCCTGGTTCCCCTCGGCCTCACGCGCGACCAGGCCGCATACCGGAAGATTTCGGAGAAGACGGCGGCCGATGCATTGGCCAAGGTCGAGAAAGGCCTCGCCACCGCGAAGGTGAAATGCACGACGGAGTTCGTCACCGATCCCATGCCGTGGCGCGGGATCATCGCAACGGCGAAGAAGCGCAAGTGCGACTTGGTCGTGATGGCTTCCCATGGCAGGGGCGGATTCGCCGGCCTGGTACTCGGCAGCGAAACGCACAAGGTGCTGGCCCATTCGAAGATTCCGGTCCTCGTCTGCCGCTAGGAGGAATCATGTTCAAAAGGATCCTGTTCCCGACCGACGGCTCGGAGATCTCGCTCGGCGCCGCCGAAACCGCCGTCGGGCTCGCGTCGAAGCTGGGCGTGGGCATCGTCGGCTTCCATTCCATCCCGCCCTACGCGCTGCCCATCGGCGACGGCGTGTTCGGCTACGAGCCGATCTTCTCCGAGGACGAATACCTCAAGGCGTGCAAGGAAGCGGCCGCCGCGATGATGAAGGACGCCGAGGCGATCGCGAAAAAAGCCGGCGTTCCGTTCAGCTCATCGGTGGTCATCGCCCCCGCTCCATGGGACGCCATCATCACGGCGGCGAAGGACAACAAGTGCGACCTCATCGTGATGGCCTCGCACGGACGCAAGGGCGTGGCCGGCGTGCTCCTCGGGAGCGAGACCACGAAGGTGCTCACGCATTCGAAAGTGCCGGTGCTGGTGTGCCGGTAGGCTGACCCGGCGGCGCGCGCAAGTCGAGCTCGACGATTCGAATCGTCGTGTCGCCGGGCACGCCGCGTTCGCGGAAGCCCAGTGCGCCGCACAGGCCCAGCATGCCGCGATTGCCTGCAAGCACCCAGCCCGACATGGACTGAAGGCCGGCGCCTCGCGCCGCGTCGATGATTTTCTGCATCATGAGGCGGCCCAGTCCGCGCCCCTGCCAGTCGTCGGCGATCACGATCGCGTACTCGCACGAGGCGCCGTC
Source organism: Usitatibacter sp. (assembly GCA_049300695.1). Classification (GTDB taxonomy): domain Bacteria; phylum Pseudomonadota; class Gammaproteobacteria; order Burkholderiales; family Usitatibacteraceae; genus Usitatibacter. The sequence continues at coordinate 230,860 of JBAQKF010000030.1, forward strand.
GGGCATTGCGATGTAGCGAGCCACGGCGATCTGCCGTTCGGAAGCGCCGCTGCCCACGGTGGCGATCAGGGCCATCTCGCGGTCGTAGTCGATCTGCGTGAAGCGCGCCAGCATCTCCGCCGTGAGCGAGCGCATGCCGCTCATGAAGCGAAGGCGCGTGCTTTCCGCGCTCAGGGCCTCGACGAACGCCGTCTCGAGCGTCGCGTCCTCGGGACGTATCGGGCGGATCGCCACGCGCTCGCCCTGGATCGTCGTGGAGGACTCGAGGTTCGCCGGATAGGGCTGGATCGCGAGATGCTCGTAGGGACGTTTCTGCGGCGCCCTGTCCCGTACCACGACGCGCGCATCCACGGCGATGACGCCGTTCTCGTCGGCGAAGAGAGGGTTGATGTCGAGCTCCTCGATCTCCGGCAGTTCGCAGGCGATCTCCGACACGCGAAGCAGCACCGCGTCGAGCGCGGCGCGATCGATCGCGGGCAGGTTGCGGAAGTCGCCCAGCATCCGTGCCACGCGCGTGCCGCGGATCATTCCGTCGATGAGCTTCGAGTTGAGGGGCGGCAGAGCGACGGCGCGGTCGCGCAGGATCTCGATGGCGACTCCCCCGGCTCCGAACGTCACCGCGGGTCCGAAGATGAGATCGCGCACGATGCCGGCCATCAGCTCACGGCCGTTGGCACGCGTCGCCATGGGCTCGATTGAAATTCCGCGCAGCCTCGCCTTTGGCGCGTGCCGCGCCGCGGAAGCCATGATCTCGCGATAAGCGACTGCCACATCCTCCGCGCCGGACACGCCCAGCTTCACGCCGCCCACGTCGCTCTTGTGCGTGATGTCGGGCGAATCGATCTTCATCGCGACCGGGCCTCGCAGCAACGCCGCGGCGGCGATCGCTTGTTGCTCGGAGCCCACGACCACGGAGCGCACGACCGGGATGCGGAACGCCGCGAGCAGCGCCTTCGATTCCGTGGCGCTCATGACGTTGCGCCCCGAAGCGATCACGCGCGCGATGAGCGCGCGCGCCGCGGACACGTCGGGCGTCTCCGTGTGGGCGAGCGGGCCGGGCGCCTGCATGAGCTCCGACTGGTTCCGATAGAAACTCGCGAGGTGCGCGAACGCCTCCACGGCCTGCTCGGGCTCGCGGAAGACAGTAAGGCCTTCCCTGCGGAGCCAGTCCCGCGACTCGCGAACGCTCGCCTGGCCCATCCAGCTCGCGATCACGGGCTTGAATCCACCGCGCGCCTGCTCGAGCACGACCTTCGCGACGTCCGCCGGCCGCGTCATCGCCTGGGGCGAGAGGATCACGACGATGCCGTCCACGCCCGGGTCCGCGAGGCACGCCTCGAGGGCCGCGCGATAGCGCGCCGCATCGGCATCGCCGATGAGGTCCACCGGATTCCCGTGGGACCAATGCGGGGGCAGCAACGGCGCCAGCCGCTCCGCAGTGGCCGCCGCGAGTGTCGCGAGCGGCAACCCGAGATCGGCCGCGCGGTCGGCGGCCATGACGCCCGGGCCGCCTCCGTTGGTGATCACCGCGAGGCGCTCGCCGTGCGGCTTGACGTTCGCCGAGAGAGCCTGGGCCGCGCCCACGAGCTCCGAAAGGCTTGCCACGCGCACCGCGCCCGTACGGCGCACGACGGCGTCGAAGATGTCGTCAATCCCCACGACGGCGCCCGTGTGAGAGACCGCCGCGCGCGATCCCGCCGGATGCCGGCCCACCTTCATCAGGATCACGGGCTTGCTGCGCGCGGCGGCGCGAAGGCTGCTCACGAGCCTGCGCCCGTCGCGCACGCCTTCGATGTAGAGCAGGATCTGGCGCGTCTTCTCGTCGGAGGCGAGGTAGTCGATCACCTCGCCGAAATCGATGTCGGTCGATCCGCCCAGCGACACCAGGCTCGAGAAGCCGATGCCGTTGGGCGTCGCCCAGTCGAGCATGGCCGAGCACACCGCGCCCGATTGCGCCACGAGCGCGAGCGAGCCGGCGAGCGCGCTGCCGCTCGCGAAGCTCGCGTTCAATCCCGCCGGCGGGCGCATGAGGCCGATGCAATTGGGTCCGAGGAGCCGCACGCCACCCGAACGCGCCGCGGCGAGGAGCGCTTTCTCCAGCGCCTTGCCCTCGTCGCCCGCTTCCGAGAAGCCGGCGGTGATGACGACCGCGTTACGAATGCCCGAGGCGCCGCATTCGGCGATGATGCCGGGCACCGTGGGTGCGGGCGTGGCGATCACCGCGAGGTCCACGGGCTCGGGCAGCTTCGCCACCGACGCGAAGCACGGAAATCCCGCGACGACGGAGTACTTGGGATTTACCCCGTAGATGCGCCCCGTGAAGCGGGCATCGCGAAGGTTCGCGGCCACGAGGGCCCCGACCTTGCCGGGCTTTTCCGTCGCGCCCACGAGCGCCACCGTGCGCGGCTCGAAGAGCGCCTTGAGGTAGTGGTCACCGCTCATCCCGGCTCAAAGGTAGCACGTGAACGCCCTCAGCGAATGGCCAACATCCACGGCACGCCGATCACCAGGAAGGCACCCATGAAGATCAGCCCGAAGATCGCGCCCAGGCGCCAGTAGTCGCCGGCAGGAAGGTAACCGCTGCCGTAGTACACAGGGCTCGGCCCCGTGGCGAACGGTGTGATGACGCCCATGATGCCCAGCTGCAGGCACAGCGCCAGCGCCACCGTCTCCATGTTGGCGCCTGGAATCGTCGAGGCTACGGCGAGCAGCACCGGGATCATCGCGGTCACGTGGGCCGTCACGCTCGCGAAGAGATAGTGGCCGAAGAAATTGATGAGGAGCAGGATCGCGATAGCCATCGTGGGTGAGAAGCCCCCGAGGTGCGCGGCGACGGTGTCCGCGAACCACTTCACGAATCCCACGCGCGTGAGGCCGTCGGCCAGCGCCACCAGCGTCGCGAACCACGCGAGCGTGTTCCACGCGCCCTTGTTGCCGATGACGTCGTCCCAGGTGATGACCCCGAGCACGAGCATGAGCGAGATCACGACGAGCGCAGCCGTGGTCGCCTCCATGAGATTGCCTCCGAAGATCCAGAGCGCGAGCGCGATGAGCACGAGCGCTCCCAGGGTCATCTCGCGCGACGAGAAGGGACCCATCTTCTCCAGCTCCTTCGCCGCCCATGCCGGAACCTCGGCCCCCTCCTTCACTTCAGGCGGGTAGATCCAGTAGGCGAGCAGCGGCATCGTTGCGATGAGGAGGATGCCGACGGGCGCGAACGCCACGAACCAGCTGCCCCAGTTCAGGTCGACCTTGGCGATCTTCTTCACCAGCTCCGCGGCGAGGAGGTTGGGTGCCAGCGCCGTGAGGAACATCGAGCTTGTGATGCATGTCGCCGCGATCGCCACCCACATGAGGTACGAGCCGATCCGGCGCATCGATGGGTCGTTGGGTTTCGAATCGTAGAGCAGCGGCAGGTTGCGGATCACCGGGTAGATGGTGCCACCACTGCGCGCCGTGTTCGATGGGGTGAAGGGCGCGAGCACCAGGTCCGCGATCGTGATCGCATAGCCCAGGGTGAGAGTCCTGCGGCCCATCCACTTCACCAGCAGCAGCGCGATGCGCCGGCCGAGGCCCGTCTTCTCGTAGCCCAGCGCGAACATGAAGGCGCCGAATATCAGCCACACAGTGGAGTTCGAGAATCCGGACAGTGCCCAGCTCAAGGCAGCCTTCGCGGGACTGAAGTCGGGCTTCGCGAGTTGCTCGGGACTGTAGAACACATACTGCGGCAGGATCGTGACAAGCGTCACGGCGATGAGGCCGATGGCGCCGCCGGGCAGCGGCTCGAACATGAGGCCCACGATCACGCCCGCGAAGATCGCGAAGTACCACCACGCGTGCTGCGGGAGCCCCGGGGGCGGAGGAATGAGGGCGATGAGGATCGCGACGGCGACCGGCGCGATGGCTTTCCAGGAGATCTTCATGACGGCTCCCCTCAGCTCACGGCGAGGGCGAGCGCCGCGCTGGCGACAGTCGCGGCGAGCGCGACTCCGTAGCACGCGAGCTTCATTCCCCTGCCGGCGTGGACGCCGACGTCGTGAAGGCTGTGGTAGATGCGATGCATCCCGTGCCAAAGGAAGAGCGAGATGATCGCGACGATGATGCCCTTGCCGATCCAGTGGCCGGCGAATTCGTGCATGTGGTTGAAGCTCATTGCGTCAACGGGCAGCAGGATGCCCGCCGGAACCAGCAGGCCGGTGATGAGGATCAGCACGGGACCGAAGAGCGCCGAAAGCATGCCGCCTGCCCCGAAGAGCAGCCACACGACGGGTTCGTTGGATCGCTTCATGGCGTTCCCCAACCCACCAGCACGAGTGCGGCCACCGTTGCGACGGCCCACGCCGCGCATCCCGCGGCGCTGATCGCCGCCTGCGAGATCTCCCGCCCGCCCAGCCTCAGGGTGGGCATCGTCTTCGGCGCGACCTGCCACCACGTGTACGCGTGGTAGGAGACGAAAGCGAGCGCGGCCACGTGGAAGGAGACCATCAGCGGGTCGCGCAACGCCTCGAGCCACGCGTCGTAGGCGTTGTGGCCGCGCTGCAGCGCCCAAAGGCCCCACAACAGGACCACCGCGTAGCCGGCGACAAAGAACGAGCTCGCCTCGCGAATCATGTAGCGCACGAAGAACGGATCGCGGCGCCACCAGCCATCCATCGAACGAATGTAGGGCTTGCGGGCGGCCATCATTCACCTCCCCTGGGCATCACGAAACGCATGAAGTAGTCGACCGCCGATGCCGACTTGTTCTGGTTGATCGCGTGCGCCGGATCCACCTGCTTCGGGCACACCTGGGAGCAGTAGCCCACGTAGGTGCAGCCCCAGACGCCCTCGTCCGAGTTCACGAGCTCCATGCGCTGCTCGCGGCCGCCGTCGCGCGAATCGGCGTTGTAGCGATGCAGGAGCGCGAGCGCCGCCGGACCCGTGAACGACTTGTTGAGCCCGTATTGGGGACACGCGGCGTAGCAGAGCATGCAGTTGATGCATTGCGAGTACTTGTAGTACTCATTCATCTGCGCCGGGGTCTGCAGGTACTCGCCCTGGGCGAGGGTGCGCTCCTCGCGGGGAATCATGTAGGGCTTCACCGATTCGAGCTTGCGCAGGAAGTCGGTCTGGTCGATGCACAGGTCGCGCTCGACCGGGAAATGCGTGAGCGGCTCGACGCGCACCTTGTTCGGGTAGTAGTCGCGCAGGAACGTCTTGCACGAAAGGTGCGGGATGCCGTTCACCATCTTTCCGCAGCTGCCGCAGATCGCCATTCGGCAGGACCAGCGGAACGTGAGGCTGCCATCCAGCTCGTCCTTGATGTACTGCAGCCCCTGCAGGATCGACATGTCGTCGGTGAACGGCACCTTGTACGTCTGGAAATGGGGCTCGAGGCCGGTCTCGGGGTTGTACCGGAACACTTCGATCTCGATGACTTTCTTGTTTGCCATGGACATGGCCTTCAGGTGAGCACTGCCTGCTTGCCTTCGCCGCCGTAAACGCGCGTCTTGGGCGGCGACTTGGTGATCGTGACCGGCTCGTAGTGGATGCGGGGCGGACCATCGCCACCGCGCAACGCAACGGTATGCTTGAGGAACAGATTGTCGTCGCGGGACTGGTGCTGGTCGAGCCACGTGTGCGCGCCGCGCGACTCCGTGCGAAGGCGCGCCGAATGCGCGATAACCTCCGCGACCTCGAGCATGAATCCCAGCTCGATTGCCGTGAGCCACTCGGTATTGAACGCCTCGTTGGCGTCGTCGAGCTTCACGCCGCGGCGATATCGATCGCGAAGCTCCGCGAGCTTGTCGCACGCGGCTTGCATGCCGTTTGCAGTGCGGAAGATGCCCACGCCCGACTCCATCGCGTCCATCATCTCGTTGCGGATCACGGACACGCGCTCACCGCGATCGCGCCTGAGGAGCGTGGCGAACGACGCCTGCGCGGCCTGCGCCAGGAGGCGAACCGCTTCGGCATTCACCGACGGGGCGTGGCGCGCGTATTCCGCCGCGTGCTCGCCCGCCACTTTGCCGAATACGACGATTTCCGCGAGCGAGTTGGAACCCAGCCGGTTGGCGCCGTGGATGCCGACGCTCGAGCATTCGCCCGCCGCGTAGAGTCCCGCGAGCGGCGTTTCCGTACGCACGTTGCATTGGATCCCACCCATCGTGTAGTGCACGGCCGGGCGCACGGGAATGGGCGCGGTCACGGGATCTACACCCGCGAACGTACGCGCGACTTCGGTGATGAGCGGCAGGCGCTCATGGAGCTTCGCCGCCCCCAGATGCCGCAAGTCGAGATAGACGACATTGCCGAGCGGCGTGCGCACGGTGCGCCCCTTGCGCTCCTCGTGCCAGAAGGCCTGGGAGAGCCGGTCGCGTGGACCGAGCTCCATCGCCTTGACCCGCGGCCACGGATCGACCGGCCCGAGTCCATAGTCCTGCAGGTAGCGATAGCCGTCCTTGTTGACGAGGATGCCGCCTTCGCCGCGACAGCCTTCGGTGATCAGCACCCCGGTGCCCGCAAGCGCCGTCGGGTGCCACTGGATGAACTCCATGTCGCGCAACGGCACCCCGTGGCGCAGCGCGATGCCCATCCCGTCGCCGGTCACGATCCCCGCGTTGGTGTTCTGGCGATAGATGCGCCCGGCGCCACCGGTGCAGAGCACCACCGCCTTGGCGCGGAACAGGAAGAACGTACCGGTCGCGATCCCGATCGCGAGCACGCCCTGCACCCGTCCATCCTCGACGATCAGGTCCGCGCAGAAGAACTCGTCGTAACGACTGATCGACGGGTGCTTCATCGAGGTCTGGAAAAGCGTGTGCAGAATGTGGAAGCCGCTCTTGTCCGAAGCGAACCACGTGCGCTGCACCTTCATGCCGCCGAAGAAGCGCACGTTCACGTGGCCGTCGGCCTTGCGGCTCCAGGGGCAGCCCCAATGCTCGAGCTGCGTCATCTCCTCGGTGCAATGGGCGACGAAGTACTCGACCGCGTCCTGGTCGCACAGCCAATCCCCGCCCGAGACCGTGTCGTCGAAGTGGTTGTCGAGACTGTCGTCCTCGCGGACCACGCCGGCCGAGCCGCCCTCGGCCGCGACCGTGTGGCTTCGCATCGGCACGACCTTCGAGACGAGCGCGATCTTCAGCGTAGGATCGCGCTCGGCCGCGGCGATGGCCGCGCGGAGTCCCGCGCCGCCTCCGCCCACGACCACGATATCCGTATCGATGACTTGCATCGCGGCTCCTCGTCGTGCTCAGGCCGCGGAGATGGATCCGGGCTCGCGGTGATACTCGATCGCGTTGCGCACCCACTTCACATGGTCCATCTCCTCCAGCGCCATGTCGTTCGCAAGCGCCCGCACCGATTCGTCCGGCGACGTGGTCGCAACCCATTGAAAGAAACCGAGCGAGTTGCACTCGGATCGAAGGGCGATCTCGAGGAGCTGTTGCGCATCGACCACGCGATAGAACGCGCGCTCGGCAGCCTCGTTGTGATCGGCGGTGAGCCAGCCATGCTCCGCCGGGTTGACGGCGGGCAACTCCATGCCCTCGCAGGACTTGCGCAGCGCTTCGAGGTGCTGTTCCTCCAGCACCGCGAGGTTATGGCACAACCCGGCGAGCACTTCGTCCCCGCGTCCCGTGAAATATGCCTCGAACTCGCGATAACGCTGCACTGCCTCTCGCTCGATGGCGAGCGCATGCCCGTAGAACTCGGGAACGGAAGGGATGGCTTGGCCCATGAGGCCACGGTGCGCCTACTGCACCTGCCCGTATTGCGCTACGTCAATCACAACGCCACCGTGCCCTTTTAGGCGCGTAGCGCGACCTCGACAATGCGTTCGGTACCGAGCGCCTGCGCCACGTCGTGCAACGTCGACGCGTAAGCCTTCAGCAGATCGTCGAGCGCGACGATACCCACCATCGCGCCGCCACCGTCGACCACGGGAAGGCGTCTCACGCCGTGGTCGCGCATGATCTTGAGCGACCAGGACACGTCGTCGCCGGCCGCCGTGGTCGCAAGCGAATCGCTCATGATCTCGCTCGCCTTCAACGCGCGTGCATCGAGTCCCGAAGCCACCACTTCGACCACGATGTCGCGGTCGGTCACGATGCCCAGCGGCCGGCGCGAATCCTGCCCGTCCACGACGACAACCGCGCCGATGTGGTTCTTGCGCATGAGCTTCGCGACTTCGACAAGCGGCGTGTTGGCGAGGACGCTGATCACCTGCTTGTTGCAGATATCCAGGGTTTTCATTGGAAGTCCTTCCCGGGCGATTCGTTCGCCGTTGCCTTCACTCTAGGCGCGGCGCCGTTCGCGCGGTTGACGCGGGTCAATGTCCGCCGTCACGCCTCGAGCAATGCGCGCACGTGCGCCGCTACGCTCCGGGCGAGCGCGAAGAGGTCGTAGCCGCCTTCGAGCGTTGAGATGACGCGGCCTCGCGCATGGCGGTCGGCGACCTCGACGATCCGTCGCGTGATCCACGCATAGTCGTCTTCGACCCAGCGAAGGCCGCCCATCTCGTCGGCGCGGTGGCCGTCGAACCCCGCCGACACGAAGATCAGTTGCGGCCGGAACTCGTCCAGACGCGGCTTCCATACATGCTCGAACGCCTCCTGCAGCGCCTCTCCCGTGGACCGCGCCGGAAGGCCGACGTTAGCCATGTTGGACCCCAGCGGCACGTCGCCGAGATACGGATAGAGGTCGCGCTGGAATGTCGAGACCATCAGCACCCGCTCGTCGCCCGCGAGGATGTCCTCGGAGCCGTTGCCATGGTGCACGTCGAAATCGACCAGGGCCACGCGCTCGAGTCCGTGCACATCGAGCGCATGGCGGATGCCGACGGCGACGTTGTTGAAGAAGCAGAATCCCATCGCGGCGCCGCGTGTCGCGTGGTGCCCCGGCGGACGCACCGCGCAGAACGCGCGCCGGACTTCATCGCGAAGGACGAGGTCGGTCGCGAGCACTGCGGCTCCGGCCGCGTGCAAGGCGGCCTGGAGCGTCTCCGGATTCATGCTCGTGTCGGGATCGACGCGGACGTAGCCCTCTGCCGGCGATTGCCCAAAGATCTCGCTCACGTAAAGCGACGTGTGCGCGCGCGCAAGCTGCTCGCGAGAGGCTTCCGGTGCCTCGTAGGGCAAGAGCAACCCCATGAGTCCCGTGGACAGCAGATGGTCGGAAATCGCGTCGAGCCGTTCCGGACATTCGGGATGGCCCGCGCCCATCTCGTGCCGACGGCAAGCCGGATGCGTGATCCAAGCGCAGGTCATGTGGGAAAGCCTAGCGGCGCGCTGCCGGCCCAGGTTGAGCCATGTCAATACCGCCGCCGCGGCGCTGCCGACAATGAGTCCATGGATTCGAAACGGCGAAATTCTATCGCGGTCGTGACCCTGTTAGTCGTGGCGGCGGCACTCGGGCTCGGGCTTTGGTACCTGGGTCCCCGCGTGGCGTCCTACGAGGTGAGACGTGCCGACCTCGTGCAAAGCGTGGTCGCGAGCGGGCGCGTGGAATCGCCGCGCCGCGTCGAGATCGGCTCCGCGCTCGTGGGCACCGTCGCGGGCGTCCCGGTGGACGAGGGCCAATCCGTCGCAGCCGGACAGGTTCTCGTCAGGCTCGACGACACGGAAGCGCGCGCTGCAGTCGAGGCCGCGCGCACCTCGGTGACGCAGGCCGAAGCCCACGTCGCGCAGATCGAGAGGACAGGGTTGCCGGTCGCTGCGGAGTCCGTGCGCCAGGCCGAGGTGACGCTCCTCAATACCGAGCGCCAGCTCTTGCGCACGCGAGAGCTCTTCGACAAGGGCTTCGTCGGGCAGGCGACGCTGGACGACGCACAGCGTGCGCGCGATGTCGCGCAGAGCCAGCTCGACGCGGCACGCGTGCAGCAGGCGAGCGTCTCGCCTCGCGGCGCGGACTACCTGGTCGCGAAGGCCGCCCTGGAGCAGGCCCGCGCGACGCTCGACGCGGCGAGGGCGCATTTTGACCTCATGACGATCACCGCGCCCACGGCCGGCACGCTCATCTCGCGGGACGTCGAGGTGGGTAGCATCGCGCAGCCAGGCAAGGTGCTGCTCGTGCTCTCCCCCTCGGGCGCTACCTGGCTCACGGTGCAGATCGACGAGAAGAACCTGAACTTCCTGCAATTGGGCGAGAAGGCGCTTGCGTCCGCGGACGCCTATCCGGCCCAACGATTCGCGGCCGAGGTCGTCTATATCAATCCCGGCATCGACGCCACGCGCGGTTCGGTCGAAGTGAAGCTGCGCGTGCCGCAGCCGCCTTCCTACCTGCTGCAGGACATGACCGTTTCGGTGGACATCGAGATCTCGCGCCGCGCGGGCGTGCTCACCGTGCCGGCCGACGCATTGCACGACGCCTCCACGACTACGCCATGGGTTCTGGTGGCGCGAGATGGACGCGCAGCGCGCCGTGCGGTGAAGGTCGGGGCCCACGGCAGTCGCGGCCAAGTGGAGGTCCTGCAGGGGCTGTCGGAAGGCGAGCGCGTCATTCCTTCAACGGAGCAATCCGCCCAGGACGGCCATCGGGTGCGCGCGACATGAAGTCGTGGATGCCCTTCGAGTGGATCGCGGCACTTCGCTTCCTGGGCGAAGGGCGGCTGCAGACCGCGTTCATCATCGTGGGCGCCTCCATCGGCGTGGCCGTAGTCGTGTTCATGTCCGCGATCCTCTCGGGCATGCAGGCCAACATCATCCGCCGCTCGCTTCTTTCGCAGCCGCACATCATGATCCAGCCCGCCGAGGAGGTGGCGAGGCCGCTTCGCGATGCGAAGGGCGAGGCGCCCATCGTTCAGAAGCGCACGCAACGGCTCATCTCCATCGACCAGTGGCAGAGGCACTCGGAGATCATCCGCGCGATTCCGGGCGTGGATGTGGTGACGCCAACCGTCTCGGGCCCGGCCTTCGCGCTGCGCGGCGACGCCGAGCGCTCCGTCACGCTCGCCGGGATCGAGCCGGACGAATATGTGCGCATCGTCCCGCTCCCCGACAAGATCGTGGCCGGGACGTGGCGCCTCGCGACCACCGATGTCCTGATCGGAACCGAGCTCGCCCTCGACCTGGGTGCGGCCGTCGGCGACAAGATGCGCTTGTCCACTCCCAACGGCGCCACGGCCGCGCTCACGATCACCGGAATCTTCGACCTGGGTTCCAAGGGCGTGAACGAGCGGCAGGTATACGTCCTGCTGCGCACGGCGCAGGACCTGCTGAACCTCGTGGGTGGCGCGTCGAATTTGAACGTGACAGTGAAGGACATCTGGGCCGCCGAGGACGTCTCACAGAAGATCAACGCGGCCGTGGGCCTGGAAGCCGACAGCTGGATCCGCACCAACAACCAACTCTTCCTCGCGCTGAATGCCCAGACCATCTCCAACACGTCCTTGCGCATCGCCGTCGCCGCGTGCGTAGCCCTGGGCATCGCGAGCGTCCTCGTGGTCTCGGTCATGCAGAAGTCCCGCGAGATAGGAATCCTGCGCGCCATGGGCGCCTCGCGCCGCCAGGTGATGAACGTGTTCCTGATCCAGGGCGGGATCGTGGGCCTCGTCGGGTCGATCTTCGGCACGGCGATCGCGGCGTTCTTCCTGGAGATGTGGATGACGCTCCTGAAGAATCCCGATGGCACGCCGCTTTTCATGCTCACGTTCGATCCGCGCCTCGCGGCCTGGTCCGCGGTGATCGCGACGCTCACCGGCGTCGCCGCGGCGGTCACCCCGGCGCGCCGTGCGGCACGCCTGGACCCGGTCGTCGCGATCCGTGGCTGAAGGCGTCGTCGCCCTTAAGGGCGTATGCAAGTCCTATCCGGGCGCGGGCGGCGCAGACGTCGAGGTGCTGCATGGCATCGACTTCGAGCTTGCCCGCGGCGAATTCGTGGCGCTCATGGGCCCGTCGGGCTCGGGCAAGAGCACGCTGCTCAACATCGTGGGCCTGCTCGACCGCCCGAGCGCGGGCCTCGTTCGCATCGCGGGATCCGAGACCACGACGCTCGACGAGGCGGGTCTCACGCGCCTTCGCGGACGCAGCATCGGCTTTGTCTTCCAGTACCACTACCTCGTGCCGGCTTTCACGGCCATCGAGAACGTGATGATGCCGATGCTGCTCGCCCGCGGCCGGCCGGACGCGCCCATGCGCGAGCGCGCGGCGATGCTGCTGGAGCAGGTAGGCCTCACCGCGTGGAGCGACAGCAAGGTGAACCTGCTGTCCGGCGGGCAACAGCAGCGGGTTGCGATCGCGCGGGCGCTCGCGATGAGCCCCCCGCTCATCCTCGCCGACGAGCCCACCGGCAACCTCGATACGAAGTCCGCCGACAGCGTCTTCCAGGTGATGCGCGACGTGAATCGCGCGCAGGGAACGGCATTCCTCTTCGTCACGCACAATCCGCTGCTGGCCGCCCGCTGCGATCGCACGGTCGACCTCGTCGATGGGCGAATCCCGCCTTAGGGAGCCTCTGACCGGTTCGCGAGGCCCTTCTCGAGATCGGGCAACGCGCGCGTCATCGCATTGCGCCCCGCGGCGATGAGCGCCGCCCTTCCGCATCCCATCAGGTGGTGGACATCGAGGCGGATCACGAGGTCGGCGTCGCGAAGCTCGCGCTCGGCAAGCGTGTTCACGAGGATATGCATCGCCTGGAACGCGTTGCCGGTGATGCCACTCACCGCCTCCTCATAGGGCCGATAGGCCACGTCGATCGCGATCACGTAGTTGGCGCCGAGCGATCGGGCAGTGTCCACGGGGACCGGCTCCACGAGCGCGCCGTCGGCGAACCTCTCGCCGTCGATGATCACGGGCTCGAACAGCACGGGTACCGCGGTCGATGCCTGGATGGCCGTGGCGCCATTGCCGCTCATGAAGACCCGGCGGTGGCCGTTCGCCATGTTGGTCGCCACGGCCGCGAAGCGCTTCGGCCAGGACTCGATGGGACGCCCCGTGAAGATCGCCTCGAGCTGCCTGCGAAGCCTGTCGTTCGACATGAAACCGGACGTGGACGCCGTGAATCGCCCGACGTCGTCCCAGTCGCCCTGGAGGGCGAGCTTCTCGATATTGCGTGCGGGCATTCCGCTCGCCCAGAGCGAACCGATGAGCGCGCCGGCGCTGGTGCCGCTTACCACGTGCACGTCAACGCCTGCCGATTCGAGCGCCTCGATCACGCCGACGTGGGCCAGCGCGTGGAGCGAGCCACTGCCGAGCGCGAGCCCCACGATCGGGCCCTTCGTTTGGTGGAATGCGACGGCTTCGCGCGGAGCAGGCGGCGTCTGCTCACAATCGAGCGCGGCCGCCCAGGCCGGGGACGTGCAAAGGATCGTCGCGAGCGCGGTGGCTCCGATCACCGCATTCATGCGCGTACTCCCAAAGCTAACCGGCGTTGGCGGTCTCACCGTACCAGCGCATCTTCGCGAGCCAGCGGTCGCGCGCCGTGGGATCGGCATCGTCCACGTGTCCCACGAGGCTCACCCGGATGGGCTCGATGCCGCAAAGCCCGAGGATGTTGCGCTCCAGGCTCTTCACGCTGTGCGCGAGGAAGAACCATCGATACACGAACGCGGGCATGCCCATGGTAACCACGATGCGCGCGCTGCGCCCCGCGAGCGGCTTCGCGGCAAGCAGGCCGCCGCCGCTGTTGATGCCGCTGTTGATCGCGAATCCGGGGCGAAACGCCTGCTCGAGGAAGCCCTTGAGGAGCGCCGGCATGGAGCCCGCCCACAGGGGGTAGAAGAACACGAGGTGGTCGGCCCAGCGGATCGTCTCCTGCGCTTCGCGAATCGCGGGCGGCGGGATGCCCTTCTCCCATTCCTCCTTCGAACGGAGCAGGGGAAAGTCGAGCGCGGCCACGTCGATCACGCGCACAGGGTTGCCGCTCGTTCGGGCGCCCTCCTCGTAGGCGGCCTGCAACGCGCGCCCGAATCGCTCCTTCGAGGGATCCGGATGCCCCTGGACGATGGCGATATTCTTGAGCATGAAATCATTTTCCGGCCGTTTCCCCGGGCCCTCTTGATGCCCGTCAACTGTGGCCCCGTGCGCTCGCCCATAGTGGGTCCATGCCGCAGTCCGCCGCCGTCCCCGACTATCTGGTCGACATTTATTGGTGGGCTTACGTGCATCCGCGGGCCGTGCGCCTCTTCGAGCGCCAGTGGCTCGTGAACCTCATCCTGTGGGGCAATTTCCGCAAGCTCCGCGACTCGGCGCTCGATGCACTGGGATCGACGTTGCCGGGCCGCACTTTGCAGGTAGCTTGTGTGTACGGCGACTTTACGCCGCGCCTGGCCGCACGCGTGGATCCCACGGGCTCGCTCGACGTGGTTGACGTACTGCCGATCCAACTCGCGAACCTGCGCGCGAAGCTCGGCGCCGCCTTGCGCGTGAATCTCATCCACAGCGACGCCGCCGACCTGGGCTTCGAAGATGCATCCTACGATCGCGTCGTGCTCTTCTTCCTGCTGCATGAGATGCCACATGACGTGCGATCGAAGACGCTCGCAGAGGCGCTGCGCGTATTGAAGCCCGGTGGCCGGCTCGTCATCGTCGATTACCACCGCCCGCGGCGCTGGCATCCCTTGTTCCTGCCCATGCGCTGGATCCTCCGCCGCTTCGAGCCGTTCGCCCTGGATCTCTGGCGCGAGCCGGTGCGCACCTGGATGCCCGACGACGCGCGCGTCGTCGCGAGGCAAACGACGTGCTACGGCGGGCTCTATCAGAAGCTTGTGGTGACCAAGGGCTGAGGGCAACTCAATCGTCGCCTTCGATCGAAGGCGGGTTGGCCGCATGGCGAACGACGTGCACGCTGCAGTACGCGTTCGCGGTGACCGAGGACGCGACCGAGCGCCACCATGCGAGCGCTCGCTCGTCGGGCGCGGGTGCCCCCAGCACGATGAGGTCCACGTTGTTGCGCCTGGCGAATTCCACGAGCGCACCGGCCGGGTCCGCCGCCTCGAGCACGTGCATCGACACGCGCTCGGCTTCCACGCGAAGCGGGGCAAGCCAGTGGCGAAGCCGGATGCGATGCTCGACCTGCACGTCCTTCTCCGGAGATGCGGGCGCGCCGATGGGCGTGGACACGACAGCGACGCAGATGAGGCGGAATTCGCGCGAAAGCGAAAGGATGCGCCGCGTGGTTCGCTGCAGATCCGGCTGGCGCGGATCGTCGGGATGCATCGTGTCCACGGCGACCATCACGACCGGCGCCGCTTCCTCGCCGCGATGAGCGCCGTGTCCGAACGCCACGATGTCACGCGCTCGCCACCATCTCAGCGCCTGTTCTGCCAGGCCCGTGCGCAGCCGCTTCCTCGACCGGCCCGTGAGCGGCACCTGCTCCGGGTTGCGCAGATCGAACGCCACGTGCGACGCCGATTGATACCGTTGCGCGGCATCGACCTCGAGGCAGCGCAGGATGACCTCCTGAAGCGCGGGTGGCAGGCCGTGCACGTATGCAGCGGGCGGCACGGGACCCATCCACAATCGGTCGCGCAATCCGGCGAGCGTGCGCGGCACGCCGAAGGGAAGCTGCCCGGTGGCGAGCTCGTAGAGCATCACGCCCAGCGCGAATAGGTCGCTGCGAGGATCGGAGCGTGATCCCTGGACCTGCTCCGGCGAAACGTAAGGCGCGGAGCCCGCGGCATAGCGGCGCTCCTGCGCGAGGAGGTCTGGCAGCGCGCGATGGTGCGCGAGAGCGAAATCCACGAGCACCGCGGTGCCGTCGGGACGGATCACTACATTGTCGGGCTTCAGGTCCAGGTGCACGACGCCCTGCGAATGAACCTCGTGCAACGCGTCCGCGATCGCAGCGCCGACGCGCGGAACTTCGGATGCTTCGAGAGGACGCGCGCGATGGTCGAGGCTCTCTCCGTCGATGCGCTCGGTCACGATGTAGGGCACGGCGGTCACGTCGCCTGCCGCCACGAATCGCGGAACGTGCCGGCCCTGGAGCCTCGGCAGGATCATCGCCTCGGTCTCGAAGGCGAGCAGCGCCTCGGCCGCCTCGACCTCGCCGCCCAGCTTTGGCACCTTCATCAGCATCGGGAACGCCGCGTCGAGTCCCGTGACCTCGAAGAGCCGGCCCATCGCACCCGCGTGGACGATGGGGCCGAGGACGAATCCGTCGAGCGTCGCGCCCGGCGAGAGATCCGTGATCGCCATCACACGCCCCGCTCGAGACGGTACGCGAGTACCTCCGGCAGCCCTGCCGCGCGGATCTTCGCCGCCGAAGCGAGGTTGTCGTAGGGCACGCGGTGGAACGTGATGGTGCCGCGGTCGAGATCCGCGATCGCGTAGGCCGCCGACGGGTTGCCGTCGCGGGGCTGGCCAACGCTGCCGGCGAGCGCAAGCCAGTTGCGGTGAGCGCGCGCGGGTATCGGGGCCCCCGGCTGGGGAGCGAACGCGATCATTCGCCCGTGCGCATCCTCGCCGTAGAGCACCTGTTCGTGGACATGACCGCTGAACGTGTAGGGTCGTTCGGCCGCGTGGCTGCTGCGCTCCGCTGCGCCGGCACTGTCGACGTAGTCCCATCGCTCGGGCATCGCCGCCGAGGCGTGCACGAAACACACGCCCTCCTCGCGCACGATGAGCGGCAGCGACGCGAGGAAATCCCTATGCGCCGCCGAGAGCATCACGCGACTCCATTCGATGGCCGCCGTGGCCGCTTCGTTGAGGTAGCCGTCCTCGTGTGCTATCGCCGCATCATGGTTGCCCTTCACCACGATGGCGCCTTGCGTCGCGTGCCCGGCGACGATCTCCATGACCGCTACCGGGTCGGCGCCATAGCCTACGAGGTCGCCCAGGAATGCGTAGCGATCCACGCCCCGCGAGCGCGCATGGGCAAGGCACGCCTCGAGCGCCTCGAGGTTCGCGTGGATATCGGCGAGCAATGCCAGGACCATGCGCAATGCTGGCGCAAAAAGACCCGCCGCGCATGCGGCAGGTCAAGGGCCCCCTGGGGGTTCAGGGGGGTCGGGCTAGCGGAATCGGTACTGGTACGAGAGGCCGACCACGCTCACGTTGTAGTTGGGCGCTTTCTCGAGCGTGGGCATCACCGAGGTGATCGTCCCGTATTGCATGCCGTCGTAGGCGTAGTCCGTGCTGTCGAGCTTCTGGTACCAGTAGAAGATGCGCAGCGACGAGACCTTGTCGATCATGTACTGCGCGGTCAGGCGCAGCTCGGTCGTCTCCGTCGTGACTATCGGCAGGTTCTGCGCGGGGATGAAGAACGCGGCCGGGTTCACCGCCGGCCGCCCCGCAGCCGCGGCCGGGTTGTTCGCGTAGGTGCCGCCCGCCATGTTGTTGGTCGAGCGCGAGCGCGTCCAGAGCAGGTCGGCGCCCACGTCGAGACGGCCGCCCATGAAGCCGCGGCGCTTGAAGCCGAATCCCACGGTGTCCACCTGGTCGCGCATATCCGCGGCCCACTGCAGGCAAGGATCGATCTTCGCGTTCACGTTCTTGTCGGAGACCGTGCTGAAGCACCCGCCCTGCACCATCGTGTTGCCCGCCACTCCGCCGACGTTGGACGCGTTGGTGATCGAGCCGGAGCTATACGACCATCCGGCGCTGTTCGACCGCTGGTCCTCGTAGGTGTAGAAGAGCGATGCGCTGGTGTTGTCGTCGACGCTGTACGCGCCTTCGAGGTTGCCCACCCAGCTCTGCGCTTTCTGCAGGCCGAAGGCGGAGTTCGAGTAGTCGTCGTGGTTGTAGTCGAGCGTAGCATCCACCGAGAGCTTGTCGTTCGCCTGCCAGTTGATCGCCGAGCGCAGCTTGTCGCGATTGCGGTCGGCCATGTTGAAGCGCTCCATCCCCGGCAACTCATGGATGTCGTTGCGGCTGCCGTAGTACGCCTGCACAAGCGAGCTGTTGTTGGGGAAGAAGAGACCCAGGTTGCCCGGTTGCAGGGGGGTATAGGGCGCCATCGGGCCGAAGCCGCCGAGGCCGTTGGCCTGCAGGAAGGCCGCCACGCTGGAAGTCGCGCCCGTGGGAATCTGCTGGCTCATGGGCGTCAGCGCGAGGAATGCATTCGGGTCGTAGTCGACGCGGCGCTGCGAATAGACATAATCCACCCGCGCGTTCAGCGTCTCGACCATGTTCATGCGCCACTCGGCCCTCACCGAGTTCTCGCGCGTCTCCGGCGCGTCCGCGCAATTGCTCACGTCGCCTTCGCACTTGCGGTCGATCTTCTGGTACTCGTAGGTGAACTTCAGCCACTGGTTCTTCGCCAGCCTGTAGTCGGCATCGGCGTCGAACTGGTTCAACTTCTTGCTGTACGGGCGGTTCTCGTAGATGTTGATGTTGCTGCCCATCGAAGCGCCGGGGAAGTAGGCGTTGAAGGGCGACGTGCCCGAGGCCGCCTCCTGCGCATCGTAGAAGCGGTAGGTGTTGACCGCCGTCTGGTTGTCGTGGTCGTCGAACTTGTAGGCCGCCTGCAGATTCAAATCCTTCGTGGGCCGCGACGTGAGCTTCGCGTCGAGGGTCGTCGTGACCACCTTGCCCTGCAGCGAATTGGTCGGCAGCCCGAAGGGCGTCTCCGGGCCCTGCAGGAACTGCACGTCCTGCGTGGCACGCGCGTAGGACGCGTCCATCACGAGCTTCGTCGTCTGGGAGAACTTGTAGCCTCCCGTCGCCAGGAACTGGTGGAACTGGTTGTCGGGCGCGCTGCTGAAGGTGGAGCTCTTCGTGGGATCGAACGGGTTCTGCCACGTGACCGAATTCACGGTGTTCTTGAACATCGACCCGTAGTAGGCGGCCGTGAAGAATCCCTGCGGGCCCACGTAGTTCACGCTCGCGTTGAACTGGTCGTGGGTCTGGTCGATCGGGTCCGGGAGCGTCACCGACGAGGTGCCCACCTGCGCCGAGAGGAAGTTCATCGGCTTGTAGCCATCCTTGTACTGGTGGCTCACGCTCGCCTTCACATCCCAGAGCGAGTTGATGTTGTAGACCACGCCGCCTTCGTAGGTGGTTCGCTTGGTATGGAGGTCGACTTCCTGGAACAGCGGCACGTCGGCCGCGATGATGTTGTTGACCTGCGTGACCTGCGCGGCCGTGGGCGGAGTCGAAACGCCGCCGACTAGCGCGTTGCCCGTCCCCGCCGTGGGGTCGAGTCCCCGAAAGTTGCCCGCGGAGCTGCTGACTTGCGGCACCCGCGGGACGATCCATGTGGAGGGAAGCGTGAAGTTGCTGGTGCCCGTGCCGAGGTACGGGGTCTGGTACGAGTCGGAGCGCTCGCGCGTGAGCTCGTCGTAGCCGAGGTTCAGCTTGTACTTGCCCTGCTCGCCCCAGGTGGCGGTGATGTTGCGCGTGTCCAGCCCGAGGTTGGTTCCCGTGATGCTGTAGCGCATGGCGTCGGTATCGCTTCCGTAGCCCCCGCCGCGCAGGTCGATGTTGCCGATGAGATACGGGCCCTTCTTGTTCAGGCCGTTGTACTCGCCGAACTTGGCGGAGCTGTCGCTCACGTATCCCGGGCCGATGTCGACGACATCCTTCGGAATCGTGAGGTCGAGCACCTTCTCGTCCTCGGCGTACGCGGCCGGCGCGATGGCTATTGCCGCGAGCGCGGCCTGGACCGCCGCTGCGAGGCACCTAGCCGTGAATCTCGATGTGCTGGCTTTCATAGGGCTCCCCGGATGACTTGGCTAGCGCTGGAACTTCGCCCCGGCCGGATGGTTCGAGCCGTGGATGAGGATGTGGCAGTTGAGGCACGCGCGCGCGTTCGTCTGCGCTCGCGGACTCTGACTGCCGAACGGCTGCATGTTGTTCACGGTGGTCGCGTTGCCCGACGGCAGGTTCGCGCCACTGTTGATCGCCGCGCCGTGGTCGCCGCTGTGGCACTCCTGGCACAACCACGGCGGACGGGTCTTGAGCAGCGCGGCGTTCACCGATCCGTGCGGCGTGTGGCAGTTGGTGCAGCTGTCCACGACGGGGCTGTGTTCCCACAGGAAGGGCCCGCGCTTCTCCGCGTGGCACGTGTAGCAGGTCTCGTTCACCGTGTTCTTCACGAGGAGCGTCGGACCCGTCGAGCCGTGCGGGTTGTGGCAGTCGGAGCAGGCCATCTTCCCGGCGAGGATCGGATGCGTCGAGATCTTGTGGATCGCCGCGCGCTGGTCCTTGTGGCACGCGAAGCACACATCGGGCTGCGTGACCTTGTTGAGCACCGGATCCCTTGCCGCATGGATCGTGTGGCAGTTGGCGCAAGTCACGTCGCGGCTCTCGTGGACGCTGCCGGTCCAGTGCTGCCGCTTGCTCGCCTCGTGGCAGTTGAGGCACTGCCCGCTCAGCGCGTGGGCATCGGACTTCGACGCGCCCTTGAACAGGAAGTCGGGCTTGGGCCGTTCGATCGCCTCGGACGGCTTGTTGGCGTGCTTGTCGCTTTCGCCGTGGCAGCTCGTGCAGCTGGGTGTGCGGCCGTCGGCCTTCACGCCGTGCCGTGTCTGGGCGATGGCGAGGACCGGATAGTCGTCACCCTCGTCGTGGCAGCGGGTGCACTTGGCGTCGCCGCGGAGCGCGAGGTCCTTCTTCGGTTCGTCGGCCATCGCGCCGGGTGCGTTCAAGAAAAGGAAAATTCCCGCAGCGGCCGCGAGGCTCTGCAGGATATTCCGGGTCCGTGTCATGTTTCGCTCCCTAGGTCTTCGGCTCGACGTGCGACGGCCCGGGGAAGAGCTCCTGGGGCCCGGGTCCTTCCGGTTCCTTGTGCGCGATGCCGAAATGGCAATCGATGCAGGTCTTGCCCTCGGTCTTCATCCTCAGGTGCCGGGTCTGGGCCTTCTCCGACTGCAACGACGGATCCATGTGCTTGGCGTCGTGGCAGTTGCGGCATTCCAGCGAGTCCGTCTCCTTCATCCGCTTCCAGACGTGATGCGCGAGCTCCGTGCGCTCCTTCTCGAACTTCTCCTTCGTGTCGATCACGCCGCGGAAGTGGCCGATGAGCTCGAAGGTCGCCGCCATCTTTCGCTTGATGAGCGCGACCGGCTCCTTGGGCACGTGGCAGTCGGAGCAGATGGCGCGCACGCCGGCGCGGTTCTCGTCGTGGATCGTGCCCTTGTACTCGGCGTAGACGTTGTCGCGCATCTCATGGCACCCGGTGCAGAAATCGAGCGTCTCCGTCCACGCGAGTCCCGCCGCGCCGCCGATCACGAGGATCGCGCCGGCTCCGATGAGGACCAGCAGGAACAGCATCACCATGGCCGCTGCGATCCATCTCGACGGATAGCGCGCGCGGAAGAGCTGCCAGATACCCCGGGTCATCGTGAACGGCATGGACGGCTCCGATCCTTTAGCGAGACAGGATCCAGGCGATCACGTTGTGGATCTCCTTGTCGTCGGTCGTCTTGAGCGACTCGTGCTTCTCTTCCTTGCCGTCGACCTTGACTGTGGGATGCGTCGTGAGGTGCACGTAGAGCTTCTTGTCGGCGTCGGGATTGCCCTTGTACTTCGCCGCGACATCCTTGTATGCGGGCCCGTCCTTCTTCTTGTCCACGGAGTGGCACGTGAGGCACTTGCTCTTCTTGACGAGTGCCTCGGCGGCGGCGTCGTCGGC